>CANLCJ010000033.1 GCA_947489085.1 uncultured Flavobacteriaceae bacterium
GAACTAGAATTAAGAATTATAAACAATAAAAAAGTAGCATAAAAAATAGTACCAAATTTATTGGGTAGTCCATTTTAAATCATTATTAAATATGAGTACTTCATACTTTTTTGAAAAATTAGAGCAAGATAATAACGAGGTAAACAAGAATATTATTAATGTATGTTTCATATTTTTAATAAAGCCTAACGTCTCTTGTATGATGCGTTTACTTCCCGAAGGGTGCAAATGAACTATACAACCTGTTGTGCGTTCGTTTTTATTTTTTATTCAATTTATTTAATGTTTCTGAAAGCCAATCTTCGTTAACTCTTTTTAATTTTTTATTCTCAATAATTTTCTTTTCTAATAATGGTATGAAATCTTTATCATTGAATAATTCAATAGATTCTAAAATCAGCAAGCCATTTTCGTCAATTCTTCCAAGTTCGATTTTTAAAATGTCTTTTATTTTTTTGTCTTTCCTCTTTGCTAATCCTGAAATAGCTTCAAATCGTGTAATTTTATCTTTGTCTTTAACTCTATCCCACAAAGCAGTTCTGATTTCTTTCGAATCGTTTTCAAGTTGTGTTCCAATTCCAAAAGTTGCCCAATTTCTAGTGTCAGAATCTTTGTCATTAGACAATTCAATTAAAGTTTTTATTGCATCTTCATTTTCTAAACAAGAAAGTGCAAGCGCTAATTCAAACCTAACATTCACAAACTTGTGAGTTTTGAATTCTATTAATTTTGAAATCTGTTTCGTATTTAAATTCTCGTTATTATGACTTATTGAGGATAAAATTGCCGATATAACTTTAGGTGATTTCTCATTTTCTAATAATTTAAAGTATAAATCTACTGTTTTGTCCTGTTGATATCTTGGGTCAAAACCTAATTGAGCTAATACATAAATTCCGATGATTTTTTCTTTTTCACTTTCAGATTTAGCAAGTTTAAATGCTTTATTATAGACTTCTTTATTCGGTCTTTTCCTTAATTCAGATATATTGTCCCAAAAGGTTTGTTGAGTTTTATTATTCAACAGTCGAGTGAATATTTTTTCAGATGTCCATTTTTTTCGACTCATTATTTTTTTGAGTTTGGGGATGAAGTACAACGGTCTAGTATAAAATTAGTTGCGTTCTTTAAGTACCTAATTTAGCAAATACAAACCGAATAGAAAATCCGCAAGGATTTTCGTAAGTAGGCTAGAACTAGCAATAAATTATATACGGTGTTGTGTGCAGTTTTTATTCACGACTTCCATAAGAAATTCGCTCTGTTTCTAAATTGTAAATATTAAAATCTCTTGTACCATTCATAATTCCGTATGATATGCGTTTTCCATTCAAATCATAGATTGAGAAATTTTCATTGCTGTTAAAAATCCCATAAGCAATATAAATTCCGTCATTACTATTGTAAAGAGAAAATCTTTCAGAGTCAGTCATATTCCCGTAAGAAATACGTTCTCCATTCAAATTGTATATATTAAATCTGTCGTTTTCTTTCATAAGCACTATATTCTCTTGCGTTGTCCTTTGTCTGAAAAAATGGTCAATTCAAAAATCTTATAAATTATTTCCGTTGTTCCATATCCTCCCCATTCGTCAAATTCTAAATTTTTGTTTTCGTGAAAATATTTTAAATAGAGTGTTGGCATTCCTTTGTAAAAGTCAAGAAATAGATAAGAGGTGTAATCATAAATTCCTAAATCAGCAAACTCATTCAATACATAGGTGTTCCAAACAGTACATTGACCTGTTTTAGATTCGTAGCCAGACATATCAAATCTTTTGTGCTGTTTGTCAACTTGTTCAGATTCTAAATATCTCATTGAACTTGATATTCCTTCATCAAAGCTTAATCTTTTTCTAATAAAGTTCATTACTTCTTCTTTAGACTTGTTTTGTAATTCTTCTGCTGTCATATTCTGTTTTTTTGTAGTTAGTTTGTCAAATTGCACACAACATAGATATATGTGCAATTGCACATATATCTCATGTATGTGTTTCACAAATCTAAAGGATTTTCTACAGATTCAAAACTACTAATAGCTACATGTGTGTATTTCTGTAGTTTTCGAGCTATTATATCCTAATAGAAGTTGTATCTATCTCAAATTAGTGCCACTTTCCTGCAAAACACCAAGAGGTGGCTAAAACAGTTCAAACCACTACCTCACTCACAACACGACCTTTACACAAAAACTACAAATCAAGGTAAAACAAAAAAACGCTTCAAACATATCGTTTGAAGCGATTTAAATAAAATTGTGACTTCAAAGAGACAGTGTTAGAACGTTTTGAAACATGATATCTTCCAAACATTATCAAAATCTCATGCTGTTAAAGCTTATAAGCACGCTTTGAAAATCGTTTTTTATTTAAGTGGATAAATACAACAGCACATATAGCGTTAGCACAGGCACGCTATATGTTGCTTAGTTGGTAACTGGCTTTTTATTCCGATTTAATATTAATCCGTTATTTATTCCATTAGGTAATTCTATCAGATAGTTAGAACTCCATAATGTTTCAATTACTTTTCTCATATTTTCGGGTTTATTATCTAATATTAGACTTGCTTCTTTTAGAGAATCTGTTGTCTGAATAAATTTCATCAAGTAAAAGTTGTCCAATTCTCCAAATTCAATACCATTATTAATTTGAATATCTAAAATTTGTTCAGTATTAGTGTTTGTAAATGAGCAACCTTTTCCGTGAAAATGATACCTCCATTCACTATTTATTTTCCCTCTTTGATTTTCACTTCTTTTCGTTTTTAATTCATGGATTTCCTTAGAATTACTAAGGTTTATGCCAAATGTTTTAGCCATTAAATCCATAAGAGAATGAGCTGTTCTGTCGAATAATTCTATACATTTATGAAATAGTATTATATTTTCAAAAACTGTTTTGGTTGATATGCTTTTACTAATAATTAGCTTATTCAACCATCCAATTTGAGTTACGACATAATTAGGGAATTCTTTCTGTAACTCTAAAATGTAATTTCTGGTTAATTTCTCCTCATCCAGAACAAACAATAAAGATTGTTTTTTCTTTAAAAGTTCTCGAATTTTTCCAATTCTAGGAAGTTCTTTAATGTCTATTGTCATTTTTATGCTTATTGGCAACAATTGAATAACATGCATCGGTGCATATTATTCGTACTATAAATCTAATGTTTTTTTACAACCTACAAATGATTTACAATTACATACATGTAATTTCATGTGTTTTACTAGAACTATGATCTAAAAACGCTTGCATGGAAAATAACAATCAATTGCAAATAGATGAAAATTTCAAACCATCAATCCACTCATAACATGCTCGTTAAAACTAAAAACACAAATCAAGGCAAAAAAAATTCCTTCAAATATCTCGTTTAAAGCGATTTAAACAAAAACACATGGTAAAGGTAGGTAGTACATCAAAATTTAGTGAGACTCAATCCAAAAAACAATTTTAAAACAAAAAAGCTCGATAATAAAAATTATCAAGCTTTTTTAGATTAATGTCGGGGTGGCAGGATTCGAACCTGCGACCTCCGCGTCCCAAACGCGGCGCGATAACCGGGCTACGCTACACCCCGATAGGTTATCTCTAACGGGATGCAAATATAATTTTTTTAATTAGTTTATCGTTCTTTTTTAGAAAAAAAATTTAGAGCTGTAACCTATTCTATTAAATACAATTATTTTGAAACCCCGAACACCCAAAAAACAGCAAGAACCCTAAATACATGTATTAACATTTAGTAACTTTGTTTTTGGCTTAATTTAATATCAAAATGTTAATTATAGGAATAGCAGGCGGCACTGGTTGCGGAAAAACAACTGTAGTACAACAACTCTTAGGAGCGTTTCCAGAAGGAGAAATTGGTGTGATTTCTCAAGACTCCTATTACCAAGACACATCGCATTTATCCTACGAAGAACGTACTTCCATAAATTTTGACCACCCCAAAAGCATCGACTTTAAATTACTTATAGCACATTTAAACACATTAAAAGCAAACAAGCCCGTAGAACAGCCTGTATATTCGTTTGTAAATCATAACAGAACTGGAGACACCATACACACACTTCCTAGAAAAGTAATGTTAGTTGAAGGCATTTTAATATTTACGCACCCAGAATTGCGTAACTTGTTCGATATTAAAATTTTTGTGCATGCCGATAGTGATGAGCGTTTAATGAGACGACTAAAACGAGATATTGCAGAACGCGGCAGGGATTTAAACGAGGTACTTTCCAGATACCAAAACACTTTAAAGCCCATGCACAATCAATTTATAGAACCAACTAAAACTTATGCCGATATAATTATACCAAACAACACATACAATACGGTTGCTATAGACATTGTACGGTCTATAATTAATGAAAAGCTATAAATGAAAAACGTAAACTTAAAATACAATTACCTGAAACCATTTAAAAACATTTACGTTATTATTTTGGTTGTATTTGTGGTATGGATGTTTTTTTTCGATAGCAATTCCTGGTTTATACACAAAGAACTCTCTAACGATATTGAAGATTTAGAATCTGAAAAAGCCTATTACAGCAAAGAAATTGAAAAGGACAGAAAAGCACTTAAAATTTTAAGCTCTGAACAAGGCTTAGAGAAGTTTGCTCGCGAAGAGTATTATATGAAAAAAGATAATGAAGACATTTTTATCATTGAATATAAAGACAGTATAAAAACCGATGGTAATGAATGAGTTAAACTTTGAAGAATTTACTCCAGTCTCTGCCAAGGCTTGGAAACAACACATACAATTTCATCTAAAAGGTTTAGATTATAACGATACATTATCATGGATCAGTAGCGAAGGGATTTCAATAAAACCTTTTTACCATAAAGATACCGTTAAAGCTGTACCTCTAAGTGCCATTTCAACCAATGCCAATTTTAATATATGCGATACCATTGAGGTTTTAGATGTAGCAAAAGCCAATGCAGAAGCACTAAAAGCTATAAATGCTGGTGCAAACAGCATTAAATTCTGTATTAAAACTACTGGTATTGCATATAAAGATGTCCTTAACGGTATAGATACCACTGCCATTACTGTTTACTTCGATTTTAATGTAGCGCTACAGCATGTTGTTGCAAACAAAACTCAAATAGAACTGGCCAACACCTATTGTACGACAGACATTATCGGTAATTTAGCAAAAACAGGAAATTGGTATGCCAACTTAAAGGCAGACTTTTTAAATTTCAGCACTTTTGTAACGCAAACACAAGCTTTTCACATAAATGTTTCTCTTTACGAAAATGCAGGTGCAACTATTGTGCAACAATTAGCTTACACCATGGGGCATGCTAACGAATACTTCAACCATTTTGAAAATGCATTTAAAGACGCTGTTACAACACCTATAACTGTTGTATTTAATGTTTCTATAGGCTCTAATTATTTTTTCGAAATAGCCAAACTTAAAGCTTTGAGGTTGCTCTTTAATAGCATTACAAAACACTATTCTACCCCCTACAGATGTCATATTTTTGCTTTACCTACAAAACGAAATAAAACAATTTACGATGCTTACACCAATAGTATACGTAGCACTACAGAATGTATGAGTGCTGTATTGGGCGGCGCAGATACCATTAGCAATACACCACACAATGCCACTTTTAAAACGCAGGATGCTTCTGCTAAACGCTTAGCTAGAAATCAATTATTGCTTTTAAAACACGAAGGCTATTTCGACGCCGTACACAACCCCACAGACGGCAGTTATTATATAGAAACGTTAACCACCCAATTGGCAGAAAGCACTTTAAATTTATTTAAAAATATAGAACTTAGTGGCGGTTTTTTAAAACAGTTAAAAGAAGGTACTGTACAACGTAAATTAAAAGAAAGTGCAACTAAAGAAGAACAATTGTTTAATACCAAAGAGAAAACAATAGTAGGTTGTAACGCCTTTACTAACCCTAATGAACGCTTAAAAGACAGCATTGAAAAGTATCCGTTTTTAAAAAAAGAAAAACGAAAAACACTTATTCCACCTATAATAGAAAAACGATTAACCCAAAATTTAGAAAAAGAACGATTAAAAAAAGAGTAATTTATTATGAGAATTAAATGTAACCGTATCGCAGTAATTGTAATGGTAGCCACTTTATTTAGTTGTAACCAGAAACCAAAAGAAAAAACCTTGTCTGAGTATAAATATGCAGAAAAAGGTATTGTAGTAAACTGCGAAAACTTTGACGTAAAGCTCCTTAGTGAAGCGATTTTTGCGTTTGAAGACGATATAACGAAATATTACGGCAAAGAAAACCCCAATGTAACACGAGCCTATTCGCAATTTATAAGAGACGTTACCTACAAACGCGCCAAATTTGCTGAAATAGCATCGCCACACGCATTGGCTATTGCCAAGGTGTTAAAGTCTAAAACAGATTTATGGGCTTCTAAATCGTTAAATTACGAAGGCGCTACAGTAAATTGTATTGCCAACAACCTTACCAACAAAGATTTAAAAACCACAATGAATGCGCTACTACAAACCAATAGCATGAGCCTTAAATTCTTTGCGCCAGCAGTACAATCGAATTACAGTAGCGCTGTAAGAGATAAATATTTGGCAGCTTACATTGCTTTAGAGTTTTATTACGCAAACTTGTTAGACATAGAACCTAAGGCACCAGAAACCGCAACTAAAGAAGAGTAAAACTGTAATTTTTAAATTAAGCACAATAGCATTGCACTATGCGTAAAAACCTTCAAAACATCAAATTAGATACAACGGGGCTTCAAAAACAAGAAGCCCCTAAATCTGTTGATACAGCAGAAGGTATTTCTATACAATCGCATTACACCGCTAAAGCTATTGAAACAGCAAAACATCTTGATTTTGCTGCTGGTATTCCTCCCTATTTAAGAGGGCCTTACAGCACAATGTACACTCAAAAACCTTGGACTATTAGGCAGTACGCTGGTTTTAGTACAGCTGCAGAAAGCAATACTTTTTACAAACGCAATTTAGCTGCTGGACAAAACGCACTCTCTGTAGCGTTCGATCTGGCTACGCATCGTGGTTACGATAGCGACCACGAGCGTGTTATTGGAGATGTTGGAAAAGCTGGTGTAGCCATAGACACTGTAGAAGATATGATCGCCTTGTTTAGCGGTATTCCTTTAGACAGCATATCTGTATCTATGACGATGAATGGTGCTATTTTACCCATTTTAGCGTTTTATATAGTTGCTGCAGAAGCTCAAGATATTCCTGTAAGCGCACTAGCAGGCACCATACAAAACGATATTCTAAAGGAATTTATGGTGCGCAACACATACATTTATCCACCAGCACCCTCTATGGCTATTGTTGCAGATATTTTAAAATATACCAGCACATACATGCCTAAATTTAATGGTATTAGTATTTCTGGGTATCACATGCTTGAAGCGGGAGCGTCCTGCGATATTGAACTTGCTTACACACTAGCAGATGGTTTAGAATATTTAAGAACAGGCATAAACGCAGGCATACCAGTAGATACTTTAGCCCCCAGACTATCCTTTTTTTGGGGCATAGGTATGAATCATTTTATGGAGATTGCAAAGCTACGAGCCGCCAGAGTACTTTGGGCAAAAATTGTAAAGCAATTTCAACCTGAAAACCCAAAATCTTTAGCCCTGCGTGCGCATTGCCAAACTTCTGGCTGGAGTTTAACTGCGCAAGACCCACACACCAATATTGCCAGAACAACTGTAGAGGCTATGGCTGCTGTTTTTGGCGGTACGCAAAGCCTCCACACTAATGCTTTAGATGAGGCTATGGCACTACCAACAGACGCCTCGGCACGCATAGCGAGAAATACGCAACTTTATATTTTAAAAGAAACCCAAATAACAAAAACTATAGACCCCTGGGGTGGTAGTTTTTATGTTGAAAAATTAACACACGATCTTATTCAAAAATCTTGGCAACTTCTGCAAGATATAGAACGTTTAGGTGGTATGACTAAAGCCATAGCTACTGGGAAACCAAAAGCTAAAATAGAAGCTGCAGCCGCTAAAAAACAAGCTAAAATAGACGCTGGTGAAGATATTATTGTGGGGGTTAATGCATTTAACGCAGAGAAAGCCCACCTCATCTCAACTTTAGAAATTGATACTGAAGCTGTAAGACTAGAACAAATAAAACGCTTAAAAACGGTTAAAGCACAAAGAAATAATGCAAAGGTAAAAGAGGCGCTTGCCAAACTTACTAAAGCCGCAGAAACACTTAAATCAAATGCTTACAAGACCAATGCAGCTCCTACAAATTTACTGCAACTTACTATAAATGCTGCTCGAGTTAGAGCCACTTTAGGTGAAATTAGTAATGCTTTAGAGCAGGTATTTGGCAGGCATGAAGCACCTGTAGCCTTGGCATCTGGTGTTTACAAAACAACACTTAAAGACAATAATTCCGCTTTTAATAAAGCCAAAGCCTTGGTAGAGCGTCTAATTGCAGAAACTGGAAGACCTCCAAAAATACTTGTCTCTAAAATAGGCCAAGACGGTCATGATCGCGGTGCTAAAGTTATTGCTACTGCTTATACCGATATTGGATTTAAGGTAGAAATGGCACCTCTATTTCTTACACCTAAAGAAGTTACAAGACTTGCTTTAGAGAAAGATGTAGATGTACTAGGGATTTCGTCTCAAGTTGCAGGCCATAAAACTCTTATTCCCCAAGTTGTAAAGGCATTAGAAAGCCAAAACCGCAGCGATATTATGGTAATTGTGGGTGGTGTTATTCCTAAAAAAGATTACTCGTTTTTAAAAGATGCTGGCGCTGCTGCTGTTTTTGGCCCTGGCTCTAAAATTAGCGACACAGCAATTCATATTTTAGAAAAGCTGCTCGCATTAAACGCGTAAAAGAAGCAACTACTGCTGCTACTTTAACACACATTAATTTAAAACCAATTACCTACGTCTACTAGCATTCGATTTTTTGCTACTGTTTCTACCAGAATTTCTAGAAGAGTTAGATGCATTGCCTTGTCTTGGTTTTCTTTGCCTACCTTGCCCTTGCTTAATTGGCGCTGTAGATGCATTAGGGTCTGGCTCGAAACCTTCAATAATAGACACTGGCAATTTCATATCTATTAACTTCTCTATCGCTGTTAAATACGAAGTCTCTTCTGCACAAACCAAAGATAAAGCCTCTCCTTTAGCACCTGCTCTACCTGTGCGCCCTATTCTGTGCACGTAATCTTCTGATACATTAGGCAATTCGTAATTAATAACGTGAGGCAGTAATGGAATATCTAAACCACGTGCCGCAATATCTGTTGCTACAAGCACACGAACAGTTCCGTTTTTAAAACCAGACAAAGCCCTTACCCGAGCGCCTTGACTTTTATTACCATGAATGGCTGCTGCTGTTATGCCTGCTTTTACCATTTTTTCGCAAAGCCTGTTGGCACCGTGTTTTGTTCTGGTAAACACCAAAACCTGTTTCCAATTTCCTTCGGAAATTAATTTTATAATAAGTCCTGTTTTTAAGCCTTTAGCCACGCGGTAAACACTTTGGTTTATCGCTTCTACAGTTGTATTCTCTGGCGTAACTTCTATTTGTACAGGTGCATTTAAAAAGCTTTTAGCAAGTGTTTTTATACTTTTAGAGTATGTGGCCGAAAACATAAGGTTTTGGCGTTTGCTTGGCATAAGTTTGATAACACGTTCTATATCTCTAAGAAACCCCATATCTAACATACGATCCGCTTCGTCTAAAATAAAAAACTCGATATGTTTTAAAGACAATAGGCCTTGGTTTTGCAGGTCTAATAACCGCCCAGGGGTGGCTACCAAAACATCCACACCATTACGGATTGTAGCTGCTTGTGGTTTTTGATTTACACCACCAAATATTACTGCACTTTTAAGGTTTAAAAATTCGCTATAAGCTTTTACGTTTGCATAAACCTGAGCAGCTAACTCGCGCGTAGGCGTTAAAATTAAAGCACGAATAGATTTGAATTTCGAATTTGTGTTTTCTGATAAAAAATGAAGCAAAGGCAAGGTAAAACTTGCTGTTTTCCCTGTACCTGTTTGCGCAGAAGCCAATACATCATTACCTTCTAAAATGGCTGGTATTGCTTTTTGTTGTATGGGACTTGGGGTGGTATAGCCTTGCTTTTGCACTGCTTTTAATAGGGGTGCAGATAGACCTAAAGGTTCGAACGACATATATTGTTTTTGCAAAGTAAATGCATTAGTGCTGCTTACTTTTATAATTCGGGCAAATGTACATCTTATTTTAATATTAGCCGCTATTACTGCAACCTACTTGCTTTTAACTGTAAACCAATATTTAGATTTTTATGGTGTATCTAAAAAACAATGGCTTATTTTTAATTGTCAAAATCTCCCGCATTTACTACCGTCCAAGCATCAAAAGGCTTAAAATAGGTTTTTATAGCCTTGTTAACACTTCCCACAGTTAGTGTTTTTATTTGTGTTTCTATGGCCTTGTGGAACAGCATATCTCTACCGTAGTAAAGGTTATTATTAATGGTTCTGGCAAGTTCATTATCCTTTGCTCTGGACAAGCCTTCGCTTTGCACCCAACCTTTTACTGCAATATCCAACTCTTCTTTTGTAATACCGTCTTTTATAAAACGAGCTATTTCTTCTTTAAATCCTAGCTCTATTTTAGCAAGGTTATCTGGCGCATAAATCGCATACACCAGAATACTAGAACTCGGGTTTTTAGGATCTTTAGAAACACGTATATTTCCTCCTGCACCATAGCTTAAGCCCTCTTTTTGGCGTAAGCGCTCTGTAATTCTAGAATTTAAAAATCCGCCACCAAAAATAGCCCCTGCAATTTGTAATGCAGCGTAGTCTTTACTTTCAATATCACTTTTAAAAGGTAGAATCCCTATTGTTATGGCATTCTTTTTTTCTGGAGTAATAATACTTTGGTTTACGGATGTATTAGTTTTATAAATCTTTGTAAAAGCAGTATGAGGTTTATTTACTCTAAACGCTTTAAAAGACGTTTTAAAATAGCGTTTTAGGGCTTCGGTATTAATATTGCCTATAGCGACTAAGGTTGCACTGTCGGAAATGCCGTAAAATGTATCATAATAAGCACTTACTTCTGCTATACTTACTGCTTTAATAGCCTCTATATCTTCTTCTAAAGTACCAACATAAAAAGGATGTCCCTTTTCGTAATTTTGATTTAATATCCCCAATCGTTTTGTAGCTAAAAATTGAGGTTGGGTTTTATTTTGCTCCAAATAAGCCAAATCCTCCGTTTTCAATTTTTCGAGTTCCTCCGCACTAAATTTCGGATGTTTTAACATATCTTCCATTAACGCTAATGCCGCATTTAAATGTGGTTCTGTTGTGGTAATGCTAACAGTAATACGCCCACTTGTACCAGAAAAATTTACCGAAGATTTTATAGCACTCAGCGCATCTTTTAAGTCTGTTCTTGTTTTAGACGTTGTACCTTTATCTAAAAGTCGTGCCGTGTAACCTGCCACAGTACCTTTATGCATAAAATCGTTTGCAGTACCATTTCTAATAACCCAATTAAGCGTTATTGTTTTTCCTCTGTTGTTTTTTTTAATAAATCCATAATCTACAGGAATACCATCTAAACGCCCCGTTTCAAGGGTATTTTGAATGTTGGAATACGATACATCGAAAACTTCTCCTGCATCGTAGCCCGCTTTACCTTTGTAAGCCGCAACAAGTTCTTCTAGATTTTCAGTATGTGCCACAATTGCCGTCTTTGGGGGTTGCACCGTTGGTTTAAATACGCCCACAGTACGATTTGTTGGTAACAAATAGCGCGTTATAGCTGCATTAACTTTTGCTGCCGTCATCTGTTCTATTCTGTCCCGATGTATAAAAGACAATCGCCAATCTCCAGCCCCTATAAATTCGCTCATATAACGCCCTAAATAAGATGAGTTTCTGTTGATTTCGTCGTAATACTTCAACAAATTTGCTTTAGCACGCTTTACCTCCTCGTCGGTAACAGGGTTGTCTTTAAGTCCATCTAAAAGTGTTAGCATTGTGGTTTCTGCCTCTTCTAAACTTTTATCTGAAGGTACATTTACATTGATTAGTAAAAACGAGGGTTCTTTTGTAAATGGCGCGTAAGAGTACACTTGAGCCGCTTTTTTTCCATCCACTAAAGCTTTATACAAGCGCCCAGACGGCTTATTAGTTAATATTTGTTCTGCTACGCTCATTGCCGCGTAATCTTCGTGAGAACCTGCTGGAATATGGTACAACCCTTGCACGATTTGCAGATCTCCAATACGTTGCAGCAGTACACGACGTTCGCCTTCTTGCGGTGGTTCTACTGTCGGAATATCTTTAATGGCACCTTCTGGATTTTTTAAAGCCTCAAACCGTTCTACAATAAGTGCCAGAGTTTTTTCAACGTCAATTTTGCCCGTAACCATTAAAACCGCATTATCGGGTCGGTAATACTTTTTATAAAATGCTTGTAGTTTTTCTATAGGCACACGTTCAATATCAGATCGGTTACCAATAGTTGCATTTCCGTAATTGTGCCACAAAAAAGCAGTATTAATAACTTTAGAGCGCAATACAGTTTCTGGATCGTTTTCTCCACTTTCAAATTCGTTACGCACCACAGAAAACTCAGAATCTAAATCCTTTTTAGCTATAAACGAATTAAGCATTCTATCGGCCTCTAAATCCAGTGCCCATTTTAAATTTTCGTCTGTAGCGCTAAACGTTTCGTAATAATTTGTTCTATCGTAATACGTTGAGCCGTTGGGTCTGGTGCCGTGTGCGGTAAGCTCTTTGGGGATATCTGGATGGTTAGGTGTGCCTTTAAACACCATGTGTTCTAACAAATGTGCCATCCCTTTCTCTCCTGCACCTTCGTGCTTAGACCCTACTCTATAAGTAATGTTTACTGTTATAGATTGCGACGAATTATCTGGAAACAACAGCACCTTTAAACCATTCTTCAACCTGTATTCGGTTATTCCTTCTACAGAAGCTGTAGGCTCAATTTGTGCGTATATCGTCATATTACTTAGTATTAACCCTGCTATTAAAGTGCATTTTAAAGCTATTGTGTCTAAAAATTTCATGCTACTATTTTTAATTTAAAACTGGTTAGTTTTCTACCGTACATGTGGTTGGAGCATCAAAATATGTGCGACTTCAAATGTCTAATTATAGCCTGTTATTTCCTCACAAATAACTGTTAATTTTTTGTGTAGTATATAGGTTTAAGCATTGTAAATTCATTTTAATTACTGTTAACAAGTTCGGTTTTTATTCCTCATAAATAATTGTATTTTTACGGAATATAAAACCAAATCAATCAATGGGGAAAATCATTGCTATTGCTAATCAAAAAGGTGGTGTAGGTAAAACGACAACCTCGGTAAACCTTGCAGCATCTTTAGGTGTTTTAGAAAAAAAAGTATTGCTTATCGATGCCGACCCACAAGCGAACGCTACCTCTGGGCTTGGTATAGATGTAGATAGTGTGGAAATTGGTACCTACCAACTTTTAGAACACACTAATACTGCTAAGGAAGCCATTTTAAAAACCGATACACCAAATTTAGATATTATTCCTGCACATATAGATCTTGTGGCTATCGAAATTGAGTTGGTAGATAAAGACGAACGTGAGTACATGTTAAAAAAGGTATTGCAAGACCTTAAAAACGATTACGATTATATACTTATAGACTGCGCACCATCTCTAGGCTTATTAACCTTGAATGCACTTACGGCTGCAGATTCTGTTTTAATACCTATACAATGCGAATATTTTGCGTTAGAAGGTTTGGGTAAGCTTTTAAACACCATTAAAAGTGTGCAAAAGGTACACAATCCAACTTTAGATTACGAAGGGCTACTACTAACCATGTACGATGCCAGACTTCGTTTATCGAACCAAGTTGTAGAAGAAGTACAGAAACACTTTAACGATATGGTATTTAAAACCATAATTCAAAGAAACGTACGTTTAAGTGAAGCTCCAAGTTACGGGGAAAGTATTATAAATTACGACGCGGCAAGTAAAGGCGCTAGTAATTATTTAAGTTTAGCTGAAGAAATTATAACAAAAAACACCTAAAATATGGCGAAGGCAACTAAGAAACAAGCTTTAGGTAGAGGTTTATCTGCACTTTTAAAAGACCCCAGTAACGATATACAATCCATTCAAGACGAAGGCGCCGATAAGGTTATTGGTAGCATTGTAGAATTAGATATTACGTCTATAGAAGTTAACCCTTTTCAGCCCCGTACAAATTTTAGCGAAGAGTCTTTGCAAGAACTCGCCTCTTCCATTAGAGAGCTTGGTATTATACAGCCCATAACTGTTAGAAAGTTAGAGTTTAACAAATACCAATTGGTTTCTGGAGAGCGCCGTTACCGCGCTTCTAAACTTGTAGGTTTAGAAACCATACCTGCTTATATAAGAATTGCTAACGACCAAGAGTCTTTAGAAATGGCATTGGTTGAAAACATTCAACGCCAAGATTTAGATCCTATAGAAATTGCGCTATCTTACCAACGTTTAATAGACGAAATTAACCTTACCCAAGAACAGATGAGTGAGCGTGTGGGCAAAAAACGATCTACAATTACCAATTATTTACGTTTACTTAAACTCGACCCTATAATACAAACAGGGATGCGCGATGGTTTTATTTCCATGGGGCATGGCCGTGCTTTAGTTACTGTAGAAGACCAAGCAACTCAGCTTGAAATTTACGAGGCTGTACTTACCGAAAAATTATCTGTTAGAAATACAGAGGAATTGGTAAGGCAATACAATACTACAAACGCAACCGAAAGCGACACAAAAACAAATGCTGAGTCCACCACTCCTGCTCATGTTAAAAAAGGTATAAAAGATTTTTCTGAATACTTTGGCCATAAAATAGACGTTAAAGTATCTAAAAACGGAAAAGGCAAGATTATTATTCCTTTTCATTCTGAAGAAGATTTTAACCGTATTAAAAAATTAGTACAGCGTGCTGAATAATTATCTAATAGCGCTAGTATTCGCTACTTTTTGTTGCTTTTCCTGCTTTTCTCAAAAAAATAAAACGCCTAAGGATAGCTTACCTGTTACCCTTAAGGTTGAAAAAAAAACACGTCGTGTTAAAAGAAAAGTAATTTACGACCCTTTAAGACCTGCCAAAGCAACATTCCTCTCGGCCGTTGTTCCTGGTTTAGGGCAAGCTTACAATAAAAAATATTGGAAAATACCTATTGTTTACGGTGCCTTGGGTACTGGTATTTACTTCTTTATTACAAACAACAGAGAACACAACAGGTTTAGAGATGCTTTTAAAAACAGGCTTGCAGGCTTTTCTAACGATGAATTTTTCTTCGACGCCGAAGGCAATCTTTTAGAAGAACCCAGAGTTTCAGACGATGGTTTGGTAAGAGCACAGCGCTTGTTTAGAAGAAATTCTGAAGTTGCACTGCTAGTTACAGCTGGCATATACGTGCTTAATATTATAGATGCAAATGTAGATGCGCATTTATTGCAGTATAATATTGATGAAAACCTTACCTTAGCACCGCATTTTAAACTAAATAGCTTCGATAGAAACACTACCGATTTAGGCTTAACTTTAAATTTAAAATTTTAAATGTAATAGTGCCTAACTATAGCATATATTACATCAAAAATAGTACTTCACGAAAATAAACATAAGATTACACCAATGAATATAGCATTACTAGGATACGGCAGAATGGGAAAAACCATAGAACAAATTGCCATAAGTCGTGGCCACAATGTTGTTCTTACCATAGATAAGAACGATGTTGATTACGATATTACCAAAGCCGATGTTGCTATAGATTTTAGTTTGCCATCTGCTGCCTTTAATAACATTTCAAATTGCTTAAACAATAATGTTCCTGTAGTTTCAGGAACTACAGGTTGGTTAGATAACTATAACGATGCTCTAGCACTATGCGAAGAGAAAAAAGGTGCTTTTATATACGCCTCTAACTTTAGTTTAGGCGTAAATATCTTTTTCGAATTAAATAAGGTATTGGCAAAGATGATGAGTAACTTAAAGCAATACAATGTTACTATGGAAGAAATTCATCATACTAAAAAGTTAGATGCTCCTAGTGGCACAGCCATTTCTCTAGCCGAAGGCGTTATCGAAAACAACGCGAACTATGCCAAATGGCAGTTAGATGATAGTGCAGACCAAACCATTCCTATTGTTGCAAAGCGTATAGAAGATGTTCCCGGAACCCATAGCGTAAACTATGCTAGTGAGGTAGATACTATTAATATTGAACACGTAGCACACAACAGGCAAGGCTTTGCTTTAGGTGCTGTTATAGCCGCAGAATGGTTGGCAGATAAAACAGGGGTTTTTACAATGAACGATGTGTTAAACATTAGTTAATCTCACAAAATCAAGTAACACGGTACGCTTTAGTGCTACTAACACGACTTTAAAACTTTAAAAATTATGACTTGGACGCAGTGGTTTATATTCCTATTAATAATTCAAGTAATACACGGTTTAGGCACTTGGAAACTTTACGTTAAAGCTGATAAAAAAGCGTGGCAAGCTTTTGTGCCCGTATATAATGCCGTTGTATTAATGAAGATTATTAACCGGCCTGTATGGTGGGTTATCTTGCTGTTTTTACCAGTTGTTAACGTCATTATGTTTATTGTAGTTTGGGTAGAAACTGCACGAAGCTTTGGTAAAAACACATATTTAGATACTTTTCTGGCCGTAATAAGTCTAGGGTTTTACAACTATTATCTTAACTACGTTGCAGATGTAAAACACATTAAAGATAGAGCTTTGCAACCAAAGTCGTCTTCTGGAGAGTGGACAAGTTCTGTGCTTTTTGCCATTGTTGCTGCTACAATTGTACACACTTATTTTATACAACCTTTTACGATACCCTCTTCGTCTTTAGAGAAATCTCTTTTAGTTGGCGATTTTCTTTTTGTAAGCAAGTTTCATTACGGTGCAAGAGTTCCTATGACCACTGTTGCTGCGCCAATGGTACACGATACTATTCCTGGCTTAAAAGTAAAATCGTATCTTTTTGATGATAATTTTGAAAAACGCAAAACCTCTTGGTTAAATAAATTACAATTGCCTTATTTACGCCTGCCAGGATTCGAAAACATTAAACGCAATGAAATTGTCGTTTTTAACCAACCCGCAGATACGCTTTTGGATATGAACGACTTTCACCCCAAGCGTAATTACTACAAACCCATAGATAAAAAAACCAACTTGGTAAAGCGCTGTGTAGGCCTACCAGGAGACAGTTTAGAGGTGCGCAACGGTTACGTTTACATTAATGGTAAGAAAAACGATTTGCCAGACCGTGCAAAACTTCAGTTTAGCTACGAAGTAGACTTAAAACCTAATAGAACCTTAGATGGAGACATTGTAGGCTATTTAAAAGAGCGCTACGACATAACAGACGGCATATACGTTAGTTATAAAACACAAAAAATAACACTTCCAGCAGCAACACAATTTGCAGCCAATCAATTTAAAAACCACCCAAGTGTATCTAAAGTTACCCGAGTAGTGGGTAAAAAAGGAGAATTCGATCCTAATATTTTTCCACACACCCCCGAGTACCCTTGGAATGTTGATTTCTTTGGCCCATTATACCTGCCTAAAGCAGGGGCTACTATAGCTCTAAACTTAGAGGTTTTACCCTTATATAAACGTGCTATAAGCGAATACGAAGGCAATACTGTAAGCGTAAACGGAAATCAAATTTTAATTAACGGCGAAGTAGCCAACTCATATACTTTTAAACAGGATTATTATTGGATGATGGGAGACAATCGCCATAATTCCATAGATGCCAGAGCTTGGGGCTTAGTACCTTACAATCACGTATTGGGAAAACCCATATTAATCTGGATGAGCTGGAACGGTGCAAAACCAAGATGGGAGCGCTTTTTTACCACAGTACATGGCAAGGGTAAAGCAACTTCGTACTTGATTCCTGTTTTAATTTTATTAGGCCTATGGATTGGCTATAACCAATGGCGCAAGCGTAAAAAAGCTTAGTCTCGAAATAGTATAAGGTTTTGGCTGTTTTAATTCACCCCACCTATTTTCCAACTGTAGCCCATTTTGTGGCTATAGCTAAAAGCAATGCTGTTGTGTTCGAAGTGGCTGATAATTTTGTGAAGCAAACTTACCGTAATCGCGCTTATATTTATGGTGCAAACGGCCTTTTGCAATTAAATGTGCCTGTAGTGTATTCTCAAAAAAACAGAAAACCTTACGCAGAAGTTACTGTATTTAAAGGTGAAAAATGGCAACTACAGCATTGGAAGTCTTTAGAATCTGCTTATAAAACCTCCCCTTTTTTTGAGTTTTATGAAGATGAGTTAAAGCCTCTATTTTTCGAACAGGTTGAAGGTTTACTCGATTTTAATTTAAAGTGTTTTGGTGTTATTTGCGATTGCTTACAACTCGACGTTTCTACCTCTAAAACTACTATTTACGAAAAAACCAGCAGTACCGCCACAGACTTTAGATGCTTAGTAGATGCTAAAAAAAACACAGACTTTAATTTGCAAGCCTATACACAAGTTTTTAGTGCCAAACATGGTTTTATTCCCAATCTAAGTATTTTAGATTTGCTATTTAACGAAGGGCCTAATGCACTTAATTATTTGGAAGCCCAACACCTACAGCCCTGCTAATGTTTCAAACCTTTGCCCATTACGGCTGCCATTTTATACTGCCACTTCTAGTTGCTATTCTGTTTTTTCGAAACCAATGGAAAATAGCGTATCTAACCATGTTAGCAGGCATGCTAATCGACCTAGATCACCTTTTAGCAACACCAATTTTCGATCCTAACCGCTGTAGTATTGGGTTTCATCCCCTACATTCCTTCTACGCCATTTTGTTTTACATCTTTTTTTGTATTCCGAAAAAATCACGAATATTAGGCATTGGTTTGGTTATACACATCCTGTCAGACGCTGTAGATTGTTCCCTTATGTAAATTTCAAAAAATTACGGTACTTCTATCTCGTTGTTAGCTACTCTAATGTAATGCTATCTATTAAAAGCTGAAACGCCTCTGCCCTTTTATTTCCTACTAAAAATGCAATCTGTTCTATTTGCCCTTCAAAAAAATTAGGTTGCTCTAATTTACGGCCTCTAAACGTAGGATACATGGTTTTTAAAGGTATAGAAATCTTTTGCCAAGTACCTGTGGTCTCAAATTGAGCTATATAAGAATGCTTGTCCTCTGCATTGGCTTTTACTCTAAATTGGTAAGCCTTACCGTCGCCTTTAAGGTTTAATACAACGTTGGTAAAAGATTTGGTATATAACGTTTCTAAACTGTATTGCACAGAAGAGAAACCGCCGTTATTAGCAAGAGACACATCGCCGTAAAAAACACCATGCCCGTTTGCATCCAGTTTAAAATGTCCAGAAGATTTACCTCCCATTACAACATCGTCCACAACACGCCAGTTTGTAATGTTCGATGTGGATGTAAAGTCAAAAATATTAGGAGAACCCATAGTATGTAGTGTTAGTAATATATAAATAAAGTAATTCATAGTTTTAAACGAGTACTGATCGTAATTTCACTTGTACCAAGGCTTTGTAAAAGCTTTTAAACAGTGCTACTTTCAGCCTTATAAAATCCGGCTATTGTCCTCAATAAACATTAGTTTTTTTGTAAATCGGCAATTGCAAACATTGCATCTAAATACCAGTAGACTAACTGCTATTTAAACACTATTTAAGTCTAAGTGATCTTATTTTTTGCGAGTGCAAGATAAACCTCTTATTTTTGTTTAACAAATAACTTTTATAATTAAACAAAAATGAAATTCACACTACTATTGTTTTTTACATTTTGTTATTGCTGTCTTTCTGCCCAAACTACAGGCACTGTTTTTGGAGTTGTTACCGACGAAAAAAAAGTGCCCATTCTAGGCGCTTCTGTATTTTTAGAGCGCACTACCAAAGGCGCACAAACAGATAGTGATGGTAGTTATAGAATTACAAATGTTACACCAGGATCTTATAACTTAATAGTACGTTTTCTAGGCTATAAAACACAAACCACTTATAATATTTTAGTAAAATCTAAAGGAAACATTGCTTACAATTTTACGCTAGAAACCTCTTCTGAAAATTTAGATGAAGTTGTAATAACAACTAAAGATAAAATTAGCCGCTCTAAAGAAACGCCCTTATCTACACAAACACTCTCTGCGGCAGAAATTGCAACTTACCCAGGTAGTAATAACGATGTAGTACAAGTAGCGCAAACACTTCCTGGTGTCTCACCTTCTATTGGTGGGTTTCGAAACGATTTAATTATTAGAGGCGGCGCTCCTAACGAAACCGTATACTATTTAGATGGTGTAGAAGTACCCAACATTAACCATTTTAGTACTCAAGGCAGCGCTGGCGGCCCTGTTGGTTTGGTAAACGTCTCTTTTATTAGCGATGTTACCCTTTCTACCTCGGCTTTTGGAGCGCAATACGACAATCCGCTATCTGGCGTCTTACAGTTTAAACAACGTACTGGTAATGCCAGAGCGTTTTCGGGTAATTTTAGAGTAAGCGCTAGTGAAGCTGCATTAACCTTAGAAGGCCCTCTATTTAAAAAAGAGAAAGACAAGGCCAAAACCACATTTATAGCCTCTGTGCGCCGTAGCTATTTGCAATTTTTGTTCGAAGCCATAGGCTTACCTTTTCGACCTAATTATTGGGATTACCAATATAAATTGCACCATAAAATTGATGCCTACAACACCCTTAGTCTTATAGGTATTGGCTCTATAGACGATTTCTCTGTAGAAGCTCCCGATACGTTCGATGCAGAACAGCAAGCCCAGTTAGACCAAGCCCCCTTTATAGACCAACGTACAAATGCTGTGGGTATAACGTGGAATCATAGGTTTAAAGATGCTTCTGGTTTTATGCAAACCACTTTAAGTAACAACACCTTAGATAACAGATTTACACGTTTTAACGATCCTGAAAATGAGATAGGTGTTATTTTTAACAATGATGCTATAGAAAGTGAAACCAAATTACGTTACGAACTCACTAAATTTATGGGCGATTGGAAATTAAAAACAGGCAGCAATTTACAGTACGCGTTTTACGAAAACAACACCCTAAACCTTCTGGATGATAGTGCGTTTAATACTGAAATTGATTTTATAAAATACGGTGTATTTGCCAATGCCACACGCTCTTTTTTTAACGCTAAATTAGACGTTTCTTTGGGGTTTCGGTTGGATGATGATACGTTTACAACTAAAGATAACCTACTCTCTACCTTTTCGCCCAGACTCTCACTGTCTTACGAGTTTAAGGAAAACTGGAAACTCAATGCCTCTGTAGGGCGTTATTTTAGGTTGCCTCCCTATACTATTTTAGGTTTTAGAGATAACGCAAACACACTAGTAAATGCCGATGTAAATTACACTAAAAGCGACCATTACGTTTTAGGGTTGCAGCATTATTTTTCGCCCTCCTCCAACATTTCTTTAGAAGGCTTTTTTAAGCGTTACGACGATTACCCTGTGTCTGTATTAGATCGTGTTTCTTTAGCCAATCAAGGCGCTGGGTTCGAAGTTTTGGGCAGCGAAGACATAGAGAGTGTGGGGCGCGGACGTAGCTATGGTGCCGAATTGCAATTTCAACAAAAACTAAGCTCTAACATCTACGCTATTTTTGCATACACCTATTTTTTTAGCGAATTTACAGGTTTCGATAGACGTGTATTTTCACCTTCGGTTTGGGATAGTCGTCACCTAGTCTCTTTTGCGGGAGGCTATAAATTACCTAATAATTGGGAGATAAGTACCCGCTACCGTTTTGCAGGCAGAACACCTTTTGTGCCTGTAAACCAAGAAGCCACGCTTGCTAATTATCCAGAAATTGTATTGGATTATTCCCGATTGGGAGAAGAAAAACTGGCCGTATTTAGTCAGTTAGATCTCAGGGTAGACAAAAAGTGGAATTTTAAATCCTTTTCTTTCGATCTTTTTATAGAAGCCCAAAATGTGTTAAGCCAAAACAACCCGCAACCACCGCAATTCGGGTTGGCTAGAGATGCTAACGGCCGCATACAAAATCCGCAAAGTCTTTCTGAAATTGAAACAGATAACAGCCAAATTATACCCAGTATAGGCATTGTTTTAGACTTTTAAAATAGGCCATTACCATTTAAACGACAAATCGGGATTTAGCCCCGAGTATTGCAGCAAAGTTGCTTTATACGCCTCTAAATTAGGAATCGCGTTTAAATTGTCCGTTTGTACCTTGTAGTAATACTCTAAAAGTGCTGCACTTAAACCACCATGGGTTCTAAAATAAACGTCTAAAGTTTGGTTAAGCATGGCCTCTTCCAAGTTATAAAGATTTTTATCGTAATTCGACCTGTAAGGGTTTGCTCTGCCATTTCCAAAAGCAATGTAATTGTAAATAGAACCTTTCTTAGTATTGTTAATATCAATGTACCTATGTATTAACTCGTGTGCTACAGCATGTAAGAGGCCTTCTTTTAAAAACTGCATATAATTTTCTTCTGGTGTACCAAGCTTGTAGATCGGATACGCCCCTTTATATGGATCTGTACCTTTTATGAGTTCTGGATGTATAGAAACTACGGCTATATTCTCATACAAAAAGCCGTCTCTATTACCAATAGTTATGCTTGTAGGCGCTGTGTCCAAATACGTGCCCGATATCGCCACATCGTTAGATACGGTATTAAAGCTAATCACAATTTTAGAAAACACATTTACCCAGTTGTTTAAATGGGTGGTATTTGCAAGCTCCATTGAAGGGTACAGCACATCCTGAATTAACTTGGCATATAAAGTACCATAACGGCGTTTTAAAATTTCCAGCGCTCTAATGGTATAATATAACTCTAAATTTTGTTGCGGATTGGTGTTTAGAGTTTCCAAATCGGCATTCGAAGGCGTTTGTAGTATAAAAATACCATCGTATTCAAAATTATAAAACTTGCCTTTTACATTTGGTATAACACGCCCTATTGTAGTGGGCTTTGTGTTGCCATACAAGTTTAAGCTGTCTAAAGATTTATACCCCAAGGCCTTAATTTTGGAGGTATCGATATCGAAAACATAACTGCTTACAGGGGCATTTAAATGTTTGTATACAGCTCTGGTTTGTTGCAATTCTAAAGACTGAGAAAATATGGTTAGACTGAAAAGCGATAGTATAAAGGCACTTAGTTTTTTCATATTAAAGTTGTATTGTTATCTTATCTATTATATTTATTTATCATGTCAAAACATTTGTCTTCAACATTCACAGGAAAATTTTTGAAAACTTTCAAAAAGCCAGAATTAATATAATCAACATTTGTATTTTGATTAGTAACGTCATAAAACCTCCATGTTTTTGATTCTTCATTAGAATCAAAATGATAACAAAATAAGATTCCCAAATTTGTGTAGTGAAGATCATCAAATTTATATAGAATTAAGGAGTAATCATCAAATGAATTCATTACGACACTAGACCAATTTATTTCAGCATTGTAGTTATTATGATTCTTCATTTTTTTCAAATCAGGCCTTGTTTCTAGATATGTATTATATCTCCCATTTTCCGTAAGCCAAAGACATGTCATCCTACCCTTAGCTTTAATGACTCCTCTTTTACTAAAAATTGTAGCTTTGCCATTATACTGAATATTTGATCCAAATTTTTTGTGATACAAGTCAAAATAATACTTTCCTTCTATATTATTTATACTTTCAATATTCTTCTCTAGTTTTGGTAATCCATAAAATGTTACATACAATAAAATTGATCCAACTAAATAAACTACTGTACCACCACTTATCTTAGCAGTGACTGTTTCTCCAAAAATCCTATTTAATGAAATAACACTTCCAGTTATACGATCTATCTTACTTAACAAATACAATAAGATTAAAGGAACCGATATAAAAATAAGTAAGTAAATCCACGGATATTGTCGTTTTAAATATATATAACCTGAATAGTAATTTTGGTCTCCTTCAGTATCTTGTAAGAAAAACAACTTTAGTTCTAAAATATCTTCTGCCCTATTCTGTCCAAAAGCAAAAATCTTTTTATTTATAGACGGTATTTCTATGGGGAAATAGTAATAATAATCATTTATTATAAAACCTTCTGAATTCCATTTTTTATTTTCAAAATTCAAATTATTATCGTGATATTTTCCTCTAAAATGAAAATTATTTTCATAATTCTTATTCAAGTACAATTTACCTGTTAAACCCTTGCTTTCATTTTGTACTGAATATTTTATTTTAAATGAATATTCTCTCTTATAATTTTTAAACTTTACTCCTAATTTACCGGGAGATAAAATTAATAAGAGAATAATTGTACTGATAACATATGTAGCCAAGGGTCCAACAATATGTATATTGATATTTTTCCAAATTGTACCGCTGATTTGATCTTTATTCTTTTTAATTATTTTATGAGTGAGATAGGTAATAGGTATCCCTCCCATTATTAGGCAAACACTAAAGATTAATTCCATTTATATTTATTCATATTAATTTCATGTAGGTCTATTTACGTATTCTTAAAGAAATCATCAACAATTAAATAGTTTTATCTAAAGAACTATTTTTATAACATGGAATGATTTAAGATTTATATCCAAAATAATAAGAAATTTGGATATAGTTTCATCTTCTTTGTACATTTAATTTTCTAAAGCCAAAGTAGCCATAACCGGGTAATGGTCTGAATGTTCCACGCTATAGGTATTAAAGTTGTTAACGTTAAAATCTGTGTCGGCAAGTATAAAATCTATACGCACTGGAAAAAATCTAAAATTGTAGGTTGGCCCAAATCCAGTGCCTGCCGCTTCGAAAGCATCGTTTAAATTGCCTTTAATTTTTCTGTAAACATAAGAGAAAGCCGTATTATTAAAATCGCCACAAACTATCATTTTATAAGGGCATTTTGCTTTATGCTCTAAAAATAATTCTGTTTGAGATTGTTGCATTTTAAACGTATTACCCACACGCTTAAACACACGTTCTGAGCCTTCTTTGCTTAGCGCTTCTAATTTAGGATCTATACGTAAGGATTCTAAATGTATGTTGTACACGCGTACGGTATCCTTATGCATTACAAGATCGACAAAAATGGCATTATTAGAAGTGTTGGGAAATGCTATAGATCCTGAATTTATAATGGGAAACTTGGAAAAAATGGCTTGCCCATATTTTGTGGTTTTTCCAGATAGTTTTTCATATTTATATTTAAAAAGCGAAAGATCCACATTTTTATGTGGGTGGTATTCCTGTAAACTTAAAATATCTGGAGATGCCGTTGTTATAAAATCTGTAATATGTGTTTCTACATTGGCAGCGGGCAACCAGTTGTACAAATTGAATAGGCGCACATTATAGCTCATTACATTTATAGCGTTAGAAGCTTTTACGTTTGTTGGTGCATCGAATTTATATAGAGACCCAAAGGAAAGATATCCTATTACTAATACTACCAGAGATAATAAAAATTGCTTTTTTAACTTAACCGCCCAGTAAACAACAAAAAATACATTTACAAGAATAAGCAGTGCTACTCCCAAGCTTAAAACAGATAGGATGGCGAATGTTTTTGGAGGTAAAAAAGGAAGACTATAGGATAGCAACACTATAACGGCTAACATTCTATTGACTAACCAGAGTATTTTATCAAAGAATTTTAGTTTTCTCATTACTTTCCTGCCCTAAATAGAAAATCTTTTTCTTCTGCTGTTAAGCTATCGTAACCGCTTTTACTTATCTTATCTAAGATAATATCTATCTTTTTTTGGTTGCTAAACTGGTCGAAATCAGCTTTGGCATACCCGCCTACTTTACTTTTATTTTTATGTACAGTTTTAAGTGGGCTTTTGGTTTTAACCTTAAATAAGTTTAAAAAACCATCCATAAATTTCTCGAATCCTTTACCTATATCTTTGCCGTTGTTTAATTGCATAGCATACAAGTACCCTAAAGCAACACCGCCAAGGTGTGCCAGATTACCGCCGCCATTTGTGCCCAACAAGCCTAAAACGTCTATAGCAACTAGTGCTACACCAATATACCACAATTTTATATTGAAAGTAAATATGCGTACGTCCTGTTTTGGCATATAAGCACATAGAAATATAAGCAACGCGCGTATAGAAGCGGAGGCCCCAACTAAAGGAGCGCCCAACACGCTTTTTGGTAAAAAACTGTAAAATAAAAGGTAAAAAAGACCTCCAGAAATGGCCCCTAGAAAATAAATATTTAACGCCATTTTAGGCGAAAACAGGTTGAGAAACATTCGTGCTATAAAATACAACCACAGCATATTTAATGCCATGTGTATTAAACTGTAGTGTACAAAAGCGTATGTTAGTACCGTCCATGGCTTATAGAGATAACTGCTAAAAACACTAGGCAATTCCAGCCATTTTAGTAATGGAGAAAACAATAACCCCACTAAAAACACACCTACATTAACAACAATAAGCTTCTCGAGTATATTTAATCGAGATAGTTTTTCTTTTATGTCTTGGTTTAGCGTTGCCATTAGTTCCAACGGTTTCTATTAAACTGCGTTTTTTTCCAGTACCACATGATAGCGGCTCCTGTTAAAGCGCCACCTACGTGCGCAAAGTGAGCTGTATTGCTTGGGCTAAAAAACGAATGCCCTGAAATTCCAGATACTAAGTCTATCAAGATTATTCCTGGAATAAAATACTTGGCTTTTATTGGTATGGGTAAAAAAATCATCATTAATTCTGCATTAGGATTCATCATACCAAAGGCTGCCATTATCCCCATAATACAACCCGAAGCCCCAACCATTGTACTTCTTGCTATAAGGTTTAAATCGAATAAGGTTTTAAAAACGGTTTTATCTACAACAGATGCATCTATGCCATACGTTTCTAATAACGGGAACAGCTGTTCTCCTAATACTTCACCTTTTATGTAAAGCCCATCTCTAGCATTAATAGATATAATTTTATCTAGTAATTCTCCATCAATATTTAAGTCTTTTATGGTCTCGTAAGTCGTGTAAAAATCGTAATAATGGTAGCCTACTTGTAAAGCTACAGCACCTAATCCTGCTGATATATAAATAAAAATAAAGCGTTTTGCTCCTAAGATCTGTTCTACTGAAGACCCGAACATCCATAAAGCGAACATATTAAATAATAAATGAGAAATGCTTAAATTGTTAATGTCTGCGCCCCCATGCATAAACATATGGGTGAAAATTTGCCACAAACGGAAACCTTCATGCCTCGGAAAATGCATAGCAAACCAATCGTAAAAAACACCATTGCTTATAGCTAATGTTCCTATAAACATAACTACATTTATAATAATTAAATGTTTTACTGTATCTGTAATACGCATCATAGTTTAAATAAATTTTCTATCCAATTCTTCTGTACCTACTGTTATAAAAGTAGGTTTATGTGTTGGAGACACATTGGGTTCTTTACAGGCAAATAGTTTATTTACAATATGTTCCTGCTCATCTTTTTGTAGTGATTGTCCTGTTTTTATTGCTAGACTTTTTGCCATAGACTTAGCTAATAAATCTGTGGCGCTAAAATTAGCATCTGGAACTTCGTTTTGTACATCGCTCACTAATTGTTCTAAAATAATTGAAATTTCACTTTCTGGCACCATTACTGGTACACCTGTAATTTCTAAAGAAGCTTCTGTATATTTAGAAAACACAAATCCTGTGTGTTCTAAATCTTCTTGTAATTGTTTTACGATTTCTAGTTCCTGTGGCGAAAAATGCAGCTCTAACGGAAATAATAATTGTTGGCTCACCCCTTCTTTTACCGTAATATCTCTTAAAAAGTCTTCGTATAAAATACGTTGGTGTGCGCGGTGTTGATCTATAACCAACATTCCAGATTTTATGGCACTAATAACATATTTATTGTGTAGCTGGTAGGTGGTACTAGAGGTTTCTATAGCGTCTTTCTCTTCGAATAAAGCGCCTGTATGTTCTTCACTCTCAAAAGTAAGTGCACTAAAATCTGTTGCAGGTTTTGTACTTCTGGTGCCTTTAGATTCTAAACCTACATATAAACTTTCCCAATGTTCTGTTGATGGTTTGTTATACGTTTTAGTATGTTTAGGCGTACTGGATACTGCTTTAGAACTGGTACCGCTATCTGCCTCAAACGGATTAAAACTACGGTCTACCTCAATTTTAGGCATCTCCGAAGTTTTTTGTTGCTGTGTATAAGGCGTATCTAGCGTTGCATCCCTCTCAAAATCTAACACAGGAGCAATGTTAAACTGCCCTAGGCTGTGTTTTGTTGCCGAGCGTAAAATAGCATACAAGGTATGCTCGTCGTCAAACTTTATTTCTGTTTTTGTAGGGTGTATGTTTATGTCTATAGTTTGCGGATCTACCTCCAGATTTAAAAAGTAACTGGGATGTGTTCCTGTTTTTAATAAACCTTCGAATGCCGATAAAATAGCATGATTTAGATAAGCGCTTTTTATAAATCTGTTATTCACAAAAAAATACTGTTCGCCTCGTGTTTTTTTAGCAAATTCTGGCTTGCCAACAAAACCGGAGATTTTTAAGACCTCTGTGTCTTCATCTACTGGAACTAGCTTTTCGTTTGTTTTTACACCAAAAATATTAACTATACGTTGCCTATAATTGCTTACAGGCAAATTAAAAGTTTCGCTCCCATTGTTATACAATGAGAAATGTAATGTGGGATGCGCTAATGCAACACGGTGAAATTCATCTAACACATGTCTTAATTCGACTGTATTCGATTTTAAAAAATTTCGCCGCGCAGGGATATTAAAAAATAAGTTTTTAACGGCCACCGAAGTTCCTTTTGGACTTACAGTAACATCTTGAGCTGTTATTTTACTGCCTTCGATGGTTATAGCTGTACCAACCTCATCTTGGTCTTGCTTTGTTTTTAATTCTACATGGGCTATAGCCGCGATACTTGCTAAAGCTTCTCCTCGAAACCCTTTGGTATTGAGCTGAAAAAGATCGTCTGCACTTTTAATTTTGGAAGTGGCATGGCGCTCAAAACTTAAACGAGCGTCTGTTACACTCATCCCTTTTCCATTATCTATAACTTGTATGAGTGTTTTACCTGCGTCTTTTATTATAAGTTTAATGGTGTTTGCTCCTGCATCTATTGCATTTTCCAAGAGCTCTTTAACTACAGAAGCTGGACGTTGTACAACTTCTCCAGCAGCAATTTGATTGGCTACATGATCCGGTAAAAGCTGTATAATGTCTGCCATATATGTGTTACGAAAAGAAAATAGATAGGTCGAAACCTATGATAAATAAAAAAACAATTACAAGCACTGTTATAATAATGAGAACACGTTTATTGGCTGCATCGTCTTGATTGTTCTTATAATCGTTTATTGCAGCATTAAAGCGCGACTTCAGGTCTTTTGGTGCACCTACAGTGCTTCTAAATTCATCAAACTTATGTTTTATTTCAAAAGGATTGCCTTCGCCTTTATCGTTGTAGTAACGCGGCGTATAACTGTACTTTTTGTTTTTTGGTAATTTAATGCGTGCCATAGTATTTAAGCTCTAAGTTACAAGTAATTTTTTTCTAATACGTACATGCAAAGCAATAATAATACCAAAAGTAAAATTAGGGTTCTAACAGGTAATATTCCTTTTAACTGCACTTTGTGGCCAGTTTGCTGTCGCCATTTGGTTGCAAACGCTTTCTCTTCTTTTTTTGGAGCTGTTTTATCTTGAACTGCTTTAGAGAACCTCGGTTTATAATTAAAAGTTTTATGTTTTCGTTGCCCTAACACTAATGTCTTATTTTACTACTTCCAAAAATACTTAAAAAGCGAGAGATAGTTTAAGTGGAAGTGCTAAAATTTGTTAACAAAATAGCCTCTGCAATTTACAGGCATTGGAGCGTTAAAACACTTACATTTAATTCACTAATGGCTAAGTTCTGTTAAAAAGCGTTTCCATTTTTAATTTATCTTTATAATTTACTATTTTCTTTTGATTATTATGCTTGGTAAACAGCAAAAACGGTGCTTATCGCGATTCTAATAGCAATCGTGTTTTACCGTAGTTATCAAGTTAGAAGTGTCCCCTTTTTTATTGATCCAGAACTAAAGCCATTAACTCTTCGTTTTAAATTTGGGATCTCATGTAAAAATGTAATAGCATCTATTTCTGAAATATTTATACCTACACCATACATGTCCGAAAATGTTAAGGTATGTTTCGATACTTGCACTTTAGGCGATGCATATCCATACACAAAAATCCCTATAGAAAACAAAAATGCACCCGCAAGCAAAGTATAAATTGGCTTAGGGCTGATTGTGCTATTTTTATCAAAGTTCTGAACTTTAATCACCGTTGGCAAGCCCTTAATGTTACTATAAATATAACCGCTAAGTGAGATAGATAAGGAAACCCCACCCATTGTAAGGTTATGACATGCTAAAACTAGAATTACACCAATGCCAATAAAACTATTTCGTATTAAAGTAGATAGTTCTACAATATCTACCTGAGTTCTTTTATGTTTGGGCATACTAGTGTATCCTACTATTAAGATTGGGACGTGCTTTTACTAAAACACCAATGCCTGTCATCAAGATACCGATTGTAATACTTATTAAATGCTTATTATTTTAATTTAAATGCAACTTCATTTTTCTGATTAACAACCTACAAGTCAGCAGCTTGTTTTACAAAATGTTATAAAAAATAAAAAATGCTTTCTTCATTCTTGTAGATCAATCTATAAAGCATTGCTCGTATTATTTTTCACAAAAAAACAGATAAAAGCTATTTTTAAAAAATTCAGACCGTACTCCCTGTTTTTTTTGACAAAAACAGGACGCTTTTACAACTCCTAAAATATTTTAGATTGTAATTCGCTAAAAACGTATTTAATGCTTATCGCGGAACTTGTATCTAACAGGAAAGTTACCCGTTTTTACGCAATTCAGCCATTTTAATTGCTGCAATAGCTGCTTCGGTGCCTTTATTGCCGTGTTTTCCTCCAGAACGCTCTTCAGCTTGCTGCATGGTATTATCGGTAAGTACACAAAATATTACTGGTATATCGTTTATAATATTCAAGTCTTTTATACCCTGTGCTACACCTTCGCATACAAAATCGAAATGCTTGGTTTCGCCTTGTATAACACTACCAATTGCTATAACAGCATCTACATTTTGTTCTTGCATTTTTTTAGAACCGTATATCAACTCAAAACTGCCTGGAACGTCCCATTTTGTAATATGTTCTGGGGCTACACCATTATCTACAAGCGCATTGTAGGCACCTTGATACAAACCGTCTGTAATGGTGTCGTTCCATTCTGAAACAACAATCCCAAACCGAAAGTTGCTCGCGTTTGGGAGTGTTGCTTTATCGTAAACCGATAAATTTTTATTTGCAGTTGCCATAAATATGCGAAATTATTTGCTTGCTAAAGTTTGGGCTTTTCCAATAAACACATCTATAGAAGCGGCTTCGCTAGAATCTGGATAGTCTTCTTTTATACGCGTAAAGTAGTCTAAAGCCTTAGCTGCATTTCCTTGATCTAAGGCTAAAGCACCAGCCTTGTATAAATACATTGGTGTTGTATACCCGTTATCTCTTAATGCTATAGCTTTTTCATAATATTCTAAAGCGTCTTCTGGTTGGTTTAACTGTACAAAAGCATCACCTATATTTCCTTTTGCTAATGGCGCCAAGACTTGATCGTCACTTTCAAAATCAGTAAGGTAGGTCACTGCGTTCTTATAATCTTTTAGTCTTAAATACGCTGTTCCTGCATAGTAGTTCGCTAAATTCGCTGCAGGTGTACCGCTATATTCCTCGATAATATCTAGCATCCCGTATTTACCTTCTCCCCCATTTAATGCAAGCGTAAATAAAGAATCTTTGGCGACACCATTTACGGCATCGTTAAAGTATTTTTGAGCTTGAAACATGTCGTTCATAGCATTTAATGCTTTAGGTTTAGATACAAATTCTTTATATCCTAAAGATCCTAAAACAACAAGCGCTACCACACCTATGATTATGAATATATACTTTTGATTTTTAGCTACAAACTCTTCTGTTTTAGATGCAGTTTCATCTAAAGTATTAAAAACCTCGGCAGTTGTAGACCCTTCTTCGATGTCTACTTCTTTCTCTACCTTAGTTTTTGGTTTGTATCCTCTTTTATTATATGTTGCCATAGTATATTTATTATCGTCGCGCAAAAATATAATTTTTCTTCATAACTAAAAGGCTATTTATTTGTTATTTTTCAATAATTTGCACTTCTTTTTGCTATATTTTTGAATTAAACCTTATTTAAGTTAGTATCTGCATGATTCTAAAATCGCTATCGTTAGTTAACTATAAGAATTTTGAGAGTCAATCTTTCAATTTTAATGAAAAAATAAATTGTTTTGTTGGCAATAATGGCGTTGGTAAGACTACCGTTTTAGATGCAATTTACCATTTGTCTTTTGGTAAAAGTTATTTTAATCCTGTAGCGACACAAAATATAAAACATAACGAAGGCTTTTTTGTAGTAAATGGTGCTTATGAAAAAGAGGGCAAGGAAGAAAACATAGTTGTGAGCTTAAAGCGTGGCCAAAAAAAAATGATTAAGCGCAATGGTAAGCCTTATGAAAAGTTTAGCGAACATATTGGCTTTTTACCACTGGTTATCATATCGCCCGCAGATCGCGATTTAATTGTTGAAGGCAGCAGTACAAGACGTAAATTTATTGATAGCGTTATCTCTCAAAGTGATAAAACGTATTTAACCCAACTTATAAATTACAATAAAGTGTTGGCACAGCGCAATGCGTTGCTAAAATATTTCGCGCTTAACCATACCTTTAATAAAGACACGCTCGAGGTGTATAACGAACAACTTTCGGAGTATGGTTCGCTTATTTTTAAAAAACGAGACGCTTTTTTAGAAACATTTATTCCTATCTTTAAATCGCGCTACAAGGCCATAAGTAATGGCAACGAAACCGTAAATTTAGTATACGAAAGCCACTTGACTTCTAGTACACTAAATGCGCTTTTAAAAGAGACTATAAATAAAGACAAGGCTTTACAGCACACAAGTGTAGGTATACACAAAGACGATTTGGTATTTAATATAGACACCTATCCTGTTAAAAAATTTGGCAGTCAAGGCCAACAAAAGTCCTTTTTAATAGCCTTAAAACTCGCGCAGTTCGATTTTATAAAAGCGCAAAGTGGCGTAAACCCCATTTTGCTTTTAGACGATATTTTCGATAAGTTGGATGAGCAGCGCGTTACACAAATTATAAAGTTAGTAGACGGTGAAAACTTTGGACAACTCTTTATAAGTGATACGCATGCTGAAAGAACAGAAAATGCAATTAAACACGTACACCAGTCTTATGAAATTTTTAAACTTTGATTTGCTAATAAAAGTGATTAAACTTGCAACTTATATAAACAAACAGTAATAACTATATAAACGCCCCGCGCCCAACATATGCCCAAACGTTATAACGAAAATTTAAGTATTAAAGACGCTCTTAAAGCGTTTGTAGAAACCAACAAACTGGAAAAAGGTTTAGACAAGGTTAATGTTGCAGAAGCCTGGGCCAACCTTATGGGTAACGGTGTTAACACTTATACTACGGCTGTAAAATTAGATAGGGATGTCCTTTACGTAGAACTAAGCTCTAGCGTGCTAAGAGAAGAATTAAGCTACGGAAAACAAAAAATAATAAACATGCTTAACGAAGCCTTAGGTAAAGAAATTGTAAAGAAATTAGTCTTACGTTAGCATAAAATTTGGCATTAAAGGTCTCTTTATACTTCTAGCCCTCTGTTTTAAAGCCTTTTAGCATAACAGTTAAAAATTATTAAAAATAAATTGTAATTAATTGATTTTTAAAGATTTTACACACTACCTTTGTTACTAATAATAATTATAATATTTATCACAATGAGTAAAGGAACAGTAAAATTCTTTAATGATTCTAAAGGATTCGGATTCATTATCGAAGAAGGTTCAAACAAAGAACATTTTGTTCACATTTCTGGATTAGTTGACGAAGTTCGCGAAGGCGACGAAGTTGAATTCGATCTTCAGGAAGGTAGAAAAGGATTAAACGCGGTAAACGTAAAAGTAATTTAATATATATTATTTCACTTTTTTCTAACAAAAATCCCAAGACATGGTCTTGGGATTTTTTTGTTTATAAACCATTTTAAAACCTTTGAAACTCAAAGGTTTTAAAATGGTACGGTAGTCTTTAAAATTGTTCTCTACCAGAAAAATGGAATGCGCCTTCTATTGCCGCATTCTCGTCGCTATCGCTTCCATGTACAGCGTTTTCGCTAATAGATGCAGCGTACATTTTTCGTATAGTACCTTCTGCTGCGTCCGCAGGATTTGTAGCTCCTATTAAAGTTCTAAAATCGGCTACAGCATTTTCTTTTTCTAAAATTGCAGCTACAATAGGGCCTCGCGTCATATATTCCACTAAATCAGCAAAAAACGGACGTTCTTTGTGTATCGCATAAAAAGTTTCAGCATCTGTGGTAGTCATTTGCGTAAGTTTCATTGCTACAATTCTAAAACCTGAAGCCGCTATCTTATCTAATATTGCACCAATATGCCCTTTTTCAACCGCATCTGGTTTAAGCATTGTAAATGTTCTGTTTGTTGCCATTTGTATTTTTATTTTTTGCGAAAATACAGTTTTAAATTAAAATTGGTTTCATCTTAAACTCAAATTGCGCTGTTGTACTTCCTTATTGCGTTTAAAAACCAAGTGAAACCTGCATTTTTAGCAATTCTTATTGCATTTCAATTGTGTTTTTAGCCCTGATAAATTTGTAATACCATCAGCCGCTTGGTCTAATTGCTTAAAGCTTATTATGGGTATTACTTCCTGTTACAATATGGACATATTACTATTAAAAGATATAAGAACTATTGCTCATAAGACATCGCATGTGCTTTATTTTACGCAAAAAAACTCTATAAAAATGGGCTTTCGCATTGTATAAACAGCATAATAATACTCATGTATTTTATAAATGGAGTAAACTTGCCTTATATTTATTAATGTAAAATACAGCTTAAATTGTATCTTCGTTTTTATGAAGACAGAAGACATCGCAGCCATTAAAACCCTGCTAAGCACATCTAAAAACATTGTTATTGTTTGCCATAAAAATCCAGATGGTGATGCTATTGGCTCTACTCTAGGGTTATACCATTACTTGATAAAGCACAACCATAAAGCACAAGTTATAACTCCCAATAATTATCCAGATTTTTTAAAATGGGTACCTGGAGAAAACACTGTATTAAAATACGATACACAAACTACCGACAGCAACACTCTTATAGATGCTGCTGATATTATTTTTACCTTAGATTTTAATGCTTTGCATCGCGCAGGTGCTATGGAGGGTGTTTTAAAACAAAACAAGGCTATTAAAATTTTAATAGATCATCACCAAGCGCCAGATGACTATGCAGAATACATGTATAGCGATGTTACAATGTGTTCTACTTGCCAGATGATTTATAATTTTATAGCTATGCTAGAAGACACGGCACTTATCGATGCTAATATTGCCACCTGTTTATATTTGGGTATTATGACGGATACAGGCTCGTTTAGATTTCGTTCTACAACAAGTACCACACACCGTATTATTGCAGAACTTATAGACAAAGGGGCTGATAATACCGCCATACACAATGCTGTTTACGATACAAATAGTTATAACCGTTTACAATTATTAGGCTGTGCCCTTAGCAACTTAAAAGTGCTTCCAGAGTACCGAACGGCTTATATTACCTTATCTCAAGACGAATTACAACGTTTCGATTATAAAAAAGGAGATACAGAGGGTGTTGTAAACTATGCATTATCTTTAGATAATGTAATTTTTGCTGCTATTTTTATAGAAGACCGACAAGAAGGTATTATTAAAATATCGCTTCGCTCTAAAGGTGCTTTTTCTGTTAACGAATTTTCGAGAGCACATTTTAATGGTGGTGGCCATAACAATGCAGCTGGAGGGAGAAGCGATTTCGCTTTAAACCCAACTATTGAAAAATTTATTAGTATATTACCTAGCTATAAAGATGCTCTAAACTATGATGAATAAATTAGCAATAATAGCTGTTATACTAGTAACAAGCATAGCCTGTAAAACGCCCGAAGCGCGCAAGCCAGTCTCAGTAAAAACAGGATCTTTTATTAATGCATCTGTAGAGCGCAACAAAAAGTTGAACAACAAAGAGTATGCTAAAATAGAAGCTTTAATAGCAACAGACACCAGTAACACTTACTTTACTTCTAATACAGGGTTTTGGTATTATTATAACGCTAAAGCGGCAGACAGTATTAATAAAATGCCCGATTTTGGAGACGTAGTTAACTACTCTTATAAACTTAGAGATTTAAAAGGCAACTTTATTTATCCTGTAGATAATTTTAAAAACATTAACTATACTATAGATAAAGAAGAACTTTTTACTGGCCTAAGAGAAGGTCTTAAACTTATGAAAACGGGAGAAACCGTAACGTTTTTATTTCCGTCTCATAAAGCGTATGGCTACTATGGCGATGAAAATAAAATAGGCACGAACATCTCCTTAATTTGCGAAGTTACTCTTAATACAATTACAAAATTAGAAGACCAATAAAATGTTTACAACACGTTTTTTTACAGTAATTTCAACTATAACCCTAAGCATATTGGTCTTTAATTGCAAATCTCAATATGCCGATTTGGAAGATGGTATCTATGCAGAAATCGATACTAATAAAGGTAAAATGGTTGCACAATTGTTTTACAAACGTGCCCCTATAACTTCAGCAAATTTTATTGCATTAGCAGAGGGTACCAATCCCCTTGTGGACAGTATTTACAGCAATAAGCCATTTTACAATGGTTTGATTTTTCATCGTGTTATCAATAACTTTATGATTCAAGGAGGCGACCCACTAGGTACAGGAGCAGGCAACCCTGGGTACCGTTTTATCAACGAGTCTCATCCAGAATTAAAGCACGACAAACCAGGCATGTTGGCTATGGCCAATTCAGGCCCCAACACAAATGGAAGTCAATTTTACATTACCGAAATTGCCAAACCACAATTAGATGGCGGTTACACCGTTTTTGGTACTTTGGTTGAAGGGCTAAACATTCAAGACTCTATATCTAATGTAGAAACCGATGCTCGTGATAAGCCTTTAGATAGTGTTTACATAAAACAACTTAATATTATAAGAAAAGGTAGAGACGCCAATTCTTTTAATGCCCCAGAAGTTTTTAAAAATCATTTTGCTATAGAAGAAGAACGCATTGCAAAAGAAAAGGCTCGTAAAGCACAATTTAAAACCGACAGCAAAACAAAACACACTGCCCAAAAACTTAAAGCCGTTGCTTTAGATTCTGGTTTAAAGTATTTTATATCTAAAGCTGGTAACGGCCCAGAATTGAAAGAAACCTCTAAAGTAATGACGCACTATGCGTTATTTTTAGAAGATGGCACTTTATTAGAGACTAGTGATTTGAAAATAGCTGAAGCCTTAGAAATGGTAAATAAAAGAAAAAAACGCGCTGGCGCTTACCGTCCTATCCTAGCCGATTTAAGTCCAAACGCCGCTATGATTCCTGGTTTTAAAGAAGGATTACAACACCTACGTGTTGGCGATAAAGCCACTTTATTTATTCCTTACCACTTGGGGTATGGAGAAGCTGGCAATAGAGCCATCCCTCCAAAAACAAATTTAATTTTCGAAGTTGAAGTATTACAACTCAATTAAATGATTACAAACATTTATATTTACGCCGTAAAACAAAACGCATGCATGCTTTAAAGTTAGATTGGAATCCGCTTACTGGAATAGATATTGTTGGTAATTTTAAATTACACTTCTATAGCCTTATGTGGGTAACAGCCTTTATTCTAGGCTGGTATATTATAAAACGTATATACACTAAAGAAAAAGTTAATTTAGAGTATTTAGATCCTTTATTTATATATGTAGTACTGGCCACGATGTTTGGGGCACGTATTGGGCACGTATTGTTTTACCAAGCCGAGCTTATCAAAGAAGACTTTTTTAGCATATTTTTACCCTTTAGTTTTAAAAACGGTATCGAGTTTACAGGATTTCAAGGTCTTGCCAGCCATGGTGCAGCTATAGGCATTATACTTGGTATGTACTTATACAGACGCAAATACAATTACAAATCGGTACTGTGGTTATTAGATCGCATTGTTATTCCCGTAGCCTCTGGAGCTGTTTTTATTAGAATTGGTAATTTTATTAATTCTGAAATTATTGGTAAAACTTCTGGAGACTTTCCTTTGGGTGTGCGCTTTATCCAAGACTACTATAACAAATACGAAGCAGTGCGTTTAACTGGCATAAAAAATGTAAAAGAAGCCTACAATAAAATCGCTAACACTCCAGAATTGTTAGAAGCTGTACCTTATAGACATGCCGCACAATTGTACGAATCGTTTTGTTATATTTTTGTGTTTTTAATACTCTTGTATTTTTATGCTAAGACACCAAAAAGAGATCAAACAGGCTTTCTTTTTGGCTTATTTTTAGTGCTGTTGTGGACCATACGTTTCTTTGTAGAGTTTGTAAAAGAAGCTCAAGTAGACGACAGAGCAACATGGGCACTAAATACTGGACAGTGGCTTAGTATTCCATTTGTACTTATAGGGCTTTATTTTATGTTTGTATATAAACCAAAAACACCTGTGGTGTAATATCCATGCTGCATCGTTTTTTATATTCTTTTGTTTTAGGCAGTGTAATGCTTACGGTATTGGCTTGTAAAGACACATCTAAACCTACTATTTCGCAAACAAAAATTACATTTAAAAAAGAAGGCGAATTGTCCATTTATAAAAGTACGAGCGATACTCTTAAAAAACATTTGGATATCGAAATTTCAGATACCGATTACGAGCGGCAAACAGGGCTCATGTACCGCGATGGCATGACACCTAATCAAGGCATGTTATTTATTTTTAAGGACGAAACCAAACGTTTCTTCTACATGAAAAACACCAAAATACCTCTAGACATTATTTATATAGGTGCAAATAAGCGTATTGTTAGTTTTAAAACTAACGCCAAACCTTTCGATGAAACTTCTCTACCATCTGAAGTGCCTGCCAAATATGTTTTAGAAGTTAACGCAGGTCTGGCACGTAAATGGGAGCTGGAAAAAGGTGACACTCTACTTTGGTAGTAGCTGTTCAAGCTTTTAAAAATTAATATGAATTAGATAAATAAATCTCTTTTTCGATAACTCAAAATTTTTATACAAAGAAGACTACATAACGTTTTGTTGAGCAATTTTTTCGTTTCTTTTAAAAAGATTTCAATGCAGCTTTTTGTGTTTTTAGTTGAAAGGTAAAGCAATAGGAAGAACAGATTATTAGCAAAGCTGTACCAGTACAAATCGCGTTTAAATTGTTTACACCAATTAAAAATACTTTATCGCCTCCTACTATAGCAGCATTCAAAATTAGGATTGCAATACAATTAAAATAAATTCTATTTTTCTAGATATTGTTTTCTAATCTCATCAATTATCGAATACAATAGGTCGTTTTTGAGTACGCTTTGGAGGAATGTTTTCCATAACTAATGATTTTGAAGTGTATCATTATTTCAACCCAAAGGGACAGCCTTCGAAATTTTTGAAGCATGATATTTTGAGCTTATAAGTACGCTTTGAAAATCGTTTGTTTTTTACTTAAACAAGATCAGACAACAGCACATAAAGCGTTGGCCTATCGGCATGCCATATACTTCTTAGTTAGGCAACGTTATTTTTCTTAAAGTTATTGTGTCAGAATACTTGTTTAAAAAAGTATATTTTACTTTCTCTCCGTTTTGAGTCCAAACAGAAGGAATAGTGTCAGTTATAAATCCCTGCTTCTCAAAAATTAAAGAACGTAAGGAATTAGGCTCTTTTTGTAATAGAAAGTAACCATTTGAGTCAGTCTTTGTAGAAAACTCATCATCGTACATTTTTTTTACAGTTACGTTTTTCAAAGGTTTATTTTCATAATATACATAACCTCTATAAAATGCTGGTTTTGTTGAACACGAAGTAATAGTAAATAATATAATGCTTAAAACTAAAATCTTCATTTTATTTTTATTTTAGTTAACCATATTAAACTTAATACATCTTCTTCAGATGCAACCATTCTATTTCTTTCGCTATAAGGAATCCAATTTTTATGATACGGCATTATATCAATTTCACCACTTGCAGGATAGGTTATAGCATTATCATTTTCAGATTGAGTTACAGTATTTACTGTTCCCTTATGTCCATAACTATAAAATGTTCCTCCATAGGCTTTGAGAATTGTATGTCCTATTTCGTGAGCAGCAGTTTCTCTATATGATACATCTTCTTTATCGTAAGTTTGAAAATCCCAACCATATGAGTATTTGATATACCCTACATTATAACAGACGGCTTCTCTAGAAATAATATTTCCAACAAAAGAAATTGGATCTTCCACAGTTCCAGGGTTTCCTGAGCGCATCCATTTGTTATTAGTGTTGAATATTAAGCTTACATCATCCATTGCATTTTCGGTGGTGTTCACAGCATTTACAAAAACTTCATAAAGTTCGCCATTTATAGTCCCATTTTTGGCAACAAAATGGTTTCTGTTTCTACCCCAATAATAATTCAAGCCTCCTAAAGCTAATTTTTCTAAATCTCCAAAACTTTTGGTTCTTGACCTTAATGGAGGTTTTCCTGAAATCAAGTCTTTTTCAGGAATTTTATCCCAAGGACACTCTTTTATAATTATTGGGTCAGGAGCAACGATTTGTTCTGTACATTCTATTCCTCTTGCTCCTCCGTCCTTTAGATTAACACGGAGTGTAACATCTATACGCTTGGTGTTCTTGTTAATTTTAACATCGACCCATTTTACTTCTTTGTACTCAAAAGTAAACTCGCTACTTTCTGCGCTTTTTTCTTTTCCGTTACGTCTTGCTTTTATGCGTGCTTTTAATTTTCCTGAAGTGAAAATTGTACTGTCGTAAATATCGTTACTATCAAAACCATCCCATTTAAAATTGTACTTGCCAACAGGATAGTTTTTTTGCACAGACTGTTCATTATTTGTTTCTGAATTATTGCTCGAACCTTTTGCAGTAATAACAACTTCATCTAATGTCTGTTTACTAGAATGATAGTTTTGTATAATGCTACTGTTATGTAATATTTCTATATCAAAATCGTCTATATCATTTTTTTTTACTTCTATTTCAAATTCAATATGTTTATTTTCAGCAATTCCTTTAAATGAAGGAATTCCAAGAGGAACAAAGCTACTTTTGTTAGTAAGGTGCTTGATACTTATTTCAAAATCTTTCTCTTCTTGTTCATATGAATATACAGGCGTTTGATATTCTTGCGGAGGTTTCCAGTTATGATTCCAAAGTTTCACTAAATCAGCTCCATAATTCTGAATAGCAGGCGAAATAGTTAAAATAGTTTGCATAGGCTGTGTACCTTCGGCAAAAAATACTTCTCTAAAGTAAATCAAATGTGCGTCCTCGAACTTATAAGTTTTGGTTGGCGGATATTCAAATCCATTTTCATAAAAACAAACTTTTCCTTGCTCCATTTTGTCGACTTCGTTCCAAGTTTCGTCTTCATTCTTTTTTGTCATCCAATGTAGCACTAAATCGGAATACCTATCAGTGACATAACATAGCGTTATTAAACCTCCGTTAGTATCTGAAGCAGGTTTGCCATTTATTCTTGTATCTCGATAATAATTCATGTCTGCCCATAGTAATTCTATTTCTTGTCCTAATATAAATAACTTTGCTAATGTCATTTTTTTGCTTCTTTGTCGTTTTGAGTGAGTAATGTTGTATGTGTTTCACAAATCTAAAGGATTTTTTACAGATTGAAAACCACTAATAGCTACATGTGTATGTATTTCTGTAGTTTTAGAGCTATTATATCCTAATATAAGTTGTATCTGCCTCAAATTAGAACCATTTTTCTTCAAAATACTAGGAGGTGGCTAAAACAGTTCAAACCACTACCTCACTCACAACATTTCCTTTACACAAAAACTACAAATCAAGATAAACAAAAAAATCGCTTCAAACATCTCGTTTAAAGCGATTTAATTAAAATTGTGACCGTGAAGGGACTGAGTTCGAACTTTTTGAAGAGTAATATCATCCAAATACTATCAAAATCTCATGCTGTTTTAAGCTTATAAGTACGCTTTGAAAATCGTTTTTTATTTTAAGTGGATAAAGACAGCATCGCATATAGTGTTGGCCTATCGGCACGCCATATGCTTCTTAGTTAGCATTAGTTCAATTCCATCCAGGACCTAATTTTTCAAAATCTTCCTCGGCTAAAACATTCCAATCAGAATGTTCTAATGGATTGTCATTTCTTTTAACTAATTCAGACCTTTTTACAAGCTCATTTAGACGCTCAGGGTTCAGGTAAGAATATTTTTCTTTTTCTAATTTTAATTTTTCATATCCAATTTTTAGAGCTTTCCAAAATAAACTTTGATTAGTTTCAGTCAGGCTTCTCATATCAAGTTCCTTTCCGATGAACATTTTATTTGTTTCAGGATTTACAAATCCAGTTCCCCATTGATTTTTATCATTATGGATATATTCTTCTGGAACAATTGTAGATAACCAATCCGCTAAATCTTTTCCGTTTTCAAATTCACGTAATTCTTTGATAGCGATTCTAATTATTTCGTCATATCCAGTCCACCTTGTTAAAAAACAACTTCTATCTTTTAATATGAAAAATCCATTTGCCATTTCCTTTAATTAATACTAGCTTTAAATATAACACAATAAATTTTATATCAAAAAAAAGTAAAACCATTCTAGAAACAGTTCCAGGGTTTCGAGTATCAGTAGACTAACTCGCTTGAGTTTTAGTATTAATGGTAAATCAGAAAGCATCCTCTTCAACTATTTAAAGTACCGTAGAACCTGTTTTTGGAACGCTTACTCAGTTTATGGGCTTACGAAAAATAAATACTATCGGAATTATCAACATTCCAACACCACAGAAATACCATTATGAGATAAATTAAAAAATAAATATTAACTTTGAAGAACTAGGCTAGTGCTTTTCATAGGATACATTGTTAGCTTACGTTTTATCTAGTAATTAGATAATTTTCTCTAATCAAATCAGCTTGTTGTTTTATCCAAAAGCTCATTAACTTAGTGAATTCTTCCCATTTAGGGGATGTTCTAAATAAATCAATAATTTTAGCTAAACCTACATTTTTTTCATATCCAATTGTAAAAATTATATCATCAATATACTTATGGCTATCGTTAACTATTCCTATTTCATTGGCTACTTCAATAATTTCATTAAATTCTTGTGGACTACCCAATAAATTTGGTACTATTTTTTATGCTACTTTTTTATTGTTTATAATTCTTAATTCTAGTTCTTTTT
>CANLCJ010000034.1 GCA_947489085.1 uncultured Flavobacteriaceae bacterium
TTTAAAGTCATTATGTGAGAATAACACTTTAATATACTGAATTCCAGTATTTTATACAACTAAATTAATACCTATTTATTTGAAAATTAATGATTTATGTCATTTTTGTCATGTACTAAAAAAAAAGTGACTCTAAAAAGTATAAGAGAAAAGAGGTGTAATATTAAGTAGCACAGCTTTATTTAACGTTAAAAACTAATTTTGAAAATAGTAAAACTTACATTTAATTATGAGTGGCCTTTATTTAGGCAAACTCCAAGTTTTTCTCAAGTTTGGGGAAATTATAAGTTTGTAATAGATGATAATTTAAAAGAATGCGATTACTGGATTATTTATTGCGATTATAAGTTAAAACGTGAAACAATTACTTGTCCCAAAGAACATGTAATTTTTATACCAGGGGAATGTTATAATACAAGTCCTTATTTTTATAAGTCTTTCTTAAAACAATTTGGAGCTATAATTACAGTGCAGAGAGAAATAAAACATAAAAACGTAATATATAGCCATAATGCAAATCCTTGGTTTATAAATAAGTCGTATGATGAATTAATTGACAACAGTGCCACAAAAAAAAATAAATTAATTTCGGTAATTACTTCTAACAAGAATTTTACAGAGGGGCATAGAAAAAGATTAAATTTTGTCGAAATATTAAAAGCTCATTTTGGAGATCAATTGGATGTATTTGGTAGAGGAATAATGGACTTTGATGATAAATGGGAGGTGTTGTCCCAGTACAAATACTCCATAGCAATTGAGAATGATTTTTGTGAAGACTGGGTTACAGAAAAGTATTTTGATTGCATTTTGGCTGAAACGGTACCAATATACTATGGATGCCCTAATATTAAATGTTATTCAAAGAATGACATTTCTGTAAAAATAGATATAAACGAACCAAAGGAAGCTATAAAAATTATAGAAGGAGCTATTAGTAATAATTTATATGAAAGCTATAAAAAAGCTCTAAAAGAGGAAAAGGTATATGTTTTAAATAACGAGCAGTTTTTCCCTTGGATTGTAAATATTTTAAAAAAAATGGATTACAGTTTATATAAAGAGAATAGATTAAAATTAAATAAGCCATCTCGGTACAGTTTTAATATTTTAAAAAAGAAATTAAAATATCATCTCAAATTATGATAGTAAAAATTTTAAATTTAATTAAAAGAAAATTAAAGATAAAGACTCGAAAACAGAAGCAGCATGAATTACAGTTTAAACGCTGTCAGCCATGGTTTAAAGCAAATGGCGATAATACTTTACGATTAGATTATCCATTAAATAAAAATGCTGTAGTTTTTGATTTAGGAGGATTTAAAGGTGAATTTGCAAATGAGATATACAATAAATACGAGTGTAATATTTATATTTTCGAACCCATATTGTCTTTCTATGAACTAATAAAAGAGAAGTTTACTTTTACAGAAAAAGTAAAGCCATTTCAATATGGTTTAGCTGGAAAAGATGCGGAAATGCAAATAAGTTTAACAGACAATTCGTCTTCAGTATATATAAAATCAAAAACAACAGAGACAATTAAACTTAAATCTATAGTGAGTTTTATCAAAGCGCATTCGATTCAGCATATAGATTTAATAAAAATAAATATCGAAGGAGGAGAATATGATGTTTTAGAATCATTAATAGAAAATAATATGTTGACACGCTTTACAGATATTCAAATTCAGTTCCATGACTTTATAATCCCAAATGCAAAACAAAGAATGCAAAGTATTCAAAAAGAATTAGCCAAAACTCATAAGCTAACATATCAATATGAGTTTGTTTGGGAAAATTGGACTCTAAAATAATAATTTTGATAGTTGTAAAACTAATAGGAGGATTAGGAAATCAGATGTTTCAGTATGCAGCAGCTAAAGCATTGGCATTAGAAAAAAACCAAAATTTATACCTAGATACCAGTGCATTTAAAAATTACGATTTACACGCTTATGGCTTGCATCACTTTAATATAAGAGAAAAAAAGCATAAGCAACAACCTAAATGGTACAGAAAGATTCAAAATAAGTTAAAGCGTGTTACTACTTATAATGAAACGTCATTCCGATTTAATGCTAAGATTTTTGAAATTAAAACGAAGCATGTATTTTTAAATGGATACTTTCAATCGGAAGCTTATTTTCTAAAGTATAGAGAGCGTCTTTTAGAAGATTTTAAAATAACATCTGAGTTTAAATCAGAAACTAAAGCATTGCTCAAGGATATAAGCATTACAAATGCGATATCTATTCATATTAGAAGAGGCGATTTTTTAAAACATCACGTTCACAACACGTCTAAAGAAGACTATTATAAAGCCGCAATGCAATACATTGAAAATAAAATAGAAAACCCAACCTATTACGTGTTTTCCGATGATATGGAATGGGTGAAAACTAATTTTAAAACCAATTACAAAACCATTTATGTAGATTTTAATGATGCTTTAACAGGATTTGAAGATTTAAAATTAATGTCGCATTGCCAACATAATATAATTGCCAATAGTAGTTTTAGTTGGTGGTCTGCATGGTTAAATACATATCCTAATAAAATCGTAATTGCTCCAGAACACTGGTTTAATGGAGATCAATACGATTATACAGATGTTGTGCCTAAAAGTTGGATAAAGATATAACTACAACTATGGCTAATTTACCACTTGTAACGGTTTTACTACCAACATACAATTGCGAGTTGTATGTTAAAGACGCTGTACAAAGTATTTTAAAGCAAACCTATTCTAATTTTGAATGTATTATTATAGACGATTGCAGTACAGATAAAACAGTGGAGATTCTAAAGTCTTTTTCTGATAGAAGAATTAAGCTAATTGAAAAGCCTAAAAACTCAGGTTACACCAATAGTTTAAATTATGGATTAACGATAGCACAAGGCAAGTATATTGCTAGAATGGATGGTGATGATATAAGTTTGCCTACACGATTTGAAAAGCAAGTTGCATTGTTTGAAGCGAATCCTAAATTAGTAGTTTGCGGTTCTGTGTTTCAAATTATAGATTCGGATCAAGTTATTTTTAAACCAGAAACCCATGAAGATATTAAATTAGAGCTACTAAAAGACTCAGCCATAGGGCACCCAACAGCAATGTTGAGAGCTTCAGTGTTAAAAACACATAATATAAGTTACGATACATCTAAAGAACCAGCAGAAGATTATGACCTCTGGGTGAGATTACTTAAGTATGGTGTTTTTTATAATATTCAAGAGGTTTTATTTTTATATCGTATTCACGAAGGACAAGTATCTATAACCAAAAAAGAAAAACAAAGAACAAAAGCGAGTGAGTCACGCTTTAAAATGTTATCCTATTTTAACGTTCCTCTAAATGAAGCACAAAAAGAGGCTTATATAAACTTGTTTTCTTATACTAAGAAAGTGAAATCAAGGGATATTCAACAATTTATAGGGCTAAGAGATGCGGTTAATAGTTCTCTTACTAATTTTATAAATAAACGAGACGTACGACAATTATTGAAAGTATATGAAACAATAGCAGTAAGACAATGTTTTTTAGGGGCTAAAGCGTATAATTTTAAATTATATTTTGATTATGCGAGATTAAAACGAAAATTGGATTACCGTTTAAGTACTATTGAAGAGTCGAAATTACTAATCAAATCGATATTACACAAAGGTAACTAATGGTTTCTATTATTATTCCCATATACAATCGTGAAACTTTAATACAGGAAACTATCCAGTCTATTAAAGCGCAGACCTATACTAATTGGGAATGTATTATTGTTGATGATGGTAGTACAGATAATACCGTAAATTATACAAAGGAGTTAATAGAAGGCGATTTACGATTTCAACTATATGAAAGACCAATCGAAATCATAAAAGGACCAAGTGCATGTAGAAATTATGCATTTAAAAAAGCAAAAGGAGATTATATTCAGTTTTTTGATAGTGATGATATTATGCATCCAGAGCATTTGCAGCTTAAAAAAAAACGTATCAAAAATAATGATGCAGTAGTTTGTAAACTAAGAGATTTTACTGGTGAATTTAGGGGAGAGAGCTTTTATGAACCATCACCAAATATATCTAAGCCAGATAATAACTTTGAAGCTTTTCTAATAGGAGCGTTTCCTATGATGATGGTGGCGCCTTTATGGAAGAAAGCAACATTACAAAAGTATATGCCGATTCGAGAAGATTTACATATTCTTGAAGATCACGAATTGTATGCAAGAGTACTTTCAGAAGAAAAAAATATAGCAGTAATAAATAAGGATTTAATATTCTATCGCATAGGGGAGGCGTCATCTACCAATTCATTTTATACAAATGTAGCGTATGGTTTAACGTCTTATATTGAAGCAAAAAAAACCGTATTAAAATTATCTCAAAAAAAAACAGTAAAATTAGCAGTCCTAAAAATGACATTAGGTTTTTTTAGACAAGCATTGGCCGAACGTAATTTTAGTGCAGCACGCATATGTTTATACTTTATAAGAGAACAAAAGTTATGTTATAATTTTAATCTGAGGTTGAAATGTTTTAGAATTCGTTTTTTTTATATCCTTTTTAGAGTAGTTAAAAAAGGAGACACTAAATTTAAACCACTTTTTAAACTGTAATATGAGAATTTTAACTGTAGCCATACCCAACCACCACTTTTTTCAATGGGTTAACCAATTGAAGGATTCTGGCTATGAGGTTTTTTGGTTTGATATTACAGATGGAGGCCCAGAATCACCAAAAATTCCTTGGGTAAAGCAAATAAAAGGTTGGAAACTAAAATGGGATTTTCCTTTTAGAGTAGGTGTAAAGAATAAGTTACCAAGGTTATACAGTTTTATACAGAAGTTAAATACAAATCACTTAGAAAGTAGCTTTCAAGATGTTCTGGATAGCATACAACCAGATATAGTACATTGTTTTGAAATGACTTTAGTAGGTTTACCTCTATTGAAAATTATGCAAAATAACACTATTCCCTTAATCTATTCTTCGTGGGGGAGTGACATGTTTAACTCCAAGAATATGGGCATAACAGATGCTCAGGTAGCTGTTTTTCTAAATCGTGTAGATTATTTAATCACAGATTGTAAAAGAGATTTTGAAATAGCCAAGACAAAAGGATTCGATACTACGTTTTTAGGCGTCTATCCCGGTAATGGAGGTATAAGCATAGACCCAAAATTAATTTTAGAAATTGAAAAAAGAGACATTATACTTTTTAAAGGCTATCAATATGATGTTGGAGAGGCTATACAGGTTGCTAAAGCTTTAGAATTAGTGCCATTAGGTCTTTTAAAAAACAAAATAATAGTTGTATACAGTGCAGATAAAGCCGTTGAAACATACATAAGAACCTCTCAGTTTTTTAAACAATTGCATTATAAAATTTATTCAAGGGGGAAACATGTTCCAAACCAAGATTTATTGCGTATAATGGGGAAAAGTGTTATACATATTGGGAATAACACATCCGATGGGATGCCAAACACATTGTTGGAAGCCATGGGAATGGGTGCCTTTCCAATTCAATCGAATCCAGGGGGAGCGTCTGCAGAAGTAATATCTAATAATGAAAACGGATTTTTAATTGAAAACCCAATAGATGTAGCACACATTGCAATATTGTTAGAAAAAGCTCTAAAAAATCAAGAACTTAGAATTAAAGCAAAGAAATACAATGTGCCATATATAGAAAACAATTATAATCGTATAACTTTGGCTTCAAAAATCGAAAGCTTATACAAACAAGTAATTGTAGATTCCAAATAATGAAAATAACATTTCTTATTGTAACAAAAAATAGAGCTAGAGATTTAACCATAACGCTGCATAAACTTAAAACACTAATAGAAGCTTCTACACATGAAGTATTAGTGTTTATAGACGGTTGTAAAGACACAGAGACCTTAATTGATAAATTTCATTGGGTAAAATGGATGATATCACCTAAAAGCATAAGCGCTTCTCCAGCAAGACATAAACTTTACAAGGAAGCCAAAGGAGATATACTTATAGGTTTGGATGACGATGCCCACCCTATAAGTCCAAATTTTATAAATGAAATATTATCTCATTTTAGAAAGCACAGAAATACAGCTATTCTGGCATTTCAAGAGGTAAGGGGTATATTCGCCGCAGACGAAGAAGCCCTGTTAGAGTTAAAAAGTAAAGAAACTTACAAGACTAACGATTTTGTCGGTTGCGGTTTTGCAGTAAGGCAAAGCGTTTATAAAAAAACTAGAGGATTTCCAACCTGGGTAGACATCTATGGAGAAGAATCTGCATTAGCGATAGAAGTTCTAGATCTGGGGTACGATATAATATACCAACCAGAAATAGCTGTAAACCATAGAGTAAATGTAGAAAAGCGAAAAAAAATAGGAAGAAATTATTTTAGGTTTGAGCATCAATTTAAAAACACGATAAGGTTTTACATTATATACTACCCAAACCCTATTTTGAAACTAGGAAAAATTTTATGGCATAATTTTAAAACATACGCTGTTTTAGATAAAAGATACTTGAAAAGTTATTTTAAAATAGTATTGCAACAAATATACCATTTGCCATATATTTTAAAACATCGAAAACCAGTAGCGAAAGCCACCATACATAAAAGAATACAATTAAAAGGTTTAAAATATTGATCTAAATAGATATGTTAGTAAAAATATGTAGGTATTACAAGTATCCAGATATTAAACGCCAAACACCAAACATGTCTTTTACTTGGGGAGACATAGAGTTTACAGAGGCAGACGTGGACGAATGTGACTTTTTGGTAATTCTAGACTACCCAAAGCATGATTTTAAGGTAAAGGTTAATAAAAACAATATTTTACATATTTGTTTAGAGCCAGCAAACGAAATTTCTAAATACAGGCAGTACGCAAACAAACAAGTTGCACTAATTTATAATCAGATACGTAATAGAGGAAAATTCGTAAAATCTCACCCAGTATTACCATGGCATTTAGATAAAACCTACGATTACTTTAAAAAATTAAAACCTAGTGATTTACAAAAAGAAAACAAAATAGCTTGGGTTACTAGTAATCAACGTACATCAATACAACATAATAAAAGAATGGATTTCTTAGACTCTATTATAGACTTGCCATTTATGGACATTTGTGGTAGAGGTATAAAAGCAGTAGAAAGCAAATGGGACGTTATGAAAACCGCAAAATATGCAATTGCTTACGAAAACTTTAAAAACCCATACAATTGGACCGAGAAAATATCAGACTGTTTTTTAAGTTACACAATACCACTATACTTTGGTTGTGAGCGTATAGAAGATTATTTCCCAAAAGAAGCTGTAATACAAATAGACCCCACAGATAAGCACATCAAGAAGTTTTTGCGAGAAACAGTAACATCAAAAAATTATAAACATCGAATTGAAGCTTTAGTAGAAGCAAGGAATTTGTTTTTAGATCGATACCAACTTTTTCCGTTTCTGGCAAATCAAATTCAAGCTACAGTATCAAGAGAAGGTATTTATAATACCTCAAAATTAAAGGAAGAATTTAGTTTTAAAGGCGGTAACGCTTACTTCGATAATTATCCTGTAATATTGGACGCAAAAAGACTGATTAGAAAAGCGAAAGCAAAGTTAAAAACTAAATTAAAGTAAATTAAATGCTTTTTAATTCCATAGACTTTGCAATATTTCTTCCATTGGTATTTATACTCTATTGGAGTATTAATAAGTACAATTTAAAGTTTCAAAATGCATTACTGGTCTTGGCAAGTTACGTGTTTTATGGTTGGTGGGATTGGAGATTTTTAACCTTAATTATATTTAGCTCTCTAATAGACTATATAATAGGCGTGAAATTAGGAGAGATTAAAAACAAGAGTAAACGTAAAGCATTACTGTGGATTAGTATTTTAATTAACCTAGGAATCTTAACTACGTTTAAATACTATAACTTTTTTGTTGATAATTTTGTGAGTGCATTTTCTTGGTTTGGAAAAGATATAAAACCAAATACGCTAGATGTTATTTTGCCAGTAGGGATTAGCTTCTATACATTTCAAACCTTAAGTTATACTATTGATGTGTATCGTAAAAAGTTAAAACCAACCAAGCACATCATATCTTTTTTGGCTTTTGTTAGTTTTTTTCCGCAATTGGTGGCAGGGCCTATAGAACGCGCCACACATTTACTGCCTCAATTTTACAAAAAACGACAATTCCACTATTCAAAAGCCATTAACGGTTGTAAACAAATGCTCTGGGGTTTTTTTAAGAAAATAGTTATCGCAGACACCTGTGCGCAATATGTAAATATAATATTTGAGAATTATCAGGATTATTCAGGAAGCACACTGTTTGTAGGCGCACTGTTCTTTACATTTCAAATTTATGGAGATTTCTCGGGGTATTCAGATATTGCCATAGGCACATCTAGATTGTTTGGATTCGATTTACAGCAAAATTTTGCATTTCCATATTTTTCAAGAGATATTGCAGAATTTTGGAGACGCTGGCATATCTCACTATCAACATGGTTTAGAGACTATTTATATATTCCCTTAGGAGGAAGTAAAGGAGGCAATTGGACGAAAATACGAAACACATTCCTTATTTTTTTAGTGAGTGGTTTTTGGCATGGTGCAAATTGGACATTTATAGTATGGGGAGGCTTAAATGCTATATATTTTTTACCATTACAACTTACCAAGCGCAATAGGAATAACTTAAAAATTGTAGCTTACAACCGCATGTTTCCAAGTGCTAAAGACATAGTTAGAATTTTTATAACCTTCAGTTTAACAGTAGTAGCATGGATATTTTTTAGAGCAAAAACAGTAGCTATAGCAGTTGATTATATAGAAAAATTAGTTTCTAAAAGTTTATTTAGTATTCCTGAAATTAGACCTACAAACGTATTAGCTTTCATTGTATTTTTCATGGGGGTTGAATGGGTAGGGCGTCGACAAAAGTACGCTTTAGAAACCATCTTAATAAATCAAACAAAAGCATTACGTTGGGGATTTTACTTTTTTTTATTAGCAGTAATATTAATGTACAGTAACACAGCACAACAAGAATTTATATATTTTCAGTTTTAAAAAATGAAACGCTTTATAAAAAACATATTTTTATTTGTAGTTCTGTTTTTCTTCATAGAAAAAATGGCATGGTTACTTCTTGTAAATGGCGTAGAAAAACAATTCGACAAGCGTCTAAAAAATATCGTAACCGGGCAAATAAATAAAGAACTCATAATTTTAGGTTCTTCAAGAGGTATTGGTAATATAATTGCAGGCAAACTTCAACAAGAAACCAGCTTAACCACTCACAATTTATCTTATCACGGGTCTAACGTTATATTTCACGAATACATTTTAAAATTATTTTTAAAATATAATAAAACACCAAAAGTAATTATTCTAACCATAGACAATCCAAGTGAATTTTTGGAAGACAAAAGCATAACGTTTAGAGAAGACATGCTAAAGCCATTTACAAGATACAATTGTATTAATAATACTTTAATAGAAAGAGGTGTTCATAGTAGCCTTTCTTCACTGTTATTCACTGCTAGGCTACATGGTTCTCATTTTTTTACCAACAAAAAAGAACCCCATAAAAATAATCCAATGGATAGTTTAGGTACTATGCCTCTTTTAGAAAAAACGAGTTTATACTTGTTTTACGATAAACAAGTAAAACCCTATAAAATTATAGAAGAACAAGACGCTAAGTTAAAAGCCTTCGAAAACATACAACATTTGTGTAAAACGAATAATATTATACTGGTTTATGCTATTCCGCCGAGTTTTAACACTTTTAATTATAACTTTTACAAACGTTTTAAAACTTTAGTAGAAGAGAGGCATATTATGGTTTACGATACCTTAAAGTCTGAATATAAGGATACAGCATATTATTTTGACGAATCGCACCTACTTAAAAAAGGGGCTGAAATATTCACAACAGAAATTAGTACATTTATCAACCAAAATACAGACATAAACCCTCAAGAATGAAAACAGCCCTAATTACAGGTATAAATGGACAAGACGGTTCGTATTTGGCAGAATTACTTTTAGATAAAGGCTACGAAGTACACGGCATTATAAGAAGAAGTTCTACATTTAATACAGAACGTATTGAACACCTTTACATAGATACGCTACTTAAGGATTTGCATGAAAAGCAGAATATAAAATTGCATTACGGAGATATGACGGATGGATCTAATCTCATTCGGTTAGTACAAGAACTCCAACCAAACGAAATCTATAACCTAGCAGCACAATCCCATGTTAAAGTATCCTTTGATTTGCCAGAATATACAGCAGAGGCAGATGGAATAGGCACGCTAAAATTATTAGAAGCTATAAGAATTTGTGGTTTAGTAGATAAAACAAGAATCTACCAAGCATCTACGTCTGAGTTATACGGCAAAGTCCAAGAAATTCCGCAAACAGAAACAACACCATTTTATCCAAGATCTCCTTATGGTGTAGCAAAGTTATATGCATTTTGGATAACCAAAAACTATAGAGAATCTTATGGAATGTATGCTGTAAATGGTATTTTATTCAATCACGAATCGGAGCGCAGAGGCGAAACCTTTGTAACTCGAAAAATAACTTTAGGAGCTGCGCGAATAGCTAATGGCATACAAGACAAATTGTATTTAGGTAACTTAGATGCAAAGCGAGATTGGGGGTATGCCAAAGATTATGTAGAATGTATGTGGCTAATGTTACAACAACAAGAGCCAGAAGATTATGTTATTGGTACAGGAGAGCAACATACAGTTAGAGAGTTTTGTGAATTGGCATTTAATGAAGCAGGAATTACTATAAAATGGGAAGGAGAAGGTAAAGCAGAAAAAGGTATAGATGAAAAAACAGGAAAAACCTTAATCCAAATAGATCCCAATTATTACCGGTTGGCAGAAGTAGAAACCCTTTTAGGAAATCCAGCAAAGGCAAAGCAAAATTTAGGATGGAACCCCAACAAAACGTCATTTAAACAACTTGTAGAAATAATGATGGCACACGATTTAAAATATGTGCTAAAACAAAACATGTAAACGTAATATGAAAATCCTCTTAACAGGTCATAGCGGTATGGTAGGGCAAAACATATTGGAACACCATAAAGCTCAAAACTATACTTTTTTAACCCCCAAAAGCACGACTCTAAATTTAGAACACAAATTAGAGGTAGAAGCTTATATAGAAGCGCATAAACCAGATTTGGTTATACATGCAGCAGGTATGGTGGGAGGTATTCAAGCAAATATAGCACACCCTGTAGATTTTTTAATAAAAAATTTAGATATGGGTAAGCACATTATTATGGCAGCAAAAAAGCATAAAATTAAATCTTTAATTAATTTATCAAGCTCATGCATGTACCCACGTTTAGCACAAAATCCTTTAAAGGAAAGTGAGATTCTTAAAGGAGAATTAGAGCCAACTAACGAAGGTTATGCTTTAGCAAAGATAGTAACAACGCGATTATGTGAGTACATAGTAAAAGAAAGCCCAACCTATAATTATAAAACAGTAATTCCATGTAATCTGTATGGGAGGTACGATAAGTTTTCACCTAAACACTCTCACATGATTCCTGCAGTTATAAAAAAAATTCACGACGCAAAAACTCGTAAAGACAAGGAAGTAGAGATATGGGGAGATGGCCAAGCCAGACGAGAGTTTATGTATGCAGAAGATTTGGCAGATTTTATTTTTTATACTATTGAACACTTAGAAAAATTACCACAAAATTTGAATGTAGGTTTAGGGAGCGACTGGACAATTAATGAGTACTACCAAACCATTGCAGATGTAGTTGGTTATAAGGGCGTATTTAAGCATGACCTTACCAAACCAGTTGGTATGAAACAAAAATTAATAGACAATGAAAAGCTAACTGCATTTGGTTGGAAAGCTAGAACCTCGTTAAAAGAAGGCATAGAAAAAACATATGCATATTATAAAAACGCTATTTTAAATGATTAAATATCCATTAGCCACATCTACATGGGATACTAACGAATTAGAAGCCATACAAGAAGTTATAGATAGTGATATGTATACTATGGGGAAGTACGTATCACAATTTGAAACAGAATTTGCTCAATTTATAGACGCCAAGTATGCTGTAATGGTAAACTCAGGATCTTCTGCAAACCTATTGGCAGTAGCAGCATTGTTTTACACTAAAAATCCAAAATTAAAACGAGGAGACGAAGTTATAGTACCAGCCGTATCTTGGAGTACAACGTACTTTCCTTTGTATCAATACGGATTAAAGTTAAAGTTTGTAGATGTAGACTTAGAAACTTTAAATTTCGATTTAGAGCAGTTAGAAAGAGCAATAACCCCCAATACTAAAATGATTTTTGCAGTAAATCTGCTAGGTAATCCCAATGATTTTCAAAAAATAGAAGCTTTAATAGAAAATAAAAATATTATTCTTCTTGAAGACAATTGCGAATCTATGGGAGCAGAGTACAATGGAAAACAAGCTGGAACTTTTGGAATAATGGGAACTTTTTCGACCTTTTTCTCACACCATATGGCTACTATGGAAGGCGGTTTAGTAGTAACAGATAACGAAGAATTATACCATGTTTTAATAGCGCTGCGCGCGCATGGCTGGACTCGACACTTGCCTAAAGAAAATCAAGTTAGTAATAAAACAAACGATTGGTTTAAAGAGTCGTTTCGTTTCGTTTTGCCGGGATACAATTTACGCCCTGTAGAAATGTCTGGAGCTATAGGCATAAAACAACTGCAAAAATTGCCGAATTTTTTAAAAGTAAGACGCGAAAATGCCAGTTATTTTATAAAAAGATTTAAAAACCATCCCGATTTTTACACGCAAAAAGAAATATCTAAAAGCAGTTGGTTTGGTTTTAGTTTGATTATAAGACCAGAGTCTAAGCTAAAACGACAAAAAATTACAGAAGTATTAAAAGCAAAACAAATAGACTGTAGACCAATTGTAACGGGAGATTTTACAAAGAATGAAGTGTTAAAGTATTTTGATTATGAGATATTTGGAGAGATGAAGCATGCAAAATATTTGGATGAACACGGTTTTTTTGTAGGGAATCACCAAATAGATTTAAAACAACAAATAGATTATCTCTATGAGGTACTTAAACCAAAACCACTTTAAATTAATAAGTAAAACTGTATTTTAGCAATTACTATAAACGGTATTAGTAAATAACACAATGAAAACATTAGGCTTTATTCCATTACGAAAAAACTCTAAAGGCATTCCTGGGAAAAATAGAAGGAAAATGGTTGGAAAGCCCTTATTTACTTGGGTACTAGGAGAAGCATTACTCTCTAATTTAGATGAGGTATATGTGTATACAGATGATGATGTTATTTTAGAATTTATAGAAAAAGAATACCATTATACCACAAAAATAAAAGTCCTAAAGCGCTCTAAAGAAAGTGCAACCGATACAGCAACAACAGAAAGCGCAATGCTAGAGTTTGCGCAGCAAATAAATTATAACTTTGATGTGTTTTGTTTGTTACAAGCAACTTCGCCTTTTACAAAAGCAGAAGACATTAACAAATGTTTAAAGCAATTACAGCAAGGAAAAGACGCCGCATTAACAGTTGTAAATACCCATCGGTTTACGTGGAATGCAAATGGTACACCCGCAAACTATAACCCTAAAAAACGTCCCAGAAGGCAAGATTTTGAAGGACTATTAATAGAAAACGGTGCAGTTTACACTTGTACAAAAACCACGCTAATTAACCATAAAAACAGATTAGGAGGCAATATAGGCTTAGTACGTATGCCAGAAGATACTCTCTATGAAATTGATTCTGAAACAGACTGGACCATTGTTGAAAGCTTATTAATAGAGCGGCAAAAGCGTGAAAAAATAGCTAAAAAAATAACACATTTAGTGTTAGATGTAGATGGCGTGTTTACAGATGGTACGATTACCTATACCTCAGAAGGCGAGCATACCAAAAACTTCGATATGCGAGACGGTATGGGAATCGAAATTTTGAGAGAATTTGGTGTTGAGGTAATGATAATGACAAGTGAACAATCAAAATTAGTGGCCAAACGCATGCAGAAACTAAAAATAGCCCAAGTGTTTTTAGGAGTCAAAGACAAACACACTTTACTCCAACAGTTAGCTAAAACACAAGAGTTTTCCTTAAATAATGTAGCTTACGTGGGAGACGACGTTAACGACATGGCTAATATATGTAGCGTAGGGTGGTCTTTAACGCCTGGTAACGCTATGCCCGAGATAAAAGCTTTAGCAGATGTAGTGCTAACAAAAAAATCAGGAGCAGGTGCCATAAGAGAAGCCTGCCAATTTATTAAAAATTACAACAAACGTTTCTAGCGTAAATTAAATATGAGTAATTATAAGGCCCCTTACATTATAGCAGAGATTGGATGTAACCATAAAGGAGATATTGAAATAGCAAAGGAACTCATTAAAGTAGCAAAAATATTTTGTAATGCAGATGCCGTAAAATTTCAAAAACGACACAATAAAGAGTTACTAACAGAAGCGCAATACAATCAGCCTCATCCCAATCCAATAAATTCTTATGGAGCTACCTATGGTGCGCATAGAGAGTTTTTAGAATTTACACTAGAACAACACAATACACTTAAATTATTCTGTGAAGATATAGGAATAGATTATTCCACATCCGTATGGGACCTTACATCTGCAACAGAAATAGTTTCGCTTAACCCTAAGTTTATTAAAATACCATCGGCCTGTAATAACAATACTAAAATGTTAACCTACCTATGTAACAATTACAAAGGTGAAATACATATCTCTACAGGAATGACAACCAAATCTGAAATAGAAGATTTGGTGTCGTTTTTTAACACGAAGAACAGACTTAAAGACCTTGTACTTTATAATTGTACATCTGGGTACCCCGTACCATTCGAAGATGTCTGTTTATTAGATATCAATCTTTTAATAAAAAAATACGGTAAAGAAGTGAAGCATATTGGCTTTTCAGGACACCATTTAGGTATAGCTATAGACGTAGCTGCATATACCTTAGGAGCAAATGTAATAGAACGCCATTATACGTTAGACCGCACATGGAAAGGTACAGACCATGCAGCATCTTTAGAACCAATGGGGCTTCGTAAATTATCACGAGATTTAAGAGCTGTACACAAAGCTTTAAGTTATAAAAGTCAGGATATTTTGCCAATAGAACAAGTACAACGCGATAAGTTAAAAAACAAAAAAGGATAAGAATTGTAATGCAGAAAAAAGTATTTGTTTTTTTTCCAGATGGCGTAGGGTTAAGAAATTTTGCGTTTACTAATTTTAAAACAATAGGAACAAACATGGGGTTTGACATTACCTATTGGAATAATACGATATTTTCACTTCAAGACAATTTAGGTTTTAAAGAAGTTAAAATAAAAAACACCCAACAACACCCATTAACACCTTTATATTCTAGAGCAAGGAAACGCTGCGAATTAAATGTATCTAGAGATAAATTTAAGGATGCTGTTTATCCAACCTATAAATTCCCCTTTAATTACAACGGTCTAAAAAACATAGCCAAAAGTATTTTTATAAAAGGGCTAATAGGATTGCATTCTTCGGAAAAAGGAATAAAGAAATTACGGAAAAAGATAAATACATTAGAGCGTAAAAATCCAAAATATGCTTATTGTAAGGCTCAATTACAAGAGCACAAACCAGATTTGGTATTTTGTACTACCCAGCGCGCAACGCAATCGATCAGTGCACTTTTAGCAGCTCAAGATTTAGGCATACCTACAGTAACTTTTGTATATTCTTGGGATAATGTGCCCAAAGCGATGCAAGTTGTAGAAACCGATTATTATTGCGTGTGGAGTAAGCATATGAAAAATGAAATGCTGCAATATTACCCTTTTGTAAAAGCAGAACAGATTTTTGTAACAGGTACACCACAATTCGAACCACATTACAATGAGGCTTTAAAAATACCTAAAGTAGAGTTTTTTAAAAGACAGGGTTTAGATGTAGACAAAAAATACATTTGTTATTCAGGAGACGATGAAACCACATCGCCATTAGATCAATATTATCTTGAAGATCTAGCTCATGTAGTGAGACGTTTAAACGGAAAAGGGTATAACTTAGGTATTATTTACAGGAAATGTCCAGTAGACTTTACGCCAAGATATAACGCCGTTATTAACGCATATAAAGATGTTATTACCGTTATAGATCCTATCTGGAAGCAAGTAGGAGACCAATGGAATCAAGTACTACCAGCTAAAGAAGATTTTGAGATGCTTTACAATGTATGCGAGCATAGCGAATTTGTAACCAATGTATGTTCCTCTACGGTATTCGATTTTGTAGTACACAATAAACCATGTATATACTATAATTATGAGCAACCTCAATTAAAAAAAGGAATTAGAGACATTGGCCAGAATTATAACTATGTACACTTTAGATCTATGCCTAGTAAAGAAGCCGCAATATTTTGTACAGATAAAAGAGATTTAGAAGGCTTAGTAACGTCTATTTTAGACGGTAATTTATCTAATGTAGAAGAAGGAAAGAAATGGTACCAAACAATAGCAGGGGAAACACCAAAAGAAGCATCCCTTAATATCTGGAAAGCAATTAATGCTATACTTAATAATAGTTAGAGCATGCATATAGGTTTTATAACATCAGAATATCCACACCAAAAAACGACACATGCAGCTGGAATAGCAACAAGCATAAAAAATTTAGCAATAGCTCTAGTTAAACAAGATGTTAAAGTTAGTGTTTATGTATACCATCAAAAAGAAGATGCAGTATATAAAGACGAAGGTGTAGATATACATTTAATTAAGCATAGGCATTATAAATTTTTCTCGTTCTACAAATATAGAAAACACGTACAGCGGTATATAAAAGAAGAAGTAAAAAAGTGCAATATAGATTTATTAGAAGCTCCAGATTGGACAGGCATAACAGCATTTATGCATTTTAGAGTGCCTTTGGTAATACGCTTCCACGGTAGTGATGCATACTTTTGTAAATTAGAGAACCGAAAACAAAAATTTAAAAACTTTTTATTTGAAAAATTAGCACTTAAAAATGCTAATGCATATATAGCGCCAACAACTTATGCAGGAGACGTAACACGAAAAATATTTGGATTGAATCCTGAAAAAATAAAAACCATCCATTACGGTTTAGAATTAAGTAAGTTCGTAAACAAAAACCCAGAACATTACAACGAAAAAACGATACTATACATTGGAACGTTAATACGAAAAAAGGGTGTTTTAGAGTTAACTAAAATTTTTAATACAATTGTAGATCAAGATCCAGATGTAAAACTTATTTTAATAGGAAACGATGCTCCAGATATAAAAACAGGAAGCGAATCTACTTATAAGTTGATGCGAACCTATTTTTCAGACGAAGCAAAAAAAAGCGTAGACTATTTAGGTAAAGTACCATACTCTAAAGTGAAATCGTATATAGAGCAAGCCCATGTTTGTGTATTTCCATCGTTTGCAGAAACCCTAGGAATGGTAACTATAGAAGCAATGGCATTGCAGAAGCCAGTAGTAAACACAAATATTGATTGGGCTCTAGAATTAATTGATAATGGAATTAACGGGTATTTAGTACACCCAAAAGCGACAGAAGCGTACAGTTTAAAAATTTTAGAGCTACTAAATAACAAGTCATTGTGTACCAAAATAGGAAAAGAAGCTTATAATAAAGTAGGATCTACCTTTAATATAGACAAACAGGCAAAAACTAACATAACGTATTACAAAAGAGTAATAGAAACATTTTAGGCTATTAATGTTCAATAAACATATAAAGAAAGCAATAAGTAAGCATGTAAAACAAATTAAATTATTGTTTTTTCATACCAAGCAAATAAGTACTAAACGTTATCCTAAAAAGCGCATAGTAGTATGTTTTAATGGTGTTTTGCCTCATGGCGGTTTGGTAGATAGGTTAAAAGGTATAATTTCGTATTACGATATTGCGAAATATTTAAATTATGATTTTTACATACAATTTGACGATCCTTTTGAGCTAAGTGTTTTTTTAAAACCAAATGCTGTAGACTGGAAAATAGAAAAGGCACATCTAGAATACCATCCAACAAAAACTAAGATTGTTTATACAGTTAATAATTTTGATATTAATCCCCTACGCGATATAGAAACCTCCAATGCAGAAACATTTTTAGTTTATGCCAATATTGATTATCTAAACGTATTGTATCCCACAAAAACTAAAGCTTTCTTAGAAGAAAAATGGAGAACACATTTTAATACACTATTTTTAAAATCAGAGGTATTAGAAGCAAAGCTTAAAGAAATAGAGACAGATGCATACATCTGCTTTCACTCAAGATTTACCACACTAATGGGGGATTTTGCAGACACAACATCTTTAGTTTTAGGTACTAAAGAAAAACAAGAACTCATCCAAAAGTTGCAAAAAAAGATAGAAGAAACTTCACAACTGTCTAGCCAAAAACGTTATATGTTTTCAGACAGTATTTATTTTTTGAATGCTATAAAAGGGAGAATAAATATTGAAGTGGTTGAAGGGAAACCTTTTCATATGGATAATTTTGATGTAAATTCTAGTCTAGAAAGCCATTTAAAGACAATGTTAGATTTCTTTATGATTTCTAAAGCCGAAAAGGTTTATCTTTTAAACATAGGGAAAATGTATCCTAGCAGTTTTAGTAAATATGCAGCTATAATTGGAGAAAAACCATTCGAAGTAATTACAGATTAATATGATTGTACTGGTACATGATGGTAAAATAATTGTTGCAGTTTTAAATGAAAATTTAGAGCATATAAACGACGTAATCTCCTTACCTAGTACCTTATTAAACGGTTTTAGAAAAATAATTGAAAGTAAAATAGAAACTTTAGTAATATGGTGCCACGAGAAGTTATTGCAAGAGTTAAATATTGCAAAATTGGATTCAATTTTTCATCATGAAAAACTTTTGATAAGTTATAATACTAACGAAACCAACTATATTCCAGATCAAATAGGGTACGTAGAGCGTAGTTTTTTTGTGAAAATTAATAAAGATGTAACTTATCCAACTTGGCTTATGAGTAGCCATGTAGGAGGAGTAAATACTAGAGTTATTAATTGTGTAAAACACCCATTAGATTATAACGAATCCTTCGACTATTTTTTGAATTCATTAGCAAAAAGTGCCATGGTAGAAGGCCTTTTTTGTTATTCAGAACCAAAATTATTAAAAGATAAAACAAGAATTAAAATCGAAACTATAAAAGCGAAAAAAAGTACACTTTTTAAGTTTGTAAAACAACATTATAAATGGGTTTGGTTTTTTTTCTTAGCATGGTGTTATGCGATTTACGAAAGGAAAACAACCATATGTAGTATTACAAAACACCTTTTTGTTAAGCAATTAAAGGTTAAAATCGATTTTGATAGTCTACCAATAAAATCATCTAAAAAAGTTACAGTAAATAATACTGTGGATGTGGTTATACCTACTATAGGCAGAAAAAAATATTTGTATGATGTACTAAAAGATTTATCTAACCAAACGCTTTTGCCAAAAAACGTTATTATTGTAGAGCAAAATCCAGTACCCAATTCTTTTTCAGAATTAGAATATTTACAAACCCAAATTTGGCCATTTAATGTAAAACACGAATTTATAGCACAAATAGGCGTGTGTAATGCAAGGAATATAGCATTATCTAAAGTAGAAAGTGAATGGGTTTTTTTTGCAGATGATGATATTAGATTTAACTCTAATTTTCTAGAATTATCTCTAAATCAAATAAAACAATACGGTATAACAGTATTAAATTATTTATGCTTGCTACCAAAACAAAAACAAACTTTTTTTAAAATGCACCAAACCACAATTTTCGGTTCTGGTTCCAGTATGGTAGCATCAAAAGCATTAAAAAATATAGAGTTTAATACCGCATACGAATTTGGGTTTGGGGAAGATACAGAATTTGGCATGCAGTTGAGAAATAAAGGAGAAGATGTAATATTTATTCCTAATCTTAAAATTACACACCTAAAAGCACCCTTTGGAGGCTATAGAACAAAAATAAAACAACTTTGGGATGCAGAAAGCATACAACCTAAACCCTCGCCTACAATACAACTGTTATATCAAACACATTACACCACAAATCAAATAAATGGTTACAAATTACTATTGTTATTAAAAGAATTTAAGGCTTTTGGGTATAAAAATCCTTTTAAATTTAAAACGTTGTTTAGAGAAAAATGGAGCAAGAGTGTATATTGGAGTTCTAAAATTAAGGCAAATACCTTATGATTAAGCTTTATACAGATAATAAATTTTTAACAGAAACCTATCGAAGTCAGGTATTCCCCTTATTATTCGATTTAGTATATAAGAAAAGCAAGGTATTATCTAAATATTATACTTTGGTATCTGTACCTCAAGAAAGCGATGTTATAGTTGTACCCATAAATTATTCTACTTTTTTTGCTAAGCGCAAAGACTATGAAAACGTATTAAGGAGTGCCAAACTATTTGGAAAACCGTTGTGGGTATATACCGCAGGAGATTACGGATATACAACAAATATTCCTAACAGTTTTACATTTAGATTAGGTGGTTTCGAGACTAAAATGTCAAAAACCACTTTTATTTTACCATCATTTATAAACGATCCCTACAGCCAAATTTTAACCAAAGATTTTTCAGTTTTACCAAAAGAAGATAAACCAAGTATAGGTTTTGTAGGGCATGCAAAATCAGGAATACAGAAGTATATAAAAGAATATGCCAATCATGTTAAACACAATTTAAAAACGACTTTAACAAAGGCACTAATAGATAAACAAAGTTTTTACCCATCCAGTATTAAAAGAGCCAGATACCTTAAGCAATTGGCAGCGCTTAATTGTTTTAATACGCAATTTATATTGCGAGATAGTTATAGAGCAGGAGTACACTCTACACAAGCGCAACAAAAAAGTACTCTAGAGTTTTATACTAACATCTACAATACCGCTTATACGTTTTGCATTAGAGGTGTGGGTAATTTCTCGGTTAGACTATACGAAACATTAGCTGTTGGACGTATTCCTATTCTATTTAACACAGACTGTAGGCTACCATTACATAAAAGTATAAATTGGAGCAAACATTGTTTAATTTTAGATAATACAAGTCCAGTATCGGTAAAAGATCAAATACTAGCATTTCATAATAATTTAAATAAAGATGAATTTGAAGCCTTACAAAAATCCAATCGAAATTTATGGCTAAACACTTTGCAAAGAGAATCTTATTTTATACAGATACATCAACATTTTAAATCAAAAACAAAATAAATGGCTTTACCATTTTCTTTAATTATCTGTACTTATATGAGAGCCGAAGCAGTGATTAAACTCTTAGGCTCTGTTGAAAAGCAAACTTTATATCCAGGTGAGATTATTATTGTTGATGGCTCTTTAAATGATGAAACCAAAGAAGCGTTAATAGGTGAAAATTATAAAAACATTAGATACTATTTAGTAGGGGCAGATCTTCGAGGTTTAACAAAGCAAAGAAATTTTGGAATAACTAAAATAGCAAGAGCCAGTGCAATTGCATGTTTTTTGGATGATGATGTTATCCTTGAATCAGATTACTTTGAAGTCTTGTTATCAAGTTATAAAACTCATCCCAAAGCATTAGCAATTGGAGGGTATATTACTAACGAAGTAAATTGGAATATAGCAACGGGCAAAAAAGATAAAGACAGTTTTTACTATGACGGCTGGATGCGTAAAGAACCCTCAAGATTTAAAATAAGGAAAAAAGTTGGGTTGGCACCAGATACCCCGCCTGGGTATTTACCCACTTTCTCGCACGGTCGTTCCATTAGTTTTTTGCCGCCATCGGGGAAAACATATAAAGTAGAACAAATCATGGGAGGTGTTTCTAGTTATAGAACTTTAGTTTTTGAAAAAATTAAATTTTCAACATATTTTGAAGGGTACGGACTTTATGAGGATACCGATTTTTCTCTAAGATTAGCTAAAATAGGAGAGCTATACGTAAATACTAATGCAAAACTAGCACATTACCACGAATCATCTGGAAGACCAAACCAATACCACTATGGTAAAATGGTGGTAAGAAACGGGTGGTATGTTTGGAAGGTAAAATATCCAAACCCAAAACCAAAGCCCAAACTTAAGTTTCATGCAACAGTTCTGCTTTTAACATTAGTTAGAGCAACAAATGTATTAACAACCAGAGATAGAAAAAAAGCACTAACAGAAACTATAGGTAGGCTAAGTGGGTGGTTTTCTATTATATTTAACCCACCCAAGATCGAATAATTATGACTTTAAAATCCTTAGTAACATCAGATTATTTAAAGTACAAGAAATACGGTGCACATTTTTTTAGTATCATTTTCTTTACCCAAGGGTTTTGGGCTATTTTTCAATACAGAATAGCACATTCATGCTATAAATTAAGAGTACCATTATTAAAACAAATTCTTTTGGGACTTTGTGTAATTTGGCAAAAAATAATAGAACTGCTAACAGGCATTTCAATTCCTTATACAGCAAAAATTGGACATTCTTTTTATATAGGGCATTTTGGAGGAATAATTATAAATGCTAAAAGCGAAATTGGGAATAACTGTAATATCTCTCAAGGCGTAACCATTGGTATTAGCGGTCGTGCAGAAAACCGAGGTGTGCCAATCTTAGGACACAACATATACGTAGGTGCTAATGCTGTAGTTGCAGGCAAAATAGTTATAGGTAATAATATTGTTATAGGAGCGAATACCTTAGTGGTAAACTCTTTTCCAGAAAATGTAACACTATTAGGCGTTCCAGCAGAAATAGTAAGTAATAACACGTCTAAAGATTATATATAAATGAAATTTTTGATTGTTACAAATGCACCAACTTTACAAGAAAAGCATAAGTATGTAGCTTATAGCCCTTATGTTAAAGAAATAGACATTTGGACAAAATACGTAACAAAATATAAGATAGCGTCTCCAAATACGTACACTCAAAAATTATTAAAACAAGAGTTTAAAAAACAACCAGAACTAGTAATACTACCAAGTTTAGAATATAAGTCTATAAAGCATATATGTTACAGTTTGTACAAAACACCGCAAATATTGTTCGCACTTTATAGGGCTATGAAGTGGGCGGACCATATTCATCTACGTTGTCCTGGTAACATAGGGCTTTTGGGGTGCTTGGTGCAAATAGCGTTTCCTAGTAAAATTAAAACTGCGAAATATGCTGGGAACTGGGATCCTAAAGCAAAACAACCTATAAGTTACGTTATTCAAAAAAAAATTTTGAGCAATACGTTTTTAACAAAAAACATGACTGTTTTAGTTTATGGTAAGTGGAAAAAACAAACTAAAAATATAAAACCTTTCTTTACGGCATCGTTTAGAGAAGAAGACAAAATAGAACCAAAACTTAAGGCCTACACTAAGCATATAAAATTTATTTTTGTGGGAAGTTTGGTAAAAGGTAAAAGGCCATTGTTTGCTATACAAATTATAGAAAAGTTAAAAAGAAAGGGCTACAAAATTTCTTTAGATATTTACGGAGACGGCGTATTGAGAACAGCATTGCAAGACTATTGCAATGCTAAAAAATTACAAGATCAAGTTGTTTTGCATGGTAACGTAAAAGCAAATGAAATTAAAGAAGCATTAAAGCACACGCATTTTTGTATCTTGGCCTCAAAATCTGAAGGTTGGCCTAAGGCCATAGCAGAAGCCATGTTTTTTGGAGTTATACCAATAGCAACTCCTGTATCTTGCGTGCCAGATATGTTAGATTACGGTAAGAGAGGAATTTTAATACCCTCTAAACTAGACGAAGCAGTAAGTAAAATTGAGGTAGCTCTTAAAAACGAAAAATTATTGCAAGAAATAGCCTTTAATGCAGCTCATTGGTCTCAAAATTACACCCTCAATACTTTTGAAAAGGAGATTTCAGAATTATTAGCAAAAAAATGAGAGTATTACAACTTATAGATTCTTTAGAGACAGGAGGAGCAGAGCGCGTAGCTGTTAATATTTCGAATGCTTTGGTAGAGTCTGTAGAGCAATCTTATTTGTGCGCTACAAGAAAGGAGGGAGATTTAAAGGAGACTATAATACAAGGAGTAAAGTATTTGTTTTTACAAAGAAAAGGAACACTAGATGTTAAAGCAATACATCGTTTAAATAAATTTGTAAAAAGAAATGATATTACACATATACACGCTCATGCCACGTCTTTTTTTATAGGAACATTAATAAAACTTTTAAATCCTAGTATTAAGTTAATATGGCACGATCATTATGGGAAAAGCGATTTTTTAAACGATAGACCTAAACAAGCATTAAAACTATGTTCAAGATATTTCAATCATATCTTCTGTGTTAATTCTAATTTAAAAGATTGGGCAGAAAAGCACCTAAGTAGTAAATCAATTAGCTACTTAGCCAATTATCCAGAATTAAAGCAGGTAGAGAACAACATCAACATAACATACCTTAAAGGCGAAAAAGGCAAGCGTATTGTTTATTTGGCTAACTTTAGAGCGCAAAAAGATCATATAACACTTTTAAAAGCATTTCAATTAGTTTTAAGAGATGTTCCAGATTGGACGTTACACCTTGTGGGTAAAGATTTTAAGGACAATTACTCAAAGTCTATTTTTAATTTTATAGATTTAGAATTTCTAAAAGATAAAGTATTTACGTATAATAATTGTGTTTCGATTTATGAAACATTAAAACAATGTAATATTGGCGTTATAGCATCAAAATCGGAAGGTTTACCTTTAGCACTTTTAGAATATGGATTAACAGGTTTACCTGTAGTTGTTACCAATGTTGGATTTTGTGCAAAAGTTGTAGAACATAACAGAAGCGGTTTGGTTGTAGAACCTAAAGCTTATGTAGCGTTATACAAGGCGCTACGTTTTATGATTAAAAAAGAAGACAAAGCAGCTCAATTTGCTAGAAATTTAAAAACAAAGGTGATAAATACTTACTCTAAAGAAATTACACTAAAAAAAATAATAGAAACTTATTTCGAGCTGTAATGAAAAGTAAACACTTAATATTTTTGGGTTTACATATTATCTTAGGAGCGATAATGTTTTTCAATAGAGGGTTGGCAAATATCTATTTTTTTTCAATTTTAACCTATTTCTTCATTAAAACTATTAACGCTCCAAGCCATGTAAGAGCTTCAATAATACTAAAGGCATGTACATATATTTTAGGGATGGAAGTGCTTTTAAGAATGCGAGGCGGACTATTACTTTATGAAGCCAACAAATATGCTGTAATTTTATTTGTAGTAATGGGTTTTGTATACAACGGGTTTAATAAAAAAGCAGTTCCTTATGTTCTTTACATTGCACTTTTAATACCAGGAGTTTACCTATCTCTTAATTTGTTAGATCTTGGATATAATATAAGAAAAGCAATTGCTTTTAATTTAAGTGGTCCGGTTTGTTTAGGACTTTCTGCTTTATTCTGTTATGGTGTTTCAGTAACCAAAAAACAGTTAGAGGCAATTATTAGTTATGCTATTTATCCCCTAGTTAGTACTTTGGTTTACATATTTATTTACAACCCAGATGTGGCCAGTGCCTCTTCAGGAACTTCGTCTAATTTTGTAACTTCTGGTGGTTTTGGTCCAAACCAAGTTGCTACAGTATTAGGTTTAGGTGGGTTTTTAGTAACAGTTAGGTTTTTTTATTTCAGTAAAACCTCTTTACTAAAATATGTTGATTTGGCACTTATAATCCTATTTTCGTTTAGAGCCCTAGTAACATTTAGTAGAGGAGGTGTTTTTACTGCTGTTATTATGATATTTATTTTTATCATTATGCAGTATAAGTTCATGGATAAAAAGGGTAAAAGCAAAATGTTACTTTCCATAATATTATTTTTTTTGGTAGCAGTAATTTCATGGGGAGTTTCTACAATTCAAACAAATGGGTTTTTACAAAAGCGATACGCAAATCAAAATGCAAGAGGAGAAGACAAAAAAGACATAACCACCGGTCGAAAAGATATATTTCTTTTGGAATTTGAAGAATTTATCAATAGTCCTTTCTTAGGAGTAGGTGTTGGTAGAGTAAAAGATTTAAGGTTTCAAAAAACAGGAAGGCATGCTGCGTCTCATAACGAAATGAGTCGTATTCTATCAGAACATGGGCTGCTAGGTATTTTGGCTTTTTTAATACTCTTATTAGTACCCCTTTCTTTTAGGATAAGAGATCGGAGTAATGTACTATTTTATTCGTTCTATTTATTTTGGATTTTAACCATAAACCATTCGGCAATGCGTATAGCAGCTCCAGCATTTATATACGCACTAAGCCTTTTACATGTTAAAAATGAAACACCTCGTTTACATAGGAAACCGCTTAGCGCAAAAGCATAAAACAGAAACCACAATTGATACCTTAGGAAAACAATTGGAAGGTTTGGGGTTTAAGGTGTCTTATGCGTCGAGTTACAAACATATAGGGTTGAGGTTTATAGACATGCTGTTTACCGTTTACAAACATAGAAGTACAGTAGATTATGTTCTAATAGATACCTACAGTACTCTAAATTTCTACTATGCTTATTACGTTGCCAAATTGTGTCGTGTCTTTAATTTAAAATACATTCCTATACTGCATGGTGGTAATTTACCAAAACGTTTAAAGCAATCTTCTAAACGATCTCGTAAACTTTTTGGTAAAGCATATTTTAATATCGCTCCATCTCAATACTTATATTCTAGTTTTAAAGAAGAAGGTTATACCAATTTAGTGTATATACCAAATGCTATTGTAATAGAAAATTATAAATTCGAAAAGAGACCAATAAATAGTACTGTTAAGTTGCTTTGGGTACGTTCATTTTCTAAAATATACAATCCGAAATTAGCAGTAACAATTATAAAAGCTCTAAAAGATAAAGGAATCAAGGCGGCCTTGTGTATGGTAGGTCCAGATAACGACGGCAGCCTGTTAGAAACAAAAGATTTTGCAAAGCAACTAGGTGTTGATGTTGAATTTACTGGGCTACTATCTAAAGCTAACTGGCATAAAAAGGCACAAGATTACAATATATTTATAAATACAACATCTATAGACAATACTCCTGTAAGTGTTATTGAAGCAATGGCGCTAGGCTTACCCGTTATATCTACAAACGTAGGAGGTATGCCTTTTTTAATAGAAAATGGTAAAGATGGATTTTTGGTAACGCCTAATAATTCTAAAGCATTTGTAGATGTAATACTAAAACTTGTTAAAGGAGAGATTGATACAGAGAATATTGTCGAAAACGCAAGACTTAAGGTGGACACTTTTAGTTGGGATGTTATTAAGCAAAAGTGGCTTTCTGTATTGAAGTAATATGGTTTCTAAAGATTTCCTTGTTATATTTGACAACCTATTTAACCTAACTTGAACCAACCCATATGCCCAATCCTAGTGTGCATTTTAACATTTCTGAAAGAAGAGTACTTCTAAGAGTGTTTGATATACTATTTACTTTAGTAACACTTTATGTTGTTGGTAATACGTTTGAGTTCGATTATTTTTCCATGAAGCATAAAAAATGGACTTGGATGCTTGTGTTGGTATCCTACATTTCTGTATTTGGTTCTATTTTCGAGTTGTACGACTTACAAAAATCTAGTAAGTTCGAAAGGGTTTGGATAAATGTTTTACTAACAACTTCTACTACGGTATTATTTTATCTGTTTACACCTTATTTTACTCCAGTTTTGCCAGATAATAGGTTACAAATACTTTATTTCTTTTTATCAATATTACTACCTATACTTATTTGGCGCTTTGCTTACACCACATTAATATCTTCACCTAGATTTTATAAAAAAGTACTGTTAGTAGGCGAAACATCTAATATAGAATCTATTATAGAAACATTTAATGATGCAGACCCTAATTATAAAATAGTAGGATTTATAAACTGTGAAATAAATAAAAAAAACACAATTAAATATAAAGGACTAAAGGAGTATGCACCCAAACATATTTTTAAAGTATTAAAGGAACAAAATGTTTCAGAGATCGTAGTAGCCACGTACGATTCAGAAAACATAACACCAAAAATATATAAAGATTTAATTACGCTTTTAGAGCGAGGTGTACCTATTAAAGAATATACACAAGTGTATGAGGAGTTAACCCAGCGTATACCTGTACAGTTTGTTGGCAAGGACTTCTATAAGTACTTTCCTTTTAGTAGGTCTAATCAAAATAAGTTATACCTCTCTTTTTATAGAATGTTCGATATAATAATCTCGCTTATAGGAGCCGTAATAAGTGTGTTGTTTGTACCTTTTGTTATTTTAGGAAATGCAATTGGTAATAGAGGGCCACTATTCTATATCCAAGAGCGTGTTGGTAAAAATGGCAAAACCTTCAATATTATTAAATATAGAACAATGGTTGAAAATGCTGAAATTAATGGTGCTGTTTGGGCGAAAAAAAACGACTCTAGAATAACACCTTTTGGCAAATTTATGCGGAATACAAGGATAGATGAAATGCCTCAATTTTTAAATGTATTAAAAGGCGAAATGAGTTTAATAGGGCCTAGGCCAGAACGTCCTGTATTTGTTAAGGAATTATCGGAAGTATTACCATTTTACGAAACCAGACATATTGTAAAACCAGGTGTTACAGGATGGGCACAAGTTAAAACAAGATATGGCGCATCTATTGACGATAGTTTGTTAAAATTACAGCACGATCTTTATTATATAAAACACAGAAGTTTTGTGTTGGATGTAAATATTTTGGTAAAAACGCTAAGCACAGTAATTTTCTGTAGAGGGCAATAGCGTCGTTGTTCTTTATTAATTTAAATGCTATCGTAGATCTATAATTTATCCCTGTGAGCTCTTTTTAATTCTTGTAGCATTTTTTTGTTAAAATCAGTTTCTGCTATTTTTAATTGAATTACTTTTTTTGCGGGAAGTATTTGAATTACTTTTTTTGAAAACTCAGTATTAATTTGATGCAATTTTTCCATAGCAGTATTGAACTTGTTTAGTAAAATACGAGCTTCTTCCTCAGACATTGCATCGTAATTAGTTCTTATTTCTCTGCGATAAGTTCTTAGTTCTTGAGATCTTACTTGAAAAACTTGTTTGTCGAATGCATTATATACAGGCCAAAATTCTTGTGCTTCTTTAGGTGTTAAATCCAGTTTTTCTGTAATAAATGCCACCTTAAGTGTTCTTATACGCTCTCTTTTTTGCCTTTGCGCAGTGCTGCTTAAGGTTATCAATAAAAGTATTAATGTTATAAATGGTTTCATGTGTACGTACGTTTAATCAATTATTAAGCCCGTTAGATCTTCGTTTTCTAATAAATAAGCTTCTATGTGGTTTGCATCAATGTCATGCTCTATTGAAATGGCGCCTTCAAGTTGCTCTTCAGAGAGAAGTGAAGCAATATCATAGGCATTAATACCTTCGTCTAAAATATAGTCTTCTACTGTATTTGTAGCTAAATCTTTAAAGGAGGGTTTTGTTTTAAGGGAGTTAAGACTAAATACTAATAATACAGCAGCAGCAATACTAGAGACGTATAAAAGCGTGCGTTTATTTACCAGCGAAATTACTTTAGAATTAGGAGTATCATTAGCAATTTTGTCTAATACGGAAGCTTCTAGAGTACCAAAATAATCATCAGGAACTTTATATCCAGATGCATTTACTTTATCTTGAAGTACTTCTGTTTTTAACTTAGAAATAACTTCATCATCAAGAGCATCTAAATATTGGTCTGGTATTTTAAAACCTGTAGATTTAATATTTTGCAATTTTGTATTTGTCATGGGTTTTGTAATTACAAATAAGACTCTATTTTAAACCAATAGTTTAATTACTGGTAAGGTAAGCCTCTATTTTTTTTACAGCGATGTGGTACGACGATTTTAGTGCACCTTCGCTAGTTTCTAAGATCTCAGACATGTCCTTATATTTTATATCTTCAAAATACTTCATATTAAATACGAGTTGTTGTTTTTCTGGTAAAGTAGCAATAGCTTGTTGTAATTTTAGTTGGATGGCATCACCTTCAAAATAAACATCAGATTTTAAGTTATTAATGGCCAAATTTTGTGCCTCTTCATTAGAAATTTGTAAACGTTTCGCTCTTTTGTTTATAAAGGTAATTGATTCGTTAGTGGCTATACGGTACATCCAAGAAAACAATTTACTATCGCCTTTAAAACTATTAATGTTTTTATATATTTTAACAAAAGTATTTTGCAGTACATCGTCAGTATCGTCATGAGATTTCACAATATTACGTATATGCCAATATAAACGTTCTTTGTAAACAGACACTAGCGTTCTAAAAGCCTTCTCTTTGTGCTTCTCAGATTTTAAGTTTTCAACCAGTTCTATATCGCTAATCACGCTTATTATTTAAATGTAAGACACAACAATTTATAAAAAGTTTAATGCAATTTAAAGGTTTCATACGAATTGTTTTTATCGCACTGAATATCAGTATTTTAGATTTAAATAATCGTTAAAATGTATTTTTTTAACGATAAAATGCATTTTTTGCTTGTTAGTAAATAAAATTTATCTTATTTTTGGAGTATAACCTACTTACTAAGTGTTATTTGCCCCAATACTTAGCCCAACTAAAAAAGGATAGTGTAGACACTATCCTTTTTTAGTTTATAGCATAACTAAAACAATTTATTTATACGCGCCTTAAATAATTTTATCGCTAGTCTAAGGCAAAAAATTAAAGTTTAGCTGTAGTTAAGGTTTCATCTTTTAACCCTAAATACAGCAGAAAAGAAACCACGTATACAAGAAATTTTTGTTTGTACATCGTATATCCAATTATTCATTAGAAGATTTGTTAGGGCTTTCAATAGCTCCAAACATCTAGCGTTATGCCCCATGTTTTTCATTTAACTGTAGCGATAACTACACAGAAACTAGAGAATGGTAGTGTTTATGGCATTTGAAACCTTCATGACGATATTCCGATACAAAACCCAAGCTTAATCGAAACTTTGCATTTGTACCAAGTTATAATAAGTGCCTTTTTTAGCAATAAGAGCATCGTGTTTGCCTTGTTCTACAATCTCTCCTCGATTTAGTACTATAATTTCGTCTGCATTTTGTATTGTAGATAAGCGGTGCGCTATAACAATGGATGTTCTGTTTTTCATCATTTTTTCTAAAGCATCTTGTACAAGGCGTTCACTTTCTGTATCTAGTGCAGATGTAGCCTCATCTAATACCATAATAGGAGGGCTTTTTAATACGGCTCTTGCTATACTTAAGCGTTGTTTTTGTCCTCCAGACAATTTGCCTCCAGAATCTCCAATGTTTGTATTAATGCCATTATTCAGGTTTTTTACAAAGTCCCAAGCATTGGCAATTTTTAACGCGCTTATTATTTCTTCGTCTGTTGCATTTGCATTACCTATTAGGAGGTTGTTTTTAACAGTATCGTTAAACAAGATGGAGTCTTGGGTTACTAAGCCCATAAGATGTCTTAAAGAGCTTTTAGTAAGTGTTTTTATGTTTTCCCCATCTATGGTAATGCTACCTTCGTTAATATCGTAAAACCGGGTTACCAAATTGGCTATGGTACTTTTTCCGCTACCAGATTGGCCAACCAATGCTATAGTTTTTCCTTTAGGAATGGTTATAGAGAAATTTTTGAGAACAAGATCGTCTTCATATTTAAAAGAGATATTGTTTAATACCAATGCATCTGTAAAATCGGTTTTTACTTTAGCTGTTGGGAGGTCTTGTAAGGGGCTCTTTGTTTCCAATACTTCCAGTACGCGTTCTGCTGCCGCATTACCTCTTTTTACACTATACATTGCTTTACTAATAGCTTTTGCAGGTGTTAATATTTGATACGCCAAACCCATATAACCTATAAAAGCACCTCCAGATAACGTTTTATCTATAAGCACCATGCTACCGCCATACCATAATAGAATAGCTATAGTTACAATACCTAAAAATTCGCTGGTTGGAGACGCTAAATTTTGACGGTGCGATAATTGGTTAGAGAAATGGAAAAAGCGTTTTGTAGAGTCGCTAAAACGCGTCATAAATCTGCCTTCCGCATTAAAGCCTTTTATAATTTTAAGCGCACTCAATGTTTCTTCTACTGTAGATAAGAATACCCCTTGCTCTTTCTGTACGTTTTGCGAATGTTTTTTTAGTTTTTTACCAATAGCAGATATAATAAATCCAGAAATTGGAATAAATAAAAAGACAAAAATTGTTAGTTTAACACTAGTTATAAACATAGCCACTATAGCAAATAATATTGTTAAAGGTTCTTTAACAATAAGCTGTAAAATAGACAAGAAGGACCTTTGTACTTCGTCTACATCTCCAGAGATTCTAGCTATAATATCGCCTTTGCGTTTTTCTGAAAAAAAGCTAATAGGTAGATGTAGGGTTTTAAGGTAAATATCATTTCGTAAATCCTTTAAAATACCATTTCTTAAAAAGGTGATAAAATACAGCCCCAAATAACTAAATAAATTTTTTAATAAGAATAATGAAATTATGATGATAACCATTAAAGTTAAAACCGCTTCTGGTCCATCTTTATCCAACTTATCCGAAACAAAAAAATTAAAATAATCTTTTATGAAATCTTTTAAATTAGAAACACCATCAAAGACGGGTTTGGCTACAGGTTTTGTTTCATTAAATAATATATTAATCATAGGCATTACCGAAAGCATGGCTAAGGTGCTGAATAATGCGTAAAAAATATTAGAAACTATGTTTAAAAATGCATATTTTTTATAAGGTAATGCAAACCTTAAAATTTTTTTTATATAATCCATTAAATAAGATTCATGGCTTTTAATAGAGTTTCTGCTTTAGTATCCAGCTCGGTTTCTAAAGCTTTAAAATTTGAAGTAGCATCTAAATCTGCATTTACACTAACATAAAACTTAATTTTAGGTTCTGTACCGCTAGGCCTTAATGCTATTTGGCTGCCATCTTCTGTGTAATATATAATAACGTTCGATTTTGGAATGTCTAAGGCAGTTGTTTTACCAGTTTGCATGTCTTTAGAAGTAGCCGACTCGTAATCTTCGATTTTAACCACCTTTGTTCCGTTTATGGTAGTTAATGGATTTTGGCGTGCATCTATCATCATTTGTTTTATCTCTTCTGCGCCTTCTATACCTTTTTTAGTAAGAGATACTAGCTTTTCTTTGTAGCAGCCATGGTCTACATAGAGTTTGAGTAATTCGTCGTAAAAAGAACTCCCTTGAGATTTTGTAATGGCAGCAATTTCGCAAGCTAAAAGCGTAGAAGTTACAGCATCTTTATCTCTAACAAAATCGCCTACCATAAATCCAAAGCTTTCTTCGCCACCGCCAATAAAATCTAGTTCAGGATAGTCTTTAATCAGTTTTGCAATCCATTTAAACCCTGTTAATACAATTTTGTTTTCTACGTTATAGGCGTTTGCCAATTTGTGTAACATAGGTGTAGATACTATGGTAGTGGCAATAAGTTCTTTGCCTTGTATCTTGCCTTCGGCTTTCCACTTTTTAAGCAGAAAAGCCACCATCATTACCATGGTTTGATTACCGTTAAGGAGTTGTAATTTATTTTCGGAGTTTCTAACAGCCACACCCAATCTATCACAATCGGGATCTGTACCAATAACGATATCTGCTCCAACGTTATCTGCCAATTCTAATGCCATTTTTAAAGCAGCAGGTTCTTCCGGGTTAGGCGATGTAACTGTTGGAAAATCGCCATCTGGTTTTTCTTGTTCGGTAACAATATGAACGTTTTTATATCCCGCACGTTTTAAGGTTTCTGGAACAGCAGTTATTGAGGTGCCATGCAACGAGGTAAAAACAATCTTTAGATCGTCTTTTGCAGCTTGTGTAGCACCAACAGTACCATTAGCAACAGAGGCATCTATAAATGCATTGTCTACAGCAGTACTAATGTAGTGAATTAAATCTGCGTTAGCTTCAAACTTAATATTTGCGTAATCCGTGTTGTTAATAAGCTCTATTAAAGCACCGTCATGGGGAGGTACCAATTGGCCTCCATCTTGCCAATACACTTTGTAACCGTTATATTCTGGTGGGTTATGAGATGCTGTTAACACAATACCGCAATGGCAGTTTAAGTGTTTTACAGCAAAAGATAATTCTGGGGTAGGGCGTAAGTCTTCAAATAAATACACTTCTATACCATTTGCAGAAAATACATCGGCAACAACTTTGGCAAGCGTTTTACTATTGTGCCTACAATCGTAAGCTATAACGGCCTTAGGCGTTTCGTTTGGAAATTGTTGGTGTAAATATTCGCTAAGACCTTGTGTGCTTTTTCCAAGTGTATATTTATTAATACGGTTAGTACCCACACCCATAACACCGCGCATACCACCTGTGCCAAACTCTAGGTCTTTATAAAAACTTTCTTGAAGGTCTTTAGGTGCATTAGCTATACTTTCTTTTATAGTATTTTGTGTGTCGTTATCGAAAGCAGGAGTTAGCCAAGTGTTTATACGGTCTAAAATTTTAGGTTCTATGTGTATCATGGTTGTGAATAATATAAATATGTCTAACAAATGTAAACAATTAGATAAAATAAGCCTCTAAAAATAACATTTTTAGAGATGCTATAGATTAAGTTTTAAAAATTGAGTTCGTGTTTTATGAGGTAACGTTTTTTGTCGGTTTTATTTCTAAGAATAAGTTCTCCTAAAAAACCAGCCACAAAAAATTGGGTGCCAATTACCATTGTAGCTAGGGCAATATAAAATTGTGGGCGTTCTGTAATAAGCCTACCAGATGTATTTATAAAAAGTTTATCAATACCTAAATACAATGAAAACCCAAAACCTATAGCAAACATAATAACACCTAAAGCACCAAATAAATGCATGGGCCGTTTAGCAAATCTCGAAATAAACCAAATGGTAATAAGGTCTAGAAAGCCATGTGCAAAACGATCCATACCAAATTTAGTTTCGCCATATTTTCTAGCTTGGTGCTGTACTACTTTTTCGCCTATATTACTAAAACCTGCATTTTTAGCCAATACAGGTATGTAGCGGTGCATTTCACCATTAACGTCAATATTTTTTACAACAGCTTTTTTGTAAGCTTTTAAGCCACAATTAAAATCGTTTAAAGTAACACCAGACGTTTTTCTGGCGGCCCAATTAAATAATTTAGAGGGCAGGTTTTTAGCAATTACAGAGTCGTAACGCTTTTTTTTCCAGCCAGAAACAAGATCGTATTTTTGATTAACAACCATGTGGTACAATTGCGGAATTTCATCTGGGCTATCCTGCAAATCGGCATCCATAGTAATAACCACATCGCCTTGCGCTTTAGAAAATCCAGCATGTAAGGCTTGAGATTTACCAAAATTTCTTAGAAATCGAATGCCTTTTACGTATCTGTCTTGCCGTGATAACTTAGAAATTATATGCCAAGAAGCATCTGTACTGCCATCGTCAATAAAGATGATTTCATACGTAAATTCGTTATAAGTCATTACTTTAACAATCCACTCATGTAGCTCTGTTAGAGCTTCTGCTTCATTAAGTAGAGGTATAACTACAGATATATTCATTAATTTTGCTAGCTAGATAATTTTCCAAAAATAATGAATTTATATTCCTGAGGGTTCTCTTTTTTTTAGAATCGCAGCTACAATTAAACCTACTATACTAAAACCTGCAATTTGTAAAACAAAAGATTGCAATAAGTTAGCGGGCGCATATAAATTACCTTTAGCTTCCATCTTTGCAACAATAGTGTCTATTTTTTGATCTGGTATATTATAACTCTCTAATTTTTCTGTTTGAAATGCTATAACCTTCTCTTGAAGTTCTATTGCAGCATCGGGATCTATAACATTAAATATAATAACCGTCATTATAGTATTAATTAAACCACCTACAGCTAGTGTTATAAAAAAAGCAGTAAATGCATCTTTAAAGCTAATATAGCCACCTAATGCCTTTTTCGATTTTACTACAGAAGTAACACCCATAGCAATTGTAGCAGCTAAAAAAAGGAGGCCAAACCAAATTTGAAGAAACAGGTCGAGATTAGTGGCGTAAGCTATGCCTGTAAGTAAAATTAGTATTATGCCTAGATAAAGCCCATAATTTAAGGCTACAGATTTAATAGATGTTTTCATGTTAGTTATTATTATGTTTATTTGTGTTAGGCCGTTAGTGTGGCGAAGCTGAAAAATGTTACATACAAGAGCGCGAAAATAAAAAATATAAAAAAGTAATTGTTATTTTATAAAAATTAATTAGATTTGCACCTCGAAAAATAAGACTTAAAGTATAGGCGCGATGAAAAAAGGTATACATCCAGAAAATTATAGAATAGTAGCATTTAAAGACATGTCTAACAACGATGTGTTTTTAACAAAGTCTACTGCAAACACAAATGAAACTATCGATGTTGACGGTGTGGAGTATCCGCTTGTAAAAATGGAAATCTCAAGAACATCACATCCATACTACACAGGTAAATCTAAGTTAGTAGATACGGCTGGACGTATTGATAAATTTAAAAATAAATACGCTAAGTTTAAAAAATAAACGATACAGCGTTGTGCAAATTAAAAGCCTTCTTGATGAAATGTCAAGAAGGCTTTTTTTATTTCGTCTTTTAAGTTACTTTTGGTTTCGTAAATGGTTTGTAAACGAACCTAAAACATACGCTCTAATTTAAATTATAATGAACTATATTCTTTTTGATGGCCCTGCAAGAGCCAATTTATTACCTTTTACGTTTACAAGACCCGTGGCCGATATTCGTGTGGGTATATTAACAATTAGAGAAAAATGGGAAAAGTACCTGGGCAGTACGACCACTACCGTTACAGAAGATTACCTTTCTGAGAAATACCCCATGGTAGAAATGGAGGCTAATGTAATGATTAATGCAGGGTATTTGCCTAACATGGAGCTAGTAGAACTGGTAAAAAGTCTTAAAAAAAATCAAGCTATTTTTAAAGGCGAAGATGTTATTGCATTTTTTACCAAAGAAGGTGAAGAAGATATTAATTTTGATACTTACACTGCTATAGAATACCATGGAGAATGTTTGCAAATCGAACATACTTGGGATATTTTTTCTAAAAATGGAGCCGCAATACAGGAGGATTTTAACTTAATAACAAAAGACAGAAAATCGCAACCCATACCTAAAATGACGGTTGCATTTCATTCTGAAAATATTTTTATAGAAGAAGGTGCTAAGTTGCCTTATTGTTCTTTAAATGCCACTAATGGCCCTATTTACATCGGTAAAGATGCCGAGATAATGGAAGGTAGTGTAATTAGAGGGCCTTTTGCACTTTGCGAGCATGCTACAGTAAAACTAGCCACTAAAATTTACGGACCTACCACCATAGGGCCACACTCTAAGGTTGGTGGCGAAGTAAATAATTCTGTAATTTTTGGATATTCTAACAAAGGGCACGATGGATTTTTAGGAAATTCTGTGTTAGGAGAATGGTGTAACCTAGGGGCAGACACCAACAATTCTAACCTTAAAAACAATTATGCCGAAGTGCGTTTGTGGGATTACAATACCGAAGGCTTTGCCAAAACAGGCTTGCAATTTTGTGGTTTAATGATGGGAGACCATAGCAAATGCGGTATTAACACAATGTTTAATACTGGTACGGTAGTAGGCGTTAGTGCTAATATTTTTGGAAGCGGTTTTCCAAGAAATTTTGTGCCAAGTTTTAGTTGGGGTGGCAGTAAAGGATTTGTAACCTATTTAACAAAAAAAGCTTTTGAGGTGGCAGAAGTTGTTATGTCTCGTAGGGGATTAACACTTACAGACCAAGACAGAGCAATTTTAGAGCACATTTTCGAAACAACCAAAAGTTATAGACGCGAGTAATTAAAAATACCTGTAAATTAAAATAGAGGTATAGGTACATTTAAGTGATAAGCGCTTTTCTAAATATAAATCTCTAACAGCGTATTAAAACCAATATTTATGTTATCGATAATCCTTATTTATTATGTTGGAAAAAAATTTTACGATTTAGCAGGCCAATTCGATAAAAATAAATGGGCTTACGCTATTTCGAGTATAGTTCTATACTATGCAAGTAGTTTTATTTTGGGGCTTATTTTGGGTGTTTTAGATATATATGTTTTTGAGTGGGGTATCAATTGGGATTCTAGCATAGGCATAAAAATAGGAGGTATTGCAGTAGGAATTATAGCGCTCTGGGGTTTTTATACGTATTTAGAAAAAAAATGGGAGGCACAAAAGCCTAAATTTAAAGACGAAATTGATAAAATAGGCGAAGATCTAACTAACAACTAGTTAGCGCTTTTTTTGCCTTTTGTTACGTATTTTAAGTTTATAAGATTTATAGGGTTTATACCCAGACCTTTAACGTTTTTTCTTGTAAAACGCACAACTTCATCATAAAACAGCGGAATCATAATAGCATTTTCCATAGCAATAGAATCCATGGCGGTATAGAGGTGTTTTCGCTTTTCTATATTAGCTATAGTAAATGCCTTATTGTACAAGCTATCAAAAGTTTTATTTTTAAAATGAAAATAATTAGAACCATTTGGAGCAAAGTTTTTGCTGTAAAAAATAGATAAATAATTTTCAGCATCCAGATAATCTGCAACCCAAGAGCTTCTAAAAATATCGATCTTTCCGTTCGATCTGGCAGAACGTAAAGCCGCCTCTTGCATAACATCTACATTAACTTTTAATCCAGATTTTTCCAATTCACGTTGAATAAATTCGCAAAAACTTAAATAATTGCCAGAAGTTGTTATTGTAATTTCAGGATTGGCAATACCAGTTTCGGTCTTAAATTGGGCAATAAGCTGTTTTGCTTTTTCAGGTTGGTAGTTGTAACCAATGGCAGTACTGTGTCCTGGTAAGCCCTTGGGTATAAAACCACCAAGCGCAGGGTTTCCAATGCCATTCCTTAAATAAATCATCATCTTTTTGCGGTCAAAACCATAATTAACGGCCTGTCTTATCAATTTCGACTGTATTTCGGGAGTTTCAGATTCGAGATAGAACCCTAAATATTCAGAATTTAAATAAGGCCCTCTATTCATAGTTACGTTGTCTTGATATTTCGATCTTAAACGTCCGTCGGCAGTTAACAATTCATCCTTATAAGAAGCATCTAAACTCTGTAAATAATCTAGATTTCCCTGAGCAAACTGTAAGAACTCACTTTGTTTGTCTGGCAAAAAAGTAAGCGCAACAGCCTCTAAGTAAGGTAACTTATTGCCATTGGCATCTTTTTCAAAGTAATTTTCATGTCGCCTAAGTACTAATTTTACGTTTTCCTCCCAACGTTTAAATTTAAAAGGGCCAGTTCCAATAGGCTGCGCTCTAAACCTATTACCATAATGCGTAACTATTTCTTTAGGCACTACAGAGGCATATTTCATAGTAAGTAAACCTATTAAAGCAGGAAAAGGCTGTTTTAAAGTAATTTTAAATACACTATCGTTTACAGCTTCGTAATGGTTTACTTTTTTTAGAATCCAACTGCCAGGAGCAGCCAAAGTTTCGTCTTTTAAACGGTTAAAACTATACGTAAAATCGTTAGCAACCACGGTTCGTGTAGCATCTTTACCAAATAGGGGGTGGCTATGAAAATACACATCATTTCTTAGTACAAAAGTATAAGTATAGCCATCTTTAGATACCGTCCAGCGTTTGGCTATAGCAGGGAGAATGTTAAGCTCGTCGTCCAACTGCACCAAGCCATTAAACAATTGGTTGCAAATGGAATTGTCTTGCAGTGTTCGCGAAAAAGCAGGATCTAAAGTATTTATATTAGCATGCTCGTTGTACCTAAATACAAGATGGTCTCTATCTGTCTTTTTAGAATTTACACAAGATATTAGAAAAAAAAGGAAACAACTAAAGGTTAAGTAATTGATTATTTGAAGCTTTATACGTTTTATCATATAACTAATTAGTTGTAAATTTGCGCCCTTATCACTTAAAAGGCATTGTAGAAAATTTTAAAACATGCTGAAGCACATTCGGCACCACAAATATAATGAACAAAAAAGTTGCATTTCATACTTTAGGGTGTAAACTCAATTTTTCTGAAACCTCTACAATAGCGAGAAGTTTTGATAAAGAAGGCTTCGATCGGGTAGACTTTTCTCAGGCGGCAGACGTCTATGTAATCAACACCTGTTCTGTTACCGAAAATGCAGATAAACGTTTTAAAACCATAGTAAAACAAGCCCAAAAGCGAAATCCAGACGCTTTTGTTGCCGCCGTAGGGTGTTATGCACAGCTAAAACCTCAAGAACTGGCCGATGTAAATGGTGTAGATTTGGTTTTAGGTGCTACGGAAAAATTTAAAGTAACCAGTTATATTAACGATTTGCTTAACAATCCCGAGCGCAATAAAGGAGGCGCTGTACATGCCTGCGACATCGAAGACGCCGATTTTTATGTGGGAAGTTATTCCATAGGCGATAGAACACGTGCTTTTTTAAAAGTACAGGACGGTTGCGATTACAAGTGTACCTATTGCACCATACCACTAGCCAGAGGGATTTCCAGAAGCGATACTATGGCTAATGTTTTAAAGAATGCCAGAGAAATTTCGAAACAAAATATAAAGGAAATTGTTTTAACAGGCGTAAATATAGGAGATTACGGCAAGGGAGAATTTGGCAATAAAAAGCATGAACATACATTTCTAGATTTGGTAACTGCTCTGGACACTGTAGAAGGTATTGAGCGTTTACGTATATCTTCTATCGAGCCCAATTTGCTTAAAAACGAAACCATAGATTTGGTCGCCAATTCCAGAGCTTTTGTACCACACTTCCATGTGCCTTTACAATCGGGGAGCAATACCATTTTAAAGCGTATGAAACGCCGCTACATGCGCGAATTGTATACAGATCGTGTGGCAAAGATAAAAGCAGTTATGCCACATGCCTGTATTGGTGTAGATGTAATTGTAGGTTTTCCTGGAGAAACCGAAGCTTGTTTTTTAGAAACATATAACTTTTTAAATGCTTTAGATATTTCTTATCTACATGTATTTACATACTCAGAAAGAGACAATACGGCTGCTGTAACTATGGAAGGTGTTGTACCACAGAATGTAAGAAGCAAACGCAGTAAAATGCTAAGAGGGCTTTCCGTTAAAAAACGACGTGCTTTTTACGAAAGCCAGATCGACACCAAGCGCAAAGTACTTTTTGAAAGCGAAAATAAAGAAGGTTACATACACGGATTTACAGAAAATTATGTAAAAGTAAAAACACCTTGGAATCCAGCTCTGGTAAACACACTACATACCGTACAACTTACCGAAATCGACGAAGATGGCTTAGTGCGCTTTAAGTTTTTAGAAACTACCCATTCGGTTTAATTTTAACAGCCCCTTCTTCGGTAAATATAACTAACTTTGATGCTATGCAGCGGTGCTTGCAATTAAAGGTTATAACGTAAAATGTAATAATGCGTTGCTGTTTTAAAACGCATTGCAGGCGTAAAAAAACACAATGAAATTATGGAAGCAATTATTACAATTGTAGGGTTTTTAGGAGCGGGTAAAACAACATTACTTAAACACCTTGTGTCGAGATGTATCGATATAGACTGGACGCCTTTTATAATTCTTAACGACTACGAAAATGCAAGTTTAGATGCCCAACAGTTTATAGCAGCGCTATCTCCAAAATACGTTAAAGCATTAAATGGCAGTTGTATTTGCTGTAGTGGTATTAACGAGCTTAGAGATTTTGTAAACGGCATCCCTAAACGCACCAATGGTATTACACTTATAGAAGCCAACGGCACATCAGATGCCTGTTCGCTTATGAGTTTTTTAGGAGTAGGACTCAACGAAAGGTTTTTACCTCCAATACAAATAGCTGTTGTAGATGTAAAAAATTGGCAAAAACGTGGCGAACACAATACTTTAGAGGCAAGCCAAATACAAGTCTCGTCTTTACTTATTTTAACGCATACAGAAGGTGTAACAAAAAACAGGTATAATGGTGTTGTTAAAGCACTAAAAGCTCTCAATCCACTAGCAAAAATTACAACTATGGCAGCACTAGACGTTACTCTAATGCCAAAACTATTGCCTTCTAAGCATAAGCCTCAAAATTTCGATCATTTAAAAGCGCATTGGTCTTCCGCTTCGGTAGATTTACCTAATTTGCCCAATAGAGAATGCATTTATAAGATCTGTAAAGCCATTCCAGAAACCATATTACGCGTAAAAGGCTGTACACAAATAGCGGGAGCAGATGCTTATACTTATTTTGAGCGTAAGCCAGATGGAGACGTATTGGTAAGGCCTTTTAACGGTATACCAATAACAGGAGCTAAACTTCTATCCATTGGCTCTGGAAGCACACCAGAATTACTTGAAAATGCCATTAAAATTAATTTGTAATAGGATATTACAAATAGTCCATTTTATTAGAATTCTCACAAGGCGTCTGTTACAAATAAGTTTTTTACGTTAAAAAACAGAAGGAGCTTATTTTTAGGAAAGCTTTTAATCTGTAAGCATATCTATTAATATACTACAGAAAAATAGACTTTTATGTCCGAAAATTATTTTAACACTACGAAAAACCTCTTATATTTATAGTATAAGTAATATGTATTAGAGCATGTTATTCGATTGCTACAAAACATTAAGCGCAACTAAAAATATAAAATGACATTAGTTAAACTATTTATATTAGGACAAGAAATAGAGTTACTCTGGACTGATATGAATTATCATAGAGAAATTAGAATGAATGGTAAACCAGCTACCGATGTTATAGATGGATTAATTACTCTTTGCTTCGCTACAGATAGAGTTACTGACATTATTTTGAGATGGATGACCAAAGAAAGCGAAGATAATACTTGGAATGAAGCCGATAAAATGGAAAAAGGAAAAGTTTGCTTTTATGAAAACAGATTTGATTATCCACCAACAAAAACTTACAAATTTGATGATGCTCATTTAATTTACTTTAAAGAAATATTTAATTAATCATTCCCCCAAAAATAGGACAGTAAATTAAGTTCAAAAAAAACATTAAATTTACTGATATGACACGAAGAA
>CANLCJ010000035.1 GCA_947489085.1 uncultured Flavobacteriaceae bacterium
ACCAATATTCTGGCAATTAAATTCTATTTGAGAAGCTGTAAAAGTAGCAATACCACAATTATCAGTAGAGCCATTATCGAGATCTTGAGGATCGAGTATGGCAATACCTTCTGCATTTAAAGCCAGATTTATATTTTGACATATAGCTACAGGAGATGTATTATCCTCAATGGTAACAATGGCCTCACAAGTGTTTGAGTTATTGTTGCTATCTGTTACAGTAAGTATTACTGTATTTTCACCAACGTTATCACAATTAAATTCTGTTTGAGATATTTGAATATCAGATATTATTCCGCAATTATCTGTAGAACCATTATCAATATCCTGCGCAGTAATAGTAACAGTATTAGTTAGAGGGTCTAAAGCTGTTGTTAGAGGTTGACAAATAGCAGTTGGCAATTCATCATCAACAACAGTTACGTTTTGTATACATGAGTTAGAATTTCCAGAACTGTCAGTTACTGTCCAAGTTACCTCAGTAGTACCTACTTCGAAAAGAAACGTATCAGGATCTATAGGTTGATTATTTACAGATGCCACAACAGTATTAATATCGCAATTGTTTGTGGCTTCCGGTCTTCCTAAATTTACAGTAGTAGAGCAATTACCAAGACCATCACTAGAAGTCATTGCTGCCTCAATATCCTGAGGACAGGTAACAGTAGGTGTAATGTTATTTAAAACTGTAACTGTAGCAGTACAATCGTTTGTGTTACCACTATTATCTGTAACGGTAAGTGTCACTTGGTTTTCACCAATATTCTGGCAATTAAATTCTATTTGAGAAGCTGTAAAAGTAGCAATACCACAATTATCAGTAGAGCCATTATTGAGATCTTGTGGATCGAGTACGGCAATACCTTCTGCATTTAAAGCCAGATTTATATTTTGACATATAGCTACAGGATCTTCATTGTCTGTCAAGGTTACAGTTTGGTTGCAACTGGCAGTGTTTCCGGCAGCATCATTTACAGTCCATGAAACAATAGTTTCACCTAATTCAAACTCAAATGTTTCAGGATCTATTATTGTATCATCTACTTGTGCGGTAACGGTTGTAATATCGCAATTATCGTTTACTATTGGTGCTCCAATACTCAATGTAGAATTACAATCGCCTGTATTCTCTGATGTTAATGCATTAATGTTTTCCGGGCACTCTATAGTGGGTGCTTCCGTATCGTTTACCGTAATTGTTTGCGTAACATTTATGGTGTTTCCACAATCGTCGGTAACACTATAGGTACGTGTAATTATTTCAGGATTACTATTGTTATCTGAAACGTCCCCTACAAAGGCTATTATAGGAGCTATACCAGAGTTATCAGCTTCATCGTTTACAACAGAGGTATCGGCAGCAGGAACATCTGCGGCACATTGTACTGTTATGGCGTCTGGATTACTTGCAGTAGGAGGAGAGTTTATAAAATCTACAGCATTAATAGGTATGGTTAAAGGACCAGTTAAAGGCGAACCTTCGCAAATACCATCTATTTCGAAACCACGAATAAGATCTACTTCGAAAGGGACAGTAGATACAGCGCCTACACCACTTATAGATCCAGATAACGCAACTACAGACTCAAATGCAGGTGCATTTAAAATGGAGCAGTTTGTTGTTACTGTAAGCGATAAATCGAGTGTAGCTAAAATTTCGTTAGGATTAGAAGGTAAAGGTAGTGTGCCTAAATCCCATACAATAGCACCATTATCTCCTATACTTGGGTCGAAAGTAGGTGCGCCATTAGGCGTTAAGGCGGAAGATGTTGTGCTATTTATATTAAAGTTTGAAGGATTTACAGAAGCAGGAATAGGTATTGTTAATACTACATTATTTAAGGGTTCTGTTCCTGTATTTTTTATTTGGATGTTAAAATCTGCATTTTCGTTAGGCTCTAAAGACGAATTGGTTTCGTTAGGTGTTTCCCCGTTTATATTGGTGTTGGATAATACAACTTCAGGTTCTGGAACAAAAGCTTCTATAGAAAATGTGACATTAAAAATAGCATAAGTATCTCTGGTTGATGCGTATTTAATGGTTGTAGATGTCTGTAAGTTGTCTATAAATTTATTATCGTCTGTAGGGTCTGCGTTATTGTTACCATTATCTACATTAAACATGGCAATATCTAGGCCTGTATTATTTGGTAAATCGGGATTCCTAGGGCCATCTGTTAAAATAGAGGAGTTAAAAAAGTTAGATAAATCGTTACCTGAATGCGAAAGCGATTCGAATGTATTGGTATCTTGTCTAAGCATTTGCAGGATATCTCCAGCGACAACAACATCACCTTCGCCGGCCATTACTCCTAATTTAAAATTTACATCGCCGTTTTGTACAGCATTAAAACCAGATATAGGAATATTAAAATCTTCTGAACCAGCGTTTACAAAAGCGTGTCCATCAAAAACACTGATATCTCTAAATCGCATTCTGGAGTTTTCGTAAACGACTACCATTCCCCAGCCACCAAAATAGCCAACGAAATCTGCATTACCTTCTCTTGTAGCAATGTCTGCAACAAAATATTCTCCTATACCATGGGTACGCACATAACTTGTAACGTCTGCATAAGCAGAATAGATATTAAAATCTTCGTTATTGGTTGGAAAAGCAATAACACCATTAGCATTTACAGCTTCATAATCATTAGCACCTGGTCCTTGAATAAGAACACTTTCCTTGTCTAACGTTCGTGTAATGCCGTTTTTAGTAACTTCAAATGTTTGTGTGTCAATATCGTTAGCACCAGCTGCTCTACCAGACCAGTATAAGCCCGCAAAAATAATGTTGGAACATTCTGGTATCGCTCCGTTTTCTGTGGATAATGTTAAAGTAGCAGACGAGGAATTTATCGTGTTGGTGTCAGTATCGACATCAACATATTCCATATCATTATTGTTGTTTCTTAAGTCGTTGTAATCTACCAAAGTTAAGTTGGTATTACCAATCATGGTAAAATCTCCTTTAACAGTAAATACTGTTTGAGTAGGATTTTCTTCAGCAGCTCTTTTTTCGAAAGGTACTCTTACTTGCGCATAACCATTCTGGCTAAAGCCTAATATAACAATTGCTAAGATGCTAAGAGAGAAAACAAAACGTTGTTTAGCGCACTTATTATATAATTTTTTGAGACGTATTTTCATTTTTAACGTGATTACGAGGGAATTTCAGTTTTGTAAAATACTCTTATGTTATTCGAATCTATTGTAACGAATTTTAAAATTTCGCTTGGGTTAGAGTTAAAACAACATTTTATAAATATGTATTTTAAATTTTTATAGCTTGACAAATTAGAAAGACTAGCTAAGGCACTAAGTTCTTTAGTAGTGTTTAGCGTTATGTAAATAAGTTCTATTTGTTCTGAATTAAAATTTAAACGCTCTAAAGCTTGTAGTGACTTATAGTCGTTAACCACTAATTTTCTAGAAGCTAGTTCGGGCTCAAGTATTTTATTTATCTTTTGGTTATCTACATATGTAGTAGGGTGTAATTTAAAAGCTAAATCTTTAAAGTGCGCTGTATTTGAATTGTAATTTTTAGCGTTTAGCTTTATCTCTTGTATTACCGAATTATTCTGGGTATTAGATTGTGCTGTGCAGTAAAAACTACAACATAGCAATAATACAAACAAGCTACTACATTTAGAAACTAGTGTTTTCATAATAAAATTGTTTAACTCAATTTTAATTTTAATAATTGTAGTATACTAAACGTATTGTTTAGATACACCATTTTTTTGAGGGAAGATATGGTATAAAAACAGTTAACTGCTTTTAAAGCTGGATTAGTTATAGCTCTATGTCTATTTAGGTTTGGGACCATTATTTTTATTTTACGTAGGTTAAGCAAATAGACATATATCTTACTTTACATTCAAAAAAAAATGTCAAACCACAAATAAAATCGACAAAAAGGCTAAGATTTTATTTTGTCCACCGTTTTTTGTCGTTAAACGGTAACCCTAAGCTATAATTTATGTAAGAAACAGTGACGATACTTAGAAAATAGTATTGCTTTTCTTATTATTTGCTTTATAAGTAGTAACTTTAGTAGCATTTAAAACGATATTTTAAGCTTATGAAAACAAAACGTCTTACGCTAATTCGTCATGCTAAATCATCTTGGGAATTTGATGTTATAGATCATGAACGCCCCCTAAAAACTAGAGGAAAGAGCGATGCAGATTTAATTGCAAAAGCACTTGGTAAAATAAATTTAAAACCAGACGCGATTAAGATAAGTGATGCTAAACGTACCCTAGAGACATCTCATATAATTTTACCTTATTTAAATGTAGATCAAACGATAATAACTTACAACCATAAGCTTTATGATTTCTCTGGAGAGTTGTTACTAGACGTTATTAAAAACACCTCGCCTTTAGTTAACCATTTATTGGTATTTGGGCATAATTACGCCATTACAAATTTTGTAAACAGTTACGGAACGAAAATTATAGATAACGTTCCAACATGTGGTGTTGTAATGCTTGAATTTGTAACAAACGATTGGTCTAATTTAGGCAATGGCAGTACTTTAGATACAATTTTTCCAAGAGACTTAAAATAGAAGATTTTAAAACCAGATAGACTTATTATAGGTTTAAAATTAACCAAATTTTAATGGCTCATAAAATTCGTTTTTATGCTAAATAGAATATATTTGTTTGTATTATAACCGAACAAAAATGACCAAAATAGAAAACGTTGATAACCAATATATTAATAGAGAAATTAGCTGGTTGCAATTTAATGCACGTGTATTGCAAGAAGCTACAGATACCAAAGTACCTTTAATAGATAGGTTACGGTTTTTAGGGATTTTCTCTAATAATTTAGACGAATTCTTTAAAGTAAGATATGCTACTGTAAAGCGTATTGTAGAAGCTGGAAAAGGAGGTAAAAACGAGTTAGGGGGCATAAAAGCTAAACAACTTTTAGAAATTATAACCCAAATTGTTATTACCCAACAATCTGAGAGTCTTAGAGTTTTAGATACTATTGATACTGCTTTAAGAAAAGAAAATATTTTTATTATTAATGAAACTGGACTTAGCGAAGGGCAAAAAGAATTTGTTAAAAACTACTATTTTCAACATTTAAGTACAGCATTAGTTACTATAATATTAAACGATTTAGTTGTGCTTCCAAATTTGAAGGATAGTGCAGCTTATTTGGCGGTTAAAATGGAAATGAAAGACCAAACGAAACAGTTTGCGCTTGTAGAAATTCCTAAATCTGTTAACCGTTTTATAGAATTACCTCAGGAAGGAGATAAGCATTACATTATAATGGTAGACGATTTATTGCGGTACTGTTTGTGTGAAATATTTAATATTTTCGATTATGAAACAATCTCTGCCCATATGATTAAGATTACCAGAGATGGCGAACTTGATTTTGACAGCGATTTGAGTAAAAGTTTCATGGAAAAAATATCGGATAGTGTAAAGCATAGAGAATTAGGGGCGCCTGTTCGTTTTGTGTACGATAAAACGATTGATACAGACACGTTGGAGTACTTAATGCAAAAAATGGGTATAGATAATACAGATAGTATTATACCAGGAGGGCGTTACCATAACAAACGTGATTATATGGGGTTTCCTAGTTTGGGTAGGGCAGATTTACTTTATGATAAGATTACCCCGCTTCGCGTAAAAGGTTTAAGTTTAGAAACAAGTATTTTTAATGCTATAGCGGTTAAAGATTATTTGGTACACACACCCTACCACACGTTCACTTATATTGTCAAGTTTTTAAGAGAAGCTGCCTTAGATCCTAAAGTAAAAACGATAAAAATTACCATCTACAGATTGGCACAAATATCCCGCGTGGCTAGTGCTTTAATAAATGCAGCGATTAACGGGAAAACGGTTACTGTTTCCATAGAACTTAGAGCTCGATTTGATGAGGAAGCCAATATTCGTTACGCCGAACAGATGAAAAAAGAGGGGGTAAACCTTATTTTTGGAGTACCAGGCCTAAAAGTACATAGCAAAATGTGTGTTATAGAACGAGAAGAAGGCAAAAAACTAAAACGTTATGGTTTTATAAGCACAGGTAATTTTAACGAGTCTACTGCTAAAATATATACCGATTATACTCTTTTTACAGCAAACCAACAAATATTAAAAGAAGTCAATAAAATATTTAATTTCTTTAAAACTAATTACCGCATTTACGCCTATAAACACCTTATTGTTTCGCCGCATTATACACAAAAAACAGTGTTTAAATTAATAGATGCTGAAATTAAAAAAAGTAAGGAAGGCGGTAAAGGCTATATTCGTTTAAAAATGAATAGCGTATCTAGTTACACCATGATAGACAAGCTATACGAAGCCAGTAATGCTGGTGTACGAATCGATATGATTGTGAGAGGCATTTGTTGTCTTGTTCCTGATATTAAAGGCATGAGTGAAAATATTAAAGTGATAAGTATTATTGATAAATTTTTGGAACATTCTCGCCTTTATATTTTCGGAGAGGATGCAGATGCTAAAATGTACATTTCTTCTGCAGATTGGATGACGAGAAATATTGAAAATAGAGTAGAAGTGAGTTGCCCTATTTATAGTGAAGCAGTAAAACAAGAAATTATAGATAATTTTAACATATGTTGGAGCGATAACATAAAGTCTAGGCTTATCAATACCAATAATGAAAATGAATACAGGTTAAATAGTAAAGGAAAGGTAAGATCTCAAATTGCATTGTACGATTATTATCTCGATAAATTAAACGCTTAGATTAATATGCTTTCAATAAAAAAATATGCCGCCATAGATATCGGTTCTAATGCTGTTCGTCTTCTAATATCTAATGTTATTGAAGAAAAAGGAAAGCCGCCTGTTTTTAAGAAAAATTCTCTAGTACGTGTACCTATACGTTTAGGAGCAGATGTTTTTGTTAAAGGTGAAATCTCTAAAGCAAATACGCAACGCATGTTAGATACAATGTTGGCTTTTAATCTTTTAATGAAGTCTCACAATATTGTTAAATACAAAGCATGTGCTACTTCTGCTATGAGAGAATCTAAAAACGGACGTAAAGTAGTTAATGCTATTTTAGAGCATTCTGGATTGCATATTGATATCATAGACGGAGAAGAAGAAGCTGCTATTATTGCGGCCACAGATTTAAATAAATTTATCGACCCTAATAAGGTTTACCTTTATGTGGACGTGGGTGGTGGTAGTACAGAGTTTTCTGTGATAAGCAATGGCCGACAAATTGCATCCAAATCTTTTAAAATTGGAACTGTACGTTTATTAAACGATATGGTAAAAAAAGACGCTTGGCAAGAATTAGAGGCATGGATAAATACACATACTAAAGCTTACGAGAAAATAAGTGTTATAGGTTCTGGTGGAAACATTAATAAAATATTTAAAATATCTGGTAAGCCAGTAGGAAAACCATTAACATACTTTTATCTAACCACCTACTATGATACATTACAAAGTTTTTCTTACGAAGAGCGTATTACAGAGTTAGGTCTAAACCAAGATAGGGCAGATGTAATTATTCCAGCAATGCGCATTTACTTATTTGCAATGAAATGGAGTAAAGCCAAACATATTTACGTACCTAAAATAGGTCTGGCAGATGGTGTTATTAAAAGTATATATTATAACACTGTTTCAAGCAATACACAGTAAAATTTTGCAATTCAACCACAAATTCTTCTCATTTTCATAATATAGTATATATTCGTTTTAAAATTTTTAAAAGTAAACCCAAAACTATTATAATGAAAAAATTAGCCATTTTAATTGTGTTAATATTTACAGGTTTTAACATGTACTCTCAAAATGGTACCTACGGTGTTAGAGGAGGTGCTACATTATCACGTTTAAATTTCGATGACGATTCTGATTTGGATTTGGATACAGGAAGTAGAGTAAGTTTTTATATTGGTTTTTTTGCAGATTTCCAGTTATCTAATACAGTATCTGTTGTGCCAGAATTACAGTTTTCACCAGAAGGGAGTAAAGAAGAGCTTTTGCATTTAAATTTAATTCAATTGCCTGTGTTATTTAAGTTTAAAGTACACGAAAGGGTTAGGTTAGGCGTAGGGCCACAAGTAGCAATTAACACCAACAGAATAAACGATGCTGTACAAGATTTTCATTTTTCTGGGATTGCAGGTGTAGAATATAAATTAAACCAGATGCTTTTTATAGATTTAAGATACAGTGCAGGGATTAATAATGTTTTTGAAAACGATATTATAGAAGCTACAAACTCTAATTTTCAGTTGGGAATTGGCTATCAATTTTAACCATGTATAGCCTCGGTATTGCCGAGTTTGCCCATAATCTCAGCTTCAAAAGCTAATAGCTCTTGCCATTTTTTGTCAACCTCTTGCTTGTCTCCATATTGTCTTGCAAAACCTAAGAACATAGTGTAGTGATTGGCTTCGCTTACCATTAAATTTCTATAGAATGTGGCAAGCGTTTTATCTTCTAATTCTTCAGAAAGTAACCTAAAACGTTCACAGCTTCTAGCTTCAATTAAAGCGGCATAAAGCAAACGGTGTACCAATTGAGTAGTTCTACTGCCACCTTTAGGAAAAAATTTAACGAGAGCTATAACGTATTCGTCTTTTCGGTCTCGACCCAAAGTCCAACCACGTTCTATAATCTTATCATGTACCATTTTAAAATGGCTAATTTCTTCTTTTACTAAAGCCGTCATTTCTTGTACAAGGTCTGTATACTCAGGAAAACTAACTATTAACGAAATGGCGGTACTGGTTGCCTTTTGTTCGCAAAACGCATGATCGGTTAATATTTCTTTAATATTTTTTTCTACAATATTTACCCATCTTGGGTCTGTAGGTAATTTAAGTCCAAGCATAATTTTATTTTATAGTTTGCTTTTCAAAGTTGGTAATGCCACTCATTTTTAGATGTCTAAATCGAATGTTTTACGCAAGTTTTCTAAAGCAGGATTTTTTTCTTTTAGTTTTTCATATTTCTCTTTGGTGGTGTAAGCGTACTTCTTACTTACAGCTTCGTTAACTGTTATAGATAGAGAAATATCATAGTTATTCAAAGATTTTCGCAAATACCCCATGAGGTCATATTGTTGGCGTTCTAACTCAACTTTATTAGTTTCACTAGGAAATTCTAAGTGTATTGTAGTGCCTTTTACTTTTGGGACATCTATAGCTAAAATCGAAGCCAAATTGTGTTTGCCTTTTTCCTGAGTTATTTTAGTAAAATCGAACCAACATGTTATCAATTCTTTCTCGGTAAACGGCATTTTAGGTAAATCTTGTTCTTTTACTTCTACTTCAATTTGCTTGGTCTGGTGTGCTTTTTTAGCTTTTATACTACTTAACGAAAGGCCAGATGTACGCTTTGTTTTAGTGTTAAGATCTAATTTAATTGGAGGTGTTGTTTTGACTTCCTCCACTTCCTTGGCAACTGCTTGCGTTGCATTTGTAGTTTTGGCTTGGGGTTGTTTTTTTTCTAAAGGTTTTACAGGAATAGCTGTAATACCCTTATTTTTAAAATACGAAGATGGAATTATGTAGTACTTAGCTTTTTTTTTTCTCCATCGAAAGTGATAGAGGCAAGCTGCATTAAGCAAAGTTCTACAAGCAACCTTTGATTTTTACTTGTTTTGTATTTTAGATCGCAATCGTTAGCAAGGTTTATGCCTTCTAGTAAAAAAGATTGCGATGCTTTTCGAGACTGTTCTAAATATTTTTGTTTGATTTGATCTCCAACTTCAAGCAAAGCAATTGTGCTTTCGGTTTTACTTACCAATAAATCTCTAAAATGAGATGCTAAACCTGTTATGTAATGGTGTCCATCGAAACCTTTAGAAAGCGTAGTGTTAAACTGCAATAAAAGTTCAGGAATGTTATTTTCTAAAATAAAATCTGTACTTGTAAAGTAGGTTTCGTAATCTAAAACATTAAGGTTTTCTGTAACGGCTTGTCGCGTAAGTTCCTTACCTGAAAAGCTTACTACACGATCGAAAATAGACAATGCATCTCGCATAGCACCATCGGCCTTTTGTGCTATAATATGTAAAGCATCATCTTCTGCGGAAATGCCTTGTTGTGTTGCTATATATTTTAAATAGGCCTTAGCGTCTGTTACCGTAATTCTTTTAAAGTCGAAAATTTGACATCTAGAAAGAATTGTAGGTATGATTTTATGTTTTTCGGTAGTCGCTAAAATAAAAATACAATGTTTTGGGGGCTCTTCTAAAGTCTTTAAAAAAGCATTAAAAGCAGCTTGAGATAACATGTGTACCTCGTCTATAATATAAACTTTGTATTTGCCAACCTGTGGTGGTATTCTAACTTGGTCTGTAAGACTACGTATATCGTCTACAGAGTTATTAGATGCGGCATCTAATTCGAAGATATTAAACGCGAAGTCTTCATTTGTGTCGGCACCTTCGCTATTAATCATTTTCGCCAAAATACGTGCGCAAGATGTTTTGCCAACACCTCTAGGTCCTGTAAATAGCAAGGCTTGTGCTAGATGGTTGTTCTCAATAGCATTAAGCAATGTATTTGTTATAGCTTGTTGCCCCACAACATCTTTAAATGTTTGTGGACGGTATTTTCTAGCCGATACAACAAAATGTTCCATTACACTACGTATTGTCTGTTACAAATTTAACTATTAAGGTTAAAAAATAGAATTTTAATAACTTTTAGTTAGCACTAGTTATTAACAAACATTTTTCCTTGAGCAATTATTATTAGGTGTTTTTTTAGAGACGCCTTGTACTAAAAGCAAATAAATGTTTAGGCGAGATAATATTTAAACGCATCTAAAATTAGAATTTCTTCGACTGCACAATCTAATTTGGCTTTACCTATATCTTCTAATAACACAAAGTTTATATTACCGTGAGAGTTTTTCTTATCGTATTTCATAAGGTCTATAATAGGAGCATAGTCTGCAGTATCGAACATTACTTTTTCGTAATATTTAGAGAAAAGTAATTTTATTTCTGCTACCTTATCAGCTGGGAAACCAACTAATTCTTGAGAAATATACAGGGCAAGTACCATACCTACGGCTATGGCTTCACCATGCAATAAATCTATTTTATTTGGGTTGCTTAGAAAATACGATTCTATAGCATGGCCAAGTGTGTGTCCAAAATTTAGTGTTTTTCGCAAACCGTTTTCAAAAGGATCTTCGTCTACTACTGCTTTTTTAATTAAAACAGATTCGTATACCAAAGCATCCAAATCTTCTAAGTTTAAATCGGAAAAATTATTGAATTTGTTCCAATAGGTTTCACTACTTATAAGACCATGCTTTAACATTTCTGCCAAACCAGAGCGCATTTGATTTTTGGGTAAAGTGTTTAAATAGTGGGTATCTATTAATACGATATCTGCAGTACTTATAACACCTATTTGATTTTTTAGAGTTCCTAAATCTACACCTGTTTTACCACCCACAGAGGCATCTACCATAGACAGTAGAGTAGTGGGGATGTTAACATAAGCAATACCTCTTTTAAATGTAGAAGCTACAAATCCTCCTAGATCTGTAATTACGCCACCACCAAGATTTATCATTAGGCTTTTTCGGTCTCCATCAAGTTCAGAAAGTGTGTTCCATACACCAACACAAGTATCTATAGTTTTATGTATTTCTCCAGCCTCTATTTCTATAACTTCTATGGTTACATTAGTTTCTAATTGTGGCAAAAACACAGATAAACAATGCTCGTGCGTGTTCGAATCTACAAGTATGAATATTTTTGAAAAATTATGCGTTGCAATGTGCTTATTAAGTGCAGGGTAGCATGCCTTTTGAAAATGAATAACACCGTTATTTGCCGTTATAGACTCCATGAAAAAAGTTTAATTTATACAGCTTGCAAAATTACATAGATTTTGTTGAATAGCGCAATTAAATGTTAGTTTTCAATAAGACTCGCTAAAACGGTTTTAGCATTTTTTGTACTGTTTTGAGCTACTAAAGTTACAAGCATTTCTACGTTTAAGCTTGTTTTTGCAGCATGCGATTTTATATAATAAATATCGGTATAGCAGCTAGGTAAAAGCGATTCGTTTTTGGCTATTAGTGTTTCGTGTATTTTTTCTCCAGATGTAAGTGCAGTAATTTCTATATCTTGAGATTTTATAGAAGTGTTATTTCTAGTGTTATAAACTGCGATAAAACCTTTTGCTAGATCAATAATTTTAATAGGTGCTCCCATTTCAAAAGAGACTTTGTTGTAATCTAATTTGTTAGGTGTTGCTAACCCTAAAATTAAATGGCAAGCTTTGGTTTTATCTATAAACAATCGTGTTGCTGTTGGGTGCGTTACAGTTAATGGAACGCCTTCGTTTAGTTGTTTTACAAACAAGGTAGCTACCGAACCATTGGATCCAAAAATATTCCCGAATCTAGCGCTAACAAACTTTGTAATAGGGTTAGATAGGTTATCTAAGTATTTTTCGGCAATTAACTTCGTCATTCCCATAACACCTACAGGTTCTGCGGCTTTGTCTGTAGAAATAGAGATAAATTTTTTCACACTGTGCTTTATGGCCATTTCAGCCAAGTGTATTGTACCAAATACATTAGTTTTTATGGCTTCTAATGGAAAATCTTCGGCTAAGGCTACATGTTTATATGCTGCAGTGTGAAACACTATAGTGGGGGTGTAGGTACTAAATACCGCGTTTAAAGTAGTTTTGTCTCTAATATCGGCTAAGATACAAGTAACTGCATCCCTTTTTTCTAAAGGAATAGTTGCTTTAAGGTGAAACAAGGGGGTTTCTGCATTGTCTAAAACAAGTAAGTGTTTAAACTTAGAGTACATTAGCTGTTGGGTTAAACCACGACCAATGGAACCTGCTGCACCCGTAATAAGAAGTACTTCCTTAGAGAAATCGTAAGTTTTAATGGTGCTTGCGTCCTGTTTAATCGGTGTGTTGTCAAGTAACCTAGAGGTGTCTATTAAAGATTTTATACGTTTAAAGGTAAGCACATCCATTTTATACTAATTATTTAAATAGGACTCTAAAAAAGGTAACTCCAATCAGTTTTAAATCGAAGAAAAAGTTTCGACGTTTTAAATATAGTTTATTGTATTTTAATTTATCTGGTATTATGGTTTCTATAAAGTATTTTTCTGGATCTTTAGCTTTTTTAAGCAATTCGACCTCATTTCTGTATTTTAAAGATGCTAAGCCTGTAATGCCTGGTCTCAGTTTAAAAATTATTAAATCGGCTTCGTTGTAAAAATTAACATAGTACCTTAATTCTGGCCTTGGCCCTACAAAACTCATGTCGCCTTTAATAATATTAATTAATTGCGGAAACTCATCAATTTTATATTTTCTTAAAAAGTAACCAATTTTCGTAACTCTATTGTCTTTATCTCCAATGGTTAATAAGCCTTTTTGTTGGGATTTAACATACATAGTTCTAAACTTATAAATATTAAAGTTTAGATTATGCCTGCCAACGCGTTCTTGGATAAAAAGTACAGGCCCTTTGGAGTTTAGTTTTATAATCAGGGCTATTAAAATAAGGATTGGAAACAAAAACAACAATCCAAGTACAGCAAAACTAAAGTCAAAACAACGTTTTAACATTATTTAAATACCAGATTTTTAATAGTTATCAAACTATCGCAGTTTTCTACTGTAAGATCAATTGGTTTCTCTTTTAGTTCACTTTCTATAATATAAACGCCACAGGGCTCTCTTCGTGTATCGCTCCTAGAAAAATCAACGTTTCCTCTTCTTAAAATTGTTTTAAACGTGATAGAATCTATTTGATTTGAAACATTAGGGCTTAAGGTAAAAGGCTTTGTAGTTATGCTTTTTAAAACTCTGGCTTCTGGACCATAAGCACAGGAAGTTTTTTTTCCGTTTAGAAAAAAGGTTAAAATAATTAGACCTATAGAAAATCCACCAAGGTAATATCCAATACGCTGAATTAAGCTCATATTAATAAGTTGGGCGTGGTAAACGAATTTTGGGTTAAAAAATCAAGAGATTAATATCGCTGTGCTTTAAATCGAACCATTCGCCTACAGATTTGTTTGTTAAAATACCGTGGTAAAAGTACAACCCATTTTTTAAACCTTTATCAAATCGTAACGAATTTTCTATACCACCATCTTCAGCAATTTTCATAAGATAAGGGGTAAAAATATTACTAATGGATATAGAAGCTGTTCTAGAGTAACGGGCAGGGATATTGGGTACGCAGTAATGCACTACACCATGTTTTGTAAAAGTAGGCTGCTTATGCGAGGTTACTTCACTGGTTTCAAAACATCCTCCCATGTCTATACTAACATCTATAATTACAGAACCTTTTTTCATGTATTGTATCATTTGGTCTGATACTACTACGGGGGCTCTATTAGTGCCTCTAACGGCTCCAATTACTACGTCGCAGCGTCTTAGCGCCTTGGTAAGGTTTTTGGGTTGTATGGTAGATGTAAATAAAGAGCGCCCTAAATTGGCTTGTATGCGTCTTAGTTTGGTTATAGAATTATCGAAAACTTTAATGCCTGCACCAAGGCCAATAGCACTTCTGGCGGCATATTCTCCAACGGTACCTGCCCCTAAAATAACAACTTCTACAGGAGGCACGCCACTTATGTTACCAAACATTAGTCCAGAACTACTTGGTGTGTTAGATAAGAGTTCTGAGGCTATAAGTACCGATGCTGTACCTGCAATTTCACTTAAGGAACGTACAGCAGGATAAGTGCCGTCTTCATCTCTTATAAACTCAAATGCTAGAGCAGTAATACGTTTTGCTGCAAGCGCTTCAAAGTATTTTTTATCTTGTGTTTTTAGTTGTAAAGCAGAGATTAATATGGATTGAGGATTAAGCAGTTTAATTTGTTCTAAATTTGGAGGCTCTACTTTAAGCACCATAGGACAAGAGAAAACTTTTGCGGTATCCTTAGATATGTCTGCCCCCGCTTCGCTATAGTCTTTATCACTAAAACGAGCTCCTTTTCCAGCTCCAGACTCAATAAGTACTTTATGCCCGTTACTAACCAGAGCAGAAACCGCATCTGGCGTTAAACAAATTCTATTTTCTTGGTAGGTGGTTTCCTTTGGAACGCCTATATAGAGTTGTCTTTTATGTTTAAGAATTTCTAAGGTTTCCTCTTGTGGAAGTAATTGTTGCTTTGTAAAAGGCGACAATGATTCAGACATGTTAGTTGTATTTAGTAAATCTCAAATTACAAATTATTTTGGATATTTTACTTGTTTTAAAATAAAAATATAAATACATGAAATTGAGTTATCAAAAAGCATTTAAAAGTATTGCTTTATCTTTTGCCAAATGTTTTTTGGCGACATTTTAAATTCGTCCTCTAATTGTTCCAATGTTTTGGATGCGTTGATCATTTTATTGAACATACGCGCTCTAATGAGGTATATGGTAGGTATAATAATAACCATTAATGGCAGCATATAGACTAACTGTAACTCGTCTAAATTATGATCGTTAGAACTAATTACTCTTAGTATTTGATAAGCGTACATTATTAAAGGAACTAATAATGAATGGTACCACCAATGCCGGCATGTAAAGAACCAAATTAATAAAAGAAATAGAGGAATTGCTTTCCCTGTTAAAGTCCAAGCAAGAATATATAAAGAATCATAGTAACCGCTGTGGTAAGTTCCAAAAAAAGTGTTCCAAGACTTTGTCTCAGGAACACTTTCATAAAGGGTAAACAAATATGGGGTAATTGATATAAAAGTAGCAATTAAACTCCCCATAATGAGTCTTTTTCTAACGGAGGTTTTTTGTGGGTCTTGGGATTTGTCCTTTTTTGATGCTTGATAGCTCTTCATCTTCATCTAATGAATTAGGGGTACAAGCTGAAAATAACGACGTACTGATAATTGCTGCAATAATTGCAAGTTTACTTAGTTTCATTTCTTAAGGGATTAATTGTTTTGCGGCGCAAAATTATTTCAATCCTCTTAACATTTGTTATCAAATGTGTTAAAAAAAAGTTAAAGTGGCTTTAATAAGAAATTGCTCTTATGGCTTTACCACACTGCTATTGTTAGCATTTTAATCAGTCGTATTAAATTTCAATCTTGTTATGTGTTTATTCTTTAGTTATTAGTTTTAATAATCGTTGTGTTTCTGATATTTCAGAGATACAGATTGTGTTATATGCATCTGGTAATAGAGGTTCTGCAATTTCTGGCCACTCTATTATAATCCAATTATTGGTATATAAATAATCTTCAATACCAAAATCGTACAATTCTTCAATATTGTTTATCCTGTATAAGTCAAAATGATATAGCAAGCCCTCTTTAGTCGTGTGTTCATTAACAATAGAATAAGTTGGACTACTAATACTATTGGATACACCAAGTTGTTCAGCAATACGTTTTACAAGTGTTGTTTTACCTACGCCCATATTGCCGTATAACAAAATTATTTTTGTCTCACATAGGCTTAATAATGTCTCAGCGACATTTGCAATGTCGTTTAAAGTGTAACGAATTTCCAATTTTACACATTCTGTTTACACAATATTACTAATATAAATTGTAAAAACAATACTAAAATAGCTTTTCATCGATTTTTTCTACATGTTACAAGGGGTGTTCTATTTGGGTGTAAACACACTAAAAGGAATAACCATTTCTTCTAGAGATACGCCTCCATGTTGGTAAGTATTTCGATAGTAACTTACGTAATGGTTGTAATTATTAGGATAGGCGAAGAAAAGGTCGTTTTTAGCAAAAATAAAAGAACTGCTCATATTTATGGCTGGTAAATGTAAATCTTTAGGGTTATTAGCTACCAGTACATCTTTTTCTTCAAAAGATAAGCTTCTCCCTGTCTTGTAACGTAAATTTAGGCTTGTGTCTCTATCTCCAATAACTTTAGAGGGATGTTTTACATTTATAGTACCATGATCTGTAGTTAAAATAAGTTTAAACCCTAAATCTTGTGCTTGCTGTATCATATCCAATAAAGGTGAGTTTTTAAACCAACTTAACGTTAAAGAACGGTAAGCTTTATCGTTAGAGGCAAGTTCTTTAACCACTTCCATTTCGGTTTTGGCATGAGAAAGCATGTCTACAAAATTGTAAACCACTACAGTAAGATCGTTGTTCTTTAAAGACTTAAAGTTATCTGCTAAGCGTTTTCCGTTTTTTAAATTGGTTATCTTATGGTACTCGTACTTTAAGTGGGATAGCCCTAGGCGTTTTATTTGAGTTTCTAAAAAATCGGCTTCGTGTAAATTTTTCCCGCCTTCGTCAGTGTCATTTTTCCAGTATTCAGGAAATAGCCGCTCCATTTCGCTAGGCATTAAACCAGAGAATATGGCATTTCTGGCGTACTGGGTAGCTGTAGGTAAAATGCTAAAAAAAGCTTCTTCTTGAGTTTTTTTGTAATAATTGTTTATAACAGGCTCAAATACTTTCCATTGGTCGTACCTTAGGTTATCTACCACAACTAACAGTGTAGGTTGCTCTTTAGATAATTCGGGAACTATTTTTTCTTTGAAAAGCGTATGAGACATTATGGGCGCATCAATAGTATTATCGAACCAATCAGAATAGTTTTTATCAATAAACTTTCCAAATTGCGTATTGGCTTCATTTTTTTGCGATTCAAGAATTTCAAACATGCCAGCATCATCAATAGCTTCCAGTTGAAGTTCCCAATAAATTAATTTTTGATATAAACTTACCCAATCTTCATAGTTGTTAACCATAGCCAAATCCATAGCTATTTTTCGAAACTCCTGCTGGTAATTAGAGGTTGTTTTTTCTGAGACTAATCTAGAATGGTCTAAGTTTTTCTTTAAGCTTAAGAGAATTTGATTGGGATTAACAGGCTTTATAAGGTAGTCTGCTATTTTGTTACCAATAGCCTCTTCCATAATATACTCTTCTTCACTTTTAGTAATCATCACTACAGGTAGGCGGTCCTGCTTTTCTTTAATTTCATGCAATGTTTCTAAACCCGTTAGTCCTGGCATGTTTTCATCTAAAAAAACAATATCAAAATTTTTGGTTTCAATAATATCTATAGCTTCTGTACCGCTATTACAGGTTGTAACGTTGTATCCTTTTTTTTCAAGGAATAAAATATGAGGTTTTAATAAATCTATTTCATCATCAACCCAAAGAATATGTATCATAATATTGTTCTATTTTGCAATTCTGTGTCCAAATTTGGACTTCATATCTATATATTTGTGAAAATATATATTAAAAAAATAAAGTTTGAACAAACTTAAAATATTAAACGATCCAATTTACGGATTTATTACGATTCCAAATACCTTAATTTTTGATCTCATTCAGCATAAATATTTTCAGCGCCTAAGACGTATTACGCAAATGGGGATGTCTCATTTGGTATACCCGGGAGCACACCATACTAGATTTCATCATGCAATAGGCTGCGTGTATTTAATGCAAAAAGCCGTTAATGTGTTGCGGTATAAAGATGTAGAAATCTCTGAGGCCGAAGAAGAAGCGTTGTACGTTGCTATTTTATTACACGACATTGGCCACGGGCCGTTTTCTCATGCAATGGAGCATAGCATTGTTAATGGTATAGCTCATGAGGAAATTTCGTTGCTGTTTATGGAGCGTTTAAATGTTGAATTTAACGGAAATTTAACGCTTGCCATTCAAATTTTTAAAGGCGCCTACCACCGTCCTTTTTTATGCCAGTTAATATCGAGTCAATTAGATATTGATAGAGCAGATTATTTAAAACGAGACAGCTTTTACACAGGCGTTGCAGAAGGCAATGTTAATAGTGAGCGTTTAATTACAATGCTAAATGTGGTAGATGATAGTTTGGTAGTTGAAGAAAAAGGAATTTACAGCGTTGAAAAATTTATTATTGCTAGACGTTTTATGTACTGGCAAGTGTATTTGCATAAAACGGGCTTGGTGGCAGAACAGCTTTTAATAAGAGTATTAAAGCGCGCCAAGGCGCTTACAAAACAAGGAGTATGTTTAGAAGCGAGCAAAGCTTTACGTTATTTTTTAAATAACGATATAACTATAGATGTATTTACAAAAGAAACGTTAGAAGTGTTCTATGAGTTGGATGATTATGATGTTATAGCTGCGATGAAGGCTTGGAAACATCACGAAGATTTTGTGTTGAGTTACCTTTGTAAAATGATTATTAATAGGGAATTGCTTAAAATTAAAGTAAAAAAGAAGCCTATTAAAGATGATTTATTAGAAGCTCAAACCAAAAAATTTGTTGCAAAACACAAGCTTAGCGAGCACGAAGCGTCTTATTTTGTGTTTACAGGCAGTATATTTAACCAAGCATACCAAGCAAAGGGACAAAATATTAACATTTTGTACAAGACAGGTAAAATTCAGGATATTATTAAAGCATCAGACCACTTGAATTTAAAGGCATTAACAAAGCCAGTAACAAAACATTATATTTGTTACCCTAAGTAACATATTTTTTTAGAAATAGAACTTAATATGTTGTTTTTTAACGCATTGAAAAGAGTAAGAATCTATTAAAATAGAAGGGGAATACTTTAACACTTTTTTCCTATTTTTGCTCAGACTTATTAATTTAATTAACCACACACGGTGAAGTTTACAGCACAACAAATTGCTGACATTTTAGAAGGAGATGTCGTTGGAGACGAAAATATAAAAGTGTCCAAGTTGGCAAAAATAGAAGAAGGTGAAGCAGGAGCTTTAACCTTTTTAGCCAATCCAAAATATACATCCTATATATACACAACCAAGGCTTCGATAACCATAGTAAATAAAACATTCGAGCCAGAAGAACCAATAACTACTACTCTTATAAAGGTAGAGGACGCTTACAAAGCATTTTCTAAACTTTTAGAATATTACAACCAAGTAAAGTTAAACAAGTTTGGCGTAGAACAGCCTAGTTTTATAGCAGACTCTTCTTCATACGGGGAAAACGTATACATTGGTGCGTTCTCTTACATAGGCGAAAATGTAACAATTGGAGATAATGTTAAAATTTTTCCTAATTCTTACATAGGAGATAATGTAAAAGTTGGAGATAATACAATCGTATTTTCTGGTTCAAAAATATATTCGGAATGTGTAGTTGGCAAAAACTGCGTTATAAATTCTGGAGCTATAATAGGCGCCGACGGTTTTGGTTTTGCACCAAATGAAAACGGCGAATACATAAAAGTACCGCAAACAGGAAATGTAATTTTAGAAGATTTTGTAGATATAGGAGCTGCAACCACTATAGATCGCGCTACTTTAGGCTCTACAATTATAAGAAGAGGTGTTAAATTGGATAATCAAATCCAAATAGCACATAACGTTGAGATAGGTAAAAATACAGTAATAGCGGCGCAAACAGGAATTGCTGGTTCCACTAAAATTGGCGAAAACTGCCAAATAGGAGGGCAAGTAGGTATTGTGGGACACATTACTATAGGTAACAACGTTCGTATACAAGCCCAGTCTGGTATTGGGAGAAACGTAAAAAACGACGAAGTACTTCAAGGTTCTCCTGCTTTAGCTTATGGAGATTACAATAAATCTTATGTACACTTTAAAAACCTACCAAAAATAATTAAGAAATTTAACGATATAGAAAAAAACTATGGCAATAGTTAATACTGAAAGTAAACAAAAAACAATAAATAAAGAAGTTTCGCTAACAGGTGTTGGCCTTCACACAGGTAAAGACGTTACCTTAACATTTAAACCTGTTAAAGCAAATTCAGGTTTAACATTTAAAAGAGTAGATTTAGAAGGTCAACCTATTATAGAAGCCGATGCCAATTACGTAACTAATACACAAAGAGGAACTTGTTTAGAGAAAAATGGTGTTAAAATACAAACATCAGAGCATGTATTAGCAGCTTTAGTTGGTTTAGATATCGATAATGTTATAATTGAATTAAACGCCTCAGAACCACCAATTATGGATGGGTCTTCTAAGTTTTTTGTTGAAGCCTTAGAGCAGGCAGGAATAGTAGAGCTAGATGCTTTTAGAGAAGAATTTGTAGTTACAGACGTGATATCTTATATAGATGAGAAAAACGGTAGCGAAATTCTGGTTATGCCATCTAAAGAATACCAAATTACCACAATGGTAGATTTTGGAACAAAAGTCTTAGGAACACAGAACGCTACACTTAATCAAATATCAGATTTTAAAGAAAATATTTCCAACTCTAGAACATTCAGTTTTCTTCACGAAATAGAAATGCTTCTTGAAAATGGACTTATTAAAGGTGGAGATTTAAATAATGCCATAGTTTATGTAGATAAACCTTTGTCTACAGAAACCATGGAAAAACTACGTAAAGCATTTAATAAAGAGGATATTGCTGTTAAGCCCAATGGAATTTTAGATAATTTAACACTACATCACCCTAACGAGGCTGCAAGACATAAATTATTAGATGTTTTAGGAGACTTAGCCTTAGTTGGTACCAGAATACGTGGAAAAATTATAGCAAATAAACCGGGGCATTTTATAAATACACAGTTTGCTAAAAAGCTATCTAAAATTATAAAAAACGAAAGACGTAACAACGTACCAAATATAGATTTGAACCAAGATCCGTTAATGGACGTAAATCAAATCATGGACATGTTACCTCACAGGCAACCATTTTTACTGTTAGACAAGGTATTTGAGCTTAGTGATAACCATGTGGTAGGAATGAAAAATGTTACTATGAATGAGGAATTCTTTAGAGGACATTTTCCAGGGGCTCCAGTTATGCCAGGGGTTTTAATAGTAGAAGCTATGGCACAAACAGGAGGAATATTAGTTTTAAGCACAGTGCCAGATCCTGAAAACTATCTAACGTTTTTTATGAAAATGGATAAAGTTAAATTTAAACGTAAAGTAAGTCCAGGAGATACTTTAATATTTAAATGCTCATTAATTACACCAATACGTCGTGGTATCTGCCATATGCAAGGCTATGCTTATGCCAATGGCAAATTATGTGCAGAAGCCGAACTCATGGCACAAATTTCTAAAGTAAAATAACAAGAACACATGAATCAACCTTTAGCATATGTGCATCCAGGTGCCAAAATCGCAAAAAATGTTGTAATAGAGCCGTTTACAACTATAAATAATAATGTAATAATAGGCGAAGGTACATGGATAGGCAGTAATGTTACTATTATGGAAGGTGCACGCATTGGAAAAAATTGTAACATATTTCCTGGCGCAGTTATTTCTGCTGTACCACAAGATTTAAAATACAATGATGAAGATACTACGGTAGAAATTGGCAATAATGTTACCATTAGAGAATGTGTTACCATTAATAGAGGTACAGCCGATAGAATGAAAACCGTGATAGGCGATAATTGCTTAATTATGGCATATTGCCATATCGCACACGATTGTATTGTTGGAAGTAATTGTATTTTCTCTAATAACAGTACCTTGGCAGGACATATTACTATTGGAGATTATGTAGTTTTGGCAGGTATGACGGCAGTACATCAATTTGTATCTGTAGGCAATCATGCTTTTGTAACAGGAGGATCTCTAGTAAGAAAAGATGTGCCACCTTTTGTAAAAGCTGCACGAGAGCCTTTATCCTACGTAGGCATAAATTCTGTTGGATTGAGACGACGCGGTTTTACTACCGAGAAAATAAGGGAGATACAAAATATATTTAGAATATTATATCAAAAAAATTACAACAATACCCAAGCCTCAGAGCTTATAGAAGCAGAAATGGAGGCAACCCCAGAGCGCGATGAAATTTTGCAGTTTATTAAGAACTCGCACAGAGGCATCATGAAAGGGTATTTTAAAGCAAATTAAAACTAAACAAAAACAAAGACACAAGTTTTTATGGTAAGTACTAGCGATATTAGAAACGGATTATGCTTAAGGTATAACAACGATATTTATAAGATTATAGAGTTTTTACACGTAAAACCAGGTAAAGGCCCTGCGTTTGTAAGAACAAAGCTTAAAAGTGTAACAAACGGTAAAGTAATAGATAACACATTTTCAGCAGGTCATAAATTAGACGATGTAAGAGTTGAAACGCATAAATTTCAGTATTTGTACAACGATGGTGAGTTCTTCCATTTTATGAACGAAGCCGATTATACGCAAATTCGTTTATTAGAAGCTGCTCTAGACCGTCCAGATTTAATGAAAGAAGGCGAAATAGTAACAGTAATTATAAACTCAGAAGATAATTCTCCACTTTCAGTAGAAATGCCAGCCAGCGTTATTTTAGAAGTAACACATACTGAGCCAGGTGTAAAAGGAAACACAGCTACAAACGCTACCAAACCAGCTACCGTAGAAACAGGAGCTACTGTAAACGTTCCCTTATTTATTAACGAAGGTGACAAAATAAAAGTAGAGACAGAAAAAGGGACTTACAAAGAGCGAATAAAAGAATAAAAACCACGAGTTTTACCATTCTAACACCTAACTATGAAGTTCCCTAAACCAGAAACTCTAAAAAGCATATCTCAACTCATTAATTGCGAGTACGTTGGAGATCCTAATTTTCCTGTCCTTGGCGTAAACGAAATACACGTTGTAGAAGCAGGAGACATTGTATTTGTAGACCACCCAAAGTATTATGCCAAAGCGCTAGAGTCTGCCGCAACTATTGTACTAATAAATAAAAAAGTAGATTGCCCAGAAGGTAAAGCACTTATAATAAGCGACGATCCTTTCAGAGATTTTAATGCCATAAACAACCATTTCAAACCTTTCAAGCCAGCTCAACACCCTATTGCAGATTCTGCTGTAATAGGTAAAAATACTGTAATACAACCAAATTGCTTTATAGGCCATAATGTTGTAATAGGTGATAATTGTGTTATACATGCCAACGTAAGTATTTACGACGATGCTGTTATAGGCAACAATGTTACTTTGCATTCGGGAACCGTTTTAGGCGCTAATGCCTTCTATTATAAGAACAGACCAGAAGGTTTTGATAGACTGTTATCCTCCGGTCGTGTTGTTATCGAAGATAATGTAGATATAGGAGCTTCGTGTACGATAGATAAAGGCGTAACGGGAGATACTACCATTAAAGAAGGTACTAAAATAGATAACCTTGTGCAAATAGGGCATGATACTGTTATTGGAAAAAAATGCTTAATAGCCTCTCAGGTTGGCATAGCTGGCTGTGTTGTTATAGAAGACGAAGTTACAATTTGGGGACAAGTAGGCATTACAAGTGGTATTACTATTGGTAAAAAAGCAGTAATTTCTGCAAAAGCAGGTGTTAGTAAATCTTTAGAGGGCGGTAAAGGTTATTTTGGAATTCCAGCAGATGATTTTAGATCAAAGTACAAGGAAATCGCTTCTATTAGAAAAATACCAGAAATTCTAGAAACTTTAAAAAAACAAAACAATAAGTAGTTTATTTTTAGGGCAAAATAATTTACATTTGTTTTCATTATTATAAAAACAAAATTTATCACTTATGAGTGTATTAGTAAATAAAGATTCAAAAATTATAGTACAAGGATTTACAGGTAGTGAAGGTACGTTCCATGCTGAGCAGATGATAGAGTATGGCACAAATTTAGTTGGTGGTGTAACACCAGGTAAAGGTGGACAAACGCATTTAGGCAAGCCTGTATTTAATACTGTTCAAGAAGCTGTTGATAAAGCAGGAGCAGATACTACTATTATTTTTGTACCGCCAGCATTTGCAGCCGATGCCATTATGGAAGCAGCCGATGCAGGTATTAAGGTAATTATTACTATTACAGAAGGTATTCCAGTTGCAGATATGATTACTGCCTCTAGCTACATAAAAGATAAAGGTGCTCGTTTAATTGGCCCTAACTGCCCAGGTGTAATTACTCCAGGAGAAGCTAAAGTAGGTATTATGCCAGGTTTTGTTTTCAAAAAAGGAAATGTAGGTATTGTTTCTAAATCAGGAACGTTAACTTACGAAACTGCAGACCAAGTTGTAAAGCAAGGTTTAGGTATAACAACAGCTATCGGTATTGGTGGAGATCCAATTATAGGAACAACTACAAAAGAAGCTGTAGAATTGTTAATTAACGATCCAGAAACTGAAGCTGTGGTTATGATAGGTGAAATAGGTGGGCAATTAGAAGCAGATGCAGCTAACTGGTATAAAGAAAGCGGGAGCAAGAAGCCTGTAGTTGGTTTTATAGCAGGAGAAACTGCTCCAGCAGGTAGAACAATGGGGCACGCAGGTGCAATTGTTGGAGGTAGCGACGACACAGCGCAAGCTAAAAAGAAGATTATGAGAGCTTGTGGTATCCACGTTGTAGACTCTCCAGCGGAGATAGGTAAAAAAGTAGCCGAAGTGATGATTTCAGTGTCTTAAAATACACTATTCTTAGCTGATAGTACGAAATAAAAATCGTCTGTAAAATAAAATTTGCAGACGATTTTTTTGTTTTACTATTTTAAACTTACAAAGTAGATTTTCTAAAAACTTGGTTTTTAAGTCTTGAATAGATTGTTTAAGGCAAAAGTGACCTGTTTTGAAATTTTGAGTCTTAATAGATAGAGTGATATTTTATAATGTTAATATGAGTTTTGTTTTTATACCACTTATTTAAATATGAGAAGTTTTTAATTATAAAACAGATTTTAAAAATTGTTGTATGAATAAAATAGTATTTGTATTTTATTACATTTAAGTAAATAGTTTAACCAATTATATAAAAATGAAAAAAAAAGGCCTTATTAATTTAGTATTATGCACTGTTTTAATTGCTGTAGTCTCTTGTAGAGAGAAACAAACTAAAGTTACAGAAGTAGAAGTTCTTAAAGAAGAAATAGAAAAAATTAATGCTATAGAAAAAGACATTGAAACAACAGAGCAGAAGATAAAAAATAAAACACAACAAGCAGAAGAGGCATTAAGCGAATTGGATAATTTATAAAGAATAGTTGTTTTATATTTAAGAACAATAGATATTATTTAAAATTACAAAAGATGAAAAAATATATTTTTTTAGTACTATGTATGCTAATTGCAATAAGTAGTACCAATGTTACAGCTCAAGGAAAATCTACAGAAAAGCGAGAAAAAATTAAAGCCAATAAACAGAATAAAGAAAAACGTTTTAAGGAGGCTAAGCAAAAAGGTAAAATTAAGAGTAAAGAGAATAGGAATGTTGTTGAAGATATTACCGATAACACAGAGACTAAAGTAAATGAAACTAATGATAAGATTAAAGGAAAAGGAAAGGAAATAAAAGATAAAGTTAAGGGAAAAGGCAAAGTTAAAGAAGAGAAAAAGGATCGTGACGACGACGATGAAGAAGATGACGAAGATGATGACGACAAAGCAGAAGAAACTAGTGAGAAAAAAGAGAAAGAGAAAAATGGAGCTGCCTATGGGAAAAACAAAAATGGACTTTCAGGAAGAGCTTTTGGAAAAGCAAGATCTGAAGAGGCAAAACAGAAATTAAAATCTCAAGAAAAAGATTTAGAAGATAAAACAGAAATAGTGACACGTGGAAAAGAAAAAATAGAAAAAGCTAAGGAGAAAGTAAAAGCGGAAAAGAAAAATAAAGAAATAACAGAAGAAGAAGCTAAAGAAAAAGAAGAAAAAATAGCTAAGGCTGAAGAAAAATTAAATGAACTTGAAAATACGATAAAAAAAGGAAAAGAAGCCGTAAATAAACGCAAGGAAGCTTTAGAAAAAATAGTATTTCCTGAAACTGTAAATTAAAAGTATATAAGTAATAATTTTATTTTTTAAAATAGAAAATTAACCCATTATCAACTAAAAAGCTGCAAAATCTGCAGCTTTTTAGTTGATATACTATTCCGTTAAATATTTAATTTTAGATATTTTAAAATCCATTAATTAAATAAAGAATATCACTATTTGAGATTTCATTTTGTTATATTTGACGCCAAATCTTGACAATACTACTACCAGTATAATTAGATTATAGCTTTTTGAATACGGAAGCTTTAGATGCGTCGAGATTTACATTTTTTAAACTAAAAGAATAATTAAATAGACCATGAAATTATTAGAAGGCAAAGTAGCTATTGTAACAGGAGCTAGCCGTGGTATAGGAAAAGGAATAGCAGAAGTATTTGCAGCTCAAGGTGCACATGTCGCATTTACATACAGTGCTTCTGTAGAGGCAGCAAATGCACTAGAAACAGAATTAAAAGCGTTAGGAATTAACGCTAAGGGCTACCAAAGTAATGCAGCCAGTTTCGATGAAGCGCAAAAGCTAGTGGAAGATGTCTTGAAAGATTTTGGAGGTGTTGATGTTCTAGTAAACAATGCTGGAATTACCAAAGATAATTTGTTAATGCGTATGGGAGAGGAAGACTTCGATAAAGTAATAGAAGTTAACCTTAAATCTGTTTTTAATATGACAAAGGCAGTACAACGCACCATGCTAAAGCAACGCAAAGGCTCTATAATAAACATGAGTTCTGTAGTAGGTGTTAAAGGAAATGCTGGACAAACAAATTATGCAGCCTCTAAAGCAGGAATTATAGGGTTTTCTAAATCAGTAGCTTTAGAATTAGGTTCTAGAAATATACGAAGCAATGTTATTGCACCAGGTTTTATAGAAACCGAAATGACAGCAAAATTAGATGAAGAAATCGTTAAAGGGTGGAGAGCAGGAATACCTTTAAAGCGAGGTGGTTCTGCCGAAGATGTTGCTAATGCATGTGTGTTTTTAGCAAGCGATTTAAGCGCTTATATTACAGGGCAAACCTTAAATGTAGATGGTGGCATGCTTACATAAAACCTTATTTCATTATGTAATGAAATTTTAATTAAGATCGATATATTATGAGTTCTCAAACGCTTATATTAATACTATTATCTGGAATTATAGCGCTACTTGTAGCGCTTTTTCAGTATAAATATAAAGCGAAACTAAAGCCACGCTTAGCAAACTTATTAACTGCATTGCGTTTTCTATCAATTTTTGTGGTATTGCTATTGCTAGTAAATCCTAAATTTGAAAAAATAAAGGTATATGTAGAAAAACCTACTCTGGTAATCGCTGTAGATAACTCAAATTCCATAGCGCATTTAAAGCAAACAAAAGCCGCCAATACAGCTATAGCTGCGTTAAAAAATAACAAAGCATTAAAAGATAAATTTACAATTGAAGTTTTTGGATTCGAAGATCAATTAAATACAGCTGTAGACAGCTTTAATTTTAGGGGTAAAGAAACTAACATAGACAAAGCTTTGGTAGAAATATCTAAAATCCATAAAACAGATATAGCACCAATAGTCTTAATTTCAGACGGGAATCAATCTTTTGGTAATGATTATTCGGTACCCAACCCCAATTACGCCCAACCCATTTATCCTGTAATATTAGGAGATACAATAAATTATACCGACTTAAAAATAAAGCAACTCAATACCAATAGGTATGTGTTTTTAAAAAATAAATTTCCTGTAGAAGCAGTACTTTTATACCAAGGTAATACTGCCGTAACTACCAAATTTAAAGTCTTACAAAATGGAATTGCAGTGTACAGTAGTGTATTAAAATTTTCAAAATCTAAAAATGCTCAAATAATTAATTTTACACTTCCAGCAAATACAATAGGCGTACAAAGTTATAAAGCTATTTTAGAGCCTTTAGAGAATGAAAAAAATAAAGTAAACAATGTTGCTAATTTTGCTGTAGAAGTAATCGATCAAAAAACTAAAATAGCCATTGTAAGTGCCTTTTCACACCCAGACATAGGTGTTTTTAAGAAGAGTATAGAAGCCAACGAACAACGGTCGGTAACCCTACATACACCAAATTCTATACTACCGACTTTAAATGATTATCAATTAATAATATTATATCAACCAGATTTCTCGTTTAAACAATTATATACAGTACTCGATAAGGAAGCTAAAAATAGGTTTACAATAGTTGGCTCTAAAACAAATTTAAGGTTTATAAATCAAAATCAAGAACGATTTTATCACGGTATAACCAACCAAACAGAAGACTACCAACCAAAGCTGAATTTAAATTTTTCACCATTTTTAGTGGACGATATCAATTTTGAATCCTTTCCGCCTTTAAAATCGCATTATGGAGATGTAAAGTTTAACGTGCCTTTCGAAACTATACTAGAAAAAACAGTGCTAGGCATTTCTAACAACGCCCCATTATTAGCCACTTTAGAAGCAAACAATAGGAGAGAGGCTATACTTTTTGGAGAAAACATTTGGAGGTGGAGGGCACAAAGTTTTATAAACGATAACACGTTTAATACTTTCGATGATTTTATGGGGAAAATGGTACAATACTTAGCTTCAAGTAAAAGAAAAGAACGCTTAAACGTCTCTTACAAATCGTTTTACGCAGGAACATCAAATTTAATTATTACAGCTCAAATATTTGATAAGAACTATCAATTCGATGCAAGACAATCTTTAGAATTGATATTAACAGACATTGTAACTAAAGCAAAAAAAGTGATTCCCTTTGTTTTAAAAAGTAATAAATATCAGGTAGATTTAAGTGGCTTAAGCCCATCAAAGTATAATTTTACGGTAAAATCTACTCAACAAAATATATCAAAATCTGGAAGTTTCGAAGTTTTAGAATACAACATAGAGCAGCAATTTTTAAATGCAGATATTACCAAACTGAAAGCTTTAGCAAATCACACAAAAGCAACCCATGCCTTTGCAGATAATATAGAGGATGTAATTTCCGATTTAACAGAAAATAAAAATTATATAGCACTACAAAAGAGTATTAAAAATACAATACCTTTGATAGATTGGAAATACCTTTTGGCAATTATGGTTTTTACGCTGGCAGCCGAATGGTTTTTAAGAAAATACAACGGACTTATTTAAACTAAATACAATGGATAAATTACCTAAAATAGCATTCCCCTTTATTATCGCAATAGTTGTAACTTTTGTACTAATAGCCAAATCTGTAGTTACAATAGACGCAGGACATGCAGGCGTATTATATAAACTAAATGGAGGTGTGGACCCAGAAACAGAACCTTTAGGCGAAGGTATTAATTTTGTGGCGCCATGGAATAGCGTTATCGAATATGAAGTGCGCCAACAAGAAGTACCAGAGCGCATGTCGGTATTATCATCTAACGGTTTAGATATAAAACTAGACGCCTCTGTGCTTTACCAACCAGATGTTGCTAATTTAGCACGTTTACACAAAGAAAAGGGAAAAAATTATTTAAGTAGAGTATTACAACCCGCCATACGCAGTGCCGCAAGGAGTGTAGTGGGACGTTATACGCCAGAGCAGTTATATTCCAGCAAGCGAGATGCAATTCAAGAAGAAATATTTTTGGAAACAAAAAAAATTGTAGAAACACAATACATACAATTAAACAGTATTTTAATTAGAGACGTTACGCTACCACCCACTATTAAACAAGCTATAGAACGTAAGTTAAAACAAGAACAGGAATCGTTAGAATACGAATTTAGGCTAGTAACAGCCTCTAAAGAAGCCGAAAAGGTAATTATAGAAGCAAAAGGTAAAGCCGATGCCAATAAAATTTTAAGTGCTTCGTTAACCGATAAAATATTACAGGACAAAGGTATTGAAGCCACGACTAAACTGGCAGAATCTCCTAATAGTAAAGTTATAGTTATAGGTTCTGGAGATAGTGGCCTGCCTATTATCTTAGGTAATCAATAGTTAATTTCAGTTATGAGAAATATTAAGTTTATATTATTTGCATTAGCTACTAACGTCTTTACTTACGCACAAGAAAAAGCATATGTTTCTTTGTTTGAAAATGCCAATAATGTTAAATATTATAAGTATGCTGGTAAACGTAAAGCCTATTATTTTGAATACTTTGATAACGCAAAAAAGAAAATAGACAATCAAAATTACTATACAAGATATAGGACTTATAGTTCAGGAAGGATTGATACAACCTACTTTAGAAAGGGAGAAAAAAATTATTATCATTTAAATATTAAGACTAATAAGGAATCAATTGTTTTACCCGTAGAACCAAAGTTAAATGATACTTGGTTTGAAAGCGATAACAGTTGGAGTTATAAAGTTATAGCTGTTAATGAAAAATTTAAAACTCCATATAGAAAATTTAAAGGTTGTGTAAAGGTAAATTGTAAACAAATATTAGATAGAGATAAGCATAAAGCAAAAGAGTATTTTTTATATTATGATCCTCAGTTTGGTTATGTTGGGAATGTAAACAGTAAAGGAAAAATACTTACTTATCTCAGTGAGCAAAAGCTTAATGCTAAAGAAGGAGAAGTAATTGGTAACAAATAAACTTATTTATTATCTTAGTGAACAAAAAACTAAATAAATAATTTTTCATTTGGTTTTTTTGATGAAAATTACAGATATTTGCAAAACAAATTTAGAACATGATAATTACTCAAAACCATCATCACATTCATACTTGCAAACAAGCGAGGTGAATAGCTATTGAGTAAAATCAACATATAGTAAAAACCCGTTTGAAAAATACATCAGACGGGTTTTTTTAATTTAAGAGATAATAACGTAGTTTAAAACTCATAAAAATAACACAATGAGTACATTAAGAATTGCAGTGCAAAAATCGGGTCGACTTAACGAAGACTCTATGCGAATTTTAAAAGATATTGGTATTTCAATCGATAATGGTAAAGACCAATTAAAAGCATCGGCAAGAAATTTTCCTGTAGAAGTATTTTACTTACGAAATGGCGACATCCCGCAATACCTAAAAGATGGTGTGGTAGACGCAGCTATAATTGGAGAAAATGTTTTAATAGAGAAAGGAGAAGATATAAAGTTTGTAGAACGTTTAGGCTTCTCAAAATGTAAAGTCTCTATAGCCGTACCCAAAGACTCTAAAGACAATTCGTTAAAAGATTTAGAAGGCAAACGCATAGCGACTTCTTACCCTAAAACTGTTGAGAAATTTTTAAAAGCTCAAGGTATAGAAGCGCAATTGCACATTATAAATGGTTCGGTAGAAATTGCACCTAATATAGGTCTGGCAGATGGCATTTGCGATATTGTATCTAGTGGGAGTACTTTATTTAAAAATGGATTAAAAGAAATAGAAGTGCTATTAACTTCTGAAGCTGTTTTGGCAGTATCACCAAAATTAGATGCAGAACGTAAAGCTATTTTAGATACCATTCAATTTAGAATTCAATCGGTACTAAAAGGTCGCGATTCTAAATACGTATTACTAAATGCCCCTAACGATAAATTGGAAGACATCATAAAAGTGTTACCAGGCATGAAAAGCCCAACCGTACTGCCATTGGCAGAAGAAGGATGGAGTTCTGTACATTCTGTAATTCCAAAACACAAATTTTGGGATGTTATAGACGATTTAAAAGCTAAAGGCGCACAAGGCATACTCGTGTGCCCAATAGAAAAAATGGTACTTTAAATAGATGTTTAAGGCCTTTTAAAACGAAGCAATTATGCAAATAATACAAAATCCAGAACGTGCAGAATGGGACGAGTTATTAAAACGTCCCACACAAACAGTAGATGCTATCGAAGGTATAGTAACTGGTATTTTTAAAGACGTAGCTGCCAATGGCGATCTGGCCATAGCAAAGTATACCGAGAAGTTCGACAACATCACATTAGAAAACACTGTTGTTAAAAAAGAAGAAGTAGATGCAGCTATAGCTTTAGTTCCTGCTGAGCTGCAAAAAGCAATTAAAAAAGCCAAACTTAATATAGAACTTTTTCATAAAGCGCAGAAAACAACAAAAATTGCTGTAGAAACAACCAAAGGCGTGGAATGCTGGCAAGAAAAGCGTCCCATACAAAAAGTAGGCTTATACATTCCTGGAGGCACAGCTCCGCTATTTTCAACAGTATTAATGCTAGCTATACCAGCCCAAATAGCAGGCTGTAAAGAAATTGTATTATGTTCTCCTCCAAATAAAGAGGGCAAATTAGCCCCCGAAATACTATTTGCGGCACAGTTATGTGGTGTTACAAAAATTATAAAAGTAGGAGGCATTCAAGCTATAGCAGGTTTAACATTTGGTACAGCAACTATACCTCAAGTTTATAAAATATTTGGACCAGGAAACCAATACGTTACTGTAGCCAAACAATTGGCTACCCAACACGGTGTAGCTATAGACATGCCAGCTGGGCCAAGCGAATTATTGGTTGTGGCCGATACGCATGCCAATCCCGCTTACGTAGCGTCCGATTTGTTGAGCCAAGCAGAACACGGCGTAGACAGTCAAGTCATTTTGGTATCAACATCGAAAACGTTAATAGATGAAGTGTCTAAGGCCGTAGCCACGCAACTAGCTGTGTTACCCAGACGTGCCATAGCAGAAAAAGCCATAGCAAATTCAAAATTAATTTATGTTGAAGACGATGCAACAGCCATAGATTTAATAGATGCATACGGGCCAGAACACTATATAATATGCTGCGAAAATGAAGACCTTTATGTAGATAATATAAATAATGCAGGTTCTGTATTTATAGGAGATTACACTCCAGAAAGCGCAGGAGACTACGCCTCGGGCACTAACCATACGTTGCCAACTAACGGATTTTCTAGAGCCTATTCGGGTGTGAATTTAGATAGTTTTATGAAAAACATGACATTTCAAAAAATATCGAAAGAAGGTCTGTTAAACATAGGAGAAACTATAGAACTTATGGCAGCAGCTGAAGGTTTACAAGCACACAAAAATGCAGTAAGCATTCGATTAAAAGATTTAAAATGAAAACATTCGATATTCAAACGGTAATAAGGGCAAATGTTAAGGCTATGAAGCCCTACAGCTCTGCGCGCGACGAATATATTTCAGACGGTTCTAAAATGGTGTTTTTAGATGCTAACGAAAACCCGTATGAAAATGGAGTAAACCGTTATCCAGATCCGCTACAACGTAACCTAAAAGTGGTTTTAGCAGAACAAAAAAACTTGGCTGAAAATCAGATTTTATTAGGCAACGGAAGTGATGAAGTTTTAGATTTACTCTTTAGAGCCTTTTGCGAGCCTAAACAAGACAACATAATTACCCTGCCGCCTACCTATGGCATGTATACCGTTTTGTCTAACTTAAACGAAATAGAAGAACGCAAGGTAGGTTTAGATGCCAATTTTCAACCCGATGTCGATGCCATATTAAGTGCAACAGACAAAAACTCTAAAATGCTTTTTATATGTTCGCCAAATAACCCAACAGGAAATTTGATGGCGGCACAGAAAGTAAAACAACTGTTAAATAACTTTAACGGTCTAGTCGTTATAGACGAAGCGTATATTGATTTTGCAGATCAAGAGAGTTGGATTTCAGAATTAGAAAATTATCCCAATTTGGTGGTTACACAAACACTCTCTAAAGCCTACGGGTTAGCAGGTATACGTTTAGGATTGTGTTTTGCTTCAGCAGATATAATTTCGGTACTAAACAAAATAAAACCACCTTATAATGTTAACGCGCTAACGCAGCAAAAAGCATTAGAACGTATACAAAATGTAAATGCAGTAAGAGACGAAGTTCATTCAATTTTAGAAGAAAGAACCCTGTTGATACAAGCCTTAGAGACCATTCCATTTGTAAACGAAATTTTACCTACAGAAGCCAATTTTGTTTTAGCGCGTGTCGATGATGCTACAAAACGTTACAACGCATTGATCGCAAAGGGTATTGTAATACGAAACCGTACCACCCAACCTGGTTGCGAAAACTGTTTGCGTTTTACGGTGGGTACACCAGAAGAGAATAAGAAATTAATTGAAATGCTTCAGTTAATTTCGAAATCCTGAACTAAGAACATTGAAAATAAAAAAGACTCTGAATTAAGTTCGGGGTTTGATTAACACGTTAATCATGAAAAAAGTATTATTTATAGATAGAGACGGCACTTTAGTATTAGAGCCACCAGTAGATTACCAGTTGGATAGTTTAGAAAAATTAGAATTCTATCCAAAAGTATTTCAGTACATGGCTAAAATTGCCGCAGAGCTAGATTACGAATTGGTTATGGTAACCAATCAAGATGGTTTGGGTACCGATAGCTTTCCAGAAGACACCTTTTGGCCAGCACAAAATAAAGTTATTGATGCTTTTGCAAAAGAAGGCGTAACGTTTTCTGCAGTTCATATCGATAAAACGTTTCCTCATGAAAATGCAGACACTCGTAAGCCAAGAACAGGACTGTTAACCCAATATTTTTCTGAAGATTACGATTTAGAAAACTCCTTCGTATTAGGCGATCGTATTACCGATATGGAGTTGGCAAAAAATTTAGGCGCAAAAGGTATTTTTTTGTCCGAAGACCCAGAACTTGGGGCAGAAGAGATAGAAGCCTCTAAGCAAACCATTTTAGACTGTATTGCATTAACAAGTACAGATTGGGCAGAAATCTATGAGTTTTTAAAGTTAAAAGATCGCGTAGCAGAAATTACCAGAAACACCAATGAAACAAAAATATACATTAAGTTGAATTTGGATGGATCAGGTAAAAACAATATCGATACAGGATTATCATTTTTCAACCACATGTTAGACCAAATAGGGCGTCACGGTGCAATGGATTTAACCATTAAAGTTGATGGCGATTTAGAAGTCGATGAGCATCACACCATAGAAGATACTATGATAGCCTTTGGAGAACTCTTTAATAAAGCCTTAGGCAATAAATTAGGTATAGAACGCTATGGTTTCTGCCTGCCTATGGACGATTGTTTAGCACAAGTTGCAGTAGATTTTGGAGGTAGAAATTGGTTAGAATGGGATGCCGAATTTAAGCGTGAAAAAATAGGCGATATGCCAACAGAAATGTTTTACCATCTATTTAAATCCTTTACAGATGGTGCAAAATGCAACCTAAACGTAAAAGCAGAAGGCGTAAACGAACATCATAAAATAGAAGGCATATTTAAAGCCTTTGCCAAAGCTATGAAAATGGCAGTAAAAAGAGACCCCAATAAGATGTTTTTACCAAGTACAAAAGGTATTCTTTAGTGTATAGTTATAAGGTCATAAGTCCAAAGTGAAAAAGTATCAAGTAGATAATCTTAAGTAAATAGTAATAAATCTAAATTCAAAGTGTAAATTCTAACTTTTTGTTGAGTTAACTTAGTACTTTTTACTTTGGACTCATTACTTAAGACTTAATACGTATTTAATAGAAAAATGAAACTAATAATCATAAATTACGGTGCAGGAAATATAAAAAGTATCCAATTTGCTTTTAAGCGTTTAGGTTACGATACTGTTTTATCCAATAATCCAGAGGAGATAAAAGCAGCAGATAAAATCATTTTCCCAGGTGTGGGCGAAGCCAGTTCTGCCATGAAAATGCTCAAAGAAAGTGGCTTAGATGCGCTAATACCAAAGTTAACCCAACCCGTTTTAGGCATCTGTTTAGGCATGCAATTAATGTGTTTACATACAGAAGAAGGCAATACAGAAGGGCTAGGGATATTTCAAACCAAAGTAAAACGTTTTTCAAGTAAGGTTAAAGTACCACAAATGGGTTGGAATGTGATAAAAGATTTAAAGTCCGATTTGTTTAAAGGGATAAAAGAAAACGAATATATGTATCTCGTACACAGTTTTTATGCCGAACATTGTAAAGAAACCATTGCAGCAACCGATTACGGAATAAACTACGCATCGGCATTACAGCATAATAATTTTTATGGCGTACAATTTCACCCAGAGAAAAGCGGTGTTGTGGGGGCTAAGATTTTGGAGAACTTTTTGAATATCTAAACTTTTAAAAGTAGTGAGTATAAAGTATTAAGTACAAAGTAAATTAGGTAAATAGCGATGAATAATTACGAAAATTTAAAAATCTGGCAAAAGGCAATGCATTTAGTTGAAGAAGTCTATACTCTAGTAAAATCGTTACCCAAAGAAGAAAAATTCGGATTAACATCTCAAATTAAAAGATGTAGCGTTTCAATTCCCTCAAATATAGCCGAAGGAGCAGGAAGGAATTCAAATAAAGAGTTTAAATATTTTTTGAGTATTGCAAATGGCTCTACTTGCGAATTAGAAACACAGATATTATTATCTGCAAGGTTAAAATATACCAAAGAAGAACAAATAAAGCATATTTTGAATTTATGCAATGAGGTTAAAAAAATGAATTTTTCACTTCAAAAAAGTCTATAGCTTAAAACTATGCATGCAACACCCAACACTTATTACTTAATACTTATTACTTAATACTTATTACTTATTACTTAATACTTATTACTTAATACTTAATACTTATTACTTATTACTTAATACTTATTACTTAATACTTATTACTTAATACTTATTACTTAATACTTATTACTTAATACTTATTACTTAATACTTTTTACTAAATACACATAATCAAATGCGACTCATACCAGCAATAGACATCATAGATGGTAAATGCGTACGTCTTTCCAAAGGCGATTACAATACCAAAAAAATATACAACGAAAACCCTTTAGAGATTGCCAAGCAATTCGAAGACCACGGTATAGAACATTTACATTTAGTAGATTTAGATGGCGCTAAGGCAAGCCATATTGTAAATCATAAGGTGTTAGAAACCATAGCAACCAAAACCAATTTAAAAATCGACTTTGGAGGAGGCCTAAAAACTGATGAAGATTTACGTATTGCTTTCGAGTCTGGTGCAGGGCAAATAACAGGTGGTAGTATTGCTGTTAAAAACCCAGACGTATTTAAAAGTTGGTTATCTAAATTTGGAGCAGATAAAATAATATTAGGTGCAGATGCCAATAACGAAAAAATAGCCATTAGTGGGTGGCAAGAAGAATCGGAAGAAGAGTTAATTCCATTTGTAAAAAACTATATAGCACAAGGCGTATCGTATGTAATTTGTACAGATATTGCTAAAGACGGCATGTTACAAGGGCCTTCATTTGGTTTATACAAAAAAATGTTAGCAGAATTAGATGGTGTTAAGTTGATAGCCTCTGGTGGTATTTCAAAATTTGAAGAATTACCAAAACTTGCCGAGCTAGGTTGTGAAGGTACCATAATCGGGAAAGCCATTTATGAGAATAAAATAAGTTTAAAGCAGCTTGAAGATTATATATTGAGTAATTAATCTCTAGTAGTTAGTATAAAGTATCCAGAATGACGTTCCGTTACGCCAGACATACAACAAATTTAAAACGCATATCGGCATTCTATTGCAAATATGTTGGGCTAGAGAATCTAGGCGGTTTTGAGGATCACGATGGGTATAACGGTTTATTTTTAGGAAATAAGAACAATAATTGGCATTTAGAGTTTACAACTTCAAAAGAAATGCCCACTAGTAAGTTTGATCCTGACGATGTCCTTGTGTTTTATGTTACCTCAGAGGTTGAATTATCGCGTTTAAAAGAAATATTGATAAAGGATAAAATACCATTAGAAACACCTAAAAATCCATATTGGTCAAAATATGGGATTATGATCTATGATCCTGATGGATATCAAATTGTGTTTTCTGTTAAAACGCAGCAATTGCATTCAAATGATGAATTAACACGTTTGGCAGTCGACATGGGGCTTGAAGATTGGAATGCATTAATTGAGTATGTTAAACAAATACCTTACGGTAGAAATTCTAATAGATTTGATGTCTCATTAGTTGTAAAAGAAAATAAAGGGACATGCAGTTCAAAACATGCCTTTTTAAAATCTATTGCCAAATTAAATGGTTTACAAGATGTAAAATTAATTTTAGGAATTTATAAAATGAATCATTTAAATACACCAAAAACAGGCCGTATTATTGAAGATAATGGATTAAATTACCTACCAGAAGCGCATTGTTATTTAAATATTAACAACAGACGTATAGATATAACAAGTTCTAGTGCGCGTATAGGAAATTTAGAGAAGGATATTTTAGAAGAAATAGAAATAGAACCAAGCCAAGTTGTCGATTTTAAAATAGCTTACCATAAGCAGTATTTAAAACAATGGTGTAAAAAGGAATCTATAGATATGCCATTTGATGTGATATGGAATTTAAGAGAACAATGCATTAAAAAACTATCCATCTAAAAACGATAAATAAATAATGAAGAGCGGTTTATAAAAATAAAATAAGTTTAAAGCAGCTTGAAGATTATATATTAATTACTTAGTATCAAGTATCAAGTATCAAGTATCAAGTATCAAGTATACAGTAAACAGCCATTGGTATAACGTGTTTTAAAAAGATGAATAAAGCATTACAAAAAAAGTTTATACCACTAAATACTTAATACTAACTACTGATTACTAATCACTAACTACTAGATACTAATTACCAAAAAACACAAAAAAACATGCTCACAAAACGAATCATACCCTGTCTAGACATAAAAAACGGACGTACCGTTAAAGGCGTTAACTTTGTAGATTTAAGAGATGCAGGAGATCCTGTAGAACTTGCTAAACAGTATGCAGAAGTAGGAGCAGACGAGCTCGTGTTTTTAGACATAGCAGCGACTTTAGAGGGTAGAGGCACTACTTTAGATATGGTATTACGCGTTGCAGAGCAAGTTAATATACCCTTTACTGTAGGCGGTGGTATATCTAGTGTAGAACATGTAGACGCCTTGTTACAATGCGGTGCAGATAAGGTTTCAGTAAATTCATCGGCAGTAAAACGTCCAGAATTGGTAAATGAATTGGCCGAAAAATTTGGTAGTCAGTGTGTGGTGGTTGCTATAGACGCTAAACAAATAGAAGGCCAATGGAAAGTACACTTGGCAGGCGGGAGCATACCAACAGATATCGATTTATTCGACTGGGCAAAAGAAGTAGAACAACGTGGAGCAGGAGAAATTTTATTTACCTCCATGGATCACGATGGTACAAAAGCAGGATTTGCAAACGAAGCCCTAGCTAAGTTATCTACAACATTAAATATCCCAATAATTGCATCTGGAGGCGCAGGTAATGTTCAACATTTTATAGATACCTTTGTAGAAGGAAAATCAGATGCAGCATTAGCAGCCAGTGTATTCCATTTTGGAGAAATTCCAATACCCGAATTAAAACAAGAATTAAAAGCAAAACAAATACAAGTACGACTTTAGTTGCTATGCAGATTTTTTGCATTAAAAACGTAAAATACAATGAAAATTAAATACGATCAAAATGGCTTAGTGCCAGCAGTAATACAAGATGCCACAACAAAACAAGTATTAATGCTGGGCTATATGAATGAAGAAGCGTATAACAAGACAATAGACACTAAACAAGTTACCTTTTTTAGCAGGAGCAAGCAACGTTTATGGACTAAAGGCGAAGAAAGTGGCAATTTTTTAAATCTTGTAGATATAAAAAACGATTGCGATAACGATACCCTATTACTCCAAGTACATCCAGTAGGTCCAACATGCCATACAGGAACAGACACCTGCTGGAAAGAAGAAAACACCTCTAGTTATGGGTTCTTTTCGACATTAGAAGCGGTTATTAAAGAGCGTGTAGCAAATAAAGACACCCAAAAATCTTACGTAGCAAGCCTGTTTTCTAAAGGCATTAATAAAGTTGCTCAAAAAGTAGGAGAAGAAGCTGTAGAAACTGTAATAGAAGCGATGGACTCCAATGATGAGTTGTTTTTATACGAGTCTGCCGATTTATTATTTCATTATTTAATGCTATTGCAAGCCAAAGGATTTACCTTAAAGGATATTGAAGCAGAATTAAAAAAACGTCAAAAATAGTCTGTTTTTAAGTTCTCTTCGTATATTAGTAGGATAAACCCCAATTAATATGCCTACTTATATACAAAAAATGTTTTTAATGTTTTGTTGTGCATCCAGTATTGTATCATGCTTTAACGATACTGATGATGCAATTACAGCTTCAAATAGTGTTACAAATACAGCTTTAAGTGCAACAGATCCCAATAACCCCAACCCCATAACAGGGGCTATGGCACCCGTTACAACGTTGCCAATATCCAGCATTTCTGCAAGGCAGTATGTTATCGAATTAGAGCGGTGGGATATTTCCAATACAAGACAAGATCCAGAAAACACCACAGATAATCTTCAAAGCGCTATAGACTGGGCTGTAAACGAAGGTTTCGGACAAATTTACTTACCCGAAGGTCATTACCTTATTGGTAAATATGGTAACGACATTTACCAAGCAGGTATAGAATTACCAAGCAATATCGCTTTTTTGTTAGACCAAAATGCTATTATAGAAATGGCACCAAATAACAAATGGAACTACTGTGCCATAGCAGTAAGAGGTAAAACAAATGTTGTAATATCTGGAGGAATTATTTTAGGAGATAGAGACAATCACGAATACACACCAAGAGCAGATGGCGCAACTGCTCATGACGAAGGCCATCTTATTTGCATTGAAAACGAAAGTAAATCCATTTTTGTAACGCAGGTAACCTTAGGTAAAGCCAATGGAGATGGTATTTTAATTGTAGGTAGTGGTCGTAATAGTGAAGTACAAGAATTAAGAGGAGTAACCGTAAAACATAATAATTTCTCAGATAACAGAAGGCAAGGCGTCTCTATTGTTGGCGGAGCAGATATTTTAATTACCGAAAATGAAATACACCACACTAGTGGTACTTCTCCGCAATTTGGAGTAGATATAGAAGGCGCTGGCAGAATAAATGAAAATATTACCATTACACAAAATTATTTTCACCACAATAGAGGAGGAGATATCGTTAATACAGATGGTAGGACTGTACTTGTAGAAGATAATATTTTATTACAAGGCGAAAACGGAGAATATATAGACGGGCCTTTGGTGTATTGGAAAAATGCAGATTGGACAGTACGTCATAACGATATTACAATGACTTCTGTTTCCGTTAACAATTGGAATGGTATTATTATGTACTCTAACGACAGACCAAAAACCAATCCCAATACTACGGTTATAGAAAATAACACCTGTAATAATTGTGGTTTTTATATGTACAAAGGTGCAGATCTAGTAGTTAAAGATAATGTTTTAAGTAATGGCCATTTGGCTTTTCAGGAAATGACTAACCTTACTCTCGAAAACAATAGGGTAGAACACCCTAATCGGTGCTGGGCTTATCGCTTTTTGGAGGTAAGTGGCACTGCAAATGGCAACACTTATAATGGAGACGAATTCGAAATTCCACTACAAGAAACTACACCATGGGATGGGTGCTGGATAAATTGATACCTTATCCAGTACCTGTAATTTGCTAATAGTGTCCACAATTATATAAACAAAAATAATATAGTGATGCTTCAGAATTTGCAGTAACTTTTAAATGGTTTTCTTACAAATTTTACACTATTTTTATTTGGCTACGAATATTGATGTTTTGATTGTTCGTGTGTTAAACTTTTTGAGTGCGCTTATGAGGTACGTTTTCCATAAATAATGATTTTAGTGTGTATCATTATTTCAGGACGAGATATCATAATCAAAAAAAAGCCATATGCATTAATAGAGGCTACTGAAAAAGTAGTTAAAATTTAGAGATTTAAATTTAAAATAAAGGGATTTCACTTAGAAAAAGTGAAATC
>CANLCJ010000036.1 GCA_947489085.1 uncultured Flavobacteriaceae bacterium
AAAAGTTTAGTTAGTTAGTTTAGTTTTAAAAAGCAACACCATTTCTCTTCATGTTATGGTGTTGCTTTTTTTATGCCCATTATCCTCTCGATGTTGATGATTACTTTTCAAAATCTCCATTACAATTCAATACATACGTTGTCACAAAATTTTGTAAAGGTGTTAGTTTTCAAATAGCAACGCGACCTATACTGTATAGTTTAAAAGTTTAGTTAGTTTAGTTTTAAAAAGCAACATTATGCCAAATTAAGGTATAATGTTGCTTTTTTCATTGCAGAAAAATTAGTAAAAGACTACCTTTTATCGAAAACATGTATTTTTACACGTCCAATATTATTGATTATGCGTACATTTAATTGTTTATTTTTTTGTTAATAAAATTCAATTGAGACGATATTCCAGTTAGTTTTGAATTAATAATTTCACAGATTATTTAGCCCCTCGTAACAGTTAATTTTAATTTTAAATACCTACAAACTATTTCATGAATTTATCCGACTATACCGACTACGCTTTCTTAAAACCTATAGCTACAGAACGAGATATCATTAATATTTGCAAAATAGCCAAGGTTAACCAATATTTATCTGTAACCTTAAACAGTTGTTATGTTAAACTAGCTAAGGAGCTTTTAGAAGAAACTAATGTTAAGGTATGCACTGTTGTTGGATTCCCTCTCGGGGCTACTTCTACCAAAAGCAAAATTTCTGAAGCGCTAAATGCTATTAATTCTGGTGCTGATGAAATTGACATGGTTATAAACTTGGGGTATTTAAAGAGCAGAAATTATGTTTCGGTATTAAGAGATATTTCTGATGTTAAAAGCGCTATAAAAGATATTCCTCTAAAAGTTATTATTGAAATTTCTGAACTGAGCAAAAATGAGATTGTAAAGGCATGCGAAATTGCTATCGATGCCAATGCTGATACTATTAAAACATCTACAGGTTTTGCTTCTGGTGGTGCTACATTTACTGCTGTTAAAATAATGAAGAAAATTGTTAAAAGCAGTGCTAAAATTAACGCCTCTGTGGGTATAGAAGATTTTGAAACTGCTGTAAAATATTTGGAAGCTGGTGCGGACTCTATAAGCACTTCTTCTGTTTTAAAACCAGAAAGCGATACATTACAAAAAAGAAATTCTAAAATTTACAGAAGGTATATCGAAACTTCTAAAAAAAGCGAAATTTCCTTAGAAGAAATTAATGACATTGAGGTCGATCTTGACTAAAAAACAATTCTTATTCATTTAGTTTAAAAAAAACAGAATCATTCATTTTTTTTTGAGATAGTACTGTTATAGCTTGAGGTGTTAAAAGTAAAACTCTAGGGTATCCGCCTGTAGTTTGGCAATCTTGCATTAAAACTATTAATGTTCCTGATGGGGTAAGTTGTACTGTTCCTGGCAAAACAGGGCTTGTAATTATAGGAGTTAAATCATTTTGTAAAGGCTCTAGTAATTGGTATCCCATTCTACTATTATTTTTAGATATGGTAAACCTGTTTTTTAACAACTTCTCTTTTTCAAACGCACTTAAGCAGTCAAATTCTGGCCCTTTATAAACTTCTAAAAATTCACTTTTCAAGTACTGTTCTTTTACCTTTAGTTTGGAAAAAAAATCAGCAGGACTAGCTTCGCTGGGGTGTATTTGTAGCAACGTACCTTTCTTTAAAATGCAAATTGGGGTAACCGCTTTGTACATGCTTCGACTGCCTAACACCTTTTTAGTTTTAAAACCACCTTTAATGGCAATATAGCCTCTAACACCTAGCTTTGATACTCCAAAACTTAGTATGCTTCCTTTGTTTATGTAGATACATTTATTTCTGCTAGTTTCTTTACCGTTTATAAAAGGAGTGAGATGCGCACCTGTTATTGCTATTGCCGCATCTTCATTAAATTGCAGTTTAGGCCCTGTCATTGTCATTTCTAACAAAGCTGCATTTGCTTTATTTCCAACCAAATTGTTTGCTATTGCAGCCGCTCGCACATCCATAACGCCAGACAAAGGCACGCCATAGTGTTGGGTATTAAAACGCCCTAAGTCTTGAATGCTGGTATAAAAACCAGCTTGTAATACCTCAACCATTAAATAGTTCTTTTTTTATTTGATAAACGCCTGCATCTGCCAAAACTTTTATGTCTTGGTATTGAGATAAAGAAATACTAAAAAATTTAATGCGATCTGCTGGTTTCACAAAGCAAGGTTCTTCTTTTGAGCTATCGAAAAAATGTATGGGTGTATTGCCTATAATGTGCCAACCTCCGGGACTATCTAATGGGTAAATACCTGTTTGGCTACCTCCAATTGCAATCGCGCCTTTTATTACATTTAACCTTGGCACACTTAATCGTTCTGTTGCTAGAGTGGAATCTAACCCTCCTAAATATAAAAATCCCGGTAAAAACCCAATAAAGTAAACCAAATATTCTGGCATAGTATGTTTACGTATAAGAGCCTCTACACTTATTTTTTTTATTTTAGAAAGCTTTTCTATGTCAATACCAAAACTAACATCATAACAAACCGGAATATACCAGACTGTTTTTGTTGTTTTAGGCAATGGTTCTGTCGATGCGTAAATAGTCTTTAAACGGTTTACTTCAAGAATGCCATCAAAATTACCAACCTTATACTGTACAACTAATGAGTGGTATGCGTGATTGCAACTTGATATTGTATCTATATTAGCACCCAATAATTTACTTTTAAAGCATAATATATCGTTTAAAATCTCCTCATTTATTTTTGGAGGCCATTCTATAAGTATAGCATAAGCTCCGTAAGACTTATAAGTAAGTTTAAACGCCATCTTTTTTGCTTTTGCTTTCCTATTTTAGTTTTTCAATACCTATACCTTGTCGTTCTAATTCTAAGCGTAATGTTTTAAGTAAATGTACTGCTTCAACCTGATCGCTATGAATGCAAAACGTATCTGCTTTAATTGGTATTTTATGGCCATGAATTGTTTTTACTTCACCATTATTAATCATATCAAATACGTGATTAAACATTTGAGCCGCATTAGAAATTGTAGCTCCTTTTTGTTGGCGAGATACCAAACTTAAGTCATCATTATAAGCCCTGTCTGCAAAGGCTTCATATTTCACCTTTATCTTTTTTGCTTTTGCCATTTTTGCTATAACAGAATTATAGGGAACATAAATACAAACTGATTCGTCTATGCGTTCTACTGCTTTAATTATAATCTCTGCTATGTCTTCCCGCTTAGCCGCCATATTATACAAGGCACCGTGCGGTTTTATATGGTGTAAAATAGCGCCACGTAATCTTAAAACTTCTATTAAATTAGTAATTTGACTTTCTATGGAGTTTAGTAAAACATCTGGTGCCATTTCCATTGGAACTCTTCCAAAATTAGTTACATCTGGAAAAGAGGGATGCGCTCCAATTTTAACCTTATGCAATTGCGCCAAGTGTACAGATTCTTGCATTGTAGATGCATTACCTGCATGTCCGCCACAGGCAATATTACAGGACGATAAGAGTGGCATTAATTCGCTATCATTGCCTGTCCCTTCTCCTAGATCGGCATTGATATCTATAGTTCTCTTAATCATTACATTTAAATGTTATTTCAAATTACTAAAATAGGTATTTATAGTTAAAAAAACAGGGTGTATGCTATGTCATGCTAATACCAATTTTATTGGGTTTAGATCATGGTTGCGTATTGATTAATTTTTCAATGTGTGTTATTTTAAAAAAGTTTTTCTCCTTAAAATTTACCGATCGCTTAGGGCAATTAAGATTAAACCTTACTAAAGTCTATAAATCCCTTAAGCTTTATTTTAAAAATGAATCTCGATTTGGCATGCCCTTCTTTATTTTTTTGTAAGAATTTTACTCAACCCTAAAAAAACACCGTTCATCTACACTTAATTAACATCCACCGAAAACCACACTCCAAACACTAGTAGAATAGATAATTTTGTTGGTATAAACCCCAATACAATGAAAAAACGACTACTTAACCTATTTATGGTAGCGGCATCTTGCTGTTTACTTAATGCACAAGACACGCCGTTTAACTGCGACTATAATGCCTACCTATTTCAATTTAACGATGTTTATGCTATAGATTTAGCCTCGGGAAATTCCTATCAAGTTGCAGAGGATGTTACGCCTGGAAATATTAATGCTACTGCCTACAATCCTGCCGATGGTTTTATTTGGGGGTCTTTAAGCACACCTGCAAAAACCATTGTACGCATAGGTAGAAATTTTTCCACACAAACGTTTTATATAGACGAGTTGCCCTCTAGTAATAGGTATGTAGGAGATGTAAGCAGTACTGGAATATACTATCTTAAAGGTGGAGGTGCTAACTATTACAGCGTAGATTTAGATCCAAACTCTAGCAATTATGGCAAATACATCGCTACGCTAACTTTAAGTCAAAGCATATCCAACCACGATTGGGCTTTTAATGCTGTAGATGGTCAATTGTACACCGTAGAAAAAAATTCGAATATATTATACCGTATAAATGCTGAAACGGGGGCTGTAACCAATTTAGGAGAAGTACCTATACTTTCTGGATTAAATTATACCTACGGTGCTGTTTATTTTGATGCTTCTGGGCGTTTTTATGTATCTGCAAACCAAACAGGGACTATTTATGTGATACAAAACGTGCAAAGTTTAGACGGTACTACTACTATGGATTCCAACTTATTTGCTTTTGGCCCGTCAAGTTCGCAAAACGATGGCGCGCGTTGCCCCACTGCACCAGTACCTCAAGAAGATTGTACTAATGGTATCGACGATGATGGTGATGGTTTAATAGACTGTGAAGATCCCTCTTGCTCTGGTTATGCCGATTGTCCCGTAATTGAGGCATCTACAGCTTCAAGTGCTAACGAGGGGGGCTTAGAAAGTAATAACCGACTGTCTGACCTTATAAACAAACGAAATTTTAACCGTGTTAGACGCAGTTATAAATTCAACAAAGCAACAGCAAAACGTTTTGTTAAAACCTCTAAATACGGTAAAAGCACATCTGGTAAAGGTAGTAGTAATTCTATACTGCAAAGCTTTATTCCTGCCGATGTAATTAATGAAGATCAAGCTATAGAGTCTTCTCCTAGAGATTTAGTTTCTATTACCAATGCCGAAGACATTTACTCGGTAGATTATTTAAAAGATGGAGAAACTGTAGGCTCTATATTAGCTTTAGAAACAGAAAATGGCGTTTACGAACACACAAAATACATTTGTGATAGATTATTGGGTGCTCAATTAGTATCTGTATCTACAGTAGAAATTAGAGAACAGCAGTTTATAAGAGCTTTAATTAGAAATAATGAAGGTGGTTTAGAATTTGCTTTAAGCTTGTCTGCTAAAATTGTAGACAACGGTAGTAAATTTAGTATAGAAAGTCATTGGAATTTAGATAAATATGAAAGTAACGCGAAGTATTATAACTTTCAAATATGGTCTAGCTCTTTGGATGATTTAGTACGCTTAGGCGAAGAAGTTGTACGCCTATTAGAAGTACAAAAACCAATAGAAGGCTATAACAATTCTGCTCCGCCAACAGTATTTGTACGACAAGGCAAATACATTAACGGCAAATTAGATTTACAAATTGTAAATACAAATGCGAGTGATGAAGTGGTATTCGATGCAGGAGTACGTGCTACAGAAACACAAGCTATAGAAACCGTAAATACAACTATAGATCTAGATGGCAATTACATTTCTAATGTTGAAGTAGATGCTGGTAATTTATTCGATATTGGATTTAGAATTGGCAACGGTGTAAATACGCCAGACGATTTATTCCTATCGGACGGCCCTTGGGGGTACGACGACTCGCAAGCCAATGTAACACGCTTTGATGTAGAAGCTAACACTAGTGCTTTTACAGCAGGTGAATACCCTGTAGAACGCAATGTAAATTTAGAAGCAGTAACAGATAATTATGTAGCGACTTACCGTGCCTTAACGCCCAGATTTAATCCTGTAAACCTTTCTGATTTTAATAGTATAAAATTAAAAGCTAAGGGTAGCGGGGCACTTAATGTTCGTCTTGTAAAAGCGAGTGTAAACAATTGGGAAGCACAGCACAATATTACAATAGATTTAACTGCTGAAATGACCTCCCACACCCTATTGTTCTCCGATTTCACTTCATCGAACGGTGGCGTATTAAGTCCAGAAGACATTACATCTATTGTTTATACCATGACTTCCGAAAACGGACACACAGAAACCAAAGTAATGGCGTTAGAACAAGTTCGTTTTGCTAAAAGTAATGCTTCTAACTCTGTTGAAGGTGTTGCAATAACAGCGTTTGCCCAGCCAAACCCGATGAGAGGTTATACCAACATTCAATTTACCTCAAGTATAGACGATACTGTTCGTTTAAAGTTGTACAACCAAATTGGTAAATTAGTTAAAGTCTTTGATGTAGACGTTAATAGTGGTACTAATAGTGTAACCATAGAAAGAGACGATATGGCTTCTGGTATATATTTCTGCAAGCTTGATTCTGAAAAAATAGATTATAAAACCCTAAAATTAATCTTTGAATAATTAATAGTTATTTTTAATCGAGCGCGTGAAACCTAGTTTTTATGCGCTCTTTTTTTTGCTTATTTTTAAGACAGTGCTTCTTTAATACTTTAAAAATAAAAAGAGGCCGCTTAATTATTATTAGAGTTTTTTAACATACTAAATGTCTAACTATTTATTCTAAATTGCATCTAGCATAGCCCTAGAACGTGCTTTACATCGATTTTACAACGCCATAAAGATCTTTACTTCGTAAAAGTTCGTATGTAATACAAAGAGGATGTAGTATATATCCTATAAACTTTTACCAACTACCAACTTTAAACTTATTTTTATGGCTTCCCTCCGCTTTACGTTTTTATGCTTTTTAGCTTGCTTATGCTTAAAAGCCCAAACCATTACTGGTACTGTTACAAATTCTAGTGGCAATACAATAACTAATGCACTGGTGTGCCTTAAAGATACACCTACCACGCATACAAAAACCGATAGTAATGGTAATTTTACTATAAATGCACCTGTAGGAGCAACTTTAAAAATTGCAGCATTGCATTTTAAAACCGTTTCTAGCTTTATAACAAACGGTACAAGCAATCAAAATATAGTGCTTGAAAAAGACCCTTTGTTGGCTACAGATGTATTTCATATCAGCTTCGATCATTTAAGGGTTGGAAACTCGTATACCAAAAATGAATTAAAAACCGACTTTAACCTTGCTTACAGTAAGGGGTTTTTCGATGGATCTGCTGGCTCCGATAGAGCTAGTATAGATTATACCGAGAGTAGAGACCCTAATGGTGTGTCTTTAAAAGTGAGGTTTCCTAAAGGCAAACTTAAAACAGCAGACTCTGGGGTAGATACCAGAATAGATTTAGAGGGCGTTTTTAATAATAACACTTTTGCGTCTGAAGATTTATACCTCTCCTATTGGGTTAAATTTAGTTCTAATTTTGAATTTGACAAATGTGGTGGTAAACTGCCTAGCTTAGGTGGTTCTACTTTTAACTCGTCTAAAAACAGATGGAAAGGTAGAATTATGTGGCGCAAAGGCGGCAGTATTCAATTTTATATGGAATTGCCAGATTCGCGTTTTACGCCTACTGATGAGGAGCGTTTTTGGGGTAGGAAAACAAAAGAAGGCTCTGGAATTTGCGATTTTGAATACATGCCTTATTTGGGGTCTCCTGGATGGCATAATATAGAATTGCATTACCGTTTTGAAACGCCCGGAACATCAGACGGGGTGTTTGAAGGTTGGGTTGACGGTGAAAATTTTGACAGCATGAATGCTAGTGTTTTTAATAACTACCGCCCGCAGGGTACTTCTAGAGAAAATATTACTATTAACAACATTTTACTTAGCGCTTTTTTAGGAGGTTCTAATATTGAGGATTACGCACCCACTGAAGACATTTATGCCTGGTTTGATGAATTTAGAGTATCTGAGCAGCGTATTAATGAGTGGGGAGACTATAACCATAACCAAACATTGAGTGCCAAGAGTGTTTCTAATACAAAAATTACAAATAGAGTTCGCGTATTTCCTAACCCTAGCGAAAATGGTTTATTTCAATTAAATACGCCTAATTTGTGGTGTGTATATAATTTGTTAGGGGTTAAAATTGCTGCTGGTTCTGGCACTATTATCGATTTATCTACAGCAGATAGCGGCACTTACATACTACGCATAGCTAACGGCAACTCCAAACTGATAAAACCGTAGTTTTATTTATAAGATGCCTAAAATTAATTAATTATAATGTTATTTGCATTTAAAGAAACCGGTTGTGCCAGCTTTCACTTGCTGGTACTTCCCAGTTATTTTTATATTCTGCAATATTGGTTACAAGATTGTTAAACACTATTGTATTTTTAGATACAGCTTTATCTTTCGCCATTTTTTTAAAGTCCAATAGAGGTTTATAGGCTATAAAGTCGCCTTGCTTGTAAGATACATTCATTTTATCCATAAGATCTACGTTGTAATCTTTCTCTAGTTGTTGAATAAAGTGTACAGAAGCATCTATAGAACAACCTGTAGCCGCATTAGCGTTTTGGTTTAATCCTAAAATGATAAAGCGTTTGTATTTTAGAAGGTATCCTGCTTCTAAATCGCTACCGTGTGCAGTCCAATTTTGTATAAATACATTTAATTTTTGTTGAATTTCTTCTAGTTCTTCTGGCGTAAACGATCTATTGGCTTGGTATATCCAAACTCTTGATGCTTCTGGTAATGTATTAAAATCTACTAACATGTTTTGTTTTTAAGGTTACAGATCGTTTGCGTTTGCTATTAGTTCTGCAACGTCCATAACTTGTACATTCTCTTTTTCTTTAGCTTTCATACCATCGGTTAGCATGGTATTACAAAATGGGCAACCTGCAGCTACAATGTCTGGTGTGGTTTCTAAAGCTTGTTCTGTACGTTCTATATTTATTTCTTTATCTCCTGGTTCTGCATCTTTAAACATTTGTGCCCCCCCTGCACCACAACATAACCCGTTGCGTTTACAGTTTTTCATTTCTACCAGTTCTGCCTCTAATTTTTCTATAAGTGTTCTTGGCGCTTCGTATACATTATTTGCTCTTCCTAAATAACAGGGGTCGTGAAATGTAATGCGTTTGCCTTTGTATTTACCGCCTTCTATACTTAACCTACCTTCATTTAACAGTGTTTTTAAAAATTGGGTGTGGTGCATTACCTCGTAATTCCCTCCTAGTTCTGGATATTCGTTTGCTAGGGTGTTAAAACAGTGCGGGCAAGCGGTTACTATTTTCTTTATTTCGTAAGCATTTAATACTTCTATGTTTGTTACGGCTTGCATTTGAAATAAAAATTCGTTTCCTGCTCGTTTTGCAGGATCTCCTGTGCAGCTTTCCTCTGTGCCTAAAACAGCAAATTCTACATTGGCTTTATGGAGTAACTTTACAAAGGCTTTTGTTATTTTCTTTGCTCTATCATCGAAACTTCCAGAACAGCCTACCCAAAATAATACTTCTGGCTGTTTACCTTGCGCCATGTACTCTGCCATTGTGGGTACTTTGAGTGTCTCGCTCATATTTTCTGTGTTTTAGTTCTACTGTTTTTAAAACGGTGTAGTTGTAATTTTATGTTTTATTGGGATTAGATTGGTTTTGCGTTAGGGATTGAACGGTTTGTTTGAGCGCCTCGCAGAGTGCGAGTAGTGAAAGCCCGACCCTTGTGGTAACGCCCTAATTACTCGTCTTTCCAATTTAATCTATCCATTTGGTTGTATGGCCATGGTGCGCCATTGTTCTCTATATTAGTCATCATATTATTGAGCTCTACTGGTGCTGCAGATTGCTCCATAACAAGGTAACGGCGCATGTCTAGTATTATAGATAATGGGTCTATACTTACGGGGCAGGCTTCTACACATGCGTTACAGGAGGTACAGGCCCATAACTCTTCGTTTGTTATATAGTTGCCCAGTAATTGCTTACCGTCGTCTTTAAACTCGCCATTATTAGTGTCTATATTTTTGCCTACTTCTTCCAGACGATCTCTGGTATCCATCATTATTTTTCTTGGCGATAGTTTTTTTCCTGTTTGGTTTGCCGGACACTCACTTGTGCAACGTCCACATTCTGTACAGGTATAGGCATTTAAAAGTTGTACGCGATTTAAATCCATAACATCACTAGCACCAAATTTGGCTGGAACATCCTCTTCTGCACCTTCTGGTGCTGCCGCGAAGGGATCTGCATCTGGATCCATCATTAGTTTTACCTCGTTGGTTACAGCTTCTAAATTGTTAAATTCGCCCTGCGGTTTCAACCTACCATAATATACATTTGGAAATGCTAATAATATGTGGAGGTGCTTTGAATAATAGAGGTAATTTAAAAAGGCTAGTATGCCCAATATGTGTAGCCACCATGCACCACGTTCTATAAAATGCAGCGTTGCTTCTGGCAAGTTTGAAAATAAGGGGGCTATATATTGGCTTATTACATTTCCTGAATTTAAATTTTGAAATGGCAAATCTGTAGCATTCATTATTAAAAATAATGCCATTAACACCATTTCGAAATACAGAATGTAATTGCCATCGTTTTTAGGCCAACTTGTCATTTCGCTTTTCCAAAAACGGGCTAGTTTTAAAACGTTTCTACGTGCCCAGAATATAACTACTGTTATAAATACCAAACATGCCAGTATTTCGAAAGTGCCTATAAGGAAACCATACACGGCTGTGGGTAATACTTTTAATCCAATTCTATGGGTACCAAAAATACCATCTATTATAATTTCTAATACTTCTATGTTTATTACTATAAAACCAACATAGACTATTACGTGTAAAATACCCGATATTGGTCGCCTTACCATTTTGCTTTGCCCTAGGGCTATGTTTACAACGTTTTTCCAACGTTGGGCGGTATCGCCTTTAACTGCCACATCTTGCCCTAGCTTAATGTTTCTTACAAGTTTTTTTACGTTTTTAAAAAAATAGCCTACACCTGCTATTAAGGCTACTGCGAAAAGTATGTTTGGTAAATACTCCATAAACCTAAAGATACTAAATTAATTTTGTTCTTCTATCTCGTTACCTTCCTCGTCGTAGCGCTTGGGCTTTTTTCCAAATAAAGAGAAATGTACATAGCGTTTAGGATTTAATTTCATGTCTTGTAGCAATTGTTCTAATTGCAAACTTGCGCCTTCTAAATTATTGTACAACCCTTCGTCTTTAAGCAGTTTTCCTATTGATCCTTCGCCGTTTTCTATTTTACCTGTTACAGTATTTAGACTAGACATTGTAGCTTTAAGATTGTTTATAGTTGCTTCTAAGTCTACTTTAGCTATTTGATTTGTAGTTTTAGATAGGTTTGATGCAATGTTATCTACATTGGTAAGCGTGGTATTTAACTTGTCTTGATTGCTGGCAATTACAGCGTTTAATGCTGCAGAACTTACTGCAAAATTATTAATAACGGTATTTAAACCTGCGATGCTTTCTCTTAAATTCCCTCTCGTATCATCATCTAAAACATCGTTAACATTTGTTAGTAACGAGTCTGCATCTAGCATCATAATTTCTACCTTTTTTTGAAGTGGTGCCAGGCGTTGGTCTACAAGATCTGTAATTCCTGCTTTTATTGTGCCTTCTAAAACAGCTTTATCTTCTGCTACTGCTGCGCCATCGCCTGCGGGTTTTATGGCTACAGCTTTACCGCCTATTAAGCCTGCTTCGTAAATTTCGGCAATACTGTTTTTTGAGAATTTAAAATCGGTATCTACTACCATTTCGACGGTTATTTTACCAGAGCCATCGCCTTTAAAGCCTACAGCGGTTACCTTTCCTACTTTTAAACCATTTATTGTTACTGGAGTCGAGGAGACTAGGCCTTCTACATTATCGTATTCGGTATAATATGTTCTGGAGCCATCGAGTACGTTTTGCCCTTTTAGGTAATTGAATCCAAAAATAAAAAGTATGATTCCTGCTAATACTAGGATTCCTGTTTTTGCCTCTCGTGATATTTTCAAAATGTGTTTGTTTTTAAAACAAATTTAAAATAAATTTAGATAGTATGTTATTAATTAGAGTTCGATTTTAAAACTTCGGCTAACAGTTGCTTTTTTCCATTTTTAAAGGCTACTATAAAACTAGAATTATATCCTTTAGCCTTTGCGTTTTCCATTAATTTTTTTGCTGTATTGTAGTTGGACGTGTTACCGTAATAATATTTGTAAAGCTTACCTTCTAATTGCCTACTTATTGTGTCTAAACCTTTAAAATTGTAAGGTTTTGGCATTAATTTTCTAGAACTTGCTGCTATTTGCACTTTAAAGGTAACGTCTTTAAAAACCATGTCTGCTGTTGCTTCTGCTACAGTTTCTGTATTAAAAACCTCTACAGCATTGGTTACAGCTATAGATTTTTTATAATCTAGAACTGCATTGGCTATAGAGTTAGACATTTCTTGTTGCCCTTTTTTCGAATTTAGGTATTTGCCTTCTCTATTATTCGTTAAAAACCCTAACTCTACTAATACGCTTGGCATTACGGTTTGGTGCAATACAATAAATCCTGCTTGTTTAACATTTCTATCTTTTCGTTTAAGTGCTATAAAGTTTTTTTGAATTAGACTTGCCAGATATATACTTTGGTCTAAATATTCTTCGAGACCTAAAATAATACTTATGGCATCTTCTGGTGCATTAGGGTCGAAGCCATCATAGTTTTTCTTGTAATCGTCCTCAAGAAAAATAACAGAATTTTCTTTTTTTGCCAGCTCAAAATTAGTTTTGTTTCTGTGCAACCCCAATACAAAGGTGCCTGCACCATAAGCTTGAGTGTTATGGGAGTCGCAGTGTACCGAAACAAAGAGGTCTGCCTTAGCTTTGTTGGCTATTTTACCTCTTACAAACAGGTCTACAAATACATCTTTCTTTCTTGTGTATACCACTTTTACATTGGGTACTTTCTCCAATTGCCGCCCTACTTCTAGCACCACTTTAAGGGCAATATCTTTTTCCCGATAGCCATTTCCTAAATTTCCGGGGTCTTTACCACCATGTCCTGCATCTAATACAACAATAAATTCGCTCTTCTTTTGAGCTTTTGTTGTCTTAGGAATTAGTATTGCTAATGTTAAGCATACGAAAGTGACTATAGTTTTCGTTTTCATGTATTAAAAAGGATAAATTATGAAAATAAAATTATTTTCGCCCAAAAGGGCTTAGTTTTTGATTAGACATACCTCTAGAAATAAGCAAGTTGTTTTTCTTTTGAAAAGAACGAAATATTTCTAAAGAAATTAAATTAAACCCAGAAAAATATATTTAATTTTGGCAATTCAAAAACCGAGCCATACTTTTACAAAAATACATTTAAAAGCGTTGCACACAAACAACTTAAAAATACTTTTTGCATTGAGTTTTACAGTGTTTATCAACACTTTTAGCTTCGCTCAAGACCTCCCTAATTCTAGTAGACCTATTACCTCTACCAAGGTTAACGATTCTCTTAATTTTAAGCGTTTAGATAGTATTTCTAACCCTGAAATTGCCGAAATAGCTTTAGATACAGTTGTTGTAGATTCTATAAGACCCAAGAAAAAGGAATTTTTAGAAAATATTGTAGACTATACTGCCTTAGATTACACTGCCCTTAACCAAAGAGAACAAAAGATTTACTTGTATAATGAAGCAGAAGTAACTTATGGCGATATTAATATTAAAGCTGGAGACATTACTATAAGTTACAAGACTGATGAAGTACATGCTAAGGGTATTATAGACTCTACTGGTGCTTACACCCAAGCTCCCGTTTTTAAGCAGGGGAACAGCGAAGTAAAACCTGACTCTATTGTATTTAACACAAAGTCTCAAAAAGCATTGATATATAATAGTATAACAGAACAAGGTGAGGGTACTGTAATTGCTAGCATTACAAAAAAAGAAAACGATTCTACATATTACGTAAAAAATGCAAAGTATACCACTTCTGAGAATCTAGACGACCCAGAGTATTATTTTAAACTTAGAAAAGCGAAAGTTATTCCTGGAAAAAAAATTGTAACGGGCTTAGCAAATTTATTTATTTACGATGTGCCTACGCCTTTAGGCTTGCCTTTTGGTTTTTTCCCACAGTCTGACAAACAAACCTCTGGACTTATTATACCTACGTTTGGAGAGCAGAGAGAACGTGGGTATTTTTTACAAAATGGGGGCTACTATTTTGCATTAAGTGACCATGTAGATTTAGCACTTCTTGGAGATTATTATACTAATGGTAGTTTTGGTATTCGTGCTGAAAGCACTTATGCCGTTAGATACCGATTTAGAGGTAATTTTGGATTTAGATTTGAAAATTTACTAACTAGCGAGCCCGGTTTTAGCGATTTTTCGCGAAGTACAATATACAATTTACGCTGGTCGCACAACCAAGATGCTAAAGCTAGTCCTAATTCCAGGTTTTCGGCGTCTGTTAATTTAGGTAGTAGTACCTTTTTTAGGCAATCTTTAAACCAAGCCACCACAGGATCGTTTTTAAATAATACATTGGCCTCTTCTGTATCTTACTCAAGAACTTTTACTGGGGAGCCACAAGTAGATTTTAGTGTTACTGCTACCCATTCTCAAAATACACAAACCGAGCAAATCAATCTTACCTTACCTACATTTCAAGGTAACGTGGGTAGAGTTTTTCCTTTTGCACCTAAAGTTGGCACAAAAAAAGGAGCTTTACAAAACATAAGTTTCCAATATAGTTTGAGAGGCGAAAACAGAATACAAACTGTAGATTCTTTATTTTTTACAAGCGAGACGTTTGATGATTCCAGAAGTGGTTTCCAACACACTATACCTATAAGTACAAACTTTAAAGTATTAAAACACTTTAGTGTTAGCGCCAGTACCAACTACAATGAAGTGTGGACGTTTAAAACTATAGACAGACGTTTCGATGTTGAAACTGCAGAAACCATTACCGATACTATCAATGGGTTTGATGCTTTTAGAACTTACAACTTTAGCTCCAGTTTGGGAACCACCATTTATGGCTTGTTTAATTTTGAAAGAAAGGGCAAGGATAGGAAAATAAAATCCATAAGGCATATTATAAGGCCCTCTATTAGTTACAATGTTAACCCTGCATTCGATCAATTTTTCGACTCTTTTGAAGGTCGAGAAATTATTGATGCAGATGGCAATACAACACGAGAAATAGAGGAATTTACACGTTTTGAACAAAGTATCTTTGGTGTACCAAACCGGACGTTTTCAAGTTCTGTAGGCATATCATTATCCAACAACTTCGAAGCCAAAATACGTGATAAAGATACTACTGCCACAGAACCCAAGAAAATAACATTACTTAATAACTTAAACCTTTCTACGGCTTACAACATTGCTGGAGATTCTTTACAATGGAGTCCTTTACGTGTAAACGGTGGCACACAGTTTTTTAATAACAGATTAAGCCTTAATTTTTCTGCTATTTTAGACCCTTATGCACTAGATAATAATAACAATCGAGTAGATCGATTTAATATAGAAAACAACGGAAGTTTATTTAGGCTTACTAATGCAAATGCAAATATGAGTTATTCGCTCTCTGGAGGCGGAGGCAGAAACAGAGACGAACGCGACCCAAGTATTCAAGAAAATTTAAGAAATGGTGGTAGAGCCGATGATTTATTTGGAAGGTCTGAGGATTTTGCTAACAATTTATTTCAAGATGACGAGGATGACGAAGAGGAGAAAACTAATAATAAGTTCTATAACTTTAAAATTCCTTGGAGTTTGCGTTTAGCTTATGCTATTAATTATTCCAATCAACGTAGAAACGACGAGATTTCTTCCCATTCGTTAATGTTCTCTGGAGATATCGAACTTTCTCCCAAATGGTCCGTAGGTGGGTCTTCTGGTTACGATCTTAGAAATAATGGATTTACCTTTACGCAATTGCGTTTTGCTCGAGATTTGCTGAGCTGGCGTATGAATTTTAGTTGGGTACCTTTTAGCGACCGAAGTTCTTGGAATTTCTTTATTGGTATAAAATCTAGTATTTTACAAGATTTAAAATACGAACAACGCAGACAGCCAGACCAAACGCTTTAATTATAAAGTAAACCTTTGTTTGAGTGTTGTGTGCAAACAAAAGCGTAGACATGTTTAATCTATTTAAGACATCTAATTCTAAAATCCCTAAAAGAATTCCTATAGCGAGAATGGAAGATTATCATACCCACTATTTAGGAAAAACTAATGATGGGAAATTATTCTTTGGATATGAAACGTATGCTAATAAAAAACCTCACTGGGAAGTTAAACCTGAATTACAGAGCAAAAACCGAATAGATATAGCAGTATTGTACTTGTTTGATAAACAAGGGAGATTTATAACCTCTAAACATTGGTTAACCGATTTAGATGAAGAGAGACAAAATACGACTGAAAAGCTAGAAGAAATGATCGCTGAGTTGGGACAAATCACCTTTTGCGATATTGAAATTGAAACCTTTGAGACTACTATAGACGGGATACAATGTGGATTAATCCCTGATGAGAAATATGAAAGTGTTGGTTTATACCCGAGCAATACCATTTCGTTTCAAGAACCTTGGGATGGAGAATACGAAACTTAATGCAAAGAAAACGAACTTAGCTACAGTATACGTTACAAATAAATACGCGTTTAAAACTGATCTCAAGGTATACTCCTACTTACGAGAATAATTGTAAATTAATAACAACTGTTTATTTATAAAACTAAATACCATAATAAGCATTGCTTACATACCTATAACATGAAAAAAATAATACAGACAAAAAATGCACCTGCCCCATTGGGCCCATACAACCAAGCAATATTAACAGGAAGCACACTGTATATTTCTGGACAAATTGCTATAGAACCAATCTCTGGAGATTTAATATCGACTTCTATAGAAGCTGAAACGCTACAGGTCATGAAAAATTTAGAAGCCGTTTTACAAGCTGCAAACTTAACATTTAATGACGTTGTAAAGTCTTCTATTTTTATTAAAAACATGAACGATTTTACTAGCATAAACGAAGTTTATGGGCGTTTCTTTAATGAGGCCACTGCTCCTGCTAGAGAAACTGTAGAAGTCTCTAAACTCCCAAAAAATGTAAATATTGAAATTAGCATGATTGCTACTACAGCATAGTTATAGCCATTTTGCATTATATTTACTGCGAAATACTAAGTAGATATGTTTTATTTTAAATTAACTTCTTAGTCTTAACACCTTGAATTTAAATTGCAAGGCTATAAATATGTTTTTAGCATTTGTACGCTAGCTAATAGTTGGTTTTGGTTATGTACTTTGTGTGTTTAAAGCGTATTTTTGCAATACCGCCTTCAGCTTTTTATTATCAATAGGTTTTGCTAAAAACGCATCTACGCCAGAACGTCTTGCGTTTTCAATATCTTCTTGAAAAGCACTAGCAGATACTGCTATAATGGGTATAGCCTTCTGAGCATATTTGTCGGATTTCTTTATAATTTTAGTAGCATCATAACCATTCATCTCCGGCATGTAAATATCCATAAATATCATGTCGAAATCCTTTTTCTTATATAAATCTATAGCTTCCAATCCATTTGTAGCAAATGTACAGTAAGCACCTTGTTGTTTCAGTAGAAACTCGATAACCTTTTGGTTCATCTTGTTGTCTTCTGCCACTAAAACTTCAAACCTGTAGTTCAAGCTATGCAGTAATTTAGGTTTTAGTTTAGAAGGTTCTGCCTTAAGGTTTAATGTTTTTTGTAGCTGTAAGGTAAAATAAAATGTAGAACCTTCATTTTCCTTACTTTCAATTTTAAGCTCTCCTCCTAGTAATTCTACTATTTTTTTGGTTACAGAAAGTCCAATACCAGAACCTCTATAATGCTTTACAGAGGTAACCTCTCGTTCTTCTATAGGGCTAAACGCATGTTCTAAATCAAAATTACTCATACCTACCCCAGTATCTTTAATGTAGAACGTTACAATTTGGTAATCGTCTTGAGTTACTGTGTTATCTATAGTAACCTCTATTTTACCATTATTTGTAAACTTAATAGCATTGTTAATCAAGTTGACTAATATCTGCTGTATTTTACCAATATCTCCTAACACAAGGAAATTGTGCTTTCTATCTCCAACAAATTTATACTCAAACTTTAAACCTTTCTCCCACGCTTGATATTCAAAAACTTTAAACAGTTTTAATAAATCTTTCTCTAGGTTTATAGTTTCTAGATCCAGTTTTACGTCGTCACTAATACCTTTAGAATTGTTGAGAATCATATTGATTAGCAACAGTAAATGCTCAGAAGAGTATTCTGCAATCTCAATTTGAGCACTTTGGTCTATGTCTAAACTCGAGTTTTTAAGCATACGAATCATCCCTAATATGGTACTTAAAGGAATACGTATTTCATGACTCATATTTGCGATATAAACCGACTTATGGTCTGAGGTTTGTTTTACCCTTTGAAGTTCAAACTCTAGCTCTGTAATCTTATTATTAAGAAAAGACTCAATAACATCGTTTTCAAGTTGCGTCCAGACTGTGTATAACGCTATTATAGTTATAAACACTAATATGGCATATATTAGAAGAGAAAAAGTCTGGTAATAATTGGTATCCCCAGAAAGGTCTTTACCAATAAAAAATAGAATTCCTAAAACTAGGAGTCCTACAAACAAACCAGTAGCCCAAATAAAAAAGCCTTTTTTAGTTTTTGGCGGAAAAATCATGTATAAATTTTAGAAAAATTAAATATACAAAACAATATTAGTTTTTTTTTATTAAAACCTGTCCTCTTTCAACTAAGAGTGCTAAAAAAACTTCAAAAAAACATTTTTGAAAGAAAAGTATTCAACTCTTTTCGATTACAACTGCTTTTAAACTCATTTTACAGGTTAAAATTAACACTAAAAATAGATTTAGTGTTTTAAAAAAATTATTTTTGAGAAGTAACCAGCACCTCCAAACCATGCGCATAGAATACGATATAAAATTAGGATTTAAAGATGTAATGATTCGCCCTAAACGCTCTACGTTAAAAAGTAGAAAAGAAGTTAACCTAGAACGCGAATTCAAGTTTTTACATAGTACACATAAATGGTCTGGAATCCCCATAATGGCTGCAAATATGGATACTGTTGGCACTTTTGAAATGGCTCTGGCCTTGTCCAAACAAAATATTTTTTCAGCCATTCATAAACACTATACCAATGCACAGTGGCATACTTTTTTAACTACAGCACCTAAAGATATTTCTAACTATATCGCTGTTAGCACTGGTATTAGTACTAAAGATGCCCAAAAACTCTCTGAAATACTTACAGCACACCCTGAGCTAAAGTTTATTTGTATTGATGTTGCCAATGGATACTCAGAATACTTTGCAGATTTTGTAAAACAAACCCGAATGGCTTATCCAGATAAAGTTATTATTGCTGGTAATGTGGTTACAGGAGAGATGGTAGAAGAATTATTATTATCTGGAGCAGACATTATAAAAGTTGGTATTGGTCCTGGTTCTGTGTGTACCACGCGTGTAAAAACAGGTGTAGGTTACCCCCAATTGTCTGCAATTATAGAATGTGCAGATGCGGCACATGGTTTAGGAGGGCAAATTATTAGCGATGGCGGCTGTGCCATTCCTGGAGACATTGCTAAAGCTTTTGGGGCTGGAGCAGATTTCGTTATGCTAGGCGGTATGCTTGCTGGACACGACGAAAGCGGTGGCGAACGTATAGAGAAAGACGGAAAATTATACAAAAAATTCTATGGCATGAGTTCTACAACTGCCATGGATAAACATTCTGGAGGTGTTGCCAATTATAGGGCTAGCGAAGGTAAATCCGTAGAGGTACTTTACAAAGGTGCTGTAAATACTACTATTTTAGATATTTTAGGCGGCTTAAGGAGTGCCTGTACCTATGTTGGTGCTGCACGACTTAAAGAACTCACTAAACGCACCACATTCATTAGAGTTGCCGAACAAGAAAACACAGTATACTCAAAATAAAATAAAAAATTATCTACAGATTCTTTATATAAACAACTACAAATTAAGCTACTGCTTGTAAAGCTTCTATACCTCAAATTAACTCTTAGTACGCTAATCTTACCTCTTTTACCTAAAAACTTGGGGCAACTGCCTAATTTCAAATAGAACACCCCCGATAACGGCTAGTTTTGCCCTAATTAAAAGCACTATTGTAAAATACATGTGCTCTAAAACAGTACTATTTAATTGTACTCAAAGCCTAATTTAAACATTAAAATAAACACATGAGTTGATGATAGGGTCTTGTAAGCCAGAACAATAATAAAACGCTACTAAAATAATTGCAAGTTATAAATTGCCATCTGCTTTACAAATTCTCTCACTAGCCGTTCTCGGCTCTATTTCATCTCTTTAATTGTTATTTAAACACAACTAATTATGACACAAAAACAATGCACTCTATTAACAATTTTACTTGCACTTTTGTTAGTAATACCATTACACGCACAACAAGCATCTTTAGAAAAACCCTCTAGTTTAAGGTGTATGGGACTAGAAAAAATAACAGATCTTAGCAAGATCCCAAAGGCTTTAGAACAGCAATGGGTAGTAAATGAAGGCTATATTTCTATAATGGCACGTCCACATTCGGCCGCAGGTACTGAAGCCTTACGTGCAGAACTTATAACGCTAGGTCTTAAAGACATTAAAACAAAAACATTTGGACTAATTTCTGGATTTTTGCCAATAGAACAGCTTCCAAAATTAGAAGCCTGTCGTTATTTAAAAGCTGCAATGCCTACCTTGCGAAATACAACAAGTGTAGGACGTGCAGAAAATCAAGCTGCTAGTGCATTCTTCTCAGACCATATTAGCGAAAAGTTAGGCCTTGACGGTAAAGGCATTAGAATTGGTATCATTTCAGACACTTACAACAAACTAGGTGGTGCAGCGCAATCTGTACTGGACGGCGATTTGCCTGGAACAGGTAACCCTAATGGATTTACTAAAGAGGTTGTTGTACTTCGAGAATCTGTAGTAAGAGGTATTGACGAAGGCAGAGCGATGGCAGAGCTTATTCATGATATTGCACCAGCCGCAGAACTCTATTTTTATGGTGCCTTAGATGGTATTTTAGAAATGGAAAGCGCTGTACTGGCACTTGCTGAAGCGGGTTGCGATATTATTGTAGACGATTTACTCTCTAATTCGGCACCCATTTACCAAGACGGTATTGTAGCTCAAGCTGTAGACAAAGTCACTGCAGATGGTGTCGCCTACTTTTCGGCTGCTGGGAATTTTGGTAAAACTGCTTTCGAATCTGAATATAGATTTGAACTTGTAGACAATGAGTCTAAACAGGTATTTAGGTACCTCTCTGGAAATACCGATAGGTTATTTTTAATCCGAAGAGGGATTCAACTGTCTGTAGAATTGCATTGGGATGATTTTTCCATATTTGGTAGTGGTAGACAACCTGAAGGCGACTTAGACATAGAACTGATAAATGAAGCAACGGGTGAACTATTAGCGTCTAGTACAGAAAGTAATTTTGATACTGGTGTGCCTTTAGAAAGGATATCCTACCAAAATTTAACAGGTGAAGACCTTTTTGCATTACTCGTTATTACAAGACGAGACGGCGTTAATCCAGAACGCATTACTTATTTTTTAGGAGGTGATATCGTTTTTCTAAGAAAAGGCGATATAGAAGCAGTGGATGAAGGTTTTAACGGTACAATTTATGGCCATAGAGCTGCAGAAGGTGCTATAACCTTAGCTGCAATGAATTATACACTCTCACCAGAATTTGGAGGTACACCTCGTATAGAAGACTTTTCCTCTTATGGCGGTTTGCCTAAAATACGTAACAGTAAAGGCGAGCGTATGCCCTTAGAAATAAGACAAAAACCAGAGTTGACAGCTCCAGATGCTGTTAACACCTCCTTTTTTGGCTTCCAGGATCCTGAATCAGATGGTTTCAATAATTTCTTTGGTACTTCTGCCGCAGCGCCAAATGCTGCTGCTGTAGCTGCCTTAATGCTTCAAGTCAACCCCGATTTAACACCACAAGACATTAAATCTATCCTTATAGAATCTGCTTTAGATATGGATGATCCTATTACTGAAATTTTCGATACTGGATTTGACTTCGCCTCTGGTTACGGCTTATTACAAGCTGATAAAGCCATAGCCATAGCTAATGGCAAACCTCTTGTGTATAGAGTTGAAATGATAGATGCGGACACCGATACGCTCGTAGAAATTATTGAGGACGATGAGGCGATCGATTTTTCTGAAGTGACCTCTAATGTCGACATTCGTTTTCTAAGTACAAATACAAAAGTGTTAACTTCTTTTTTACGAGACGATGCCCTTACTTTTATCACCAATTTTAGCGATACACAACCTTTTTTAGCCGTGGATGCAGCTAATAGCTTTAACGAATCTTGGTTACCAGATACTGCCAATTACAACTTAAAATGGTTGGCTTTAGATGGCGAAAGTTCTAAAGATCAAGATGCAATTAACTTCAGCATTACCAACTCTAATTTAAATACCGCTATAAACGCTACCGCAATAGCGCCACTTAAAGTATTTCCCAATCCAACGACAAGCCAATCTATAGTGCATATTAAAGGCACACGAACACCTATTGTAAGTTCAAAATTATTCAATCAATTAGGTTTAGAAGTCGCTCAAGGACAAGGCAACACGCTTAAAATTAAAAAAATACCTAAAGGCATTTATGTGCTTATTGCAGAAGATACCAAAGGCCACACACACAATTGTAAAATGAGCATAGAATAAATAGTTTATTTTCTAACTTAAGAACAGCAGAATAGCCATTTACTGGTATTCTGCTGTTTTGTTTTCTAGGTGTATGTAACACTTTTAAGCCTCCACTTACAAAAGCAAGTACGTTTAGAGTCAGCCCACATTTAAAAAAGTATACTTTAAAGTTTATAAGTGTCATTAAAATTAGCATACATTAGTGCTTAAGATTTTTGGTTATCGCTTTAAAAATCTGCGACGTCAACTAAACACTACACCTATTATATGTCTCATAAAATAAACAGTACGCTACTACACCTAAGTACAGCATCACTAATTGCTATCCTATTTTTACAATGCAATACTAAAAAAAACCAAGAAACACCGTCTGTTAGCACAACTGTATTGCACCCTAAAACGATCCCCTTTGAAAGTCATTACCCTTCTGGTGCACTTAAAACCAAAGGACAGTTAGTGGGAACATTAAAAACAGGAAAATGGATGTCTTATTATGAAAGCGGTGCTATTTATACCGTAGAGCATTACGATAATGGTAAACGACATGGCTATTATAAAAGTGATTATTCTGGTGAACTATTTATGGAAGGTGTTTTTACAAATGGTGAAAAGACAGGTATATGGAAAAGCGCTTTTAAAACAAATAACCAATTAAAATATTTAAAAGTATATGATAGTTTAAGTAACGCTACAGGTACTTGGAAAAGCTATTACGATTCTGGAGAATTAAATGATGTAGAGCAGTACACAAACGGTAAAAGACATGGCAAACAAACTGAATACTATAAAAACGGTAACATTTCTAAAACAGGATCGTTTCATAAAGGTAAAGCCAATGGTGTCTGGCTACACTATTTTGACGATGGCCATTTGGCCTGTGAAAAAACATTTGTAAATGGTGTAGAATCTGGCTTATACACATCTTATCATAAGAATGGTAAGCGCCATAAAACAGGTATGAAACAACAATTTAAAAAAACAGGGACTTGGACAACTTATAACAACAAGGGTAAGCTTATTAAAACTGAAACCTATTAAATTTTAAAAATTATGCTAGTGTTACAGAACCTGTAGATCCGTTTTTACACGGTGTTAAATTGTAATTAAAGTCTGGTGTTATAAATTCTTCTGGACGGTGCGATACATAAATGATAGCAGTCTTACGTGTTTCAGCAATTTTATTGATAAGTGCTCCAAATAGTTTTGCATCGTAATCATCTAATCCATTTGTAGGTTCATCTAATATTAATAATGCTGGATGTTTAACCATAGCTCTGGCAATTAATACTAAGCGTTTATGCCCATTGGATAACAATTGAAAACTGGAATGCGCCAAATGCGACAATTTTAAAAGTGTTAACCACGAATTGGCTATTGCCATTTGTGTGTCGGTTGGCACTTGGTAAAGCCCTATAGAGTCTACAAATCCAGATACAATCATACGCAATACAGAATCTTTTCGCTTAAAGCCTCTTAACATATCTGAGGTGTAAAATCCAATATGCTTTTTAATATCCCATACGGATTCTCCAGAACCTTTTGTTATGCCAAACAAAGTTATATCTTGATGGTATCCTTTAGGATTGTCTCCAGATATTAAAGCTAGTAAAGTACTTTTTCCAGAACCATTTGGGCCTATAAGTTGCCAAAATTCGCCTGGTTGTATTGTCCAGTCGATCGCTTTCAAAATTGGCCGTTCCAAATAACTTACAGACACATTAGTTAATTTAATTAATGGACGTTTTTGTTCTGGAATTTCCTTATAGGGTTTGGGCAAATCGTTAACAAAATAAATATATAAAGCTTCTAAAGCTATTTTTTTGGATTGAAATGGACAAAGCGCTCTATCTGAAGCTAATTGATATACCTTTGTAATAAACGGCAAAACATCGCGTATTCTGGTTGTAATTTGTATAATTTGTGTTGTGCTACTCAGCGTGGTAAATTGCCTAATGGTGTTTTGTTGCGTAGCTGTATCTAAACAATCGAAAACGTTATCTAAAACCAGGTATTTTGGAGCATCTCCAGCCAAGATATGGTTTAGAAGAGCTCGCTTGCGTTCACCCTCAGAAGATGTTGCTAAACTTCTATTGTTTTTGGTCTTTACTTGAAAGTTTTCATGCTCAAGCTCCTCATTGATGTAGTTATTAAGAGTGACTTCAGAAAACACAGCCCCTTTAACCTTATACAGTTCTGGGAAAAGAACACCTGTTTCTATCTGCTTTAAGAGTGCTTTTTTATCATCTGTACTTGAGATGTATATCGCAGCATGCTGTAATGGCATCACAAAATGTACTTACAAGTCTTTGGTATGGAAAGGCACTAAACCATCTATAGGTCTGCGTTCAAAATTACCTACTGTAAAGCCCATTTCTTCTGCGACTTCACGTATTTCTTTTTGTGCAAAAAAGGCAATAGATCCTGCAAAATGTACAGGTACTGTTTCTAGTTCTTCTTTATATTGAAAAATCATGTTTCTGGCAAAAACACGAATGCCTTCTTTAATGAGGTTAATTGTGTATTCAGAGTCTTTTTGTAAAAACATAAACTCTGCAAAACTTGCCAAGTAGGCATTAGGATTGGGTTGCTTGTAAAGATTGTACTTTATAAAATCTGAATCCATATTGTATTTTGCACCGAAAGCTAGTTTTACATTTTCTGGCATGCGATTAAAATAATAATCTCTAATAAGTTGCTTGCCGTAATAATTTCCAGACGCATCATCCATTAAGGTATACCCTAAAGAATTAACACGTTGGTGTAATTGCTCACCATCGTAATAGCTGCAATTAGATCCTGTTCCCATAATACAAACTACTGCTGCTTCTTCGGGCGTATTAATTGTAGCGTATACAGCGGCCAAAGTATCCTCGTTAACCTCTATAGCTGCATTGGCAAAAATGCCCTCTAAAACAGTTTTTAAAAGCTGTCTCGGTTTTTCTGTTCCGCAACCTGCACCATAGAAGAATACATGGGTTACCTTATCGCTATTACTTTTTAGCGCTTTACTTTTCTTAATAATCTTAGTAAGCTTCTTTTCGGTTAAAATTGCAGGGTTAAGGCCTTTGGTACGGACTTTTTCCATTAATTTATTACCATTGTTATCTACAGCTAACCAGTCTGATTTGGTAGAGCCACTATCCACTATTAAAATCATAAGTTGAAAAGTATAAAAAAACTCCATAATGCTTTTAGAAAAAGCACTATGGAGTTGATATGTTATTATATATTAAAGTGCACCTACGTGTTGTGCTAAATCAATTAATTTAGTAGAGTAACCAAATTCGTTATCGTACCAAGATACTAATTTTACAAAACCGTCATTTAATGCCATACTTGCGTTAGCATCGAAAGTACTTGTTTTTGGCTCAGACACGAAATCTTGAGATACAACACCTTCTTCAGTATATCCTAAAACACCGTTTAAAGCACCTTCAGAAGCATCTTTAAGCGCAGCTTTAACATCTGCCCAAGACGCTGGCTTCTCTAAACGACATGTTAAATCTACAACAGAAACATCTACAGTAGGAATTCTAAATGCCATACCTGTTAATTTTCCGTTTAATTCTGGAATTACTTTTCCAACAGCTTTTGCAGCTCCTGTAGAAGCAGGTACAATGTTATTTAAAGATGCACGACCTAATCTGTAATCTTTTTTAGACACACCATCAACAGTAGATTGTGTAGCTGTTGCAGCGTGAACAGTTGTCATTAAACCTTCAGCAATACCAAATTTATCATTGATAACTTTAGCTAATGGCGCTAAACAGTTTGTTGTACAAGATGCATTAGATACAATTTTATGATCTGCTGTAATTTCATCTTGGTTTACACCCATTACAAACATTGGAGCATCTGCAGAAGGTGCAGAAATTGCAACTTTCTTAGCTCCAGCAGTAATATGAGCTTGTGCTTTATCTAAAGTTGTAAAAATACCTGTACATTCTAAAACAACATCTGCACCAACAGCATCCCACTTTAAATCTTCTGGGTTACGTTCTGCAGTTACACGTATTGTATTTCCGTTTACTATTAAGTTTCCGTCTTTAGTGTCTATAGTACCATCAAACTGTCCGTGAACAGAATCATACTTTAATAGGTATGCTAAGTGCTCTACGTCTAATAAGTCATTAATTCCTACTACCTCAATATCATTTGATCTAGAAGCCGCTACTCTAAAAGCAATTCTACCTATTCTTCCAAATCCGTTAATTCCAATTTTTAATTTTGACATAATCGTGTTTATAAATGTTAAGTGCTCATGATGTCTGAGACACGCAATAATTCTAAGTTAATTTTTGATTTTCCTTTAATGGCATTATCTAAAGGCGTTAATTCCATTTTATTACTAATAAGCCCCACCATGTAGTTGGTTTTACCTTCTAATAAAGATTCTACAGCTTTTACGCCCATTCTACTGGCTAAAACTCTATCAAAACAAGATGGTGCACCACCACGCTGCATGTGTCCTAAAACAGAAACACGCACGTCATAGCCTTCCATATTCTCATCGACATATTCTTTAAGTTCAAAAATATTTTTACCTATTTTATCCCCTTCGGCAACCACAACAATACTTGATGTTTTTCCTGATTTTTTACTACGTCTTAAAGATTCCACTAAACGCTCTAACCCCAGATCTTCTTCGGGAATTAAAATTTCTTCTGCTCCTCCTGCAATACCTGTGTTTAAAGCAATATGCCCTACATCGCGCCCCATAACTTCTATAAAGAATAAACGGTTATGCGAACTGGCTGTATCTCTAATTTTATCTATGGCTTCTACCACTGTATTTTGTGCGGTATCAAACCCCAGCGTATGGGAAGTTCCAAAAATATCGTTATCGATAGTACCCGGAATGCCCATTACAGGGAAATTGTATTCTTGATTAAAAATCATAGCACCTGTAAACGTACCATCTCCTCCTACAGCTACTAAGGCATCTATGCCTTTAGCCTGTAATTGTTTGTGCGCCTCTTGTCGACCTTCTTTAGTTCTAAAACGTTCCGATCGTGCAGACTTTAATATGGTTCCGCCTTTATTGATGATGCCTTTTACACTTCTGGCATCCATTAATTCGAAATCGCCATCCATTAGACCTTCATACCCTCTGTAGATACCATAACATTCTATATTGTGGTATGCACATGTTCTTACTACAGAACGCACAGCAGCATTCATTCCAGGAGAATCTCCTCCAGATGTAAAAACACCAATTTTTTTAATTTTTCCTGACATGTAATACTTTATTTCGAAGTAAAATTACTAAACAAAAACCATATTTCTATAACATAAGTGACATTTTAATGCTATATAGAAACTACAACGTTTTAGTTGTTTTTTAGGGTGCTTTTAGCTGCTGTATGACTTGTAATGTAGGTTTGCTAATTATCTTCGGGAGATGGTTTTACGGAAATAAAGTTTGGTAAGGGGCTCGTGTTCTCTTCTTCTGCTTCTGGCTCTACTTTTGCGGGCTTAGATTTCTTTTTAAACAAACTCCTAATAAGCTCTTTAAATGTATCGAAATCAACATTATAAGACAGACCTGCACCTTGGGTATAACCAATATCTTGGCCAAAACTTTGTATGCTGTTTTCTCTATTAAATACTTTGGCAGAAAGTGTGCCCTCTTCGTTTAATAAGAAACTAATTTCTAAATCGCCTGCAACTACAGTTTGGGTTTCTGCTGCACCACCAACTGGCACGCCTACTTTACCATTAAAAAACACGCGATCGTTAAGTTGGGTCTGGAATGTGGCCACTACTCTATCATCTGTTTGCAAATCGGGTTGGTTTTGCCCTGCTTCATAATTAAATCCGAAGTTTATTTTTCCATCTTCTGTAGTAAAAATACCGTTTACAATACCATTTAAGCGTTCTGCTATGGTTCCAGATACATTTAACTGCCCAGAACCTCTGTTTTGGAAAGATCCGCCAGATGCTAAGAAATATAAGGCTTGGTTACCGCGTTCTGCTTCAGACTCTAGTCTATATTTTAACTCGGATTTTATGGTGGAATTTACATTTGGAAATTCGAAATCGAAACTTGGTTGTGGCCGCTCCAAATCTCCTGTTAACGTAATATTTAAGTCTACAGGAATACTTCTATTTATGGGGTTGTCTAGCAGTGGCGACGGATTGGTTTGTGTGGTATAGGTGGCCAGCATGTTAATTTGAGCTTTTAAAGGATCGCCTTCCCATGCAATGGTACCCCCAGGCTGTACCTTAAATTGTTTTTGTACCAGCCCACCGTAGGCAAAATCGTAAACCCCTTCGAACACAGAAAAATCACCCCACATGTTGAATTTTCCATTGGTATTAATTTCTACTAAAAGTCCGCCTACACCTCGACCGCGTAACGCGTGGCCTGTATCTTTATTTATTATTATTTCTAATTCTGCGTCTTGGGTAACGTCTAGGTCGAAATCTAGTTCTAAACCTTTTATGTCTTGAAAAACGAAAGCTTCTCCATTTGCTCTTGCTAATTTCTGCTCTGGCGTAATAAAATGTATAAAGGAGTTGTCTCCAAAAGATTCGGTATCAGATAAAGGGATCTTAAATACGGTACCGGGTTTGGTTTCGCCTACAACTTGTATTACTAAAGCTTCTACTGGACCATCTATATTAGCTCTACCCCCTATTAAACCTTTACCATAATACAGAGACTCTTCTTCAGGTTCTGTATCTAAAACTAAGAACTTTTCTGTTTCTACTTCTAAACCTAAATTCCATTTTAAAAAGTTGGTGTGGCTTATGTTTCCTTTTAGTTTGGCTTTAGATTTGTACTTGGTATCTGTTAATAATGCATCTTTAAAAATAAAGCGCTGTGCCTTAAGGTCTACAATTGTATTTGGATTTAGTTTGTAATCTACATTAAGATAAGGTATTGAAAAACCACCTTTTTGTAATGCTAATGTGCCTACAATTTCTGGGCGTTTTATATTTCCAAGAACATTTACTTTTCCTGTAACATCGCCTCTTACATTTGTTAACACACCAGATAACAGAGGGTTTAGGGGTTTTAAACTAAATGTATTTAAGTTTAAATCTACATCTATATTGGTTTGTTTGCCTTTAACATTTATATCGCCCAGAGCGTTAAACGTATTATTAACATCGTCTTTTATACTTACATCTACATTGTAGTTGGTTAAATCTTCGTTACCTTTAATCTTAGCGTTAAAATCTCCCAATGGAAAATCGTTAATTTCGAAATTGCTAATAACTACACTGGAATTTGGCAGGTAACTGCCATTGGTTTGCTGTATGTCTAACTTGCCATTAACATTGCCTTTTAAAGACAAGCTGTCTATGCTTGGTATTATTTTAGCCAGTTGTACGTTTTTAAAATTAAGTTTTAAATCTTTCTCTGTAGAATCTTTTAAAAAGCCTGAAAGGCGTATTTCTTCTTGACCATGATTTATGCGAAACTTGTCTATTTCGAAAGTAGAAAGGTCTTTAGTAAATGCTATTTTGTTAAACCTATCGCCGTTTTCATTAATATTCCATTTGTAATCTTTTATGGTAACGTCTGATGTTTTAAAACCAACCACAGAATTATTTTTCTCATCTATAGTATGGTAAAAACTAAGGTTAAATTTATCGTTATTACGCTTACCCCCAGTAAACTCGGAGCGCATAAATAATGTATCGTTAACTGTTACGTTAATTAAACTAAACTTAGAGGCGTTGTAATATTTAGTATTAATACTATCTACCTCAACATAAGTATTAAATAAAGGGTTACTGTTATCTACTTGAAGGTCTATATTTTTGGCAAAGTTATTTAGCAGGCGTATTTGTGGCGATTTAAACGTTAGCTTAAACTTTTGGGCTTCGCTCTCTATACTTCCTCTTACAAATGTATTTCGACCTATTTCTATATCTGGATAAAATACTTCTATAATTTTATTGTAGATTCTAAAATCGAAATCTAAAGTCTGGTGGTTTGCTACTTTATGGGGCTTATAATTTGTATAAATGTTACCAACAGCATTTTGAAATAATTTTCCAATATCTCGTACTTTAAAATTACCACTTACTCCCCCCTGTATAATATCTGGAGAATTAATTGCAACATATCGAATGCCTTCCTTAAATTCTGAAGCGATTTTAAATTCCTTAAAATGGTATACATCATTTTGGTTTGTGTAAGATGTATTTCTAAAAGTTATATCGCCGTAAGCATCGTCCAAAGAGCTGCTATTCATATTAATACTTACTGTAGATTTTAAAATAGAGAGGCTGTCTTTAGTTACAAAATTAAGTGTATTGAGGTCTGCATAATCTACTTCTGCCTTGAAATCGTATTTGTTAACGGCTTCAGAATAATCAAAAAGTCCATTAAACTTTAGTTTCAAATTTTCGTCATTAACCAATAAAATACCATCGAATATTTTATTTCTAATTTTTCCAGAAACTATCGTTTTGTTGTAATTGTAATTGTTGTAGTTAAGCTGGTATACATTACCTTTAACTTGAGTATCTACAGTTTCTGCAATAAACCCGCGACCTTTAACGTCTAAATTTAAAGACACCTCTCCTACTTTTGGGTCGTCTATAAATGTTCCTAAATTAAAGGTATCTAAAATAATATTTCCTTTGTAGGATGCATTATCAATATCGTTAAGTTTGGTAATGTGCAAGTCTGTATCTACAAACCCCAAATCGGTAACCATTTGTATATCGGCATCTACTTTAGAGGCTGTAACTTTAGATGTACCTGTTATTTTAAATTTGCCAAGCCTATCGAATGTAGATGGAATGGCTTTACCTAAAACATTGGGAAGCAATGCTTTTAAATCTTTATAGGTCGATTTTAGGTTTGTAAAGTTGCCATCCATAACAAAATCGTTAGGTGTAATACTAAATAAATTTTTAAATTTTATATCGCCATAAATGGCTGTGTTTTTACTGGTCTTTAACTGTAAGTTCTCAGCGTTTAAATTGTTTAAAGTTCCAGACAGGTCTACGTTAAAGTTTGCAAATTGGTGTTTACCAAACTCATTGTAAAACGTATTTAACTCATCTAGTAATACTTCAGAATTTCTAAAAGTTGCTCTAAGTGTAACTTTATCGGTAAAATATTTTAAATTCTCTCGTTCGTAGAAAAATTTTAAATGCCCGCTTAATACCGATTTTTGAGTTTTAATTTCAAGATCTTCAAACGTCATGTCGTTTACCGTATACTTGAAATTTGTCATTAAATTTTTAACCTTTATACCACGTTGGTCTTTAAAAGACAGTGTGTTTACTCGCATGCTCACATCGGTACCATTTATTAAAAACCGTGTGGCATTGATATTTACGTTACTAAAATTTAAAATATTAGACGTTGCTATGTTTTCGTTTACCAGATTAAATTTACCATTGTAAATAGACACATCGCTGGATGATAATAAAAAACTAATTTTCTTTTTGGACTGCTTTTTACTACTTAACTTTTCTATAAAAACACTTAAACTGTTCTTTTCGGCATCCTTATAAGTCTTTATATTTAAAACAACATCAATAAGATCGATGTCTCCAAAAACCAACTGCCCTTTATATAAACTAGGAAAATTCAATATAGAGGTATTAAGCTCTTGTGCGCTAATTAAAGTGTCTTTTTTAAAGTCTTCAATATAGATTTCTTTTAACTCTACATCTCCATTAAATTGTAATCCAACTTTTTTTATACTTATGTGCGTATCAAAATTTTCATTTAACCATTTTGTAGCCTCACTACCTAGCTTGGTCTGTACAGCTGGGATAGAAAATACGAGCACAACAATAACAAACAGCAATACTAGTATTGCTATAATTTTGGATGTTATTTTGAGTGCTTTTTTAATAATTATTTTTTTTAAATCTTAAAAACAGATTGTTATTTAGAAACTAAATAATGTCTAGTTTTGTATATACGATTAAAATAAAAGAAACAGCTATTTACTTGTTTCCAAAATTAACAATTATTGTGCCTAATACTAAGTAATGTCTGAACAAAATATTTTTATTTTAGGAATTGAATCGTCTTGTGATGATACCTCTGCCGCTGTAATACAAAATGGTACGGTTTTAAGCAACGTTGTAGCAAGCCAAAAAATTCATGAAGACTACGGTGGCGTTGTCCCCGAATTGGCTTCCAGAGCTCACCAACAAAACATTGTTCCTGTGGTACATCAAGCTTTAGAGAAAGCCAAGATCTCTAAACATCAATTAAACGCTATTGCATTTACTAGAGGTCCTGGGCTTATGGGCAGCTTGCTTGTAGGCACCTCCTTTGCTAAATCTTTAGCTTACGGTTTAAATATTCCTTTAATAGATGTAAACCATATGCAAGCACACATATTGGCACATTTTATTAAAGACGACAATTCTAAAAAACCACCGTTTCCCTTTTTAGCTCTAACCATTTCTGGAGGGCATACACAAATAGTACGCGTAGATAATTATTTTGAAATGGCGGTTATTGGAGAAACTATAGACGATGCTGTTGGAGAAGCTTACGATAAAAGCGGAAAAATTTTAGGCTTGGGCTACCCTGCTGGCCCAGAAATAGACAAACGGGCACAATTAGGTAACCCTAAGGCCTTTACGTTTACCAAACCAAAGGTGCAAGGTTTAAATTTTAGTTTTTCTGGATTAAAAACAGCAATACTTTATTTTATACAAAAGCAAACCAAGGCAGATGCTAATTTTGTTAAAAACAATCTTAACGACATTTGTGCGTCTATACAGTATACTATAATTGGTATTTTAATAGACAAACTAAAGCTTGCCTCTAAAACTACGGGCATTGCGCACATTGCCATTGGTGGTGGTGTTTCTGCAAATTCTGGAATACGACAGGCTCTAAAAGATGGTGAGAAAAAATTTGGCTGGCACACCTACGTTCCTAAATTCGAATACACTACAGATAATGCTGCCATGATTGCAATAGTAGGTTATTTAAAATATCTAGAAGGTAATTTTGCCAAAGCAGATGTAATGGCCTCTGCCCGCTTAAAACTTTAAATATCAGATTATAAAACAGTTGTTGGAATCTGTAGAATTGCTGTATACACCAAGCAAATTACAAGGGTTATTTACGTCGTGTTGAAATCTTTTTGGACGTAAATGTTAATATCTCGCGTTACAAATTTATACATTACATGCTGCGTAAAACCACTCTGCTAGGCACTTCTTGACGTTCAACGATTAGATTTGTTTTTTATGACGAAATTTTATCACAACTTATCAACAGTTTAATGTTAAAAAGTTATATTGCCCTAAATTATCCCATTTCGTTTAGAATCTAAATTTTAAAAATTGAAAAAACAGATGTCATGAAAAAAAACCTACTCATTTACAGCTTATCTGCCGGCTCCTTATTATTAAATGCCCAAACAAACCATACTGAAAAAGAACTTGAACTTATAGAAAACCCAGAGCAAGCGTTTCAATTTATTAAACAAACTGCCAAGAAAAAAAATGGTATTAATGGTAAAATATTAACTTTTAACGAAGAAAAACACAAAACACCGCTAACCAAATCCTTATTTAAATTAGAAAAAGGTGCTGTAAAAACAAAGAAAGACGATTACGAAAAAACGACTTATAAGGTTTTAGATAAAACCAAAACCGCTTATTACCGCCTATCTTATATTTTAATAGAAGGAGAAGACTATACTCTAGAAAGTATTGAAAAACTTAGAGACAATCTTATAGACAGCTATAAAAAAGGCACGCCTTTTAGCAAATTGGCAAGCTTATATTCTATGGACACTAATGCCAAAAGAGGTGGCGATACGGGTTGGTTTACAACAGGTGGTATGTATGCAGATTTTGAAAACACGATTATAAATAGCAACCGCGATTTAAATACTGTGTTTACAGTAGATAATTCTTCTAAAAACAAATACTATGTGGCCATACAAACGCATGAGCCTAAAGAAATATCTGAAATTAAAGTATTACGAATTATAGAACCCGTTGAGTAATGCAACTTTTCTACAACCCAAACATTAACGAAGCTACACAAGAGTTTTCTTTTTCTAAAGAAGAAAGTAAGCATATTATGAAAGTACTTCGTAAATCCATTGGTGATGTTCTGCACATTACCAATGGTAACGGTTTTTTATTTACGGCAGAGCTTTTATACCTTACGCCTAATAAGTGTACTGCACAAATTACATCCAGTACTTTACAACACAAACGCCAGTACAAATTACATTTGGCAGTGGCACCAACTAAAATGAACGACCGCTACGAATGGTTTTTAGAAAAAGCTACAGAAATTGGTATAGACACCATTACACCCTTAATTTGCGACCATAGCGAACGCAAAGTGGTAAAACTAGAACGCTTCGAGCGTATACTACAGGCTGCCATGAAACAATCTTTAAACTGCTTTATGCCTAAGCTTAATCCTGCAACAACTTTTAAGGCATTTATGGCACAGCCTAAAGACACTGTTACATATATAGCCCACTGCGAAACGCAAGACAAACAATCGCTAAAACAGGTTATAAAACCCCAAACAGATGTTACTTTACTCGTAGGACCAGAGGGCGATTTTAGCTCTAAAGAAATTGCTCTGGCTTTACAAAACAATTGTATTCCTGTAACCTTAGGAGAAACCCGCTTGCGTACAGAAACAGCAGCCATAGTAGCCTGCCATTCTGTAGCCTTTATAAACGAATTATAAACTTACTTGCTTACCACCTGTAATGTCCAAGGCCTTATCTTGCACTAAAAGTACCAAAGACAATTCGTCTGCATTTGTAACAATACTTGGTATTTGCAATTGCCCTAAACCTTCGGCTTGTTCTAATCTAGAGTAACTTTCCTCTACAACTACATTTGTATTTCTAAGCGTTCTATTTCTGTTTTCTCCCCGCTTTACAACCGTTTCACGTTCTTTAATTACTAAAACAGCTCTTAGTGTTTTTCCAGAAACGTCTCCTGTAACATTATACTTAAAATTAACTGTGGTTGCATTTTTAGTAGCTTCGCTAATTGCTATAGTATTAGGCCGCTCTCTTTTAAAATAAGAATTAAGTTTACTGTACATTGTACCTCTATTAGACCCCACAAAGTGTTCTTTACCATTAATAACCACCTGTGGCGTGTAAATACTACTGCTGTAAAATTTAGAGCCATACGCGCGTTGTTTATCGCTAAAGGCCTTTTTACTAAAAGGATCTTTCCAGCCTATATAATTCCAATAATCTACGTGATAAGACAGCGAAATAACATCGTCCTTATACTCCGTTTTAACCTGATCTACCAACCTGTCTGCAGATGGGCAACTGGAACACCCTTGAGAGGTAAACAATTCTAGAACTACAACGTTATTCGTACCTGTGTTAATAGGAGACACACTTAACAATAAAAGTAGGTTTATGGCAAAAAACAGCTTATGCATAATATTTATTTTTATTTTTGAATGATATGAAAATTAGTTGTGTAAAATATAGAAAGCTTACGCTAGGATGTATTCTTAGCGTTTTTTTAACAACCTTTGGTGCTGCCCAAGAAATTGCCATCTTAAAATACCAAGGTGGAGGCGATTGGTATAGCAACCCTACTGCCCTACCCAATTTAATTCGCTTTTGCAACAGCACTATAAAAACACGTATTGCAGCGCAGCCAGAAACGGTAGAAACTGGAAGTCCAGACTTGTTTCAATACCCTTACGTACACATGACGGGGCATGGTAATGTGTTTTTTAGTGATGCTGATGCTGAAAACCTTAGAAATTACCTGCTATCTGGAGGATTTGTACATATTGATGACAATTACGGTATGGCACCATTTCTAAAAAAAGAACTTAAAAAAGTTTTTCCTAACAAAGAATTAATAGAAATACCAAACACGCACGAGATCTTTACAATTGCGTATAAACTCTCTGGTGGTCTACCCAAAGTACACGAACACGACGGAAAACGCCCCCAAGCTCTGGGTTTATTTCAAGACGACCGATTGCTGCTTTTATTTACTTTTGAAAGCGATTTGGGAGATGGTTGGGAAGACACAGAAGTACACAACGACCCTGAAGATGTGAGATTAAAAGCACTAAAAATGGGAGCTAATATTATAAAATATGCTTTCGAGCATTAATACCTTACTCTACACTACAACACAGTTAATATTAAATATAGCTGTATGCACCAATTAACAGCTCTCAGGTATTTATAAAAGATGGCACAATTAAACCACTACAACACAAATTTTAAATTGCACAAATTTCCCATAACATTGGTGTGCGATAATGTTACTAATGCACCAAACGTAGGAAGCCTGTTTCGAATAGCAGATGCTTTTGGTGTTTCTCAACTCATTTTATGCGGAGACAAAATTCCTATGGGGCGAAAAATGACAAAAACGTCCAGAGCAACAGAAAAAGTTGTAAATTATGCTATAGAACCCAACATATTAGATACCATAACTGCACTTAAAAAAGAACACTGCCATATTGTAGCTTTAGAAATAACAACAAACAGCACCCCTATACACGAACATGTTTTTTTAAAAAACAGCCCCTTAGTATTGGTTATTGGCGACGAAAATTATGGTATTTCAGAAACCGTATTAAAACTCGTAGACACCACTATACATATAAACATGTTTGGCCAAAACAGTAGTATGAATGTGGTACAAGCTACAAATATTGCGCTTTACGAAATCACTAAGCAACTTTTATAACCGCTTTTATATCTTTACACTATGAATTCGAAAACCATTGCTAACGGTATTTTAAGAGCCATAGTTATTATTATAGGCGTACTACTACTACTCTATTTTATTTATAAAGTACAGGCTGTTATTGGCTATATAGCTATTGCTGCCGTAATATCCTTAATTGGCCGACCGATAATTTTAGTTTTACAGCGCAAATTAAAATTTAAAAACACCATAGCGGTGGTCGTTACAATGCTATTCTTTTTAAGCATTTTTATCGGGCTTATAAGTTTATTTGTGCCCTTAATTATAGAACAAGGTCAAAATTTATCGCTTTTAGATATAGACCAGCTTCAAAATAACATAGAAAATCTATATGTAGAGATACTCACGTATTTCGATGTGTCTCAAGTAGATGTAGAACGCTCTTTAAAAGCTTCTAACTTGCTATCTAAAATAGATTTCTCTTTAATCCCCGTGTTTTTAAATGCTTTTTTAGGCGGTTTGGGCGACTTTAGTATTGGCTTATTTTCGGTACTGTTTATATCGTTTTTCTTTCTAAAAGACAGCAGATTATTCGAGGATGGTATACTTACGCTTGTGCCTAAAGGTAAAGAATCTCAATGGCAAACCTCTCTAAACAAAATAAAAGATTTGCTATCGCGCTATTTTATCGGGCTTATATTTCAAATACTAATCCTATTTCTTATTTACACCATAGGCTTATTATTAGTGGGCGCAGAAAATCCTATTGTTATTGCCTTTTTGTGTGCGCTTTTAAACCTTATACCCTATGTAGGGCCTGTAATTGGTGCCGCATTAATGCTTGTTCTAACCATGACGAGTAATTTGGGGCAAAGCTTTAGTGCCATAATACTTCCAAAAACATTTTGGGTAGCTCTGGTTTTTGTTGTGGGACAGCTTGTGGATAATTTTGGCAGCCAGCCTATAATTTTTTCTAAAAGTGTAAAATCGCATCCTTTAGAAATTTTCTTAGTTATACTAACTGCAGGATTACTTTTTGGTGTTATCGGCCTAATTATAGCTGTACCTGCATACACGGCCATTAAGGTTATTTTAAAAGCCTTTTTATCTGAAAATAAAATTGTAAAAAAACTTACTAAAAATTTATAGTTATTTTGAATTATAACATTTTAAGTACCGAGGCTCAGGCATTTATTAATACCTATTTAAATACCGATATTAATACACTGCTATTAAAAGGCACATCCTTAACCAATGTATCTACACCAGAGTTGTGCGAACAAATTGAAGCTAAAAAACGTTGCCTTAAAAAACTACCTACTTGGTATAAAAATAAAAACATTTATTACCCCAATAAACTAAATATAGAACAAACTTCTTCTGAGAAAACAGCCGCCTACAAAGCTCAATTGATTGATGGCGATAGGATTATAGATATTACAGGAGGTTTCGGGGTCGATTGTTTTTATTTTGCTAAACATTTTACGCATGTAACACACTGCGATATAAATACAAAGCTCTCTCAACTTGTAGCCCATAATTACAACCACTTAGGGCTATCGAATATAGACACTATTAATACCGATGGCTTAGATTATTTAAAAACAACAGAGACGCATTTTGATTGGATTTATGTAGACCCTTCCAGACGCCATGCTGATAAAGGTAAAGTATTCTTTTTAAAAGATTGTTTACCTAATATTCCAGAACATTTAACATTACTATTTAGTCGTGCAAAACGTCTACTTATTAAAACTGCACCCTTACTAGACATTTCGGTAGGCCTACAAGAACTTACCCATGTAAAAACCATACATATAGTAGCCCTACATAACGAAGTTAAAGAACTATTGTGGGTTTTAGAACAGGGCTATACTGGGGAGGTTGCTATAAAAACTGTTAATCTGCAAACCAATGGAAACGTCGTTTTTAACACAAAATACAATGCCACGCCTTTAGAATTTACAAACTATAGTTTGCCTTTACAGTTTTTATACGAGCCTAATGCAGCCATTTTAAAATCGGGAGCGTTTAATGCGGTAGCTTTACACTACAAATGTGCCAAACTCCACCAGCATTCGCATTTGTATACCACAGATACCTTAATCGATTTTCCTGGAAGACGTTTTAAAATTGAAACGCAATGCATTTACTCCAAAAAAAACATGAAACAATTGGGCATACACAAAGCCAATATTACCACCAGAAACTTCCCCATAAGCGTAACAGATTTAAGAAAGAAACATAAAATAACAGATGGCGGTGCTGTATACCTGTTTTTTACAACAGCTTATAATAATAACAAGTACCTACTTGTATGCTCTAAGGTTTAACTTCTCGGTTTATTTATACCTCTGTCGTACATAACAATACTTCCTGCTACAGATACATTTAAACTTAACACAGATGTAAATTTTATTAGAAAATGGGATTTTTCTATAGCCTTTTTAGATAAACCATGATCTTCTGCGCCCAGTAAATACACACAACGTCTTGGGTGCTTAAACGTTTCCAGAGGCTCCGCAGTATCGGTAAGCTCTACGCCCACTAACCTAGCGCCTTTAGGTAAGTTATCATAAAACATCTCGAAAGTATCGTAATGGTAATATGGTATAGCATTTACGGCATTGTGGGTATCGCAAGACTGTTTGGCATAACGGTTGCCAATAGTAAATATAAAACTTGCTCCTAAATTTTGTGCAGAACGCCAAAGCACACCCAAATTTTCTGGGGTTTTTCCATTTTGAATGCCTATTCCAAAAAATTCATTTTTAAAATTATCGCTCATAGATTTCAAAAATAAAGAAGTATTTAAAAACACAAAAGTGTGTTTAGGCTATAAAATGAATCTCCTATTTTTATTTTTGAAAATCAAACACTAACAATCAGGTTTTTTTTAATTAAAATGATGTATTAATTCTTAAAAAACGGAAAATTCTTATTTTAGTGCTTTTTGTGGAACTAAACTACAAAAGTTGGCTCCTAAGTTATAATCTCAAACTACAAAACATCAAACAACTAAGAAATTAGAGAAAATTTTGGATAAACTCGGTTCAATAGAAAAAACTCATTTATTAAAATTATTGATAATAAAAGATTCAACTTAACAAATTAAAGCGTTTATATATAAATTTAAAAACTTTAAAAAAGTCCAATAAAAGCAATTTGCAAATACATACTCCAATAGTTATCTTTAGCGCAAAAATTATTTGACATTTTCTGTTAAATAAAGCCACTCACCCCATGAAAAAATTTTACATAAGTCTTATTGTCTTAGCTATTTCTATGTTAGGCAGCGCCCAGCGCTTCCCCATAAATGTAGTGCCCACAGTAAGTCCCCCCGCCCCTGTAAACCTCTACAATTATGCCGATGCCAGCACCCTAAACAGTCCCTTACGTGTGCAACTGCGTTTAAACGATATTACAGTATTTAACAGGCAAATACGTTTAAAAGTGTTTTTAGAAGGCCAAGGCCTGCGTTTAGAAAG
>CANLCJ010000037.1 GCA_947489085.1 uncultured Flavobacteriaceae bacterium
AACTGTAAAATCTATTGTGAGTAATAAACACTATTTGAATAGTTTTAATACGACATTTAATATTTAAATTGGTATAATCTATTGAACATATTGAAAAAATCAGTTCATTTCAAAAAAACAGAACATTACCTAAAAGGTGCTTTTATAGACTAATTATTAAGTAAATCTAATTTTTAAGAGCGTTCCTATTTAATCGTTTACTACTTATCGAAAGCGGAAGCATCTTTTGTTTTTTACAAACGAAAACTTAGTTTAATTATGTCAATACCACATATAAATAAGTGAATTTACAACACTATTAACAAGAATTATAATGTTAAATTTATAGTAAATTAATCAAACTTTAGTATTATGAAAAAAATCATTTTATTTACCTTTCTAGTTGTAGGCAGTATTATTTATGCTACAAACTTGTCTAACAGTATGGAGATTGTAAACGCAGAATCTGCATTAATGCATGGTCCTCGTAATCCTAATAGATATCCCGTGTGTAGCAACTGTCTTCTTATAAGTTGTGATGGTTCTAATGGAAATTGTAGCGGCCATTGTAGAAGGAATGGAAAACTGCGTAATTGTTTCTCAAGCAACGATAGACAAGCTAGGTAAGGTGTATCCTATCTGGATACACCGTGCATTTAAGTTTTAAATGGAATACAATTTGCTTAAAAGTAAATTGTATTCTATTTTAAGGATATAGTACCGACTGTAAGAGTAAATGCTTTTGTCTAGAATTTGCCAGTTTGTTATAGATTAGCAAGTTTTTGGAGGTTATTACAAGTAAGCTCTACGAGTAGTAATTAAGAAGTACTAAATAAATTGTATTTCGTAATATTAATTTATAATCAAGCCTTATTTTTTCAAAAATAAAAACCCTTTAAGAATTACTTGAGTATTACACTAAAAATTCTTGGATAATGGAGTATCTGTTGTACGAAATCATTCTTTAAAACTTCATGTAACATAGATTTAATTTTAGATGTAATTTTATTAAAATAAGAATGATAGTAGGCTATTTTATAAAATAAAAATTGACTGAAGTACCCTTGTAAGTGACTATTGTAAAGCAAATTTAAGTTTTCAACAGTATTCATGTATGGCCATATAATACTTATCGAAATAGAGTATGTCTCTAACTGTTTAAAATATATACTTAAACTCAATTAAAGCATACCAATTACACATATATACAAGTGAATTTACAACATAATTAACATGATTTATAATGTTAATTTTACAATAAATTAATCAAACTATAGTATTATGAAAAAAGTTATTTTATTTATATTTCTAGTTTTAGGAAGTATAATTTATGCAGGAAATTTATCTGTAAATGAAGATGTATTAAATGTAGAAACATCAAAAAAAGAGCTTATGCATGGGTGTCATGGCAAAAATGGTGTTAATAAATGTAAAAATTTACCTAAATGTCCACTATGTAGGTATCCTGGAAATAGACTGTCAGGTCATTGTAAGCATAGTGGAAGGGTGCGTAACTGTTCAAGAAGAAGTACTACTATTAGAGCGTAATTAAACCCAATGAGACGATAAAAAATTGATAAAAAACTTTATTATAACCATTAGCAGCTTTAATAGTTTTTATTAAGGCTGCTTTTTTACGTGAATCTTGCTATACTAAGCTGTATAACTTCAGTAGATGTTGGTGTTTTCTTGAATCGAATTGAAAACAGTTTAAATCACTGCTCTATTTAAAAACAATGCTTTCAATAGTAATTTTTTTGTTTTCTATAAAATCGTATAAAGTAAGTTGTCTTAGCGTATAATAATCTAACCAGAAGCGTTCTAATGCATTTAAATATTGTAAAACAGCACGATCTTTTTCCTGCAAGGCAATATTTAAATCGGTAATAGTTATTTTTCCTAATTTGTACCGTTTTTGTGAAATATCGTACCGTTTTTGAGCCACTTCTTTTGCTTTTTCTGCAGTTAAAAGAAATTCTCTTTGGTTAGACCAATTGAGCACGTGGAGAAAGATTTCTTGTTCAAATTCTTGTTGACTTTGGTTTATGTTATTGTTGGTTAGGTCTAAATTAGCTTCTGCTATTTTTCGTCTGGATTTAGATACGCCCCAATCGAATAGGGGGATGCCAACCCTAAGTGAGACGTTTTGCTGTTGGTTAAAAGAATCGAATAAAGTGTTGAAGTCTTCACCGTTGTTTGAAATTCCAAAATTAGCTTCCAAACCAATATTTAAGCGGTTATTGCCACGTTGGGCTGCAACTTCTTTTTCGGCTTCTAGTCGTCTTCTCCTAAATTCTATCACCGCTTTTCTGTTTTGTTGTGCTTCTTCCAAAGCTTTCTCGAACGTTACATCGAAGAGGGGAAGGGCATTAGGAACGTCTAACTTTAAATTTTCGCTTTCTAACTCTAAATACCGTGCTAAATTTTGAGATGTTCGTTTAAGCTCTATGGTGTTAGTGGTGACATTGTTTTTAGAATTTAACAAGGTGAGTTCTATTTGTAAAACATCGTTTTCTGCTATTTTACCTACTTTATAGCGCCCTTGCGCAATTTTATAAAGCGTGTCTTGGTTAGAGCGGTTTATTTGGGCTATATCTAGCTGTTTTTGAGCTTTAAGCAGTTGAAAATAACGGCGGGAGGTGCTTACTGCAATTTCCTCCATAGTTTCTACAAATTCTCTTTTAGATTCTTCGTATACTAAAGGCTCGATTTGTTTATCCCATCTAAAAGGATTGTATAACAAAGAGTTTTGGGAGTAACGTATTGTAAACGGAATTACAGAAAACCGTACATTATCGTCTAAACCAAAAAGCTCTATACGTTCTAGATTTGTGTTTATAGATAAAGTACCACCAGTATAAGGTATGCTTTGCGCTAAGGATAAACCGCCTTCCACTAGGAGTTGGTTTTGATTTACAAATATATCTTGTCCAGAATCGTTTGTAATACGTCTTATGGCATTGCTATAGTCTGGTAGGGTAGCATTTAAACGTAATTCTGGTAAAAAACTGGCTTTGTAGTTTCTATAACGCCAATAATCACGTTGATTACGGTTTAGGTTAATTTTATAATCTGGAGATTTCTCTTGTGCTATTTTAATAGCCTCTTCTAAAGTAATGCTTTTAGATTGTGCCTTGCTTTTTAGCGGCAATAGTGCAACTAAAAACAATAGATGTATTAGCGTGTTTTTTATACTATCTGGAGAAGGATTACTACTAATTTTCATTTTAATTTATTCGGATCTTAAGGCCTCAATTGGTTTTTTATTTGCAGCAGATTTTGCAGGTAATATACCAAAAACTAAACCAACGCCTACTGCTATTGCAAACGAAAGTAATATGGAATTTAGGGATAGCACGGTTTCTATTCCAGAGGTTATTTCTATGCTATAGGCACCAATTATGCCTAATACTATTCCTATAATGCCACCACCTACGCTTATAAGTACAGATTCTGCTAAAAATTGTAAAACGACATCTTCCCTCGTAGCACCTATTGCTCTCATTATACCAATTTCCTTAGTACGCTCTAAAACAGAAGCCAACATAATATTCATAATGCCAATGCCTCCTATTAACAGGGATATGCCAGCAATAATGCTTAGTACAATATTAAATATTTGTTTTGTTTTTTGCTGCTGTTTTAAAAGCTGTATGGGTATTGTTATTTCAAAATTTAACTTGCCATTGTGCCTGCGTTTTAGCATTTTACTTATTACTTCTGCGGTAGATTGTAGTGTGTTTGCTTTTTTTACTTGTACGGTAAGCTTATCGATTTGGTTGTTGTTTTTAAGCTTTACCGGCGTTTTACTTAACGTTTGCTCATCTTTTTTTCGATCTTCAAAACGAATTAAAAACGTTTTTATGGGGATATAAATATCTTGATTAAGATCTCTAATACCTAAATTCTCTTGGGCTTTGGAAGATACAAATTGTTCCTCTATAATACCAGTTACCTGTAACCATACATGTTTTACTTTAATAAATTTGCCAATGGCGCGTTGGCCTGCAAACAATTTTTTCTCTATACTTCTTCCAATAATACACACAGGAGCCGCATTTCTTATTTGATGATTAGAAAACAGTTTACCTTGAGCAATTTTAACGTTAGCGGTAGTAAAGAAATCTGGTGTTACGCCAACGAGCTTTACTTGTTTTTGCCTGCCATTATTAATAACATTAGCAGTTAGAATAACTTCAGGGCTTACAAGGGCTATAGAAGGTATATGTTTGGCTATACTTTCTGCATCTGATATGTCTAGCCCTTTGGCATATTTTTTAGAGAAGCTGGCTTTTTTCTTGTCTGCCGTTTTATTATTGCCTGTACTTTGTTGTGGGGTTTTTGGCGTAATAATTATGTTATTAACCCCAATACGTTCTAATTGAGATAGTATTTCTTTTTCGGCGCCTTTGCCTATGGCTAACATGGTTATAACGGCTGCAACACCAAATATAATGCCTAGCGCAGTAAGAAATGTTCTAACAGTATTGGTTTTAATAACGCGTAATGCTTCTGTAATACTGGACTTAATTTTCTCAAAATAAACAGTATCTAGCATATTTAGTCTTTAAGAAGCGTTAAGGGTGTATCGTCTGCGCTATCGGGTTTACTAAGGTATACTTTATCGCCTTCATTTAAGCCTTTAGTTACAATAATAACTTCATTATTAGCATGGCTTAACTGTAGTTGTTGTTTTTTTATACTGTAACCAGTTTTTACATAAGCAAAACTAATAGTATCGCTTGTAAATATAGCTTCCAGAGGTACCATTAGAGCATTGTCTTGGGTTCGGGTTAAAATTCGGTTAGAAGTGGTCATGCCTGGTCTTATATTCTCGTGCGTGTCGTTAAGTTTTATAAGCATTTGAAACAGTTTTATATTGCTCCCTTTTCTAGTTTCTCCCACGTTGGCTACACTTGTTACTTTACCTTGTAATTCTATATTAGGAAACGCATCGAAACCAATAGCTACAGGAAACCCTACTTTTATTTTTCTAACATCTATCTCGTTACAATAGGTTTTAGATTCCATTTTAGTAAGATCTGGAAGGCTTGCCATAGCAGGATTCCAAGGCGAAATGGTACTTCCTACTGTTGTTTTCTCTCCATCTGAATCTTTAATATAAGTTAACATACCGTCGTTGTTAGAATAGATAGTTAACTTATCTTCTAATGCTTTTAAGTCTTGAATGCGTTTTTTAATCTTAGAAACTTGCGTGCCTACTTCAACCATTTTGGCGATGGCCTTTCTCTTTTTTATAGAGTAATTTTCTTTAAGCTCTCTTAAATCACGTTCATTTTTCTCTATGTTAATTTCTAATTTTCTGATAAGTGTTGGAGCTTCGTAAATAGAATTTTTAAGCTCTAATTTGTCGTCTTCTATACGGAATGCTAAATCTTTTATAGCATTGCGTTCCTGCTTTAAAGTAAGTGTAGTATCTAGGCGCTCTTGCGTGTATTTAGATTCTGCATTTTCCAAATTTAACAAGGCGTCGTTAATTTTACTGTTAACTTCTGAAGCATCGAGTTTACCAATGTAATCTCCTTTTTTTACCAAGGTGCCCTCAGCCACTAAATCTTCAATTTTTAATTGATATATATTGAATTGCCGAGATTCTACAGGCCCATTAATTTTTTTAGAACTGGTAGATTGTGCTTCGCCAGAGAGTATAATTTCATTTTTAAAAGTACCCTTAACTACAGACGTAATTATAGGTGCATTTTCGTTAGTGCCACCACCAAACGATGCGTATAAAATTATTAGTATTGTTATTATAGCTCCAATTATAATAATTTTTTTTCTAGGCATATGCGATAATTTAATGCAATTTAAAAATAAATAAAAACAAAATAACTAGTGGTTACATTCTTTAATTTCTTTACAAAGTAGTGATTTAAACTTTTTTCAATTCGTTATAAAAATCTAGAATTTTCACTAGAATCTAAAAAGTTTAAATCATTTCAAAACAAGAAAGATAAATTAATAAAAAAAGTCCCTATTTAGGGACTTTTTAATTAGTATTATAACTGCAAATTTTAATTTAAAATAGCATTGAATGTGGCACTAGGGCGCATTACTTTGTTAATTAAATCTTCATTAGGTTCGTAATACCCACCAATGTCTGTAGCTTGTCCTTGTATATCATTTAGCTCTTTGACAATAGTTGCCTCGTTATCTGCTAACTGTTGCGCTATTGGAGCAAACTCAGCTTTTAAATCGGCATCATCATTTTGATTTGCTAATTCTTGAGCCCAGTATAGTGCAAGGTAAAAATGGCTGCCTCTATTGTCTAATTCTCCAGCTTTTCTTGAAGGCCCTTTTCTATTGTCTAAAAGTTTTTCGGTAGCATCGTCTAAAGCTTGCCCTAAAATTTTAGCTTTAGCATTGTTGTTCACTTCACTAAAATGTTCTAAAGATACAGCTAAGGCTAAAAATTCGCCTAAAGAATCCCAACGTAAGTGGTTTTCTTCTAATAATTGCTGTACGTGCTTTGGAGCAGAACCTCCAGCACCGGTTTCAAATAAACCACCACCATTCATTAACGGTACAATAGAAAGCATTTTAGCACTTGTACCTACTTCTAAAATAGGGAATAGGTCTGTTAAATAATCACGTAGTACGTTACCTGTAACAGATATAGTGTCTTTACCTTCTTTTAAACGTTCACAAGTAAATTGGGTTGCAGGTACGGGTGCTAGTATTCTTAAATCTAAACCGTCTGTATCGTGATCTTTTAAGTAAGTATTTACTTTTTTGATTAATTCTGCATCGTGTGCTCTGTTTTCGTCTAACCAGAATACGGCAGGAGTTTGAGATGCTCTAGAGCGCGTTACTGCTAATTTTACCCAATCTTGTATTGGTGCATCTTTAGTTTGGCACATTCTCCAAATATCTCCAGCTTCTACATCGTGTTGTAATAAAACTGTACCAGAGGCATCTATTACTTTTACAGTACCGTTTGTTGGAATTTCAAATGTTTTATCGTGAGATCCGTATTCTTCGGCTTTTTGAGCCATTAAACCTACGTTTGGTACAGTTCCCATTGTAGTAGGATCGAAAGCACCATTGGCTTTACAAAAATCTATAGTAGCTGTGTAAACGCCAGAATAGCTGCTGTCTGGAATTACAGCTTTGGCAGCTTGTAACTCACCAGCTGTGTTCCACATTTTTCCAGAAGTACGAATCATTGCAGGCATAGAAGCATCTATAATAACATCGCTTGGTACATGTAAGTTTGTAATGCCTTTATCTGAATTTACCATAGCTAGAGCAGGACCATTGGCATAAATAGTTTCAATATCTGTCTCTATAGCTTTGCGTTCTGCTTCTGGTAATTCTTGTATTTTTTCTAATAAATTGCCTAAACCAGAGTTTACGTTTACTCCTAATTTATCTAATGTAGCACCGTGCTTAGTAAATAAGTCTTTAAAGAAAACTTTTACGGCGTGGCCAAAAATAATAGGGTCGCTAACCTTCATCATAGTAGCTTTCATGTGTAACGAAAACAAAATGCCTTGTGCCTTAGCATCTGCAACTTCTTTTTCGAAAAAGTCCAATAAAGCGACTTTACTCATTTTAGTAGCATCTATAATTTCACCTTTTAATAAAGGGAAGCTGTCTTTTAAAACTGTGGTTTTACCAGCAGCATCTGTATGTTCTATAGTTATAGATGTTGCTTCGGCAAGTGTTACAGATTTTTCATTATGTGCAAAATCGCCCTCAGTCATTGTAGCCACATGCGTTTTAGAATCTGCAGTCCACGCTCCCATAGAGTGTGGGTTGTTTTTGGCATAATTTTTAACCGCTTTAGGTGCGCGTCTATCACTGTTTCCTTCTCTTAATACAGGGTTTACAGCACTACCTTTTATTTTATCGTAACGTGATTTTATATCTTCTTCTTTTGCATTAGAAGGTGCATTAGGATAATCTGGAATGGCAAAACCTTTAGTTTGCAATTCTTTAATAGCACTTTTTAATTGTGGTACAGAAGCACTAATGTTTGGAAGTTTAATAATGTTGGTTTCAGGCTTTTTTGCCATTTCACCAAGTATAGCTAAATCGTCTGAGACACGTTGGTCTTCGTTTAAAAAATCTGGAAATACAGCTAATATCCTAGCAGCTAAAGAAATATCTTTAGTTTCTATATCGATACTAGAAGATTTTACAAATGCTTTAACAATAGGCAAAAAAGAGCGCGTAGCTAATGCTGGTGCCTCATCGGTCTTAGTATAAATAATTTTAGACATGTGTGTCGTTATTTTTTAGAATTATTAAGATGCTAAAAACAGAAGTGATTAAGACGATTTATTTTTAGCGATTGCGAATATACAAAAAAAGGCGTTTATTTTTTCCATAGTTAATTATGAAAAGGGACTAATCCTTATACATTTAGCAGAATACTAATAAAGTGTGCATCAAGTATGAATTTGCTAAGAATAGGTGGCTTATGATGGTAAAAAAGCAAAAGCCATATCGGTTTTAGACTTAATTTCTAACCGATATGGCTTTTAAAACAACAAAAACCCCAGCTAGGCTGAGGTTTTTTATATGTGTAGACTACACCTAGATTTATAATACTAGCGTCTTCTTTCTTTAATTCTTGCTTTTTTACCAGTAAGACCTCTAAAGTAGTAAATTCTTGCTCTACGTACTTTACCTCTCTTATTGATTTCGATTTTCTGTAATGCAGGTAAGTTTACAGGGAAGATACGCTCTACACCTATAGAACCAGACATTTTACGAATTGTAAATGTTTCTGATGTTCCAGAACCTCTTCTTTGAATTACAACACCTCTAAAAAACTGAGTACGTGTTTTATTACCTTCTTTAATTTCGTAGTATACTGTAATTGTATCTCCAGCGCTAAAGTCTGGTAATTCTTTTCTTGCTACAAATTCGTCTTGAACAAATTTTACTAAAGCTTCCATTTATTTGTATTTAAAATAATTGATTTAGAGTAACATACACGATTTTCGCCAGAGGTTAAGCCAAATTTGGCTGCAAATATAGCTAATAATTTACTAAACACAAGCAATTTATAATTATTAGCCACAAAAAGTGCTGTGCTTTAAAAATTTTCGAAAACACCTAAACCGAATAACGCATAGTCGTACTTTACAGGGTCTGTAGCGTCGAGCCGCCTTAAGCTTTGGTCTAATTCGGCTAAAGCCTTAGCATTGTTTTGTTTGCGCTTTAGTAAACCTAACTTTCTGGCTACATTACCCGAATGCACATCTAAGGGGCATGAGAGTTGGCTAGGTAAGAGCTGTTTCCAAATGCCAAAATCTACTCCAGTAGTATTAGGCCTTACCATCCAACGTAAAAACATGTTTATACGTTTTGCGGCAGAGTTTTTTAAAGGGTCGCTAACATGTTTTTGCGTGCGTTGTAAATGTTCTATTTCAAAAAAAACGTTTTTAAATTTAGAGATTGCGGTTTGCAAATTTGCCGTTTTAGTGTGTGTAGCAAAAACACTTTCTAGTCCGCCATGTTGCAAGTAAATGTGTTTTAGAGATTTTATAAATTGTATGCAATCGTCTCCATTAAATGTGCGGTGTACAAAGGGCTTGAGGCGTTCCAAATCGCTGTTTTCATGATTTTTAATAAAATCGTAAGGTGCAGTATCCAACAAATGCATGAGTTTAGTAGCATTGGTAATAATACTCTTTCTATTGCCCCAAGCTATTGTAGCAGTTAAAAACCCAGAAATTTCAATGTCTTCTTTCTTTTGAAATAAATGTGGTATTTGTATGGGGTCTGAATTTATAAATTCGGGGGTGTTGTATTGAGAAACTTTAGCATCTAAAAAAGCTTTCAATTCGGCCTCTGATAGTTTTTTTATGTCATTTTTCATAATTAAGCAAAAATAATTGTAATTCGTTTAAGTGTAACATGACTTATGTAACTTTACCACTAATTATTAAACGTTAACCTATGTCCCCAAATAAAATCATATTACCTATTATTGTTTTTGCACAGTTTTGTTGCACCTCATTATGGTTTGCTGGTAATGCTATAATGCTCGATTTAATTGCAGAGTTTCATTTGGACACTTCTGCCTTGGGGCATTTAACCTCTTCTGTACAGTTTGGTTTTATAACAGGAACGTTTCTTTTTGCATTACTTACTATAACAGATAGATTTCCTCCCTCTAAAGTGTTTTTTGCTTGTGCTTTAGTAGGTGCCGCAGCTAATGTTTGTATTACTTTAAAATCGAATACCTTATTTTCTCTTTTTTTATTGCGTTTTATTGTAGGTTTCTTTTTGGCTGGAATTTATCCAGTAGGCATGAAAATTGCTGCAGATTATTACAAATCTGGATTAGGAAAGTCCTTGGGGTTTTTAGTTGGGGCTTTAGTACTAGGGACTGCTTTTCCCCATGCTTTAAAAGGGTTTAGAGGCGTTATTACGTGGGAATATTTAGTGTATTGCACCTCTATATTGGCAGCTTTAGGTGGTGTACTAATGTTTGTTTTTGTGCCCAATGGCCCCTACAGAACCTCCTTACAGAAATTTGATATCTCCATATTCTATAATGTATTTAAGGTAAAACGTTTTAGAATGGCTGCTTTTGGCTATTTTGGACACATGTGGGAACTCTACGCGTTTTGGGCGTTTGTTCCTGTAGCACTGGCGGCTTTTGCAAGTTACAATAGAATTACTTCTTTCGATGTGTCTTGGGTTAGTTTTAGCGTAATTGCCATAGGCAGTTTAGGCTGTGTAATTTCTGGCTACTTATCTCAAAACATACCAGCAAAACGCGTAGCTACCATAGCATTAACACTGTCTTGCCTGTGCTGTTTAATATCTCCGTTGGTGTTTTTAGCGGGCAATACTATAGCTTTTATAGCATTTTTAATGTTTTGGGGTGTTGTTGTTATTGCAGATTCGCCTTTGTTTTCTACTCTAGTGGCTCAAAATGCACCTGCAGCATCTAAAGGTACAGCGCTTACCATAGTAAATTCTATAGGATTTGCAATAACTATAGTAAGCATACAGTTATTAAATATACTACAAACGGTTATACCTGTTGCTTACCTTTTTATAATATTGGCTTTGGGGCCCATTTTAGGCCTGTATTTTTTAATTACAACTAGGGGGAAAGCGTAGACGTAGATTGTTAATGTCTCATATTTCCGTCTATCATAACTAACTTTCTATCTGCCATATTGGCCAACTCTTCATTATGAGTTACAATAACGAAGGTTTGTCCAAACTCATCTCGTAACCTAAAGAAGAGGTTATGTAGGTTTTCGGCAGACTCGCTGTCTAAATTCCCCGAAGGTTCATCGGCAAAAATAAGATCGGGATTGTTTACAAGAGCTCTAGCAACAGCAACACGTTGCTGCTCGCCACCAGATAGCTCACTTGGTTTATGTTCAGAGCGGTGCGATAAGCCTAAAAAACTTAGCAACTCTTTAGCACGTTTTTCGGCTTCGGGTTTAGAAGTACCCTTTATAAAAGCAGGTAAACATACATTTTCTAAAGCAGTAAACTCAGGCAAAAGCTGATGGAATTGGAAAATAAATCCAATATGTTCATTTCTAAATTTAGCTAAGGCTTTGTCACTTAAAGACTTAATTTCAGTATCGTTAATCTTAAGGCTGTAACTATCTGTTTTAGATGCTTTATCTAAAGTGCCTAAAATTTGTAGAAGCGTAGTTTTTCCAGCTCCAGAGGCGCCTACAATAGAGACAACTTCTCCTTTTTTTACATCGATATTTACACCTTTTAAAACGTGTAAATTATCGTAGTATTTATGTATGTTTTTTCCTTTAATCATTCGTTAAAAAATAATAGCGTGAATTTAACACTTTAGAATGTTATGCGCAATTATATAGTGAGTATATGCAGTGTATAATTTAAAATTAACTAAGAAATACGTCTTAATATTCTAAATTCAATAATAGTTATAATTCTAGTTATCTTAGAATAGCAGCGGTATAGAATATAAAATTAATTAAATTTGCAGTTCTTAATTAAATAAAAACATGCCATATAAAAGTATTGAGGATTATAGCACAGAGGTTACTGAAACTATTAAAGCGAAATACAAAACTATAATAGAAGATTTAGGGGAAGATACACAACGCGATGGTTTATTAAAAACACCAGAACGTGCAGCTAAAGCGATGCAGTTTTTAACGCAGGGTTACGACCAGGATCCGGTTGAAATTTTAACAGGTGCTATGTTTAAAGAGTCTTATAACGAAATGGTTATTGTTAAAGACATTGAGTTGTACTCACTTTGCGAACACCATATTCTACCTTTTTTTGGAAAAGTACACATTGCTTATATTCCTAACGGCCATATAGTAGGTTTAAGTAAATTGCCAAGAATTGTAGATGTTTTTGCAAGACGTTTACAGGTGCAGGAGCGCTTAACAGAGCAAATACTAGATTGTATTAACGATACTTTAAAACCACAGGGTGTAGCTGTTGTTATAGAAGCTTCCCACATGTGTATGATGATGCGTGGTGTACAAAAACAAAATTCTGTAACTACAACATCAGGGTTTAGAGGCCAATTTGAAACTATAGAAACGCGTAATGAGTTTCTTAAGCTTATTGGTAAATAATATTTTGGTATGCTTCTTGATTTCAGTTAGTTAAAATCTAATATTGAATGAATAAATACAAAAAACTTTTTTTAAGTCTTCTTTTTGATGCTATGGGCTTTGTATCCTTTTTTATCCCTGGCATTGGAGAGTTTGCCGATGTGGTATGGGCTCCTGTTTCTGCTTATCTTATGACGAAACTTTATAAGGGCAAAACAGGTAAAATAGCAGCAGCCATTTCTTTTATAGAGGAAGCATTGCCTGGTTTAGACATTATACCAACATTTACATTAATGTGGTTGTATAGTTATGTTTTTAAATCTGAAGACGAGGTTATTGAGGTGTAAATTCTAAAACAACTCAACTCTATTAATTTTGTCGCAGCTAAAAGAACTTAGCAAATGGTATTCTAATGTCGTTTATTGTTAAAACCCTATTGTGTTTGGCATCTAAAATCGATTTGTTTCTTTTGTTGTAGAAAATAAATCTATTAAACGTTCTAAAAACGCAACATAATCTTTCAACTCTTGCTTTGCAATAAACTCGTTAGCGCGGTGTGCTTGATCTATAGAACCAGGGCCGCAAATAATACTTTGTAACCCGGCAGCGTTAAATTGTCCAGCCTCAGATGCGTAGGCTACAGTATCCACATTAGTATTTGGGTTTATTGCAGCCATAAGCGCTACAATGTCTCCATTTGCAGGGCTATCGAAGGCTGCTACTGATGGATGAATGGTTGAGGTTTCTATTTTAAATTCTTGAAAACGCGGCTGCAATTTTAGCATACGTTCTTTACAATGTAATTTAAATGCTTGTAGTATTCTAGATAAATCGTCTTTAGGAATTACCCTAACATCCCATTTAAATACAGCTTTATCTGCAATAACATTAGGCGCAACACCACCTTTTATGGTGCCTACATGTATTGAGGTGTGTTCGGGCGTAAAACGTTGGTCTATAGTGTTGGCAGCCAAAGTATCCATTTTAGCTTCTAGCCATAAAATTAAGCGTGCAGCTTCATGAATGGCACTTACTTCTTTTTTTATGCCACTACTATGGCCTGCCGATCCATTTACAGTGGTTTCAAACAAGCATATGCCTTTGTGTCCAATAATGGGTTGCAGTAAGGAAGGCTCGCCAATTATAGCATATTTTGGTGTTTCTGTATAGTGGTTTTGCAAATGGGCTATGAGTTCTGGGGCAGAGAGGCAGCCTATTTCCTCATCGTAAGAGAGTGCAAAGTATATGGGTTTTTTTAGGTTGGCATTTACCAACTGAGGTAATACATTTAGGCAGCAAGCTATAAACCCCTTCATGTCGCAAGTACCTCTGCCATATAGTTTACCGTCTCCTTTATCGGTTAACACAAAAGGATCGCTGTTCCAGTTTTGTCCTTTTACGGGTACAACATCAGTGTGTCCAGATAGAATGATACCACCATCTACAGCTGGGCCAATGCGGCAATGTAAAGAGGCTTTGGTGCCTTCTGGATTAGGAACAAGGGTGCAGGCAATACCATAAGATTCTATGTGTTGCTTTATCCACATTATAATACTGGTGTTGCTATCGCCACCAAGTACAGGGAAAGCTACCAATTTGGCTAGTATGTCTTTTGTTGTCATTTTAAATGTGGTGTAAGTGCTTTAATAATAGTATCTGTGGTATCTAGATAATCGAACCAAAGCGTGTTCGGGGTTCTTTTAAACCACGTGCCTTGGCGTTTGGCAAAGCGTCTTGTATTTTTTTTAATTTCAGATATGGCAAAGTCTAACGTCCAAGTACCTTCTAAATATTGAAATAATTCTTTGTAACCCACAGTGTTTAATGCATTGTTGTTTTTATAGGGTACTAACTGCTTAACTTCGTTTAAAAGGCCTTGTGCGAGCATAATGTCTACGCGTTTATTAATACGATTGTATACAATGTCTCGGTCTGCTGTTAGACCAATTGTTACTGTTTTAAAAGGGCGTTGTTTATTTTTATGGTTTAAAAAGCTAGAGTAGGGTTGGCCTGTACCTATACAAACCTCTAAAGCACGGATTACCCGATGTGGATTATCTATAGTTATGGTATTGTATGTTTTTGCATCTAAACTTTTTAATTGCGCTTGCAAATGGGATAGCCCTTTTTCTTGCAATTCTAAATTTAGTGTTTCTCGTATGGTAGGGGCTACATCTGGGAAAAAATCTAAACCTTTGGTTACTGCATCTACATAAAGCCCCGAGCCTCCAACCATAATAACAGTGTCTTGTGTTTTAAAAAGTAGGCTTAAACGTTCTAAGGCTTCTTTTTCGAAGGCACCTACACTGTAATTGTCTGCTATAGATTTGTGGTGTATAAAATGGTGTGGCGCACTGGAGAGTTCTTCTGCTGTGGGTGCAGCGGTACCAATTTGCATTTCTTTAAAGAACTGTCTGGAATCTGCAGAAATTATTTCGGTATTAAAATGTTGCGCCAGTTTAATGCTAAGCGCCGTTTTACCAATTGCAGTTGGGCCTACTATAGCTATAAGGTATTTTGTTTTTGCGTCTATGGTGCTAATTTTTCAGATTAATTAAAAATTAAACCAGAATTTTAAGTATTTCCGGTTTGCAATTTTAACGTTAACAAAGGTACTATGAAAATTAGTTGCTACCAATTGAAAGTTGCACAGAAGGAGAGGCGTAGCGCTCTTAATTGTATTATTGTCTTTTAAATTTAGAGTAAGACGGGGTGCCGAATTTTAAAAATTTGAGCTTAAGAAAACTAAATATAGCTTTAACTGCGTTTATGTTTGTATTGAATTTGAATTAAAACGCGTGTTTTCTTTAGTTGGCTAAAATTGTAAGTGGTGTTGGGTTTGCGTTAAGGATTGTAGCGGCATCCTTTTTTTGAAGGCACAAAAAAAAAGATATAGTGGAAAGCCTGACCACGCCTAAGCGGGGTAACGCCATTACTATTTAATTTTTAGTGGCTTAACGGCTTGGTGCTTTTGTACTAACTTATAAAATTGGGTTGTAATTAGCTGTTTAAACCACTTCTGTATTAAGAAAACGTGACCTTGGTTGTATAATTTATTATTTTTATATAAAAATTGAATTATGAATGTATTAAACCTATTGTACAGCGCTGTTTTTAGTGTGCTTGCTTGCACTAATGTTGGATTCGCCATAGATGCTACTGCTCATGTAATGCCCGATGGTATTAATAAAACGGTTTTAGATGAAGGTGCTAAAATTGTAAGTGTTACTGTTAAGGGAACTTCTGGAGATTACAGGTTTAGTGTTGGCGTTTCTAGCCCAGATACTGGATGCGAGCAATATGCCGATTGGTGGGAAGTAATATCTACCGATGGTAAGTTATTATATAGACGTATTTTAGGGCACAGCCATGTTAATGAACAGCCTTTTGTGCGTTCTGGCAGTGGTGTTGGTATTGGGGCTACCGATGAGGTAATTGTTAGAGTACATGTTAACACTTTAGGTTACGGTACTACTGCGTTTAAAGGTAGTGTGGCTTCTGGTTTTAAAAAGGTTACCATTGCAGCTAATTTTGCAGCTCATGTATTAAACGACGACCCTTTGCCTACTGGGTGTGCGTTTTAAATAAAATTGTTTTAATATGTATAGATATATTGATGCTTTTACGAGTGCTTTTTGGGGCACTCTACAATGGACGTTAGATTCTATTGTCTTTAACGTGCCTTGGTATACCAATTATTTTTGGGGTTTAATCTTAATATCTCTTTTGGTTTGGGGCTTAGAAATAGCTATACCTTGGCGTAAACAACAGGCTATTTTTAGAAAGGACTTTTGGCTGGATGCTGGCTATATGTTTTTTAATTTTTTTGTATTTAGCATAGCTATTAGTGGTTTTTACAATGTACTGGAAGTATTGTTTCAAGGTTTTGGTGTTACAATAAGTAGTTTTGCTTTAATAAACCCTGAGCATTGGCCCATGTGGCTACAATTGGTAATTTTCTTTATTGTATTAGATTTTGTACAGTGGTTTACACACACGCTTTTACACCGTTTTCCGTTATTATGGCAGTACCACAAGGTACACCATAGTGTCAAGGAAATGGGCTTTGCGGCGCACTTGCGTTACCATTGGATGGAAAACATTTTGTATAAGCCTTTAAAAACTTTTGGAGTAATGGTTTTGTTTGGTTTTGAGCCTGAGCAGGCGTATTACATTCATTTTTTAGCCATTACGATAGGGCATTTTAACCATGCCAATATTAAAATTACTTGGGGGCCGCTAAAATATGTTTTCAATAACCCAGTTATGCATTTATACCACCATGCTTATAGTTTACCCGAAGGACGTTTTGGGGTTAATTTTGGGATTAGTTTAAGCCTTTGGGATTATATTTTTAAAACCAATTACATTCCTGAAGATAGTGGTACTGTGCCTTTAGGGTTTGCGGGAGATGATGTGTTCCCTTCTGATTTTATAGGTCAAAATACGTATGGCTTTAAGCGGCATAAGCGTACAAAAAAAGAGTTGTAAATTTTACAACTCTTTTTTTGTGTTTTTGTTAGGCTTTGCGTTGCAGTTGCGCCATATAAAAGCCGTCGTAACCCGAGGTGTGGGCTAAAACTTTTTTATCTTTTACAAATTCGAAATCTTTACCAGCTTCCGATTTTAGAAACGCATTGACTTGATTTTGATTTTCTGAAGGTAAAACAGAACAGGTAGCGTATACTAATTTACCGCTTGGTTTTACCATTTTAGAGTATTGCTCTAATACTTCTTTTTGCGTAATACGTATACGATCTAAAAACTCGGGTTCGAGTTTCCACTTAGCATCTGGATTTCTACGTAACACGCCTAAACCAGAGCAGGGGGCATCTATTAATACACGGTCTGCCTTATGGTGTAGTTTTTTTATAGGTTTTGTAGAGTCTATAACTTTTAAATCGACATTATGTACGCCGTTACGTCTTGCTCTTACTTTTAGTTTTTTAAGTTTACTTTCGTAAATATCCATAGCCACAATTTGGCCTTTATTTTGCATTAAAGAGGCTATGTGTAGTGTTTTTCCGCCTGCTCCAGCACAGGTGTCTACAACCTTCATGCCTGGTGCCACGTCTAAAAACTCTGCGACTAATTGCGAAGAGGCGTCTTGCACCTCGAACAATCCGTTTTTAAAGGCATCTGTTACAAACACGTTGCGGCGTTCGGTAAGTTTAAGCGCAGAGGGGTGTCCTTTTATAAATTCGGTTTGTATTTCCAAATCGAAAAGAATGTTCTGTAATTTTTCTTTTGTAGTTTTAAGGGTATTAGTTCTTAAAATTACTTCGGCTTGCTCATTTTGTTTAGCAATTTCCTTAGTCCATAAGGCTTCCCCTAACTCGGCTACACCTATTTGGTCTATCCAATCTGGAATAGATTCTCTAAATGTTCTAATTTTAGAAAGCTCGTCGAAACGGCCTTTTATTTTGCGCGAAGGTGTGTTTTCAAAGTATTTCCAATCTGGAAGTTTTATACCTTTTAAGGTTGCCCAGACGGCAAACATACGCCAAATGTTATCGCGATTAAAAGGTGCTTTAACATCTGCTATTTCTGCGTACAAGCGTTTCCAACGCACAATATCGTAAGTGGTCTCTGCTACAAAACCACGATCGCGTGCTCCCCAACGTTTGTCTCTTTTTAAAAGTTGTTGAATAACTTTATCTGCATACTGCTCCTCGTTAAAGATTTGTGTTAATCCATCTATAACTGCAAAGCAAAGGTTTCTATGTAATCGCATTTTAATATCCAAATATTTCAATTTATATAAATGAAATGGTATACACTTTCATTTAACGAGGGCAAAGGTACGTTTTAAATTGTGTAAAGGGCAATTTGTTTTGGCATATTACCCATTATAGACTTTACAACAAGCGTGTGGCCTTTTGTGTTTTTGCATGAAGTTGTTACTGTACAAAGCTAATATATAAAGTAGGCTGCTATACTTTTGCAGCATTGTAATGGTTGGCTAAAAATATGTAGCGTATAAGTAGCGCGATAACAAGTGGTAAAAGTGTTATAGCAAAAACTTGTACGCCAGTAACCCAATGGAATATTAGTAAACATAATAGAATTACACAAAATTTAATATAACTAACCATCCAAGGTTTTGTGTATGCTTTAATAACAGGAATAAGCATTACAATATTTAAGGCGTTGGCCCAAAGTAAATTGTAATTGTTTTTAGTAGCACCGTGGTCTGTGGCAAACCAAAGCAATAATAACACAATTCCAATAACAGCGGTGCTCCCAAAAATTAAAACATCTAGAATTTTTGTGGCTTTGTAACGTTTGTAATCTCTATAGGTAACGTATATTATAATACAAGCTAAAAGACTTAATACAAATAATGGGCTGGTAAAAAAGTTGGTTTGTTTTTTAGCTGGTTGTGCATTAAATATAACTTTGCTTTGTTGCACTAAAGGCGAGTTTGTATTGGCAAATTTAGCATTACCAAAAAAGGTGTTGATGTTTTTAGGCAAAAACATGTGTTCTTCTGGGGTTGCTATTCTATCTATTACCGCACCTAAAGCCAAGTCGATACCAAAACTTCCCCACGAATTTTTATTGAGGTTGTCTTGTATTAATGTTCTAAACGAAACGGGTTTGTAATTGTCTGGTGGTGTAAATGCAATTTCGCTATTACTGGCTTTGCGGGTTACATCCTTAATTTTTGTGGCACAATTATCGAAAAAGAAATCGTATAAATAGCCTCTGTGTTCTGGCTTATAATTTATAACTAGGCTATTGTATAGTTTTTGTCGCTCTTCTGGGCTAAAATTTAATACTTGCTCGTGTATGCTTCTTTTATAATACTCGTAGGTGCGATAAAAACGTGCAAAATCGGTTTTACTTAAAAGGTAATTAAGCTTGCCTTGTGTAAATTTTAAATAAAAATTAGGGGCATTAAAATCGTAAGCACCATAGCCGTAAACATCGTCTAAACCTGTCTCAGGATCTTTTATTCTAAATGCACTATGGCCAAAAGCATCGTATAACTCTGTACCAGAATCTACAGTTAAAACACTAATTGTAGCGCTTTTAGAGAGTTGTTTTGCTTGTGTTTTTCCTAAAAAAAAACAGAAATAAAATAGAATTACTAAGTATCGTTGCATTAGCGAAAGATACTAAAATCTAGCTTTAAAGAAAATACATTTGAGTATAGAGCTACACTTTGGTCTCCAATATCTGTAAATGCATAATCTATGTGTATACCATTGTATTTAAAACCAAGCCCTAAACTGGGTTGAAATGTAACTTGTTCTGTATTGTCTATCTGAAGTTCGTTTTGAAAATTACCCACACCACCTCTTAAATACACAAGGTTAACATAACCAAATTCGAAACCTACAGCAGGGCTAACACTAGCAAAAGAACTTGCTATAACATCGTTAGTTTCTCCAAAACGAACATTTAAATTCGCAGAAGCTAATAGGGTGTAATCGTAATGAAATTCGAAAAGTTTAGAAATGCCCACTTGTAAGCTGGGAATGGTAATTTCTGTGTTTTCGGGCAGGTCTTGGTTTTGGCCTTCTACTGCATTGCTAATGGTAGCAAACTCGTCTTCGTCTATAGTCCAAGCATTATAAGTTGTGGTAATATCTCTAGCCATAATACCAAACTTCCATTCGTTTTTAGATTGAAATTGTATGCCTACATCTAAACCTACACCCCAAGAGGATGCAAAATCGCCAATAACACGTCTTACTATTTTAGCATTTACACCATAATTTAAACCCTTTAAAGGAAGTCTTCTGGCGTAAGAAAATGTTAGCGCATGGTCTGCAGTAGAAAACAAACTAATTCTGTCGAAATTTATATTGCCTTGCGCATCGATAAGCTGTGTGGTATTTAAAATATCATCTACAGCAAAACGAATAAAAGACACACCAAAAGCACTGTTTCTATCTAAAGGCTTCGCAAAAGCCACGTAATTATAATTTGCAATATTAGCAAAGTAATTAGAATGCAATAGTGCAAGCTGGCTATCTTCGATATTTACGAGTCCCGCAGGATTCCAATACCCAGAATTTACGTCGGCAGTATGTGCTGTTACAGCATTACTCATACCTAGCGCAGCAGCGTCTACCCCAATATTTAAAAACTCGTTAGAATATTGTCTAGCGGTTTGGCTAAATAGAGAGAGCGTAATTAGGCTAAACAGTGTAGAAATATATAGTCTCAATCGCAATTTTTTTTACAAAGATGCACATTAAACGGCTTTTTTCATAGCGTTTTAGGGTAAATCCATAGCCTAACGTACAAATGTATAACGGTACATTTCGCTAAATGTTGTTTGCTATTAAATTAAAAAAACGTAGAGATATTATATATTAGTTATGGCTAACACAAATTGTTTTTTATTTTTACCAAAATTTTTTAAATGAAGCAGTACATACCGAATGCCTTGACATTGCTAAACTTATTTTGTGGATGTATTGCTGTAATTTTTGCTGTAAATAATGCTTTTATCTTCGCAGCATTCTTTGTGTGTTTTGGTATTTTTTTCGATTTTTTTGATGGTTTTGCCGCCAGAAAATTAAATGTACAAAGTGAGCTTGGCTTGCAGTTAGATTCTCTAGCAGATATGGTAACCAGTGGTTTGGTGCCAGGCGTGATAATGTTTAAATTACTACATTTATCTGTAGGGTCTTGGCAAGATACAACTTCAGTATTAGAAAACGGTAGCGTGTTTAATTTAGACTTTTCTCAACTAACATTAGATGTTATTTTGCCCTATTTAGGCCTTTGTATCACCTTGGCTTCTGCATACCGTTTGGCAAACTTTAATATAGATACAGAGCAGCAAACTTTCTTTAAAGGCTTACCAACACCAGCAAATGCTTTGCTTATCATCTCATTACCTTTAATTTTAGAGTTTCAAAATAACGATTTGATTAATAGTATTATACTCAACCAATGGTTTTTGGTATCGCTTACCTGTTTTAGTTGTTGGATTTTAAACGCAAAACTTAAATTATTTGCTTTAAAGTTTAAAGACTTTAATTTTAAAACCAATGCCACCCGTTACATCTTTATACTATTATGTGCAGTATTGCTTATTGTTTTAAAATTTGCTGCGCTACCACTTATCATATTACTTTACATTTTAATGTCTATTTTAGACGCAATAACTACCAAATAATACAAATTTTATGTTAGAAAACATTTTTACATTATTAATGTTAGTGTTATTACAAGCCGTTCTAGGTTTCGATAACCTGTTATACATCTCTTTAGAAAGTAAAAAAGCGCCTGTCGATGCCCAAAAAAGAGTTAGAAAAGTAGGTATACTTATAGCAATAGGCCTGCGTATTGTACTGCTATTTGTATTAGTATCCATTATAGATTTTTTTCAAGAACCGTTTTCGTTTTTAACAGGAGGTATAGACGATGTACTAAAGTTTGCCTTTAACGGTCATAGTTTAATTGTACTAGCAGGAGGCGGATTTATTATATACACAGCAATTAAAGAAATCTGGCACATGATTTCTGTTAAAGATCTATCTCACGATCCAGAACATGGAGATGCCCCAAGAACTAAATCGCCTAATGCTGTAATTACTAGTATTGTTATTATGAATTTGGTATTCTCCTTCGATTCCATTTTGGCTGCAATAGGCTTAACAAGTTCTATAGAAAGCGAAACAACGGCTTTTATCATTATGGCTATAGCTATAGTATTTAGTGGTTTATTAATGTTGTTTTTAGCAGATAGAATTTCTACGTTTTTAGCTAAGAACAGAATGTACGAGGTATTAGGGCTTTTTATATTATTTATTGTAGGCATTATGCTTTTAACAGAAGGTGGGCATTTAGCGCATTTAAAGATTTTTGGAAACGAAATAGTGCCTATGAGTAAAACAACGTTCTATTTTGTAATTGTGGTGCTAATAGTTATCGATATTGTACAAGGCAGATACCAAAAGAAATTGTTACAAGAGAAGAATTCTCAATAAAGTAATTTAAACTTTTTTGATTCTAGCGAAAATTCTAGATTTTTTGTTCAATTGAAGCGTTTTTAGAAATTCATAGCAGCGCTATGGACTAAGAAAAAGACAAAAATTGAATGAAAAAGAAGGTTTTATAGCGAATTGAAAAAAATTAAATCACTTCAAAAATAAAACAATCTTAAAAGATGTATTTATGAACGAGATAAAATTCCCTGTCGACTTTAAGTTTAATATTGGCACACTTGCTAACGATTTTGTAGCAACAGACAGTCTTGGTATCACTCAAGCTTATGTAAAACAAAAACTATTTAAATTAAAAGAAGATGTTTTAGTTTACGATGATAAAGACAAGTCGAACTTAAACTATAGAATACAGGCCGACCGTTGGATAGATTTCTCTGCTGCTTATAGCATTAAAGATGCTAAAGGTGAAGAAATAGGTAAAGTAGCAAGAAAAGGCTGGAAGTCGATATGGAAAGTAGCTTACGAAATTATAGATCAGCACAAAAAGACACAATATACCATAAGAGAAGATAATGCTTGGGTTAAAGTGTTTGATGCTCTTTTAGGGGAAGTTCCTGTACTAAGTTTTTTTACGGGCTATTTGTTTAACCCAACTTATAGTGTATTAGATTTGCAAAACAAAGCTATCGTTAAGCTGAAAAAAGAACCTTCGTTTTTTGGAAGAAAATTTCAGGTAATAGCTTTAAGTGAGATAGATCAAGACGATCAAGAACGTATTATACTTAGTTTAATGATGATGGTACTTTTAGAGCGTAGAAAAGGATAATTTACCTTAAGTAAAATCGAATAGCTCTAGTTTACATTCTGCATTAAAATAAAAAGGACTACTAGATAGCGCATAAACAGCACTTTATAGCGGTGCTGTTTAACGTATAAGTTATCGCTTATTATATATCAAATATGTTGCAACTCCTAGATTAATAGCATAGTATCATGTAACTTTATGTAAAAACCCGACATGAAGTTACACATTAAGCCCTTATTTAGTCTTTTTCTATTACTAACCCTACTTTCGTTTTTAGTTGTTTTTAATTGTTCAAATTCAGACGATGTTACGGTAACGCAGATAGCCAACGAAGTACCAGAGGAGACAGACCCAGAAACACCAGAACAAGAAGCGCCTGTAGAAGTTGGTGTAATTAGAGACATAACAGCCAGCGCTCTAGTTGCCGATATGGGGCCAGGATGGAATTTTGGAAATTCCTTTGATGTTAGAAGTAGAGATAAAACCCTTTGGGGCAATCCATTGCCTACAACACGAACTGTAGATGCTGTTTTCGATAGAGGTTTTAGAACGCTACGCTTGCCTGTAACTTGGGGTTATAATATGGGAGATGGGCCAAGCTTTACTATAGAACCTAGTTATTTCGATAGGGTAGAGGCTATTGTTAGTCATGCTTTAGAAAAGGGCATGTATGTTATTATTAATGTACATCATGATGACGAGTGGATTATACCCACCCGCGCTAATGCAAGTGCAACCAATGCACAGTTAAGCAGAGTTTGGAGCCAAATAGCAACACGGTTTAGAAATTACAGCGACTTTTTAATATTTGAAGTTTTAAACGAGCCACGCCATGTAGGCACACCAGAAGAGTGGACAGGCGGTACTGCAGAAGGTAGAAGTGTATTAAATACATTTCATAAAACAGCTTTAGATGCTATTAGAGCTACGGGCGGAAACAATACAGAACGCAAAATTATGATTCCTCCCTATGCCGCATTGATAAGTGAAACGGTTTGGAATGCGCTGGTAATACCTAATAACGATCCAAATGTTATTATTTCTCTACATGCTTATTTTCCATTAGAGTTTGCCTTATTGGCGACAGATCCAGATTGGGGGTCTACGGAAGATAGAAGACAGGTTACAGACTTAATGAATCGGATTGCCTCTAATTTTATTAACAGAGGGTTTCCTGTAGTAATGGGGGAGTGGGGAGCAATAGATACTATAGCTTCTGCAGAAGCGCGTGAAACCCATGCCGAGTTTTTTGTGCAAGCCTGTTTAAGTAAAGGTATTGTACCAATAGTTTGGGACGATGGCGGAGATTTTGGTTTACTAAGTAGACCCATATCCGTTTGGGAGTTTCCCAACATAGCAGATGCCGCAGCGAATAGATAAAGGGATTAATTATAAGATATAGCGTAAGAGGTTAGTTAGGTGCTAATCTCTTATTTTCTTTTTACGAAGCTCGAAATTTTGTCCAAGATAGACCTTACGTACCATTTCGTCGTTAGCCAATTCTTCTGGCTCACCAGCTTTTAAAATACTTCCCTCAAACATAAGGTAAGTTCTATCTGTAATAGCTAAAGTTTCTTGTACGTTATGGTCGGTAATTAAAATGCCTATGTTTTTTTTAGTAAGCTGCGCTACAATACGTTGTATGTCTTCTACAGCAACAGGATCTACACCAGCAAAAGGCTCATCTAATAAAATAAAATTAGGATCGGTAGCCAAGGCACGTGCAATTTCGGTACGGCGTCTCTCGCCACCAGAAAGTAAATCGCCCCTGTTTTTTCTTATGTGGCCGAGACTAAACTCTTCAATTAAAGACTCCATTTTCATAACCTGTTCCTTCTTACTAAGTTTAGTAAGTTGTAATACGCTTAAAATGTTATCTTCAATACTCAATTTTCTAAACACCGAAGCTTCTTGCGCTAGGTAACCAATACCATTTTGTGCTCTCTTGTACATAGGGAACTTTGTAATTTCGGTACTGTCTAAAAAAATATGTCCGCTGTTTGGTTTTACCAAGCCCACTGTCATGTAAAAAGAGGTTGTCTTTCCTGCACCATTTGGGCCTAGAAGACCAACAATTTCTCCTTGGTGTACTTCTAAGGAAACGTCTTTTACTACCTTGCGTCCACTGTAGGACTTCATTAAATTTTGTGCTCTTAAAACCATAATTGCAATAACGTGAAAAAATATGAATTATTGAGTTTACTTTAAGTCTAAAAAATGCGTATCGCTTTTACAGGATATTAAGCCAAATGCTGCGCTTTTTTTCGTTGACTTCGAATTACTAATTTCGAGATATAAATACTTATTTGATATAAAATTAATATAGGAATAGCAACAATAATTTGACTCGCAATATCTGGTGGTGTTATTATAGCAGAAAGTATAAGTACAACTACCAATGCGTATTTCCTGTATTTTCTTAAAAACTCTGGAGTTACCAAGCCTACTTTGGTTAAAAAATAAATAATAATGGGCAATTCGAAAATTAAACCAGAAGCCAATACAGAAGCCCTAACTAAGCCTATATAAGAGCTAATATCGATTTGATTGTCAACTTTTGCAGAGATATTATAATTCGCTAAAAAATTAATAGAGAGCGGGCAAATTATATAATAGCCAAACAGCACTCCTAGAAAAAATAGTAAAGATGAAATAGCGATAAAGCCTCTGGAATATTTGCGTTCATCCTCATGCATAGCAGGGCTTATAAAGCGCCATAATTCAAAAATAATATAAGGAAAAGCTAAGATAAAACCACCTAAAACAGCAGTCCATATATCTGCAGAAAATTGCCCTGCCATAGTTCTGTTTTGTAGTATTAGCGGGATTTCATCATTACAGAATGTGGTTTCAATATTTATAAAATTTGCAGTATCGCATAAAAAACTATAGGTGGGAAAGGTCATTTCCAAAGGCGCAAATATAATTTGATCGAATATAAATTTACTAGATACAAATGCAATACCGCCAATGGCAACTATAGCAATAATTATTCTTATTAAGTGCCAGCGCAATTCTTCGAGATGGTCTAGAAAAGACATCTCATTTACATTTTTTTTTGCCATTATATAATACCTTCTCTTACTAAATCGTGAATATGTATAATTCCATTGTATTTGCCATTGTCTTCTACTAATAGTTGGGAGATACCGTTATCTTCCATTATTTCCTTAGCGTCTACAGCCATAGCGTTACTATCTATGCGTTTTGGCGATGTACTCATTATATCCATAGCTGTTAAATTTTTAAAATCATCGGTTTGGCTTAGCATGCGTCTTAAATCGCCATCGGTTATTACCCCTAAAAGAACACCGTTTTCTACTACAGCTGTAACTCCTAAGCGTTTTTCAGTAATCTCAACAATAACGTGCTTAATATTAGTGTTAGGAGTTACTTTAGGCTTAGCGTTAACAGCCGCAATATCGCTAACCCTTAAATAAAGTTTTTTGCCTAAAGCCCCACCAGGGTGGTACTTGGCAAAATCTGTACTAGAAAAGCCTCTCTTTTTTAACAAACAAACGGCAAGTGCATCTCCAATAACCATTTGGGCTGTAGTACTGGTTGTGGGTGCTAAGTTGTTGGGGCAGGCTTCTTTCTCTACATAGGCATTTAAAATAAAATCTGCTTGCTGTCCTAAAAAAGAGGTCTTAACGCTTGTAATTGCAATCATTTTATTTTTTGCAGCTTTAATAAAAGGCACAAGTACTTTAATTTCTGGAGTATTGCCACTTTTAGAAATGCAAATAACAACATCATCCTTTAATATAAGCCCTAAGTCTCCGTGAATGGCATCTGCTGCGTGCATAAAAATAGCAGGTGTGCCTGTAGAGTTTAGCGTAGCTACAACTTTGGTAGCTATAATAGCACTTTTACCAACCCCCGTAATAATAACACGACCTTTGGAATTAAAAATAAGATCTACGCTATTAGCGAAATCTTCATCAACCAGTGTAGAAAGGTGGGAAATAGCTTTGGCCTCCGATAATATGGTTTTTTTTGCTATTTCTATAGTATTCATTGTGTTATTCAAACTCTTTTTTCTTTATGGTGATAACTCTTCTAATGATTTTTTTATCTTTATTATCTCAATTTAAATTTTTGTTGTAAATTCAAATTCCGTTACAAAATTAACGAAAAAAAGAAAGAGGTCTCTCCATTACTTTTATTAAATTAAAGGTAATGTATACAGTATTGTATAAATTATTAATTAGTTAATAAATTTTATAGATTTTATGTCTGACGTAAAAACTAATGTGCATGATGCTTTAAAAAAGTATTTCGGTTTCAATAAATTTAAAGGGCTCCAAGAACCTGTTGTAAAAAGTATATTAGAAGGTAACCATACTTTTGTAATTATGCCTACAGGCGGCGGCAAATCCTTGTGTTATCAACTCCCCGCATTAATGCAAGAAGGTACAGCCATTGTGGTTTCGCCGTTAATTGCGTTAATGAAAAATCAAGTAGACGCTATTCGCGGTGTTTCCAGTAACGATGGTGTTGCTCACGTATTAAATTCTTCGCTTAACAAAACCGAAGTAAAGCGTGTTAAAGAAGATATTACTTCTGGAATAACGAAACTGCTCTATGTAGCACCAGAATCTTTAACAAAAGAAGAAAATGTAGAATTTTTACGCACTGTAAAAATTTCTTTTCTAGCTATAGATGAGGCGCATTGTATAAGCGAATGGGGGCACGACTTTAGACCAGAATACAGGAACTTAAGGCATATTATTGGACGTATAGGCGATAATATACCTATTATAGGCCTAACAGCTACAGCAACACCTAAGGTACAAGAAGATATTATTAAAAATTTAGGTATATCTGGTGCAAGAACCTTTAAAGCGTCCTTTAATAGACCAAATTTATATTACGAGGTAAGGCCTAAAACCAAAAATGTAGATGCAGACATTATAAGATTTGTAAAACAGAACGAAGGCAAATCGGGTATTATTTACTGTTTAAGTAGAAAACGTGTTGAAGAGTTAGCTCAAGTTTTACAAGTAAACGGTATAAATGCAGTGCCTTATCATGCAGGTTTAGATGCTAAAACACGATCTAGCCACCAAGATAAATTTTTAATGGAAGATGTTGAGGTTGTTGTTGCTACAATTGCCTTTGGTATGGGTATAGATAAGCCAGATGTTAGATTTGTAATACACCACGATATTCCTAAAAGTATAGAAAGTTATTACCAAGAAACAGGCCGCGCAGGCCGTGATGGGGGCGAAGGGCACTGTTTAGCTTACTATGCTTATAAAGACATAGAAAAGTTAGAGAAATTCATGTCTGGTAAGCCAGTTGCAGAACAAGAAATAGGGCATGCGCTATTACAAGAAGTTGTAGCTTTTGCAGAAACGTCCATATCTCGACGTAAATTTATTTTACATTATTTTGGAGAAGCTTTCGATACGGAAACTGGAGAAGGAGGCGATATGGATGATAATGTAAGACATCCTAAGGCGCAAACAGAGGCTAAAGACAATGCACAATTACTTTTAGAGATTGTAAAAAATACTAATGCAAAGTACAAATCGAAAGATTTGGTTAATGTTATAACCGGTAAAGAGAATGCTCTAATAAATTCTCATAAAACTAACGAACAGCCCTTTTTTGGAAAAGGCAAACACGAGGAAGCCAAATATTGGATGGCGCTACTGCGCCAAGTTTTAGTAGCAGGATACTTAAGAAAAGATATTGAAACGTACGGGGTAATTAAACTAACACCCCAAGGAGACGCTTTTATAGAGCAGCCTTCCTCTTTTAAAATGACAGCCGATCATGTATTCGATGCTAATACAGATAATGCTGGTATTATTACCGCAGCAAAAGGAGGCACAGCTGTAGCAGATGCAGTATTAATGGGCATGCTTAAAGATTTACGCAAAAAAAATGCAAAAAAAATTGGAGTACCGCCGTTTGTTATTTTTCAAGACCCTTCTTTAGAAGACATGGCTTTAAAATACCCTGTAAACCTAGCAGAGCTAAGTAATGTACACGGTGTTGGAGATGGTAAAGCAAAAAAATACGGTAAAGATTTTGTAGATCTTATTGCCAAATATGTTGAGGATAATGATATTGTGCGTCCAGATGATCTTGTTGTAAAATCTACTGGAATTAATTCGGCAAACAAGCTTTACATTATACAAAATATAGATAGAAAACTTCCTCTAGACGATATTGCATCTTCCAAAGGCATGTCTATGGAAGATTTTATTAAAGAGATGGAGGTTATTGTATTTTCTGGAACAAAGCTAAATATAGACTATTGGTTGGAAGATATTCTAGATGAAGACCAGCAGGAAGAAATACACGAGTATTTTATGGAATCGGAAACCGATAGTATAAAAGACGCCATAGAAGAATTTGATGGCGATTACGACGATGAAGAATTACGCTTATACCGCATAAAATTTATTAGTGAAGTGGCAAATTAATGCATTTTATAGTTGTAATACAGTGCATTAAATAATTTTGCATATCCAACAAAGGGCAAAGTACAAGTGAGTTTTAAAAGCGAAATACTTCACACTTCAAGCTAACTTCCTTATATTTGCTGCTCTTAAAAAATAGAACAATGCAAGACGGATTATACGCAAAATTCAATACTCCAAAAGGAGAAATAGTAGTAAACTTAGAGTATAAGAAAACACCAGGAACTGTAGGTAACTTTGTTGCTTTAGCAGAAGGTAACCTTGAAAACTCTGCAAAACCTCAAGGCACTCCTTATTACAATGGGTTGAAATTTCACAGAGTAATCCCAGATTTTATGATACAAGGGGGATGCCCTCAAGGTTCTGGTGCAGGAAATCCAGGGTATCAGTTCGATGATGAATTTCACCCAGATTTAAAACACGACGGTCCAGGAGTATTATCTATGGCCAATGCAGGACCAGGTACAAATGGAAGTCAATTTTTTATAACACATACAGAAACTGCTTGGCTAGATGGTAAGCACACTGTATTTGGTAAAGTGATAGAAGGACAAGATGTTGTAGATGCTGTAAGCCAAGGCGATACTATAGAAAGTTTAGAAATTGTTAAAGTAGGGGAAGAAGCCAATGCATTTAATGCTGTAGAAGCATTTAGAACTTTTGAAGGTTCTAGAGAAGCACGGTTAGCAGAAGAAAAAGCACAACAAGAAGCTGAGTTAGATAAAGTAGCAGCAGGTTTCGAAAAAACAGATAGTGGATTGCGCTACCAAATACTTCAAAAAGGAAGTGGTGTTAAAGCAGAAAAAGGTAAAACAGTTTCTGTACATTACAAAGGCCAGTTATTAGACGGAACAGTATTCGATTCCTCATATAAAAGAAACGAACCCATAGATTTTCCTTTAGGCGTAGGGCAAGTTATTCCAGGATGGGATGAAGGTATCGGCTTATTAAATGTAGGCGCTAAAGCAAGATTAGTAATACCTAGTGCTTTGGCTTATGGTAGTAGAGGTGCAGGCGGTGTTATACCTCCAGATGCAAATTTAATTTTCGATGTAGAATTAATGGATGTAAAGTAAAAATACAAGATTAAAAGCTTAATATTATCGATGAAGCGCTCTTTTGGAGCGCTTTTTTTGTTATTTATGTGATTATTTTGAGTTTTAATGGTAGAATCATAAAAAAAATGACGAAATTTAAATAAATCTCAACCCCACTATATTTGGTAAGCGTTAAACATACAGATCTGTACTTAGATGTACTCTTAGAATTAAATTACGATTTTGGCGATGTTTTTATTTTGGAAGGCTTAATTGTTATTTCGGAAATTAAAGCGGGAGTCAACGTAAGTTGGAATCTACATGGAAAACAAATGGCTAAAGATCTTACCCATTTTTTAGGAGAACATAGTAAAGATGTAATATACATTTCTAACCGCATCAATTCTTACTCTGTAGTGGCGTTAGATTGGGTAAAGTTTTTTAAAAACAGCTATACACTAAAAGCCTACTACATTATCTCAGATAAGCCCAATAGCAAGTTTAATATCATGATAGAAAATCTCTTTTTTAATAATAAGATAAAAACTTTCGATTCTTTGCACATGGCAATAAACTGGAGTAAAAAAGGCGCAATATATTAGTGCCATGTCATTTAAAATTTAAGCGCTTGTGTTGCGGGCGTGTAATTATTTTACAAATGTAAATCGTATAATTCGGTAGTTGTATGTCAATTCCATATCATGCTTTTAAGTATAGCAAAGGATCTGGATACATATATTCGTAGTCTAGCATAGATCTACTCTTAGCATTAGATATAATTTTATAAGAAGTTGCATTGTCCTGTAAAAAAGTAGGAGGCGTAAGCCCAATTTTTAAAGCAGCTTCAGTATAAAAAATCTTTCGTAAAGGATGCTTATCGGCACAGCCATTAATAATTTCGCCCCAAACGTGTTTTTGTAAAATAGCGTTTATGAGACCGATACAATCGTCTCTGTGGATAATGTTAACAGGAGCATCTCCATTTTTCAACTCTTTTTTATTGGCTAAAAATCTGCCAGGTAAACGATCGTAACCCACTAGGCCAGAAAATCTTAATATGGTTAATCGAGCGCCTAAAGCATCTTGTAATAAGCGCTCTACTGCTAGCACAGCCTTACCAGAGGCTTTCTCTGGTTGTGCATCTAGATGCTCTAAAATAACAGCATTTGTATTCTTGTAGACAGAAGTAGAGCTTATAAAAATAACCTTTTGCGAATTGGAGATATAAGGTAATATACTTTGTATTTGCTTTTGGTACACCTCTATAATATTGGGAACGCGTTTGGGCGGAAAATTAATAATAATAACATCGCTATCCTTTAAAAAGGATTTATAAACATCGCCATCTGTTTTCCCTAGGGTAAGCAAAAAAGGCGTGATATTTTTATGCTTAAGCAACTCTATTTTAGATGGTGTTGTTGTAGAGCCTTTAACGGCGATTTGCTGTGCTATAAAGTTAGTGGCTAATGGTAGCCCTAACCAGCCACACCCCAAAACACTTATGTTTTTAATTGTCATTATTTTATACTTATTTAATAAGGTTTTTAAGGTATATGTCTTGTAATTTATTAAGAGTAGCCATTAACGTTTACTCTTTTCTTCAGGCAATAAATCATTCTTAAAAGGATTTTTTGTAAATGGAAATAGAAGCTGTTTTGTAAATCCTTTAGGGAAAGAAGCATCTATAAGACCAGTACCTTTAGGCCATTTGTTTTTAGGAAGGTAATACGTACCAAAAATTTTATCGATAACAGGAAATACCACAGCAAAATTATTGCCATAATGTTCTGGCTCTTCACAATGGTGCCAGTGGTGGTACTGTGGCGTGGTAATAATGTATTTTAAAAACCCAAAATTTAGTCGCGTATTGGCGTGTATTAAAACCGCATGAATGGCAATAAAAAGGATGTAAACATTAAAAGTTATTGTAGAAAACCCCAATACATAAAGAGGAATATAGGTAATACTTCGCGTAAAAAAAATGTCTATAAAATGCGTTCTTGTACCTGCCAGCCAATCCATATGTTGTGTGGAATGGTGTATGGAATGGAATCGCCATAAATAGTGGTGAGAATGGAAAAAACGATGTGCCCAATATTGAAAAATATCTGTTATAAAAAGCGCTAGAAGAAGTTCTACGACAAATGGTAAATTAGAGATCCACAAATGTACTTGGTCTAAATTCATCCACCCAAAAAACGCAACGGCAGGCTTTTTTGTAATAACACCAAATAATTGAATGGCCAAATGGCTAATACCAAAATAAATAAGGTCTGTTCGCCATTCTTCATGAAATTTAGATTGAAATTTATGTTTAGGAAAAGCCAATTCTATAGGTACAAAAAGTAAGGCCATAATTAACAGATCTAAAATAAGCCAATCTAAACCAATGCTCCAGTCCATTTTTTCTACAGCTCTACCTTCCACCGTAATTCCTCCAAGTACAACGGTTAACACACCTAAACAAATGCCAATTAAAGCATTTGTTTTAACTTTGTTAAGGAGTATGCTAATAAGAGCGAAAAGAAATGTGGCAATTATACCGCCAAGCATAAGGTTTTCGGCAATTTGTGCGGTGTATATTTCCCGAAATTCTGGAGTTGTTAGGTATTCTGGAAATTTAAAACATAGAATACCTGCTAGAGATAAAGCGCCTAGAAATACAGAAATAGCACCGCTAATTCGGCCTTCACCGACACGCATTCGGGGTGTTTCATTTTTCATAAGTTAGTGTGTTTAGGTTATTAAAGATTATAAGTTATAAAAATATAACGGTATCTCTATACAACACTTTTAAATTAGTTTTAAAAGCGTAACCAAATCTGTATTATTTGTACGTCTATTTTATTAAGGTAGATTAAGCTTTAACCCTTGATAAATTAGAGGAAAATCTAACACAAACAGTTAATTATGCTTAGCAATTATTTCCATTTTATGTTACAACCAATACTCGGTTTTTGAGTCGTATTGTTTGGAGAGCCGTTAAGCAAACACTCGATGGCATGTTTCAAATCTTCTCCAGTAACAGGAATGCCGTTTCCAGGTCTAGAATCGTCCAATTGCCCTCTGTATTCCAACTCTAAATCAGCATTAAAAAGGTATAAATCTGGCGTACAAGCTGCATCATAGGCTTTGGCAACAGTTTGCGATTCATCGTATAAATAAGGGAAAGAGTAGCCCTCATTTTTTGCATGTGTATGCATGTGTTCTGGGCCATCTTGCGGATAATTTATAGCATCGTTACTAGATATGGCTATAAAAGAAATTCCTTTTGCAGTGTAACTATTTGCTAATGCTACCAAAGCCGCGTTAACATGAATTACAAAAGGGCAATGGTTGCATATAAACATAATAACGGTGCCTTTTTCGCCTCTCAATGTTTGTAAATTCAGAGTGTTTTGAGATACAGTATCCAAAAGTGAAAAATGAGGTGCTTTTGTGCCTAAAGGCAGCATATTTGATGGAGTTCTAGCCATGATATCGATTGTTTTTTCCAAAGTTCGATATTTCGTAACAAAAACTCTAATAAGTAGCGCCAAAATCATGCTAAGAATTCATACTTTTATTTGGAACGATAGTTTCAGTGTAGCCATCTCCACCAAAGCAGCCAATATATACCGTAAAATATGAGCGAATTAGTAACTTACGAAACCTTTGCCAAGGTAGATTTTAGAGTAGGAACAATAGTAAAGATTGAAGATTTTCCAGAAGCCCGTAAGCCTGCTTATAAGTTAACTGTAGACTTTGGTAATTTGGGGTATAGAAAAACATCTGCGCAAATTACGGTAAAGTATAGCAAGGCAGATTTGCTTCACAAACAGGTTGTAGCGGTTGTTAATTTTCCAAAAAAGCAAATTGCCAACTTTATGAGCTCGTGTTTGGTGTTAGGTGCAGTAGATAAAACAAAGGTCTATTTGTTAGCTCCAGAGCTTAAAATACCCAATGGTACTCGTGTAAATTGAGTATTTACAAACTGCTTTTACTTTTAGGTTTTAGTACAAAATACTTTTACAGAGCAGATTTAAATAAAGATTTATGTTCCTTAAAATTCCAATTATTCGGCAATTGCTAACTCTATAAAAACACGTAAAGTGTTTTTACGAATTCGTAATGAGTATCCTTCAATTTGTGACTTTGTGAATACGCTAAAGAATAGTCCGTTTTTGTTTGTTTTTAAGTTTTTAAAGCTATAATTTATTCAAAAATTGAATAAAAACATCAAAAAACACTAAAAAGCCAAAATTATATATGAGTAAAACTAAAGCCAATAATCAAGTTGAAATACGTCTGCTTTCGTTCGATATAGATAATACATTAATGGATTTTCATACCTATAAAAGTAATTTTACTAAAATATGGGGAACCTATCAACCAGAACATGTATTATTAACTTATAACACAGGGCGTTTAATAGATGATGTATTGCAACTAATAGAACAAAACGTATTACCAGAGCCAGATTATATTATTTCTGGTGTAGGAACACATATTTATAATTTTAAAGATAAATGCGTTGTAAAGGAATTTAATGATGTTTTAGACGAGGGTTGGGATTTAGAAAAAGTAGAAGCCATTGTGCAGAACAGTAACCATCCCATTAGCGAACAGCCTATTCGATTCCAGCATGCCTACAAACGCAGTTATTTTTTCCACGATGCCACTCCAGATTTAATTACACAAATAGAGCAGGATTTTAAAAACGAAAAAATGCACGTAAATGTGGTATACTCTGGAGACAAATTCTTAGATGTGTTGCCTCAATTTGCTAATAAAGGAAATGCTTTGCAATGGTTACTAGGTACATTGCAGTTGGAAACTAATGCAGTTCTTGTTGCTGGAGACAGTGGTAACGATGCAGCCATGTTCGATTTAAAAGATGTTAGAGGCATAGTAGTATCTAATGCACACGAAGAGCTTTACCAATACACAAAATACAAGCAATTGTACCATGCAGAGAAAACACAAGGCGATGGTATTATAGAAGGGTTAGTGTATTACAATTTGTTGCCAGAAGAAGCTATTGTTGCCAGTAGTGTAGACCATACAGAGGATTTTTACATAAAAAAAACATTAGATACTATTGCATTAGAAGATGGAGATGAAAAAATAGCACTTATTAAAGAAGGCTACGATAAAGCAGTAGAAGCATTAAAAAAGAACATTACACCTTTAGGCTTTTCGGCCTGTTCCATAAAAGATAATGTAGCTCACGGCACAGACGAAAACTATTATAGTGTGTGGGCAAGAGATGGCGCCATAACTGTTATAGGGTCTCTACCTTTAATTCACGATAAAGAGATACATGAATGCCAACGCCAAACACTTTTAACTTTATTTGAGCATATTTCCAGAAACGGACAAATTCCATCTAACGTACGTATTAAAGATAATGTACCCGATTACTCTGGTGTAGGAGGAATTTGTTCTATAGATAGTGGCATCTGGGTAGTTATTGCATTTTACGAGTATGTTAATGTAACTAAGGACATCAAATTTTTAAGAGACCACATAGAAAGTATTAAAGAAACCATGCGCTGGTTGGGGGCTCACGACAGTAATAACGATGCCCTACTTGAAATACCAGAAGCTGGAGACTGGACCGATTTATTTGGTAGAAGTTACAATATTTTATACGATGAGATACTATGGTACCGCGCCAATGTGTGTTTTGGCCGTATGCTGGAAATGTTGGGAGATAATGCCCAAGCAGGCGAGTACATAAGGTGGTCTCAGGTTATAAAAAAGGAAATTGTACAAAACTTTTGGCCTTCAACACAACAACAATTGTTTCAATCGGTATCTTTTGCAGAAAAACAGTTCACTTTAGGAGACACATCTTATTTAATAGCGCAAACTACGCCTTTTGATTTTAGTTGGAGATGTGATACTTTAGGGAACGTACTGGCTTTTTTACATGGTACTATAGATGCCGAAAAAGCACACCAAACTTTTAAATTCATGTTGGGTGTGGGGGTAAACGATCCGTTTCCTATAGCAAATGTATATCCTGTGGTAAGCCCTGGCGATCCAGATTGGAGGCCTTATTACACAGTAAATTTATTAAACTTACCCAACCACTACCATAACGGTGGCATCTGGCCATTTGTAGGAGGGTTTTGGGTAAAATTTGTAAATAAACTAGGATTTAAAGATGTCGCAATTTCCGAGTTGTACAAACTAGCACTAATAAATAAAGAAGGTATAAATCACGAATGGGAATTTACAGAGTGGGCGCACGGTACCACAGGAAAACCCATGGGTAAAGCTTACCAAGCTTGGTCGGCAGCGCAGTACATTTCTGCATGCCACGACTTAAAATTAATCAATTCGTAACTAAATAAGAAAACTAAAAAATTATGAAATCAATATTGATGATCTCGTTACATGGCTATGTAGCAGCAAATGCAGAATTAGGAAAACCAGATACGGGCGGACAAGTAGTTTACGTATTGGAGCTAGCAGAACGTTTTAGTAGACTTGGTAAAAAAGTAGATTTGGTAACTCGACAGTTCGAAGATCAACCAGAGTATGATGTTGTAGACGATAATTATAGCGTGTGGCGTATACCTTTTGGAGGTAAGGCATTTATTAGAAAAGAAGATATGCACGACCACCTAAAAAAGTTTGTAACCAACTGTTTGGCAGCCATACAAAAAGAACGCAAAAAATACGATGTCGTGTATTCGCATTATTGGGATGCAGGCTGGGCAGGACAAAAAATAGCAGAAGAGTTGGGGATATCGCACGTACATACACCTCATTCTTTAGGTTGGTGGAAACAACACACCATGGGGAGCGACATGGAGGAAAAGGAAATGGAAAAAAACTACCGATTTAAAGAGCGTATACGTAAAGAATATTTTGTTTACCAAATGTGTAACCATGTTATTGCAACCACTTTACCTCAGGTAGATTTATTAGCGCAGCAGTACGATGTATTGCCTAGAAACTGCACCATGATTCCTCCCGGAATAGATGAGAATAGATTTTACCCCGTACCCACTAAAGAAAACGATAAGATAAGAGCAAAATACGATATTCACCCAACAGACATATTGGCTTTGGGGCGTATGGCGCACAACAAAGGTTACGATTTACTTTTAAAGGCATTGCCTACTGTTTTCGATTTATGTCCAGAAGCACGACTGGTGGCAGCCATTGGGGGCGATTCTGAGCAGGACAAAAAAGGAATAAAAGGCCTTGCCAAATTGGCCAACGATTTGGGTATTGCCGATAAAATTAAATGGAAAAACTACATAGCAGACGAGGATTTGGCTAATGTATACCGCTCGGCAAATATTTTTGCAATGCCTTCGCGATACGAGCCTTTCGGTATGGTGGCTATAGAAGCTATGGCCTGTGGTACGCCAAGTGTAGTAACTGTACACGGTGGTTTATACGATTTAATAGATTTTGGAAATCAAGCATTATTTGCAGATCCACACCGTCCAGTAGAATTCGGTGCCATGCTGTCTATGCCATTGCTCTATCCAAATTTAAGAAACGAACTTTCTGTTGAAGGCGCACGATTTGCCAGACGAAATTTTGGATGGACAGGTATTGCAAAACGCATGTTAACCGTGTTTACAAACTCTATAAACCAACGTACAATGGAGTCTATTATTTATTAAAACCCTGTTAGTATGTCTAAAATAGTGTGTTATGGCGAAGTGTTATGGGATATTTTTCCAGACGGTAACCAAAAAATAGGTGGAGCGCCTTTAAACGTAGCATTACGTTTAAAGGCCTCTCATCATGATATTAATATGGTAAGTGCCGTAGGAAAAGATGCTTTAGGAACAAAACTTCTGGATTATCTGGATACACAACACATACCAAACTCTCATATACAAGTTAAACCCGCCTATCCAACAGGTACGGTTCGCGTTGAGCTCGATGCTAAAAAATCGGCAACCTACAGCATTACCGCACCAAGCGCATGGGATGCTATAGACCTCAAGCCAGAAACTGTAGCTGCTGTAAAAGCATCTCATGCCTTTGTTTTTGGAAGCTTGGCAGCACGCCACGAACAGTCTAAAACAACCCTGATGGCACTTTTGGAAGTGGCCAACTATAAAATTCTAGATTTGAATTTAAGACCTCCGCATTATACTTTAAATGTTTTAAAAGCCTTAATGGAAGCGGCAGATTTTATTAAATTTAATGACGATGAATTATTTGAGATTTGCGAAGATTTAGGCATCGCCACAAAACACTTGGAAACGGCCATTAAAGCTATTGCTACTTTAACCAGTACCAACACAATATGTGTAACTTTAGGAGGAGACGGTGCGGTGTTGCTTAAAGAGGGCGTGTTTTATACCAATTCTGGTTATAAAGTTGAGGTTGTAGATACAGTAGGGGCAGGCGATGCATTTTTAGGTGCTTTAATAAGTGAATTGCTAAAGGAAACACCAGCTCAAGATGCAGTAAACATAGCATGTGCTACAGGCGCACTGGTAGCTGCACAACAAGGTGCTTCTCCAATAATTACCCGTACAGAGATTGCTGCACTTATTTCTAGGGCTTAAAATATAATTTTTAGGTTCTTTCAGGTTGAAATAAAACAAAAAAGTCAAGCTTTATACCTGACTTCCCTTATATCTTAAATACCCTATTTCTTGATATTTTTCTTCTATCGGTTTCCGCTCAATATCGGAGTTATAAAAATTCAACTTCCAAAGGTTAAAGTAGTCTAAATCGGAGTACTCTTCATTTTCTTTTAAAGCTTCATATAAGTCGTACGAAAACATCCAATCTTCATTTCCTGAAGACTCTTGCAGTATTGTAATGACGTACTTTCTTAACTGATCTATTTGGCTCGTAATAAGCACGTTTTCTGGATAAACAAAATCCATCAAAACAAACAAATGATCGACATTGGTAAGAAGATAGCGGAACTTAGAAAGGAGAAAAACTGGTCTCAAACTGACCTTGCTAAGGCTGTAGACGTTTCTCGTGATATTATTGGTAAATATGAACGTGGGGGTATCCCTCCGTCTAACCCATCTTGACTATTTTTGATTAAGGTTTTAGTTTTGTCACTACAAAAATTTGTAGCTA
>CANLCJ010000038.1 GCA_947489085.1 uncultured Flavobacteriaceae bacterium
TAAACTCTCCTTAATTTGTAATGTTTGGCGTAAACTCATATGCTAATATACGTCAAATTATTTTTAAAATGGTATTATAACTTATATCGCCGAAAACTACAATACAACTAACGCTGCTACATACAATTTTACGTTTCTTATACAAACCCCAAAACGAGGACACCGTATGCAAGAAAAAATAGTTTTAAAACAAGCTTTTAACTTTTTGTCGAAGCGTTTACAAGGAGCACATAAGTGCTCACTTTTAACGTATTCGGGACTTAATGGTGTAGCACTAGAGCAAGTAGATTTAAAAGACAGCGCAATAATTTTAGATGCTGTAGACCATCTTAAAACGTTAGTAAAGACTACAAAAACAGACGGTATTGGTTTGGCTTACAATTTTGCAAATACGCATTATAACGAAAACGCAACAAATAGAGTCGTTATTATTAGAATGCCAGAAGACACCACATACCAAACTACCAGAACAGAAGCTAACCCTAGCAATACTAAAAAGGGTGTAGTACTAACAGCAATTACAATTTTACCAGAGCTTATTTCTATTTTGGCGAAGTAGGAATCAAATCAAAACTTTAATCAAAATAATTTACACAGGCAATAATTAGATCTTAAGAAACTCATGTATAGATTTTCAATTATTAGATGTTTAAATTCATACCAAACGCATTGAAATTAATTTCACTAAAATAATACCAATTCAAAATTAATTGCAACAAAAAAGTGACTTTTCTTATAGAATTGCATCTAAATAGTATAACACATTGATTAATTAGTGTTTTTTTAGTTGTAAAATTGATTATTTGATATTATGTTAAACTATGATAATTCCTAAAATAAAACAGAACAAAATATAAATACCATGAACAGTAAAACTAACCTTATAGTTTTACTAGCCTACACCATGTTGTTATCTACAATTTCATTAGCCCAAGTGAAAGTAGGGAACAATCCAGATGCAATTGATGCCACATCTTTATTAGAATTAGAAAGCGCATCTAAAGTGCTAGTAATAACACGCGTTACCGAGGCAGAAATGGATGCATTGAATCCATTACCTGGAGCAATAGTGTACAATAAAGACAGTGAATGTGTTTTTTCCTATAATGGGAATTCTTGGAAAAATTTGTGTGATGCAGCCAATGTAACACAATCCGCCAATCAACCTCAAAATAACACAACAGGAGACTTTTGGTTTAATACTAGCGATAATTCCGTAAGTGTATGGAACGGTAGTACTTGGCTTCCCATACAAATAAACCCAAGACGAGGAGAAGGTGTACCAAGCGCTTCTATAAATAATCCTATTGCAGGAGATATTTATGTAAACACGCTAGATGGTAATTTGTTTACATATAACGGAACAGCTTGGGTGGCAGCAAATACAGCGCTTACCGCGAACAATGGTGTTACTTTAGTAAATGATACTTTAATTTTGGGAGGAAATTTAACAGCACCAACAGTTATAACTACAAACGCAGCAAACACACTTGCTTTACAAGGTTTAACCACTACAACATTGAATGCCTCTAAGCGTCTTGTAGTTGCAGATGCTAATACAGGAGTATTACAAAAGATAGAAAGTACTAATATAGTGCGGCAAAATCAAATTGTAATTACAGCAACAGACGGGCAACTGCAATTTATAACCCCCAACACAATTACAAGTCTCGATAAAATAGATGTGTATAGAAACGGCGCACGAATTGCATTTACACAAATAGATGCATCGACCATAGAAGTAGAGCCAGAAGCCATATGCTTTCAAGGCGACGAAATTAGAATTGTACAATTAGATTAAAACAGAATAACAAATTTAAATCCCCAAGAACATGAAACAACATTTTTTAAAACTAGGACTAGCATTTATGATATTCTTTGCTTTCAATATTACAAATGCACAGCAAATTACAGGAGACGTTGGTAAAGGTGAAGATGTAGGTAGAGCAACAGCTCTAAACGGTACCATTCGCGTAATTGATAATAAGGGTACCAAAAAGTTTTTACAAGTACAGAATGGCTTAACCTTACTTACCGATGCTACACCAGATGGTGGTATCATATCCACTTGGCAATTAGGTGGTACACTAACAGATAATACATATATAGATGCAACAGGACAAGTCTTTTCTTTAGACGGTATTAAAGTAGTACCAACACCAGCAACAGGTAACGGAGCGGCTACGGCAACTACAGATCAATCTATCGGCTCTAACGGTGCAGCTATAGGAGGCGCTACAGCAGGTACCGATACAGGGTGGACGGTTTTAGTTAGAGATGAGGCCACAGGAGAAGTGCAAAAAATATTGGCTACCAATTTAGTTGCAGCAGGACAATTGTTGGCTACAGCAACGGCAGATGGCACAGCACCAGCTTTAGCAGATGGTTCCATACCAGGAGAATTTCAAAAAGTTTGGGTGTATAGAAACGGCGCAAAACTAGTGGCTAATGTAGATTACACTGTGGCGGCAGGAGTAGTAACCTTAGTAGAAAACACAACAGCACCAAACGATTGGGAAATCTTTTCTGGAGATGTTTTCGAGGTACAATGGATTAATTAATAAGTTAATACAAACACGAGACAAATTATAAATAAAAGAAAAATACACATGCAAGGTTCTGTATTAAAAATACATGTTTTTAAACTAACAAGTTTGTTGGTAATGCTACTGTACTGTAGTATTACCAATGGCCAAGCAGTGCGTGTAATAGATAACAAGGGTACAATAAATACAGTAAGAAATAACCAAGTTACCAGAGCAAATACTGCACCACTAAGACCCTTAGAAGGCGATGTGTGGTACGATACCAGTGGTACAACAACAGTTACAAATACATATAATGGTACGGCGTGGGTTGCCGACGCTGCAAATGTATACACTGGTTTCTTCATCATTACAACACCAGGTACAGCTCAAGTTATAGACGTGCCTTTTCAGCCCAGCCAAGTTACTTTTGTAGCTCACGCTAATGTAGAGGCTTTGGATTTGAATACAGATAGTAACGGAGCTGGTAATGCGCAAAACAATACTAGAGGTATAAATAATGCCTTTGGCACTATGAATGGTTTTGCCAGAGCAAATACAGATGGCAGTATAACCCAACAGGTTATATATATAGGCTCGCACGGCAATTCTATAAACGATATTTCTAGGTTTTCGAGTTCGAGTAATTGTATTGGCATACGGTATGGCAATCAAAACGGTGTGAATTTAGGTGTAATACGCGGTGCTTTTGCTGGATTTACTGCCAACGGTTTCGAAATAGATGTTACTTACGTTAATGGATCTGTAACAGTTAACAGTACAAACCCCGTACTACGAGTACAACCAGACGATGTACAAAATGAAGATGTAGTTGTATTGTTTACGGCATACCGATAATACCAAAACTTATGAAATATAGTCTGCTTTTAAGTTTAATGGTTTTTAACTGTTTTTACGCACAGAATACGGCGTTTAAAAACTTTGGTAACCTTAAAATGCATGAAAATGCCACCATAGGATTTCACACAGACCTTATAAACGATGGCAATTTTAACGACAATTTAGGAGAGGCAGGCTTTTATAATGAAAACCAATCCCTATCGATTTCAGGAACAGCAATATCCGGTTTTTTTGATATGGTAGTAGATGTAAAAGACCACCTGTTTTTAGACATTAATACAGAGGTATTTAATAGTGTAAGTTATATTCGTGGGCATGTTATAACACCGCGAGAGAGCCCAAATATTAGTTTAGATTACCAAGAAGATAGCTTTTTTGTTTTAGAAAACGACCTGAAACATACTGATGGCTATGCAAGTTATTCTGGAGAACTCACCTTTAATTTTCCTATTGGAGATGCCGATAAATTAAGGCCATTAATAACAACAAACACAGTACCTAACACGGTGGTAAAAGCAGCGTATTTTAAAGAAGACCCAAACCTGCCATCTACATTTAATGCAGCATTTCGCACCAATGCACTGGCAGAAGCTTTAGGAGCAGTAAGCGAAAATGAGTTTTGGGATTTCGATGGGCCAGAGGCCTCTACAATAACGCTAACATGGGATCCGGAGAGTGAAATAGATCGACTTGTAGAAAATCTAAATCAATTACGCGTAGTAGGCTGGAATAAAGCAGAACAACAATGGCAAGACCTAGGCAATACAGGGCTTTCAGGAGATCTTTTAGAAGGCCGTATAAACTCTATTGCATTTAATCCTGATAATTACGAAATAGTAACTTTTGGAGCTCTAGTAAGAGCAGAAGACCTTGTAGTATATAATTTAGTGTCTCCGAACGGAAACGGGGAAAACGATACTTTTACTATAGAGGGTATTGAAGCTTTTAACAATCGCCTAACCATATACAACCGTTGGGGTAATAAAGTTTTCGAAATTGAAAACTATAGGAACACATGGGAGGGCACATCCAATTCTAACCGCGTGGTTAAACGAGAGGCACGTGTTCCAGCAGGTACTTACTATTACACCCTAGAACTCACAGACTCTGGCCGATCTATGGCTGGCTGGTTATATGTAAATTACTAAACTTGTAGCACTCCTAAATTAAAAGGCTTTTCTATAGGCGCATGGTTAGCAGCCTCTATACCCATGCTAATCCATGTTCTTGTATCTAAAGGGTTTATAATACCATCCGTCCAAAGTCTTGCAGCCGCATAATAAGGCGATATTTGCTTGTCGTAACGGGCTTTTATTTCAGAATACAAAGCTTCTTCTTTTTCTGCTGTAAATACTTCCCCCTGTTTTTCTAAAGACGCTTTTTCAATTTGAAGCAGTACTTTTGCAGCAGAGTTACCACTCATTACAGCTAGCTCTGCGCTAGGCCAGGCAACAATAAATCTAGGATCGTAAGCCTTACCACACATGGCATAATTACCAGCACCGTAGCTGTTGCCTATAATTACAGTAAACTTAGGTACTACAGAGTTGCTTACAGCGTTAACCATTTTAGCACCATCTTTAATAATACCAGAATGCTCACTTTTACTGCCCACCATAAAACCAGTAACATCTTGTAAAAATACCAACGGAATTTTTTTCTGATTGCAGTTGGCAATAAATCGCGTAGCCTTATCGGCAGAATCGTTATAAATTACACCACCAAACTGCATTTCGGCAGGTTTGGTCTTAGCCCCAGTAGTTTTTACCAATTTACGTTGGTTAGCTACAATGCCAACAGCCCAACCATCAATACGAGCATAACCTGTAATAATGGTTTGGCCATATCCATCTTTATAAGCCTCGAATTTAGAATCGTCTACAAGACGTTCTATAATAGCATGCATATCGTATTGGTCTACGCGACTTTTAGGCAAAATACCATAAATATCCTCAGGATTTTTAACAGGCATTTTAGGTGTTTTACGGTTGTACCCCGCTGTATTAAAATCCCCAATTTTATCCACTATATTTTTAATGGTATCTAAAGCAGCTTTATCATCTTTAGCTTTATAATCGGTAACACCAGACACTTCGCAATGCGTAGTAGCACCGCCCAAACTTTCATTATCTATTTGTTCGCCAATTGCGGCCTTAACCAAATAACTTCCAGCTAGAAAAATACTTCCTGTTTTGTCTACAATTAAAGCTTCATCACTCATAATAGGCAAATAAGCACCTCCAGCAACGCAGCTCCCCATTACGGCTGCAATTTGAGTAATGCCCATACTGCTCATAATAGCATTATTTCTAAAAATACGTCCAAAATGTTCCTTGTCAGGAAAAATTTCATCTTGCATGGGCAAATACACTCCAGCAGAATCTACCAAATAAATAATAGGTAGTTTATTTTCAATAGCTATTTCTTGCGCTCTTAAATTCTTTTTTCCAGTAATAGGAAACCAAGCACCTGCTTTAACTGTGGCATCATTGGCAACAACAATACATTGCTTACCAGAAATATATCCCATTTTAATAACAACACCACCAGAGGGACAGCCACCATGTTCCTTATACATATCGTCGCCCGCAAAAGCACCAATTTCAATGGCGTTTTTACCAGTATCCAACAAGTAATCAATACGCTCTCTAGCCGTAAGTTTCCCTTTACTATGCAGTTTTTCAATACGAGATTTGCCGCCTCCTAAACTTACTTTAGCTAATTTTCTATTGAGTTCGGAAACTAGAAGTTTATTGTGGTCTTCGTTCTTATTGAAGTTAATATCCATAGTAAAGCATTAAATTTTTAACGAAATTACAAAACCAAAGCGGTATTAAAAACGATTAGTTTTATAAAATAAAATACATGGAATTATATTCCTTGGAATATAAATTTATTTTTTCTATATTTGTGCTATAGAAATAAGAATAGTAGACTAAAAAACTTAAAACACATGAAAAAAGTAATAGCATTTGCAGGTAGCAACAGTAAAACATCAATAAATAAGGCACTAGTAACCTATGCAGCAAGTTTGGTAAGCAATGCAACCGTAGAAATATTAGACTTAAACGATTTCGAGCTACCGATTTATAGTCCAGAAATAGAAAAAGAAAGTGGCATACCAGAAAACGCAAAACAGTTTTTAGAAGGGATAAGAGCAGCAGATGGAATATTACTCTCATTAGCAGAGCACAATGGTACCTATAGCGCTGTATTTAAAAATTTATTTGATTGGATGTCTAGAATAGAAGCCAAAACATTTTTAGGAACCCCTATGCTGTTAATGGCAACATCTCCTGGAGCAAGAGGCGGTTTATCGGTTTTAAATGCCGCTCAAGATCGTTTTCCAAGACATAATGCAAGTGTAGTAGAAGTGTTTTCCTTACCATCATTTGGCAATCATTTCTCAGAAGGAAAAATAACAGACAATTCGTTACATCAAGAATTATCAGGCAAAATAAAAACGTTTGAAAATAGTTTGTAAAAACCATTTGAAGGCTAAAACCACTAAAATTTAAAGCATGGGAGATCTATCCAAAGACATACAATCAACATTTGCTAATCCTAAAGTTAAAGCGTTATTAAATGTAATTTTTACAGCGAACTGGATTACGAGTCACCAAAACGAATTTTTTAAAGCTTACAGTATCTCTCCACAGCAGTACAACGTTTTAAGAATTTTAAATGGAGCCAACACGCCACTCAATGTACAAACTATAAAAGAACGCATGCTAGAACGTTCCCCTAATGCTACACGATTAATGGACAAGCTATGTGCCAAGGGCTACATAGAGCGTTGCCCATCGGAGTACGACAGGCGGGTAGTACAAATACAGATCACAAAAGAAGGTAAAACGTTTCTTAAGAGCATACCAAGTGATTTTAATGCCAGTTTATTACAAAACATTACCAACGAAGATGCAGAACAATTAAGTAGTTTATTAGATAAAATGCGTTGATTGAAACCAAAAAAATTTGCTCTAATATTTTCCATGGAAAATAAAAATCTATAGTTATGAAACTAAGTACAATAAAATTAACAGGGGATAGCACTTATGTAAACATGGGGCCTATAAAATTAAGACAACCCATACCTACTCAAGCGATAAGCGGCATAGATCCATTTATACTGTTACACCATTACGGGCCTTATAAAATAGAAATAGGAAACAATCCTTTCGATTTAGGGCCGCACCCACACCGTGGATTCGAACCCATAACATTTTTGATAGAAGGAGAGCAACTGCATAGAGATTCTCTAGGAAACGAAAGTATAGTTAAGGCAGGAGACGTACAATGGACTACCGCAGGACGAGGTATTATACATGCCGAAGCCCCCACGAAAGCGTTTGTAGAAAAAGGAGGGATTTTAGAAGGCATACAGTTGTGGTTAAATTTACCAGCAGAAAAGAAAATGATACCAGCCAATTACCAACATGTTGCCAAAGCAGAATTTAAGCAAGTTGTATCTAAAGATAAAAAAGTAACCATAAGTGTTATAGCAGGCGTTTTAAATGGTATAAATGGACGCATACGCACACAAACTCCAGTAAACGCTTATATGGTAGATGTTTTAGCACAAGGCACTACAACTATAGCTATTCCAGTAGAGCAACAGGCTTTTGTATACCTTTTAAAAGGGGATGTTATAATTAATAATACGACACAGCTTAAGTTAGGAGAAAAACAACTAGCACAATTTAATCAAGACGGTCAAGGATTTTCGGTTACAGGCACTACCGACAGCAAACTATTAGTACTTAGTGGTGTGCCATTTAACGAACCCGTAAAAACTTATGGACCTTACGTTATGAATACGCAAACGGAATTAATGGAAGCCATGCGCGATTATCAAATGGGAAAAATGGGATTTTTGACTCCATAAAATATAAACAAATTAGAAAAATAATAAAATATTAAAATTATGAAAACAGTAATTCACAAAGCAGATACAAGAGGATATGTAGACCATGGATGGTTAAAATCGCACCATACATTTAGTTTTTCAAGCTATCAAAACCCAGAACGCATGAGTTTTGGGAAATTAAGGGTATTGAATGATGATGTTGTACAACCTAAAATGGGATTTGGCACGCACCCTCATCAAAATATGGAAATAATTTCAATTCCACTAAAAGGCGCCCTATCTCATAAAGACAGCATGGGTAACAAGCGCGCTATAGAAGTAGGAGAAGTGCAGGTAATGAGTGCAGGAACGGGGTTAACACATTCAGAGTTTAACGATAGTAAAGATGCAGCAGTTAATTTTTTACAATTATGGATTATACCAGAAGAAAAAGGCATAACACCAAATTACGAACAACGAAATTTTAAAGCAACACAAGTACCAAACAAATTACAAACCGTAGTCGCACCAAAAAATAAGTTGGAAGGCGACGCATTACCCATAAGCCAACAAGCCTATATTTACAGAACAGCCTTAGATGCAAATACAACTCTAAAATTGCAACCTAAAGCACTAAATAATGGCTTTTACGTTTTTGTAGTAGATGGTAGTGTTACAGTAAACACTACAAATTTAGAAACCAGAGACGCCATAGGTATTTGGGGTACAGATAGTGCAGATGTAACGAGTACAAAACACACACAACTAATCATCATAGAAGTACCTATGGACTAACTATAAATAACGATTAACAGATAAAAAGCACCTTTAAAAGATGCTTTTTTCACAAAAACACCGATATTTGTCGTTCTCTAACCAAATTAATTAATACTAAGTATATGGATATGAATAAAAATACTGTGTTAGCTTTAGCAACATGGATTATGATTTTTGTAGGGTTGGCAATGATAGCACTAGGTGCTTTTCGTTACGATGATGTAGCAGGATGGGGTTTTGCATCTGTAGGGATAGGTTTTTTTGCCATAGCTTGGGTATTTAATGCTTTAAAGGGAAGAGTATAATAAGGAATACACCTTATACCTATTAAATTCGAATACCACTTAATACACAAGAACGACATTATGAGTGACGATAAAAAAATAATATTTTCAATGTCTGGGGTAACCAAGACATTTCAAAGTGCCAATACACCCGTTTTAAAAAATATATACTTAAGCTTTTTTTACGGAGCTAAAATTGGAATTTTAGGGCTTAACGGTTCAGGTAAATCTACATTACTAAAAATTATAGCAGGTGTAGATAAAAACTACCAAGGAGATGTAGTGTTTTCTCAAGACTACTCGGTAGGCTATTTAGAGCAAGAACCAAAATTGGATGAAGACAAAACGGTAATGGAGGTTGTGCGTGAAGGTGCAGCAGAAACAGTGGCCATTCTGGACGAGTACAATAAAATAAACGATCAATTTGGATTAGAGGAAGTATACTCCAATCCAGATAAGATGGAAAAATTAATGAACCGCCAAGCAGAACTACAAGACCAAATCGATGCTACAAATGCTTGGGAGTTAGATACTAAATTAGAAATAGCCATGGATGCGTTGCGTACCCCAGATGGCGATAAAAAAATAGGAGTACTCTCAGGTGGAGAACGCCGTCGCGTAGCACTGTGTAGATTGTTATTAAAAGAACCAGATGTATTACTTTTAGACGAACCTACTAACCACTTAGATGCAGAATCGGTACACTGGTTAGAGCACCACTTAGCACAATATAAAGGCACAGTAATAGCAGTAACCCACGACAGGTATTTCTTAGATAATGTAGCAGGTTGGATATTAGAGTTAGATAGAGGTGAAGGCATCCCTTGGAAAGGGAACTACTCCTCATGGTTAGACCAGAAATCGAAACGCATGGCGCAAGAAGGTAAAGCAGCTTCTAAACGCCAGAAAACCTTAGAACGAGAGCTAGACTGGGTACGTCAAGGTGCTAAAGGGCGACAAACAAAGCAAAAAGCACGTTTAAAGAATTACGATAAACTATTAAGTCAAGACCAAAAACAACTTGACGAAAAATTAGAAATATACATACCAAATGGGCCACGATTAGGTACAAATGTTATCGATGCTAATGGCGTAGCAAAAGCTTACGACGATAAGTTGTTGTACGACGATTTAAAATTTAGCCTTCCACAAGCGGGTATAGTAGGCATAATAGGCCCTAATGGAGCAGGTAAAACCACCATTTTTAGAATGATAATGGGCGAGGAAACCCCAGATAAAGGTGAATTTGAGGTAGGTGAAACTGCTAAAATTGCCTATGTAGACCAAAGCCATTCCAATATAGATCCAGAGAAAACCATTTGGCAAAACTTTAGCGACGAACAAGAATTGGTAATGATGGGGGGCAAACAAGTAAACTCAAGAGCCTACTTAAGCAGATTCAATTTTTCTGGAAGCGAACAAAATAAAAAAGTAAAACTACTGTCTGGTGGAGAACGCAACCGTTTGCACTTAGCCATGACTTTAAAAGAAGAAGGCAACGTATTGCTTTTAGATGAGCCTACCAACGATTTAGATGTAAATACATTAAGAGCATTAGAGGAGGGGTTAGAGAATTTCGCAGGTTGTGCCGTAGTAATAAGTCACGACCGTTGGTTCTTAGACCGTATATGTACGCACATATTAGCTTTCGAAGGAGAATCTCAAGTTTACTTTTTCGAAGGTGGTTTTTCAGACTACGAAGAAAACAAAAAGAAGCGTCTTGGAGGAGATATAATGCCAAAACGAATAAAATACAAAAAATTAGTACGCTAGTTTATTTTAAAACAGCACCAAAACATAAACCTAAAAAAGCGCTTCTAGCGCTTTTTTAGGTTTATGACAAGTAGTAGAGAAAATACAATTACACAATTTACAGAGTACCATGTTGGCGCCCAAAATTGTGCTAATAAAATGTTCTTTCTTTCCTTCCATACACTTTATAGCTGATAATTTTGTGTTAACATTTTGAATTATGTTTCGTTAGTCTAATGAAAACTTAGCCGTAGTTAAGATTTCATTTTTTAACGTAAGAACAGTAGAAAAGAGAACCACATATGTGCGGAATTTTTGTTTGCAAATCGTATCAGCTTCAGAATGGAAACATTAAATTTTTATCGTGATTTTTGGATATAAAAGAGCGAAGCAAAAGCAACCATATGCAATAACCAAATATTCGTTAAAACTATAAAATCGATTTTTAAATTAAGAGTATTAAACTTTAACCTTATAATACTCTAGAAGGAAATACTTTAAAATAAAACATTAAAGTATAAATTTATAGAATTGAGTTTTTATCGAAAAAGCCCTCCGTTGGTTAAGTTATCGTAATACTTATCATTTTCATCAATACGTAAAGAAGATTCAATATTTCTAACCTCACGATTCTCTTTCTTTAAAACAAAAAAGCGACGTACGCCAAAAAAGAGTAAAACAGATAAAAAAACAATAACTGTAGAAAGTGCAATTGCAATTTTACTTTGATCTACAAAGAGAAAAAAACTATGATGTAATATGCAAATTGGCTGCATTGTTATAGTATAAACGTTAATAGCTTAAACAAATATAATATTTTTTTAAATCAAAGTATTAAAAATGAATAAATTAAATAAAAAACTTATTAAAAAAAATGTTTAAGGGTTGGAGGACTAATTTTTACACGAATATTTTAGAAATAGACAATAATCTGGCTTTTAAGTGCCTTTTTATAGAAATAACAATTAAGAGCTAGGTTTTGTAACATTATAATGAAAATACATACTAATATTTTAGAGTAATTACATTTTAAAAGTCATCTTTTTTAACGAAATTGCTGATTTATATACTAATGTTAAACTTAAACACTACGCCTAATTATGTCTGATGATTTTGATTTATTGGAGACCAACTCAAAAGAAAACACCCAAAAAGTAGATGTAAACTGGGGCAAAGCTATAGACACGATGAAGTCTAAACTAGCCCAAGAAGAAAACCCAGAAACACGTCAAAAAATACTAAATGCCACTCTAGACGACGTGGTTAACATGGCAGAAAAAGACAGAACAACACTTCTCGACGCTATAAAAGACCTTACAGATTATCAAGATGAAGTGGGGATACTCTTTGAAAAATTCTCATCGTTAAACGCTACAGAGCAAAAAGTTATAGACGATGCCCAAAAAGCATTAGAACGTGCTAAAATAGAATTAGAAGATGCAGAAGCAAAACCAGACACATGGTGGAATAACCTTTTAGGGCGTAAAAGCAAAATTAAAAATGCACAAGAAGCTTTAACGGTAGCACAAAAAACTAGAGATTCTGCAGATAATAAGGCAAAAGCCATGTTTCAAGAACGCATAGAAAATGCAGATGTACAAACCCTTTTATCTGAGCTATCCTATAAATCTCAAGCCGCAGTAACCCGATTAAAAAATAGAGAAGTAGAAATAAAAGAAGTCGAAGACAAGTTACAAGTAGCTATAGTAGAAGCCAGTAAAAACCATACCAAAGCATTAGAAAAGAAAAAAGAAGTAGAAGCCAAACTAGAAGAACGCTACGCTCTTTTAAAACAAGCACGCCAAAAGTTAGAAGATGTAGCCGATAAGCAATCTACTGAATATGCACAAGCCATAGGAGAGGTAACCAAACTAGAGCAAAAAGTAGAAGAACTGGAAGGTTTAAAAAACGCTTATACAACCTTAGCAGCGAGTAAAGACAGTTTTGTACACAAACACAACCTTACCATAAAAGTACTTACCTCATTACGCAGCAATTTACAAACCCATCGCGCTAAATTAAAAAGTGATACTGAGGAACGTTTAAAGTACTACGATGGTTATGTAGTGGCATTAAAAGCAAGAACAGATCAAGAATTTGCAGCCATTTTAGAGCACTTAGGTGTAAAAACAGATGAGCATATTGGAGAAACTCTAGCAGCAATGCACACTGCAAGTGCAAAAGCACGCCAAGATATGATGGATAATATACCAGTACACGAAAAAGTAATGCAAGGTGTATACGGAAGCTACGCCGAGGCTCTACAAGAAATTCGAGAAAAAGATGTGGACATTCAGAAAAATTTTGCTGACCGTTATGGTATTGACATGAAAGAAATCTTTGAAGAATATTACAAAGCCGATAAAGCGACACCACAGCATACAGAAGCTACTCCAACAGAAACACCAAAGCCAGAAGCAGGCGAGGACGATTTGTTGTCTTAGAAAATAATAGCTTGACCACCCTTAGGGGTGGTAGTCAGGCTTTCAGAGTGCTCGAACAAAGCCTAAATCCTTAACGTAGATTTGTTTTAGAACATGCAGGCCAACCAAAAAGAGTGTTTTTACAACACCAATGGTGCTTCGAAAGCCGTAATAGATTTTTTAGTAAATAGTTTAAACTACCTTTAATAAACCATAGCACAATAATAAATGTCTATAAACCAAATAGTAACACCTTTAGATTCTGCTATATTAGACTCCAAAGCACACTATACCTTTTATCATAAAATGATAGATTTTGTGTTTAAAGAATTGATAGTAACAGTGCAGCAGGAACAGATATGCAATGCAGAAGAAGTGGCAGTATTTAAACAATATTGCGACCTCTTATTATACTCATTAGAAGCCATGCGAATTAAGTACATGTACGACGATGAAGACCACATGAAGGTAGATGTTACAGAATCTGGATTTCCAAACTATTTAGAATTTCGTTACCTGTATAACGATTTAGAATTAAGAAACGAATATTTAGATAAACTTACGCCAGTAGATGCCTTAAAAGAAGAGTTTCTAGACACCTTAATGCGTAAAAAAAAGCCTGTAAAGAAAAACAAACTCTTTCAAGCAGCATCAATAGTATATTATTCTTCAGTAGATAAAAAATATATATTTAACCGTTTTGTACAAGGCAAAATAGTAACAACAAAACAATCTGATGTTGCATATATGACGAGCTGGAGCTTTTACGATGTCTCTAAAAACCGTCCATTTATATGCTATATGTATTTTAACTACGATGGTAAAAATATAGAAGATTATAAAACCGAAATTTACGAAGTATTGCAACGCACAGCCGATAGAGACATGGCACTCGATACTATGGCCTATGCTATAGACAAACGCCTACCGAAAATAACACCAAAAACGATTAAACGCATAGATTTAGGGCCAGTACATAATATGTTTGCCAAAGACGAAAACGAAATTACTCATGCCATTTTAGAAGGTATCAGTAAAAAAAATATCCCCTTAGAATCGTATGCAATATCCTTACGTGTTAGCGAAGTGAGCTCGGAAAGCGAATTTAAAGAAGGCCGCTTCTTTAATAAGCAAACACTACAACGATGGGGAGAAGTAGCCCATAACAGCTACGTATTAGCACCGCACCGTATCATTCAACTTTTGTACAACAAAACACCAAACCTCATCAACGCTTTAGCAAAACCGCCTATAGAAATTTCTGGGGTAGACATAGAGATTAATTAAAAACGCTGTGTGTTAAAAATAAAATAGAAGTTACATTTAGTAGTAAGGATGTGCAGGATACAATAATGTATTAGATGTAATTTGCACAACCTGCTCCCAAGCTAAGCACTAACTAAAAACTACAAATCAAAAACAAATGAACCAAAACTCTACGTTTCCAATAAAATCATCAGAACTCGATATGCTTAGAGATGAAGCTTCATCCTATTTAAAAAGTATACAGTGGACACAAGGTGCAAGAGCAAAAAGCTTAGATAAAAACGCCAAAGACGAGTCTATACTTATGTATCTGTCTCGAGCAAACAACGGCTCTAGTGCAGTAGACATTATATCGGTATCTAAAACAATATTAGCCTTGAAAAAACGGCTATTGCCAGACTCTGTAGCCTTACCCATATACCTAAACCAAACGTTGTACGCTGTGCAAGAAGGCATAACCTTAGGCATATGGATAAAAGATAGTTTTTACGATGCCTCTGGATTATCCAGCCTAAACGAAAACAAATCTGCATTGGATAGCAATGGTAAACGAGAGTTCGAAAGCAAAATGCACACCGCAACAGCATTCATGTTATTTGCATCAGCCTATAAAATATTACACGATATAAAACCACACGCTTCAGATGACTTAAGTGTAATGCAGCAAAAATTTGCTGGCATACCCGAGGTGTCTCTATTATCTCCATTAAAAGGTATTTCCTGTAGCTTATATTATTACGATAAATATTTAGGACACCCAGACATCGTAAAATCCGATAAAGATGTTATCGATTTTACAGTAGTATATTTTGAAGCCTTAATAGCCGAAATTCAACTGCGTAAAAGCAATTTAGAATATACCGAAACTATAGAAGACCGCACCTACAAATTAGAACAATCGGAATTTGCAATATCTGGATGGAATAATGTGTTTGAAGGTACCGCAAAAAGTGTAGAATTTAATAAAGTGCAATTCGAGCAAATAGTAGGAAACAGAGATGCAAAGCACTTTGCCCGCAGGCTAACCGAACGCTTATTAAGTTACGATTTAACCGCTAAGAAAAATCCATTTCAAGAATTAGGCGGCTTTATGCCTGTATTTATGGGGTATGGCATACCTGGAACAGGTAAAAGTATGCTTATAGCTGCGATAGCCACAAAACTTAAAGCACACTGTGATAATTTAGACATACCGTTTTTATTTCACCCCATGCCAGATACATTAATTTCTACATTTCAGGGTGGATCTGCAGAGAAAATGGTAGAATGGATGAAGCCGATGCAAGACCCAACAAAACTAATTTTTGCCCCTATAGACGATGCCGAAAATAATTTACAAGAGCGAAGTTCTCAAGGTGTATCCGCAGGAGTTAAAGAAGTTATAGGTGTGTTTTTACGCTATACAGAAGGCGCTTATGCTGTAAACTATGGCAATAGTGCCATAGGGCTATTTACCAATTTGCCAGAAATGCTAGATAAAGCAGTAATTTCGAGAGTACAAGGACGTTTTAAAATTGATGGCGCAAGAACCACAAACGATTTCTTAGACCAAGACCACCTCTGGTGGCGTAAAATTGAAGACACGCTGCCTAATTTTATAAATATGCAAGACCCTGAAGCCTACACTTATTTACAAGAGCAAGGTTTAGCAGACAGTATGGGAGCTATTTTGCAGCAAATAGAAAAGCCTACCGAAGCAAGAATACATGACATATACGATAAGGTAGAAGCAAAATTTAAAACGAATCAGCATTTATTTTACGCAAATTTGTATAAGGAAGTGCAAAACGTATTTCCATTTTTTTCCTCTAGAGATGTAAGAAACATACAATCTGCAATAGCATTACGTTTAACCGATTTCGATTTGGATGCGCACTGGTTTGACACTCCAGAAGCCTACTTTAAAAAAGAGTACACTACAAAACTTAACATGTTACAAGAGTTGATGAAAAGTAACATGAAAGGCTTAAATTTTTCCGAAATTCGCAGGCAAGAAGTTGTGCGTTATTTAGATAATGTAGCAACCATTGCAGATACCGATTTTAAACGACAAGTAGATGCAAGAGTAAACCAATTTAATATAGAAAAAGAAGCCAGACAACAATTTGACAATGCCTAAAACAACAGTTAAAAATATAAACCATACCTTACTTTCAGATAACTATTACATACTTCATAAAGTTACCTTCGATTATATGATGCGAAGCGGCAAATGGGTAACCCAAATGCGAGAAGTTTACAACAGGGGAGATGGTGCAGGAATACTATTGTATAACACCACCAAAAAAACAGTAATTTTAACAAAGCAGTTTAGAATGCCTACCTACTTAAATAACAATGCAGATGGTATGCTTATAGAAATTGCAGCAGGAATGCTAGACAAAGACCAGCCAGAAGCCTGTATAATTAGAGAAACCGAAGAAGAGGTAGGCTACCGCTTAAAAGAAGTGAAAAAAGTATACGAAGCCTATTCGTCCCCAGGCGTACTCACAGAGAAAATGCATTTTTTTATAGGAGAGTATACCGATACCATGAAAGTAAACGAAGGTGGAGGGTTAGAGAGTGAGCATGAAGATATAGAGGTTTTAGAATTGCCTTTTAACAAAGCCATAGAAATGCTTAATAACGGAGAAATACTAGATACCAGAACCATTGTGCTGTTACAATACGCTCAAATCCATAAATTGTTATAACAACCAAAACGCACACCTAAAGACTTGAAAATTACACAACCACTACTAAAACATTAAAAGCGGTTTACTATTAAAAATGGAAAAACTAAAACAAGCAAATTTATATAGAAGCGAGCTCATTCCTATAAGCGGTAAACTGGTGGAGCGTTATAATAAATGCTTAGTTCAGCTAGGGTTTACGGTAACAAAATGCAGTGCATTTCACATAGATGGCATAGGTTGGAGTCCAGAGATTGCAGAAGAAAAGCAAGACACTAGCTATTTAAATAATGGAGAAGCCAATCCACACGGCATCATCATTTCACCACTACAAGAAGCAAAGCCCGTGTATGCTCCGTTTCATACCTTTGATAGGGCTATGATGACACTAGTATTTAAAACTTACGGAGCTCAAATAAAAGACATTACAAGAGATTCAGCCATATGTATAGATTTTAACCAAGGTATAGATACATTTTACGAACCCTTAGACCTTTTAAAGTACGATGCTGTAACCATCCATTTTCACCTAATAGACAACCTAAATAAAATAAAGGACAAACAATTACAATTAGTAGACCTATTTAATCGAGATACAAATTTTATAGATGAAACATTACACCAAAAACTATTAGCATCGGCAAAACAGTATGGCGATTTAAGAGAAAGAGATCTAAATTTACCAGACTTAAAATACCAAACAGACTCTTTTTACACAAGAGCCTTTGGGGGCGTGTATGTGCTGCGCGATTTTATACAAACACTTGTTATTTTCGAGTCTAAAGATTGGCATAAAGAAGCCATAAAAGATACCAGCCACGATGTTTTAATTTATCACATTTTGCAGCCAGAACTTATGGATAAATTAAGAAGCCACATGATTGTAGACTACAATTTAAAAGAAACCGTAGAAACAGAACGCTACAAACGCATCAAAAAATTTGAATTATTTCGGCATCTAAAAGAAACACAGCATCCTATTAATTCTATTTTAAGTAACGAGATACTCTTTAAAAGTTATTTAAACAAAGTAGATATTAACGCTCGAAAAAAAATTATGGGAGTAGAACGTTATTTAGAAAACATAAAAACCAGCAACCAATATAAAATAGCAGATGTTGTAGATGTAAATTTGTTTAATGCGCTCCATAAGCCCCATTCGTCTTTAGAGGTAAAGCATCAAGATTTAATATGGAAATTATTAATGCATATAGCACCCAAAGATGTTTTGTTTTGGTATTGGTACGATAAACGTACATTCTATAAACACTTTAAAACATGGGACGAATCCTTTAAAGATTGGGTTATACAAACCATAAAGAAGCATATATAACACAAATTTAGAAGTCCAATTTCTATAACTACAAACCTTGTAAAAATATTATCATGACGTTAGAACTTATCACTTTTATAGCCGCAATACTATTTGGCGCATTATTATACTGGAGAGAATCTCAACGCAATACGCTCTATCGTATTTTTAATAAGATAATATACTCTAAGGCATTACAAATAAAGGCAACAGAAACAAAAGGGTTTCTGTATCAGCAAAAATTTATTGTACGTTTTATGAGCCTGGGCACTTTAATACTTTTGGGCATAGTAATAACACGTTTTTTAGTACCCATAAGTATCGCAACACTATCGTTGTTTATGTCGATGTTAGTAGGCATGTTGGCAGGTACCTATTTGGCAGGATTTATATTTAAGTCTGGTAAAATTATCGAAGCCAAAAGTGAAGCACTCGAAGATTTAGTTCAAGACTCTCTAGAACAAGGAAAAGAATTTTTAACAGAGCTGAAACCCAAAAAAGAAAAGCTTGTCCAAAAGGAGGATGTTTTAGAAAAAGAAACGCCAACTGCTGCTCCAGAAAAAAGTGCGCGAGAACGTTTAAAAGACAAAGGCTTGTTATAGAAGTAGCAAACACTAACTAACTCCTACAAAAGATTAAAAAAACACATCATGATAAAAAATTATTGGAATAAAGGCACAAAGCAAAAAATACTATTACTGCTGCTATTACTCATAGTATTTATAGTTTTATTTGTGCTTAGAGACGATTACCAACCCGTATTACTATTTCTTAGAAAGTTTATTTTTATAATAGTACTTTCATTAGCCGTTCTGTTTTTTGGACTGCGTAAGTTTAGAAAATCAGCAAGCACTTTAGGCCGATTAGCTATGTTGGGCGTTTTAGTCCTATTTTTTGGGGCACTCTATACAATAGGTTGGCATTTTAAAATGTACGATTACATGCGTACTTATAACGTATTTAACCATTTAAATAAAGTTGAAATTAATGCGTTACCACTAACACGAAACGAACGTATACAACCCCTACGCAACATATTTTCTATGGCGAATGAAAGTGTTGGAGAAACCAAAGACGTCTCTTTACCACACTTAGTACGTATAGGCGAACAGAACAAATGGACCATGGCCATACAACCAACAGAAAAATACGTATGGCAAGGCCTTACAGATAATACAGAAGAGGTATTTGCAGTTTCCAGTACAACACCTTTTCCGCGTTTTTCTAACGACAACAGAATACCAGTAACGTTTTCAATAGGAGAATCTTTAAAATTTAGCAGAAACACATACAATGCCGTAGTACAACGGTTTAACCTATTTCAATTATTTACTTTAGAACCAAGCGATACGTATTATATGCAAAACGATGCAGGTGCCTGGGTACAAGTGGTAAGCTTAATAAAATGGAAAGGATTTCTGTTTCCCTATCCAAGCTTTGGAGGCGTTATGGTTATAGAAAATGGCGAACATAATTTTAAAGATTATATGGAACGCATTTTAATAGGCAAAGGCACTTACATAAGCCCAGAAGAAATGGGCAATTACAATTATTTAACACGACAAAACACCTTAGCAGAATCCGTATCTAAACTACAAGCCGAATCTCTAAAATTTTTAGGAGGCTTTAGCGACCCATTACCTTGGAACATGAAAACAGCAGTTAAAATTCCAGAAATGCCAAAAGACCAAAACCAACAGCCTTATGTAACAGATTTTGATTTTTCGGATACAGACACCAATGCTTTTAGTGGTCTATACCATTGGTTTGGCTTAGAACCAGTAGGGAAGGAGCGTACCAGTTTAAGTTTTAGTGTGTTTGTACCAGCAGATGGCACCGATAAACTCTATTATTACAATCATGCCGCAAAAAAGCAAGGTTATGCAGGCGTATCTGCCATGCCGTTAAAAGTAAAAGAATCTCGTAAAGAGTACGATTGGAATGCCAATACACCAGTAGAGTTTAGGCCTTACATTAAAAACATAGCAGGTAGAAAACGTATGTTTTTTATGGGGACAGTATCCTCTATAAGTTCTCAAAATGCACAACAGTTCGATGGCTCTGCTACCCCAGACTTGGTATTGGTAGATAGCGAGTACAGAGACGTGGTATGGATAGATGTAAAACACCCAAGCCAATGGAACAAAAATGTATACGAACAATTACACGAAGCCTGGCGTGCAAGTGAAGGTATAGGCTATTATTTTACCGATACGCTAAAGCCAGTTAAAGATTTACCATACACCACATTCGTAGATTCTTCTAAAGTAATTGCACCAAAAGTAGAAAATAAGAAAGCAGAAGAGATAGAAGCTTTACAGCGCAAAATCGATTCTTTAAAAGGCTTATAAATTAGGCGCGACATACTTAATTGTAATAACAACTACCTTATACTGTAAATAGAGTATAAAATGAGGTGTATTGCGTATTTTTGCAGTTCATTTTACCTTAAGATATGCAACATTTAGCCAGCCCTAAGTCCTCAAAAAAAGCATCCAGAGTTACAATAGGCCATGCCTTTAAAACCATAATCTGGCCAAGACGAAATTTGGTGTTTATAGGCTTAGTTTTAATAATGGTAAGGAGTTTGGCTGGCTTAGTACTACCTTGGCAAAGTAAACTACTGCTAGATAATGTGGTACCAAATAAAGACACCAATGGCCTATACCAATTAATAGCCGTAGTTATAGCAGCTATAACACTACAAGCAGCAACCTCGTTCTTATTAACGCGTATACTTAGCGTACAAGCCCAATACTTAATTAGAGAGCTGCGCGTGCAAGTACAAAAAAAAGTGTTGGCTTTGCCCTTATCTTTTTTCGACAATACAAAATCTGGAGCACTAGTCTCGCGAATTATGAGTGATGTAGAAGGCGTAAGAAACCTAATAGGTACAGGATTAGTACAACTTGTTGGAGGCTCGTTTACCGCAATCGTGTCTATGGTTATATTGATAAAAATAAACCCTTGGATGACGCTCTTTGTGTTTTTGCCAATTTCTATTTTTGCGTACATAGCATTAAAAGCATTCAAATTCATTAGACCCATATTTCGAAAACGGGCTAAAATAAATGCTGAGGTTAAAGGTAGATTAACAGAAACTCTAGCAGGGGTTCGTGTTATTAAGGCTTTTAATGCTGAAGTTCAAGAACGAAAGGTATTTGAAGATGGGGCAGATCGTATTTACGACAATGTAAAGAAAAGTTTAACAGCTACCGCTCTTATAACAAGTTCTTCAACATTTTTAATAGGTATTGCAACTACTGGAATTATGGGTATAGGAGGCTATTACATGATGAAAGGACAGATGACAACAGGAGATTTTCTCTTTTTTACTTTAGTACTAGGATTTATGATAGCGCCTATTGTACAAATGAGCAATATAGGCAGCCAATTAACCGAAGCTTTGGCAGGTTTAGATAAAACCGAGGAGCTTATGAATATGGCTACCGAAGGAGATGATGCCAATAGAACTGTAGTTTTAGAAACCGTTAAGGGCGATATAGAATTTAAAGACGTTACTTTTGCTTATGAAAGTGGAAAGAACGTATTACATAGTTTAAACTTTAAAGCACCCGCAGGAACAGTAACAGCTTTAGTAGGAAGTTCTGGCTCAGGAAAATCTACAATAGCAGGACTTTCAGCCACGTTTTTAACAGCGCAATCTGGTACAGTAATAGTAGATAACCAAGACCTTTCTAAAATTAAATTAGAAAGTTATAGAAAACACTTGGGTGTTGTATTACAAGACGAATTTCTTTTTGAAGGCAGCATACGAGAAAACATTAAATTCTCTAAGCCAGATGCTACAGACGAGGCACTACAAAAGGCTGTAAAAGCAGCCTATGTAAATGAGTTTACAGACAGGTTCGAAAATGGCTTAGATACACTTATTGGAGAGCGGGGCGTAAAACTCTCAGGAGGCCAGCGGCAACGTATAGCGATTGCAAGAGCCATTTTAGCAAACCCGAGAGTAGTTATATTAGACGAAGCAACATCGAATTTAGATACCGAAAGTGAAGCGCTTATTCAAAAAAGTTTAGACGAATTGGTGGCCAATAGAACAACCTTAGTTATTGCGCATAGGTTAAGCACCATACGCAAAGCAGATCAAATTCTAGTTATTGAAGGTGGCCATATTGTAGAGCGAGGCACTCACGAAGATTTGATTGCTCTTAAAGGGCGTTACTTCGATTTGTATACCTACCAAGCCAAAATTTAAACTATGTAACACGTTTGCTGTAAGCATTAATATAAAGAAATACCACAAGGGATAATACGCCAAATAGCGAAAACCCAAGAAATAGAGGTAACACAGATGTTTTAACAAAATTGCCAATGTAATTCGCAATAGGCACTGCCATAACAGTAGAAATAAATCCATTTATAGCCGCACCCATACCAGCCATATGCCCTAATGGTTGCATAGCAATGGCCCTAAGGTTGCCAAAAAGCAAACCAACAGCAAAAAATTGTAGCGCTAAAAAGCCTATAAGCACACATATGCTTGGGTTTTTTCCAGACCAAAACAATACCACGTATAGTAAAGAAATAAAGGCATAAGCAGAGATGCCATAAAATGCAATACGTTTCATGCCAATACGTTCTACCAATCTGCTATTCATGTAAGTAGACAAACCAATAGCAATAGCCAGACTTGCAAAAATATAAGGGAACAATTCACCAAGGCGGTATTGTTCTTGGAATATTTGTTGTGCGGTACTTAAGTAAACCATAAACGATCCTGTAATAAAACCAGAAATTAACGTAAAAGCTACAGCATCTCTATATTTAAAAAAGGCTTTAATACCATTTAAAAATAAACCCGCAGAAAAAGGGATACGGTATTTCGTCGCTAAAGTTTCGGGTTGGCGTTTCCAAAACCAAATTAAAACCAAAATACCAAAAAGAAGATTAAAGCTAAAAATAGCTTTCCAATGGAACAGTTTTAAAATTATCTGTCCTAAACTTGGAGCAATTACAGGAACAAGAATAAAAAACATAACGACTATGGATACTATCTTGGCCATATAATCGCCCTCGTACGTGTCCCTAATCATGGAAATAGCTAAACTACGCGGTGCAGAAAGCCCAACACCTTGAAGAATCCTACCAATAACCATTACCTCGAAGCGTTGAGTTGTAACACAAATTATACTAGCTACAGCAAAAATACCAATACCTAGATACACTATGGGTTTTCTACCAAAGCTATCAGACAAAGGGCCAAGAATAAGCTGTCCAAAACCAATACCCAAAAAAATCATGGTAACTAGTAGTTGGTTGTCACTGGTGTTGTTAACCCTTAAATAATCTCCAATTTCTGGAAGTGCAGGTAGTAAAGCATCTATAGATAAGGCTACAATAGACATTAAAGAGGCCATTAAAGCTATAAATTCAAATTTAAAGCTGTTTTTTTGTTTCATAATGTCTCACAATTTATATGTTTTGGTATTAAAAACACTTTGCTTTTTTAGCTAAGCTACTACTATCTAATAGTTCAAGCTATTTTTATTGCCTTAAAAACAAACTCGTAATAAGCTTTATTAGAAGGCACAAAATGCTTGTCTTTACCTATATGAGCTAATAACTGTTCAAACTCTAAAAAGGACACTAATTTTAAAGCTTCAACCTCAGTTTCTTGAGGTGTTAATTGTTCTAGAGGTACATTTAATTCAGCTATAAATGTATTGTGAAATTCATTATCCTTAATTCCATTCTCATAGCTCTGCATGCACTTAAACACCCCAATGTTTACTAAAGCAGTTGCATCTAAAGTTAAACCAATTTCTTCTTTAGTTTCCCTTACGGTAGCTTCTACAGGAGTTTCGCCAGCATCTATATGTCCAGCAACAGACACATCCCAAAGTAAAGGACAAATTAATTTTTTCGCAGAGCGTTGTGCTAGTAATATGTGTGCATCTTTTGTATACAGCCACAAATGTGCGGTATGGTGAAATAATCCTTTTTCGTGTACCACAGATTTTAGTGCCTTTTCCCCAGTTAAAGTACCGTCTGCATTAGCAATATCAATATACTCATCCATAAACTACAATTTTAGAAAAGCAAAACTAAAACATTTGCACTAACCGCAACCAGTGTATGAAAATAAAGATTCTAAAAAGTACAGATGCCATTCTTCGTATTAAATAATTACCTGTTGTTATCGAATCACAACGATTCAAATTAATAGAAACTAAAAGCCAATACAATTTAATTTTTTACATTACCTTTGTTTATCTAATTACGCTTAGATAGTATATGAGTCAGAAAGTTTTACTTAACGCAAAAGAGGTAAACATCATTCTACACAGATTGGCTTGTCAACTTATTGAAAAACATAACGATTTCTCTAATACCGTCCTAATAGGATTGCAACCTAGAGGTATATATTTAGCTGATAGAATTGCAAAAATATTAAAGGAAGATTACAATATTACTAATGTAAAATTAGGGTATTTAGATATTACGTTTTATAGAGACGATTTTAGAAGAAATGAAAAACCTTTAGAAGCCAATAAAACTAAAATAGATTTTTTAGTAGAAGATAAGGATATTGTTTTTATAGATGATGTGTTGCATACAGGCCGCAGTATAAGAGCTGCATTAACCGCGGTACAGTCTTTTGGCAGACCAAACGAAATAGAGTTACTAGCACTAATAGACAGACGATTTAGCAGGCATTTGCCCATACAACCCAATTATAGAGGGCGACAAGTAGATGTTATTAATGCAGAAAAGGTAAAAGTTAACTGGAAGGAGCACGATACAGAGGATGCTGTTTACTTAATAGATAAATAATTACGAATAAATGAATACATTAAGTGTAAATCACTTATTAGGAATAAAATATCTTAATCAAAAAGATATTCAGCTTATTTTCGAAACAGCCGATCACTTTAAAGAAGTTATAAATAGACCAATAAAAAAGGTACCTTCTTTAAGAGATATTACTATAGCGAATTTGTTTTTTGAAAATTCTACACGTACAAAACTATCTTTTGAATTGGCAGAAAAGCGTTTATCTGCCGACGTTATTAATTTTTCATCAGCCCAATCTTCTGTTAAGAAAGGAGAAACTTTAATAGACACTGTTAACAATATTCTATCTATGAAAGTAGATATGGTAGTAATGCGCCACCCTAATCCCGGAGCAGGCGTGTTTTTATCGAAACATGTTAAAGCGAGTATAATTAACGCAGGAGATGGAGCCCACGAGCATCCAACTCAAGCACTTTTAGATTCGTATTCCATTCGCGAAAAATTAGGAGAAGTAGGCGGTAAAAAAGTAGTTATTGTTGGAGATATTTTACACAGTAGGGTAGCCCTTTCAAACATATTTGCATTGCAACTACAAGGCGCAGAAGTAATGGTATGTGGGCCAAAAACTTTAATACCAAAATATATAGATAAGTTAGGCGTTAAAGTAGAAACAAATTTAAAAAAAGCATTGCAATGGTGCGATGTAGCCAACATGTTGCGCGTGCAAAACGAGCGTATGGATATTAGTTATTTTCCGTCCACTAGAGAATACACACAACAATTTGGTGTTACTAAAGATCTGCTTGATAGTTTAGATAAAAAGATAACCATTATGCATCCAGGGCCTATAAACAGAGGTGTGGAAATTACTAGTGACGTAGCAGACTCTAAGCAAGCAATTATATTAGACCAAGTGCAAAACGGCGTAGCAGTAAGAATGGCTGTTATTTACCTGTTGGCCTCTAAAATAAAACAATAAGTTATGATTATTAGTAAAAATGGTAATACCACAGTTATAACTCAAGAGAAAGTTACGGTGGTAGAATTAGTTAAGAAATTAGAAGCACTTTATCCTAAATACCAAAATAATAACATTATTATTGTGTTAACGGCATTAGAAAAAATTAAAGCTACAGAAGTAAGTGAATTTCTTCAAATTTCTAAAATACACCGTAAGTCAAAACATTCGTTTGTAATTGTATCAGATAAAATTAATATCGATGAGGTTTCACCAGAACTAATGGTTGTTCCAACACAAACTGAAGCTTACGATATTATAGAAATGGAGGAAATAGAACGCGATCTAGGTTTTTAAAGCCATATCTCTAATTTGTAAAGCTGATTATGGAACACGTTACAAAATTTTTCGACCTCTATTCATATGAAATGAGCCATATTTACTAAACGGCAATACCTACCGAAATGTTAAATGGCGAATGACATCTGACAAATGAAAAACACTAAAATTTAAACAGATGAAATTAACCATATTAGGTTGTTATAGTGCCACTCCGCGAACATTAGGTAATACAACCTCTCAGGTATTAGAAATAAATAACAATATGTTTTTAATAGATTGTGGCGAAGGCACTCAGGTACAATTAAGGCGCCACAAGGTTAAATTTAACCGTATTAAACACATTTTTATATCGCACTTGCATGGCGACCATTTTTACGGTTTAGTGGGCTTAATATCTACGTTTAGGCTGTTAACCAGAGAAGCAGATTTACACGTTTATGGGCCAAAGGGTATTAAAGAAATTATTACGTTACAACTTAAACTGGCAGACTCTTGGACAGATTATAACCTTTATTTTCACGAGTTAAGCTCTAAAGCATCGGAGCTTATTTACGAAGATGATACTGTTGAAGTACACACTATTCCTTTAACGCACCGCGTTTATACTAACGGTTACTTATTTAAGGAAAAAGAAGGCGAAAGAAGCCTGAATATAGACGCTGCAAAAGCTGCAAATATTAACGTTGCTTATTATAGAAAATTAAAGCAAGGTTTCGATGTAGAAAACGAAGATGGTGTAGTAATCGATAATACAAAAGTTACCTTTCCTGCAAATGCACCTAAAAGTTATGCGTTTTGTAGCGATACTGTTTATAAGCCTTCTATAGTCCCTATTATAAAAGATGTGGACGTGTTATACCACGAGTCTACTTTTTTAGAAGCCCATGCACATTTAGCACCTAAAACAAAGCATTCTACCGCAAAAGAAGCTGCACAAATTGCCAAGCAGGCCAATGCCAAAACATTGGTTTTAGGCCATTATTCTTCTCGCTATCCAGATTTAGAGCTTTTTAGAGCAGAGGCTAAAGATGTATTCGAAAATGTAGAACTTGCGGAAGATGGTAAAACCTTCGACTTTTCTTAAATTGAATGCATCATTTCCCCCAAAAATTTCATCTTTTGATTAAATGATACCTGTATTGATAAATAGACAGGGAAATTAGTTTTTGCTACAGTAACTTAAGCATAACAGAGTTTCTACTAAAGTTACATAGCACTTCTTATAGTGTTAAACTCTGCAAGACTGTATGTCCATTCTATAGCTTCATCTAGCGAAAGACAGCGTTTAATACTTTTACTGGAAAAGTTTTTTTCGATTGAAGCGTTCATGTACGTTGAATTGTTATAAGCTACAATAGCACTGGCAACTAGTAAGTCGTACTGCTGTTCTATTTTTATCCAGTTTTGTGGGTCTATAGAATAATCGTTTATTCTGTTGGCTATGTAGGCTATTTTGGCTTTTGTTCCATAGAAACTATAAAGCTCTTCGATTATAATTTCAGCCTTATCCCAATCTAGATGCACGCTTTCTTTTAATTCTCCAACAACAAAGTTAGGGCAGAGAAAATAAGTTCCAAATGGTAATTCTAGCTTAAAAGGGTTCAACTTCTCAAAATATAAGCTTTTTTCAAATTTCATTACTAATGAATTAAGGTTATAAAATCTCGAGAGACATTGCAAAATTACTTATTTAATAATTTTTTTCCTACAAAAACAAATGCATTTTTTCATTAATTTCGTGTTATGGAAAACGATTTAAGCGCATACAGAAGATCTTATGATAAGGGCGAGCTCTTATTGAAAGCAACACCAGAAAACCCCTTAGAGCTATTTCAAAAATGGTTTTACGAGGTAGATAAACACTTCCCAGAATTTGAAAATAACGCAATGACGTTAACAACTATAGGTACAGATGGTTTCCCTAAAGGACGCGTTGTATTATTAAAAAAGTTTACAGACGAGGGGTTTGTATTTTATACTAATTATACCAGTGAAAAAGGGCTTGCTATAGCCAATAATCCTAATGTATGTTTGTCTTTTTTTTGGCAAAATACAGAACGACAAATAATAATTAAGGGAAAAGCAGCAAAGGTGTCAGATAATTTAAGCGACACTTATTTTAAATCCAGACCCAAGGGAAGCCAGTTAGGAGCTTTAGTATCTCAACAGAGTGAAATAATATCTAATAGAGCTTATTTAGAACAAAAATTAGAGACACTAGAGCGTACTTATGAAAATGTGCCAGTAAAAAGGCCTACATATTGGGGAGGGTATATTGTTGTGCCTGTAGAGATCGAATTTTGGCAGGGCAGACCAAATAGACTACACGATAGAATACGTTATAAGTTAGAAAAAGACTTCAAATGGTCCAAAAATCGATTATCTCCTTAAATTATCGGTAAAATGCATATTTTTAAGTTTAGATTTTACTTTTTATCGATGAAATACATTTTTTAACGCTAAAAAACACTCTCTTTATCGATTTTAACATTTCATTAACATAATTCTGAAGCGATAGTAAGTAGTTTTATAATCCCAAACAACCTACTTATTATTATGAAATCCATTACTTTTAGAGTATTATTGGCAATAGTAACTATTTGCTTTTACTCCTGTTCTCCAGAATCCCTTAACGATAATGCTGAAAGCTTAGACGAAGCTCAAATTGTAGTTTTAGAATCTAAATCTATAGAAGTTGAAATCTTAGATCTTATAAATACTTATCGAGAAGACCAAGGTTTAAATCGTTTAGAAAGTTTAAGTATTGTAAAATCTGCGGCCTTCACGCATACTGATTATATGACGGATACCAAGGATGTATCTCATGCCAATTTTTTCGAAAGAAGTAATTTCTTAAAAGCCCAAGCAGGAGCAAAGCAGGTATCTGAAAATGTAGCTTTTGGTTTTACATCGGCGCAATCGGTTGTAAATGCATGGATGAGTAGCGAGTCTCATCGTAAAACTTTAGTTGGAGATTTTACTGGTTTTGAAGTTTCTGCAGAGCAAGACGAAGACGGAAAATGGTATTATACCAATATGTTTATAAAAAGATAATAGCTATAAATTTATAGCTTAATGGCATAGCCTTTTTTTCAATATTTGGTTTAAACTAATATTGAATGTTCGTTAGTCAAAAAAAAGGTTATATTGAGATAACTTAATTGTTATTGAATTTTAGCTTAGGTAAAAACCCTTCTAAATTATAGAAGGGTTTTGTCTTTTGTATGTCTAATAGAAATAAGGCTTATTTGTATGTGTTAACTACTATAAAATTTGTGCGTCTGCTAAGCTCATAATCTTTTTTAGAACATTCTTTTGGCGTAGTTTCGCAATGTTTAGTTGAGTCGTGTTCTCCATAGCCTTTATGTTCTACAATTCTTGAGGGATTTATACCCTTAGATATTAAATAATTATAGGTAGCTTCTGCACGTTTTTGAGATAACGCATCGTTATAACTTTCTGGACCTCTGGCATCGCTAAACGATTCTATTTTAATCGTCATTTCTGGATACGTATTTAGCATGGTGTTAATAATGGTAGTTAAGGCATTAGAGTCACTTTCCTTTATTTCAGCACTATCAAAATTAAAATAAATTGCTCCTAAGTCCTTTACTACAGCTACAGGTTTGGATTTTATAATATCTGCTTTAGGTTTTTCTCGCAGTTCAAAATTTGCAGTAATTGTTTCTGTAAAAGTAGCAACACCACTGCTTGATACGTCCATAGTGTAGTCGGCATAATTAGCTTTACTAGCTGTTAGTTTGTAGTTTACTTCTCGATCTATATTTATAGAATAGGTGCCGTTAGCATTGGTTTCTACATAAGATATGTCTTGACCAGATGGATTGGTTAATTTTATAACACAATTGTTAATTGGCGTTTGCCCTTTAGCATCTCTAACCGTTCCACTTACTTTTAATTGCGGTATTTTGGTATAGGTATAGATATCATCTTTACCAAGTCCACCCTCTCTATTAGAGGCGATATAACCTGTCTTGGCATCGGTATTCATAAAGAATGAGAAATCATCCTTACTCGAATTTATGGGTAATCCCAGATTAACAACATGGGTCGGTATTTTATCGGCATTGTAAGCGGTTACGTAAATGTCTAAAAGCCCCAGACCTTGGTGACCGTCTGAAGAAAAGAAAAGAATGTCTTCTGAATTTACAAAAGGGAACAGTTCGTTCTTTTTGGTGTTTATAGCTTTTCCTGCATTTACAGGTTTACCATAGGTGCCATCTTTATTAATTGCAACGTAATAAATATCGGACCCGCCAAAGCCTCCAGGCCTATCAGACGAAAAATACAATCGTGTTTCGTCTCTGTTTAAAGTTGGATGGCCAATAGAGTAGTTGTTATCGTTAAAGGGAAGCTCTTTTATATGCGTCCATTTGCCATTTTTATAACTGGCTTTATAGAGCTTTAAATGATTTATGCCAACATTGCTTTCTCCTAGTTTTTGTCTTATAAAATTGTTTCTAGAAAAATACATGGTTTTCCCGTCGTTTGTAATTACCAAAGGGCCATCGTGGTAGGTAGAGTTTACTCTGCCTTTAAGTTTTGCTTTATGGTGTATTATGGTGTCTGCTGTTTTAGCTGTGGCATAAACATCTAAAAAAGGTTGTGCATCCCAAGCGTGTCTGTGTTTTGTTAATACTCCTTTATTGGCTGTTGAAGCAAAATAAATAGTGTCTTTATGTTCGAAAGCACCAAAATCGCTTACAATGGAATTGAAAAATGCATTTTTTAAAACGTAATTGGGAGCAGTATTTGTTATTTTGTCTATAAACGTGGCATCTTTGCTTAAGTAGCCTTCTTCCAGTTGCCCTCCCTTATCTTGGTATGTTCTTAGCCAAGTTCTTGAGGTCTCATAGTTTTTAGTGGCTCTTAGCGCTTGTGCATATTTATAATAATATTCTACAGGTACGTTTTCTTGAGTTACTATTGTTTTGTAATACTCAATTGCTTTTTCTGGTTCTCGCATATAGCTGTAGCAATCCCCAAGTTGTCTTGAAATGTAGTCTTTATTTTCATTTTTATTCAAAACTATCTTATACAATTCTGCGGCCTCGTTAAAGGCAAAATTGTTAAATAAATAGTCTGCTTTTTTTTGAAGAGCTTCTTGGGCAAAAGCTTGGCATACAACACTACATAGCGCCAGAATTAAAATGTTTTGTTTCAGTTTCATCAGTTATAGTTTTAGTTGTATTTAATTATAATTACGCGTAACAAAAAGAACTCTAAAAACTGCTGTTGTTTCTGCTATTCAATTTGCACTATTATAAACTGTGTTCTACGGTTTAATTGGTGGTCTTCATCTTCGCAATTTGCACCATCTTGACAACCATTAGTTAAACGCCTTTCTCCGTATCCCTTGTGTTCTGTAATACGGCTAGGATCTATGCCTTTAGAAATAATATACTCGTAAGTAGCATTTGCTCTGTCTATAGATAGCTTATCGTTGTAAGACAGTGTACCTCTAGAATCTGTGTGCGACTCTATACGAATAACCATTTCTGGATAAATATTAGCCATTAGATTAACAATTTTATCTAATTCTAAAGCTGCATCTTTTCTAATATTATGTTTGTTATAATCGAAATAGATCGTGTTTAACTCTGCTAATACATCAACTTTTTGAACAGGGTTTAGTATGAGGTTTGCTACGATTTCAGATTCTATACTGGATAAATTTTTAGATGTAAATTTTCTATAATCGTCGATGTATTTGTCTTGGCTGGCAACGATTTTATAATCTTGATTTCTATCGATATTTATTTCGTAAAACCCTTCTTCGTCTGTAACTAAATAGGCTATTTTATTTTCTTTATCGTCATACAAATTAATTATAGAATTTGGAATAGGTTTGGTGTTTATAGCATCTACCACTTGACCTCTTACACGCAATAAGGGCTTGCGGTAAAATTCATAAATATCATCATCGCCACGACCACCTCTTCTGTTTGAAGAAAAATAGCCCGTTACACCATCTGCATTCATTGTAAAACAAAAGTCGTCTCGCTCTGAGTTTACTGGAACTCCTAGGTTTACAACATCTGTTATGCTATTATTTTCATCTGCTACTGTTCCAAAAATGTCTAAGAGACCTAAACCTAAATGCCCGTCTGATGAGAAAAATAAAATACCTTCGTTATTGATAAATGGTGTACCTTCTGAAGATGATGTATTTACGATGTTTCCAAGATTTACAGGGTCTCCATAAGAGCCATCAGGATTAATATCAACATAATAAATATCAGATCCACCTTCGCCACCAGGCATATCAGACGAAAAATACAATTTTGTATTGTCTCTATTTAAAGCGGGGTGCTGTGTGGAATAATTTTTACTATTAAGAGGTAAAGCTTCTACGTTAGTCCAAATGCTATCTATAAATGTTGCTTTGTAAATATTAATAGAACTAATTCCTTTTTTATCATTTTCTTTACCAAATTTATTGGCTGCATTTCTCGAAAAATACATGGTCTTGCCGTCGTTTGTAATGGTTACAGGACCGTCGTGATATATAGAATTTATATCGCCTTTTAACTTTGAGGCGTGAGTTATTCTTTTTTTACTGCCTTTTTCTGCTACGTAAACATCGAGAAAAGGTTGCTCGTTCCAGCCATAAAGGCGTTTTACAGAAACCCCTTCGTCTCTAGATGATGCAAAATATACTTTGCCATTATGCTCTACGGCTCCAAAGTCGCTAAATTTCGAATTGATTCGTGTGCGTTTTAAAAAATATTGTTTTTTGGCACTAAACACATGAGACATAAAGTCTAAATCTTTTTCGAAACGTCCTGTGTTTGTTACACCTCCAGAATCTTTAAAACGTCGCATCCATTCTCTGGATTCTTTGTACTTTTTAATACCTCTTAAAGACTGTGCATAGCTGTAATAATATTCTATTGGAACATTATCTTGGTGTACAGCACGTTTGTAATACTTAGCCGCGGCAGCAGGGTTTCTTAAATACGCATAGCAATCTCCAACTCTTCTAACTGCATAGTCTTTGTTGTAATTGTTTTTTATCAGGTCTTTATAAACCTCGACAGCTTTTACAAAAGAAAATTTGTTAAATAGGGTGTCTGCTCGTTTTTGTTTTCCAGGTTGCGCAAAACTTGTTATCGTTGTTAAAATAAAGAGCGAAACTGATATGTAGGTTTTTAATTTCATAATAAAAAAATACAATTGTCTTAAAAATATCTTGGTGATTTAAGTTTCGAACTTATAAATTTAAATTCGTAAATAAGCAATACTTCGTGTGTACCGCTGGTAAAAGCTCTAATTTCAGATGTTGGTTTTTCATAAGAATACCCGAGGCGTAATTGCTTAGATACTTGTAAATCTAAAAACCCTCCAAAAGCTCCGGTGTCTTGACTTGCTCTATACGAAGCGCCCAACCAAACTTTTTCTTTATATAGGAAGTTTGCTGTAAAATCTAACGATGCTGGAGCGCCGTTCGTAATTTTTAGTAACGAAGAGGGCTTAAATTTAAAATTGCTATTTATATCGAAAACAGCTCCTATAATTCCGTAATAACTTAAACGTTCTAAAGCTTCAAAGCCTTCTTCTGTTGCTCTATTTGTATTTAATACTCTTGGAGCAGAGGCGCCTGCGTAAAATCTATTGGTATGGTAGTATACACCTAAGCCTATATTTGGTGTCCAACGGTTGGCTATGCCTCTAATTAATGGATCGAAACTTTCTGTTTCTCTAAAATCGTCGTCTAAACTGTAACTTGTAAAGCCTCCTTTAACACCAAATGCCAATTTTCCTGTTCTGCCAGTGGGTATGCTATAGGAGAAGTCTCCGTATAAATAGGTGAAATTTTCAGGACCTAAATCGTCTTCAATAAAGGTAAATCCTAACCCGATACGATCGTTTCTAAGTGGCGAGTGTACAGATAATGTTTGGGTTACAGGGCCACCGTCGAATCCTACCCATTGGCTGCGGTGTAACCCTATAATACTTAAAGCCTCTCTACTTCCAGCATAAGCTGGGTTTATGGCAATAGTGTTATACATGTATTGTGTAAATTGAGGCAGTTGTTGTGCCATACCCACAGTACAATTAAATAACGCAAGAGCGATTATATAATATTTTACAAATTTCATAAGAGGTATTTTATTTGGTTCCGATGTAGATAGGACCAGTAAAAGGTGCTAATCCGCTATTTTCTAAGTTTATAATGTAATAATACGTGCCGTTAGGAACAGTGCCAGAATTTCCAAATGAAGAACTTGGTGAGTTGCCTTGAAAAGTACCTTGACCTTCTCCTAGGGCATAGTTATTAGATTCAAAAATTAAAGCGCCCCAACGGTTAAATATTTTTACGTTGGCAATAAAGCCACAAAGCTCAATGCCCATTATATCAAAACGGTCGTTGTTACCATCTCCATTTGGTGTTATAGCTTTTGATATGACAACATCTGTATCTCCACAAGGTAACACAATACATTCTGCATTAATGTCTATTATAACTTCTGTAACATTAATACAACCGTCTCTTAAGGCCGTGTGGCGTAATAAATAGTTTTTTGGTTCACTACCAGGTTTAAAATCGTCGTCTAAAACTAGTGTTGTAGGGTCGAAAATATTGCCTCTTAGTGTGGCTTGTCTATCACCTTCAACGATTTCCCAAATTCCAACAACATCAGAATCTAAAAACTCAGTGTTAAGATCTATAACACCATCGTTAAAACATCTAGAGCCTCCAGGAGTTCCATCTCTGCGCGTATCAAATCTATCGTCTATAGTTGTTACAAATTCGTCCAAGGTTACATTTAAAGTTTGTGTGTATACTGCTTCGTTACTACAAGCATCTCTAACGGTCCACGTACGTCTTATTAAATAATCTTCGAAAACTGTATCATCAAATTCATTCACTTCATTAAACACAACAATAATATCAGAGGAACAGTTATCTGTAAACTCAACTTCTGGAGCATCGGGGATGTCTGTACAACTTACTGTTATGTTGTCTTGAATTGCTTGTGTTGGCGTAGGTGCTGTTGTATCTATTACATTTATAACTTGCGTATGCGTTGTAGTTAAATTACAAGCATCTGTAGCAGTCCATGTGCGTAGTATTGTAAAGCTGCCTAGACAGTCTCCAGGTGTGTTTGCATCGTTTACACTTACTGTAGCAATACCACAATTATCAAAAGCATTTAGAGTTTCAGGCTCTGGAATGGCATCGCACTCTACAGTAATATCCTGAGGTAGATTGCCAACAAATTCTGGAGCAGTTGTGTCTTGTACAGTTATGGTTTGTGTAAAACTTGTTGTTAGGTTTGCAGCGTCTGTTGCCGTCCATGTACGTTCTAAAGTGTAATTTGATGGACAGTTGCCATCTCTTCTAATTTCTTCAAACGTTACAACAGCATCTCCACAGTTATCAGAAGCTGTTAAGTCTTCTCGCTCTGGAACTTCATCACACTCTACAGTAACATCTGACACAAAACTTGTAAAAGTAGGAGGGATGTTGTCTATTACTGTGATGGTTTGATCGCAGTTATTGGTGTTTCCTGCAGCATCAGTTACTGTCCAGGTTACAATAGTATTCCCTAACGGATATACATCTGGTGCGTTATTGCTAACGGTAACATTTGTACAATCTTGTACATCTAGACGCCCCAATTCTACATTTGTAGCCGTACATGAATTGGGATCTACATTAATTACAAGATCTATAGGGCAGTTAACTTCGGGTATTTCGCCATCAATAACTGTTACTGGTTGAGTACAACTTACCGTATTTCCTGAATTATCGGTTATCGTCCAAGTTACTATAGTTTCTCCTAAAGGAAATTCGTTAGGTGCATCGTTTGTAATTCCATTTTCTGGAATTCCACAATTATCTGTTGCAACCGGTAGACCTAAATTTACATTTGAGGCTACACATGCACCTGGATCTGCAGTAACTTCAATAGGCAAAGCACATTCAGTAATTACAGGCATTTCATCATCAACAACAGTTACGTTTTGTATACATGAGTTAGAATTTCCAGAACTATCAGTTACCGTCCAAGTTACCTCAGTAGTTCCTACTTCGAAAAGAAACGTATCAGGATCTATAGGTTGATTATTTACAGAGGCCACAACAGTATTAATATCGCAATTGTTTGTGGCTTCCGGTCTTCCTAAATTTACAGTAGTAGAGCAATTACCAAG
>CANLCJ010000039.1 GCA_947489085.1 uncultured Flavobacteriaceae bacterium
ATGTAAAATTCTTCCTCTACAGACTAACTAAATTATATGCCTAATTTTATGACTTCCCCAAAAATATGGCTTGATCCCTTTTTTTTGTAACATTAAATTTGTTACGTATCAATTTAATTGTTGTATCTAAATAAAAAAAGCCCTTACAAGATCTCTTGTAAAGGCTTTAGTACTGAAGACGGGACTTGAACCCGTACGGACTAATGTCCATTGGATTTTAAGTCCAACGTGTCTACCAATTCCACCACTTCAGCATTGGTATATTTTAATAAAAGTATCAGAGCGAAAGACGGGATTTGAACCCGCGACCCCCACCTTGGCAAGGTGATGCTCTACCCCTGAGCTACTTTCGCAGTCTTTTTAATGAACAAACAACCTCTCGATTGCGGATGCAAATTTAGAATATTTCTAGGAATTGCAAAGCCTTTTCGTAAAAAAAAACGAATTTTTTTTTAAACAGGTTTCTTCTTAACCAACATGCGCTTTATCTCGTTAAGTTTCATTAAAGCTTCTACAGGCGTAAGTGTATCAATATCAGTTTCTAATATTTCCTCTTTAATGTTTTCCAGTAAAGGATCGTCTAAATTGAAAAAACTTAGCTGCATGGTATCGTCTACGGTTTTAACCTTATCGGTAAGTTCTTCGTTAGAGTGAGATTGTTCTAATTGTTTTAATATTTTGTTTGCACGGTGTAATACCTGTTGGGGCATCCCAGCCATTTTGGCAACGTGTATTCCAAAACTATGTGCGCTACCACCCTCTACCAGCTTACGTAAAAACAAGACATTGTTTTTTAACTCTTTTACAGAAACATTAAAGTTTTTAATGCGGGCAAATGTTTCCGTCATTTCATTTAACTCATGGTAATGTGTTGCAAATAATGTTTTGGGCTTTTCGGGGTGCTCGTGCAAATATTCGCTAATGGCCCAGGCAATAGAAATGCCATCGTAAGTACTGGTGCCTCTACCTATCTCGTCCAACAAAACTAAGCTTCTGTTGGAAATGTTATTTAATATCGATGCCGTTTCGTTCATTTCTACCATAAAAGTAGATTCGCCCATAGAAATGTTATCGCTGGCGCCTACGCGGGTAAATATTTTATCTACCAGGCCAATGCGAGCGGCTTCCGCAGGTACAAAACTCCCTATTTGGGCTAATAAAACAATAAGTGCTGTTTGCCTTAAAATGGCCGATTTACCAGACATGTTAGGGCCGGTAATCATAATAATTTGTTGTGTGGTGGGGTCTAAATACACATCGTTAGCAATATAAGTTTCGCCCAAAGGCAACTGCTTTTCAATAACAGGGTGGCGTCCTGCTGTAATTTCTAAATCGTGGGAATTGTCTATAACGGGGCGTGTGTACGTATTATCTTTTGCCAACTGGGCAAAACCACAAAGGCAGTCTAACTCTCCTATCAAGTGGGCGTTTTGCTGCACCGATTTAATGTACTGGTGCATCCAAGAGACTAGCGCTGCAAATAATTGCTGTTCTATGGCTAAAATGCGTTCTTCGGCACCTAAAATTTTGGCTTCGTATTCTTTAAGCTCTTCGGTAATGTAACGTTCGGCATTAACCAGTGTTTGTTTGCGTATCCAAGATTCTGGAACTTTATCTTTATGTGTGTTTCTAACTTCAATATAATAACCAAAAACGTTGTTGGAGGCTATTTTAAGAGAGGTAATGCCTGTGCGTTCGCTCTCGCGCTCTAACATGGCATCTAAATAGTCTTTTCCAGATTTAGAGAGCCCTCTTAATTCGTCCAATTCTTCTGAAAATCCTTGGGCTATGGTATGCCCTTTCAATACATTTACAGGCGCTTCCTCGTTAAGTGTTTGTGTTATTTTACTTCTTAACACATCGCAACCCTGTAAATTGTCGCCAATAATGCGCAAAGACTCGTTAGCACACTGAGATGCTAAACCTTTTATAGGTATTATAGCTTCTAAGGCGTTTTTAAGTTGAATAACTTCTCTGGGGTTTACTTTTCCAGTTGCAGTTTTAGAGATTAACCGCTCCAGATCGCCAATTTGCTTTATCTGCGTTTGTATTGCTGCCAACAAGCTGCCATCTGCTGTTAAAAACGCCACAACATCGTGGCGTTGTTTTATAGGGGCTAAGGTTTTAAGGGGTAGGGCGAGCCAACGCTTTAACAGCCTGGCACCCATTGGCGAGATGGTTTTATCTACAACGTTTAAAAGCGTTACAGCATTAGGGTTTGTAGAGTTGTACAGCTCTAAATTTCTAATGGTAAAACGGTCCATCCAAACATAATCGTCTTCTGCAATGCGAGAAATAGCAGTAATGTGTTGCAGCTTATGGTGCTGCGTTTCTCCTAAGTAATGCAGTATGGAACCCGAAGCTATAACCCCCTCATTAAGCGCTTCTACACCAAATCCTTTAAGCGTTTTTGTGTCGAAGTGTTTGGTTAGCGTCTCGTTGGCATAATCTGTTTGGTACACCCAATCTTCCAGAAAAAAGGTGTGGAAGTCGTCTCCAAACGTATCTAGAAAAACGCTGCGCTTTTGCTTACTTACCAGTACCTCACTAGGGCCAAAGTTTTGCAGCAATTTGTCTATATACTCGGCATGTCCCTGTGCGGTTAAAAACTCGCCAGTAGAAATGTCTAAAAAAGAAATGCCAATATTTTTTTTACTGAAGTATACCGAACATAAAAAGTTATTAGATTTTGAGGTTAGCACCTCGTCGTTTAATGCAACTCCGGGCGTTACCAATTCTGTAACACCGCGTTTTACAATTTTTTTTGTTTGTTTGGGGTCCTCTAATTGGTCGCAAATAGCAACACGCTCGCCTGCTTTTACCAGTTTGGGTAAATAGGTGTTTAGAGAATGGTGCGGAAATCCTGCCAATTCGGTTTCGCTCTCGCTTCCTGCACCGCGTTTGGTTAATATAATGCCTAGTATTCCTGAGGCTTTTACGGCATCTTGACCAAATGTTTCGTAAAAATCGCCTACACGAAACAATAACAATGCATCTGGGTACTTTGCTTTTATAGCATTGTACTGTTTCATTAATGGGGTTTCTTTCTTTACTTTTTTAGCCAATGGACCTCTAATTTATTAATTGCTATTTTTGACAAAATTGTAGCTTGCAATGTACTACTAATTTCAGGTGTATGTAAATGGATGCTTTAGAAGTTATCTACAATTGTAGCGAGATTTCAACAACTCAAACAAATAAATCACGTAATGCGTAAATTAAAAAACAACGAACTTAATAGGCTTAGTGTTAATGGGTTTAAGGCAGCAACAAAAACGCCTTTAATTATTGTTTTAGATAATATTAGAAGTTTAAATAACATTGGTTCTGTTTTTAGAACGAGCGATGCGTTTCTTATTCAAAAAATATATTTGTGCGGTATTACAGCCACGCCACCGCATAAAGACATTCATAAAACGGCCTTGGGAAGCACAGATACTGTGGCTTGGGAGCATGTAGAGCATACAAATGATTTGGTAACTAAGTTAAAGGCAGAAGGTGTACAGGTTTGCGCTATAGAGCAGGCAGATCATGCTATTATGCTTAACGATTTTAGCGTGGCTGAAAACACAACTTATGCGCTTGTGTTTGGCAACGAGGTTAAAGGTGTTGCGCAAGAGGTAGTTTCCGCCAGCGATGTTACTATCGAGATTCCTCAATTTGGCACCAAACATTCTTTAAACATAGCAGTAAGTTGCGGTGTGGTGGTTTGGGATGTATTTAGTAAGCTACAGCACGTGGCAGCGCTATAAATTGTTTAAAGTGACTAAAAAAACAAAAACACCTTGGCCTACAAAAGCGGCAATGGCGCAAATTTACGATTTGAAGCTTTGGGGTGGTGCAGCACACGATTTTTTTTCTGGTACAGGGTCGCATTTCCCAGAAATTGTAGCACCTTATATAACGGCAGTGACTGCTTTTTTTAAGCAGCATGATACCCTGTTAAGTGTTTGCGATTTGGGTTGTGGCGATTTTAATATTGGCAGCAAGCTTGTTGCCTACACTGGCAATTATTTTGCTGTAGATATTGTTGAGGCGCTTATTGAGAGAAACAAAAAGCAATACCGATGGCCTCATGTAACGTTTAAGTGTTTGGATGTTGCCAAAGCAACTTTACCAGTAGCAGATTGTGTTATCTTACGGCAGGTGTTGCAGCATATTTCTAATACCGAAATTTTGGCCGTACTTGCCAAGTTATCGTCTTTTAAATATCTTATTCTTACGGAGCATGTTCCCAAAGGGGATTTTACACCAAATTTAGATATTATTTCTGGTCAGGGCATTCGACTTAAATACCAGAGTGGGGTAGATATTTTAAAACCGCCTTTTAATTTTAAGGTGAAGACAAGTCGGCTTTTAAACTCATACCATTTAAATGCCAACAAAGGCATTATCAATACAATACTTTACGAATTGTAACAACCGAATCTTTTCTATAAAAAGCAGGGTTTTATTTTAAGGAAGTGATTTAAGCTTCTTATACAAAATTAGTATTTATTAGTGAATCGTATTTTACGCCACTTCTGCTTTTTCGTAAATGGTGTCTGCCCAACGTATTTGAGCTCTACCTCCGCTATTAGAGTTTTAACAAAAAACAACAGCTAGTATTAAATATTGATGTTTTAAAACCCTAATTAACATGCCCCTAGGAATAGCTTTCTTAAGTTTTCGATGCTATTTTAAGGTTCAGGGTTTTCCGTTGAATAGCACTTTTCGAGCATTTCGTAGAGTTCTGGATGTTTCCTTTTAAACAGTTTAGGGCGCTCAAAGAAGTATTCTGATGCTACAGCAAAAAACTCTGTTTGGCTTGTGCCGCCATAGCTTCTTATATCTGAAGCATCGTTATTAATGGCTTCGATACCTTTATGCATTAGCGCCAACCAAGGTGCTATGTATTGGTGTTCTAACAGTTGTTCTGGAATGCCGTCTATAGTTCCATCTGTGCCATCTAGCAAATGGATAAATTCGTGTATGGCTGTGTTATTTTTATCTGTAGCATTGTTAAAACCATGGTGTAGTGCTTTTCTAGATAATAGCATTTGGTTTTTAAAACGGCCAGTGCCAACCAAGCCTGCAATGGTTCTGTTTTTGGTGTTGGCGTCGAAGGCTAAATCTTCATTAAAATAATCGGGGTAAATAAGTACAGTGCTCAAATTACTGTAGTGCCAGGATTTAAAACCGAATACGGGAATTATTGCACTTGCTGCAACGTATACGATGTCCCTGTCTTCTAGTGTAAACTGCACCGCTTCAATGTGTACGTTGCTTAAAAAAAGTTGCATGCGGTACTGGAACCGTTTTTGCTCTGCTTTAGAGCGTTTTTTGTAAAACGAAACGTTGTTTAGCAGTATGTTTTCCCAAGATTTAGGAAATGGTTCGAATGTTTCCTTTTTTTCTTTTGCAAATAGTGCGTATATGTGGGGTTTAAATTGCCATAGTGCTATCAAAATAAAAGCTAATATAGGAAGACTGTAGATGACCAAGTGCTTATATTTTTTTTACGTATTCGGTAACAATTACAATATGCTGGCCGCTTACTTTGCCTTCTATAAAATTGCCGTTTTCGTGATCTAATCGTATATTTTTTACTGTGGTGCCTTGTTTTGCCACCATGCTTGTTCCTTTTACTTTGAGGTCTTTAATTAGCACAACAGCATCGCCTTGTGTTAAGGTTACGCCATTAACATCGCGATGTATAATTTTTTCGCTATCGTCTTTATCTTCTCCCGTGGCGCGCGCCAAGCGTAAGGCCTCATCGTCAAGATACATCATGTCTAGCAAATCTTTGGGCCAACCTTCGTTGCGAAGTCTTTGTAGCATTCGCCATGCCATAATTTGTACTGCAATATGTTCGCTCCACATACTGTCGTTTAAGCACCTCCAATGATTGGGATCCATTGGTGTTTTAGTTTCAATTTGGTTTAAGCAGGTGTTGCAAGCTAAAATGGTATTGTCTACACTTTCGTTTAAGGAAGGTGGTATAGTGTAGCTGCTTAATGCTTCTGTTGCGCTACACAATTCGCAACTTGTATTACTTCTCGCTTTTAGGGTTGCTAAAACGCTCATAATTATTTATTTGGTTTGCAATAATAAGGTTTTCGTTTTGTATTGGTTGGGCTTATTCAGATTTTAATTCGGCTTGTATTTTTTTAGACATGCCTTTAACAACCATATCGTAAGAGTGGTCTATTAGCGTAGTTACAAATGTAACATCGACTTCGCCTTCGTGCAGATGCACTGTATTCCAATGTTTTTTGTTCATGTGGTAGCCAGGGCGTATGCTATTGTATTCCGCTCTTAGTGTTTCGGCATATTCTGGGTCTGCTTTTAAATTAATGGCTGCTTCTCCAGCTTCCCAACGTTTTAATGCAATTAGTGCAAATAGCTTCCCTTTTACTTTAAACACCAAGGTGTCTGCATCGAAAGGAAATGCTTCTATTGCTGCTTTTTTATTCAAGCAATAGTGGCGTAGTTGTTCTAAATCCATGTTGCGCGATGTGTTTTGGCTTAAAAATTAGGTGCTGCATTTAATGGTTTTAGGTTATGGTGTTTTGTGTGGTTTACGTTCCATAACCATTTCTGGGGCTTTTAGCGCTTTATAACCAAATTGTTTGTACAGGCCATGCGCATCGGCAGTTTTTAATAACCATGTGTTACAGCTTTGCAATTCTGGAGCAGTAGTTATAGCTTCCATAAGTTTTTTAGAATAGCCCTTGCCTCTGTGCTCTGGTAAAATAAAAACATCCATTAGGTAAGCAAAAACAGTATAATCTGTAGCAACACGGGCAAAGCCTATTTGCGCATTGTTTAGGTAAACACCAAAACAAAAACAATTGGCTATGGTTTTTTCTACTGCGGCTTTGCTTCTTCCTTTAGCCCAATAGGTTTGGGTTAAAAACTCGTGAATAGTTGGTATTTGTAACCTGTTTTTATCTGTGGAGATTTCGAACATTATTTTGATATTTTTTTGGTGTTATCTTCTAGTTTTAAGGCAGAGTAATCGAGAGTCCAACCAATTGTTTCTACTATGGTTTCCATAAGTAAAATAGTTTCTAAAGCTTCTTTTTGTGCTATTTGTATCAGGCCGCTTTCAGGAATTTTTTCTCGTATATGTACTTTGGCTTCGTTGTGTAAATCGGTTAGATCTTTAGCTTCAAACTTATTAAAATAACCATCTTTTTTATCGTAATAATTTAGATTGGTTTCTATAGAAAGCAGTTCTGGTTGCGGAAAATAGTTGAGTGTAATTTGCTTTGTTTCTACGTGCGAGGTAAGTTCTATCTTGGAAAGATCGTAACCCAAATAGGCTTTAGCGTTTATAACAACGAGTGCCTTTTTTTTACTGGATACCAATTTTAAAAACCGCTCTTTTACATCTTCGTAATGGTAAATTTCGGCAAAATCGCCTTCTACAGTTATAAATTTACATACTTTTTTAATTTTATTTAAAAGTAATGTGGACTGTGCGTTTACAAGCTGTTTTTGCTTAAATGATTTTACAACAGTAACACCACCCAGGGTGACCAATGCACTTATTATAATTATAAAAAATGTTCCCATAGTTATAAAACTTTGTATAGAATAGGTTTACTAGGTGTGGCATCGTTCTCAAAAGGGGCTATTTGTAAATTGAGCATGTACATGCCATCTGCCACGGTATTTGGAACGTATATAAATTCTGTTATTGTGGCCTCGGTACGTAAGTTTGCTTTAGTATTCCAAAAGGCATTGTGTGCTAATAATTGGCAGGCATCTTTTTCTTTGTCTATACTTGGTAAATCGATAAGTAAATGCTGTATGTCTTTTTGTACCAAGTACTCGGCTGCGGCTTCTAAAAGATAAGTGGGGTTGGTATTGGAGTATTGCCGTTCTAGTTTGTCTTTGGTATTTGGCAGTGTTCTAATAACCAGTGCATCTCTTTTTTTGTTGCCTAAAGCAAACTGCAATTGTTGTTTCGAAATTACAAAGTCTTCTCCTAATTTTTCTGGAGCAACTGTAACAACTTCTGCTAGGTGAAAATACTGTTTCAAACTTTTGTTTACGGAATGGAAGTCTTCTGTAATATGGCCTACGCATTCTGTATGTGTGCCATGGGCGTGTGGGTTAAATGTTATGGTATTAAAATTAATGCAAGCCCCATCTTTTACGCTGGCTACCCAATTGCCGTCTTGTACAGGTTCTATTTTTGGAGCATCTAAATACCACGCATTTACGTTGGTTGCAGATGCTCTTAGTGGTATGGACAGATCTAGAGGTTGGGTTAAATCTATTTTTAATTTTCTGGAATTGTATTGTATTGTAGCTATCAAGTTAAGTTAATTTTAAAAAGGTTTGAGGCGATACCATCGCTTAAAAACTTGCCTTTTTTGGTGGTTAAAATGGTGTCGCCATCCAGATACAACAAGTGTTCGTTGATGTAGGTTTGCGATTGTTTTAGCAAATAAGCCTTGTAATTTTCGCCAAATTGCTGCTGTACATGTTGTAAAGATACTCCCCAAACGGTTCGTAATCCCGTCATAATGTACTCGTTAAACTTATCGGTTGGTGTTAGTATTTCTGTTTCAGAAGGGAGTTGGCCTGAGTTTATGGCTTTAATGTACTTTATATTGTGTGCTATATTCCAACTGCGTTGGTTGCCGTTAAATGAGTGTGCCGAAGGCCCGATGCCCAAGTAAGGTTTGCCTTGCCAATAAGCAGTATTGTTTTTGCTAAAGAAGTCTGGTTTTCCAAAGTTTGACAGTTCGTAATTTACAAAGCCTTCTTTTTCTAGAAGCGCCAGAAGTATTTCGAAATGTTGCTGCGCTACAGTATCATCAACTGGCGGTATTATGCCTTTGGTTATAAATGCATCTAAAGCTGTTTTTGGCTCTACAGTTAGCGCATAGCAAGATACATGGGGTATGTTGAAATTTAAAACTGTTTTTATGTTCTCTATCCATTCCGCATCTGTTAAGCCTGGGATGCCGTAAATTAAATCTACCGATATGTTTTTAAAATATTGTGTAGCTATTTCCAAACAGTGTTTGGCTTCTTCTGCATTATGTGCACGGTGCATAAGCTTTAAATCTTTGGCATTAAAAGATTGTACGCCTATGCTTAAACGATTTATTGGAGATTGCGCTAAGTCTTCTATTTTAGATGTTGATAGATCGTCTGGATTGGCTTCTAGTGTAATTTCTGGTTGTTCCACAACGCTGTAGTGGCGGTATACGGCATTTATAATGCGTTCTAACTCTTCTTTGGTAAGCAGGCTAGGCGTACCACCTCCAAAATAGATGGTTTCTACAGCGGTTGTTTTAAACTCGTGTTTGCGTAAATTTAACTCTTTAATTAAGCAATCTATCAGCGCTTCTTTTTTCTGTAACGATGTAGAAAAATGAAAATCACAATAATAGCATGCTTGCTTGCAAAATGGAATGTGTATGTATATGCCAGCCATAATAGAAGCAAGATACTAAATCTTGGCTTTCGTTTATTTAATATTTCACCTTAAAAAATAAGGATGTTTTGTTGCGTTTTAAGCTGCTATAGCGTGGTAAAATAGGTGCTAATGTATTTGCAATACTTTGTTGAGGTCGTCAAAAAATTTAGATGTATTTTTTTTGAACTCATCTTATTTGCTATAAACGCAAAACTATCCTATTTTTTTTGGGTTCTGTTTTACAAAACTTGCCCAACCAGAGTAGCTTTTACCAACTTCCACACGCCCTTGGTTATAGAAGTGGCATACTGCTGCTGCCAAACCATCGGTAGCATCTAAATTTTTAGGTAATGTTTTAAGGCCTAGCATGCTTTGTAGCATTTTTGCCACTTGCTCTTTGCTGGCATTACCATTGCCTGTTATTGCCATTTTAATTTTCTTGGGGAGATATTCTGTTATTGGGACTTCCCTGCTTAGTCCCGCTGCCATGGCAACACCTTGTGCGCGGCCTAATTTTAACATACTTTGTACGTTTTTACCAAAAAAAGGAGCTTCTATGGCAATTTCGTCTGGGTTATAGGTGTCTATAAGTTCTACAGTGCGATCGAAAATAAGCTTTAACTTTAAGTAATGGTCGCTGTATTTTTTTAAATCCAGCTCGTTCATCTGTAAAAAAGTCATTGTTTTTCCAACAACTTTTATTAGCCCAAACCCCATAATTGTAGTCCCGGGGTCTATGCCTAGTATAATTTTTTCTGTTTTCATGTTAGTTGTTGCAGTAGTAGCACCCGCTTAAAGATAAAGACACGCCAAAACTTACAGTTAAAAGATTGCCGTTAAAGGCACCAAAGCCACTTTCGGGTGGGTTAAAGTCGTCTTGAAACCCTACAATGTAAGAGGTGTCCATATATAATGTAATATTGTCTAAAATACCGTAATGCAATTCTATACCTCCCATGGCGTTAAAAAAAGAGAGGTCGTTACTGGCAAAGTCTCCTAAAGGTTTAACTGTACTTAACCCTGGCCCTAAGTGTAAAAACGTACCAACACGTCTCGATTGTTTTAAAATTCGAGAGGCATCGTAAACCAATTGAAGATTAATGCGCGTATAGTTTAATTTAAAGTCTTGAGAATTCGAACTGTTAGATATTCTGCTAAAACCATAATTAAGTTTTGCGCCAAGCAAAGGTTTAAACATGTACTGTAACCCTAGGTTTACGGTTGGGAAATTTACCAATTTGCCTTCGAAACCTGCTACAAAACCATTTTTGGAAGGATTATTTACACCAAGTGCTACTTGTGCCTTTATGGTAGACAAATCGCCTTGGGCATGTGTAACGTAACAGCTCATTAATAAACAAGCTGCTAAAATTATGAGTTTATGTGTTGTGTTTTTTATGTGCATAATAACATTAATGGTTACATTGCAATATCAAATCATGCAGTATTCTATATCTTACAAAACTAAACAATTCTTTTTTGTGCTTGCTAAATTGGGCCTAATAAGTGCGCTGGCGGGTTTTATTTATTATAAACTAACCTCTAATACAAGCTTAAGTTTTTCTGCGTTCTCTAAAACAATTCTAAAAAATAATGTTTTTAGCGTTAAAAACCTATTTGTGCTTAGTGCTTTATCTACGTGTAATTGGGTTTTGGAAATTTTAAAATGGAAATATTTTGTAAAACCTATTAAAACAATAACGTTTAAAACAGCCGCTCTACAGAGTTTAAGTGCTTTGGCAATATCTTTATTAACTCCAAATAGGGTTGGCGAGTATGGCGTAAAAGCGTTGTACTTTGAATCGAGATATAGAAAAAAAATCATGCTTATAACATTTTTAAGTAATGTTCTGCAACTGTTTGTAACGCTTGTTACTGGTAGTATTGGGCTTTATTTTTTTACAACCAATTACAGTTTTAAATTGGTGTTTAGCAGGGAAAAACTACTGCTTTTTCTAAGCATTTTTTTAGTGCTAATTTGTATTGCGTTCTTACTTTTTAAAGCATTTAAAGGGGTGTCTTCTTTTTTTAAACGGACCTACTATGCGCTATCTGTTTTTAAAAGAAAGCAGCTTGTTTTTGGTTTTTTATTGTCTTTAAGCCGTTACGTTGTATTTTCGTTTCAGTTTTATTATTTATTAACTGTTTTTAAGCTGCCGCTATCGTATTTAGAGGGTATGAGTATTATAGCTTCGGTTTATCTTATAGCCTCTTTTATTCCAGCCATCTCTGTTTTAGATGTAGTGGTTAAGGGGAGTGTAGCCGTCTATTTATTTTCTTTTGTAAATGCAGATGCTTTTGTGGTATTGAGTATAACATCTTTAATGTGGTTGCTTAATTTTATGTTACCTGCTTGTATTGGATGTGCCCATTTGGTAAGCATTAAATCTTCTAAATTGTTGTAATAGTATGTTTGTTGGTGTTTTGTCTTGTATTACAATACTTTATTTATGTTTAATTTTAGGGTTGAGGTATGGCTTTGGCAAGGTGTTGCCTTTTAAAAGCAATTCTGGTAGTACAGGAATTACAAAGTTTTCGATTGTTATACCTTTTAGAGATGAAGAAAAATATTTAAGGGCTTTATTGTATTCTCTTAATGCATTAAATTATTCTAAGTCTTGTTTTGAAGTTATTTTAGTAAACGATGCTTCTATCGATGGCTCTTTAAGCGTAATACAGGATGTTGTAAACGAAACGGGGGGTGTCTTGGATTTAAAGGTAATCTCTAATTTAAGAAAAAGTAATGCGCCAAAGAAAGATGCTATAACAACAGCAGTTTCTCAGGCAGCTTACGAATGGATTATTACTACCGACGCAGATTGTATAGTTCCTAAAATGTGGCTCGAAAGTTTTAATGCCATTATATTACAAACACCAGCCCAGTGTATAGCCGGACCAGTTAGCTATAGTAACGGTTCGAGTTTTTTAAATAAGTTTCAAATTTTAGATTTATTAAGTTTACAAGCCACCACCATTGGAGGGTTTGGTTTAAAACGGCCTTTTTTATGCAACGGTGCAAATTTTGCGTACACTAAATCTTTATTTACCAGCGTAGAGGGCTTTAAGGGCAATACAAGTATATCTAGTGGAGACGATGTTTTTTTGTTAGAGAAGGCATTGCAAAACGATTCTAATACAGTGTTTTATTTAAAAAATGAAGCTGCTATTGTGCAAACCGAAGCGCAACCCACTTGGAGACGTTTGATAGAACAACGCAAACGTTGGGCTGCAAAAACGAGTGCTTACAACACATTATTTGCCAAATTTACGGGGTTATTGGTGTTTTTTATGAATATGTGTGTGTTAACCGCCGTAGTAGCAACTGGTTTTAATGCACTGAGCACAGCTATGTGTTTAGGGATTCTTGTATTAAAATTTGTGGTAGATGCTTTGCTTATTTACAAAGCTGCTGCTTTTTACAAACAAAAGCATGTGTTTAAAGTGTATTTGCTAAGTGCTTGCTTGTACCCTCTATTTAGTTGTTATGTTGCATTTTTAGCATTTGGTAAAAATTACGAATGGAAGGGTAGGGTCTTTAATAAGTAGGGCTTAAAACACTAATTTACCTTAACTATTAACGGTAATTGAAACTTAGTATTAACTTGTTGCCCTCGTTTAACGGCAGGGAAAATTTGTGGTATTGTTTGCATGCTTTTGGTAATTAGCGTTTCCAACTCAGGAATATGTGTTTTGGTGTTAGCATCCATTTTTATATGCAGTATATCTATTTTTCCTGTATTCGATATGCTGAAATCTAGTAATAGTGTATCGTTTACATCTTTAGTAACAACTATAACTTGTTCTTGGAGATACGTTGTTATGCGAGAGGTAAGTGTGGTTTCAAAACATTTTTGCCTGTTGGTTTTAGAGGTAACAGTATCACACACTTTAAAGGTAGGATAGCGATCTACATCTGCCCAATTAAATGTTTCCAGCTCTTCTTTTAAAATTGCTTCTGGAGATGTTTTTTTTACGTTGAAATTTTCACAAGAAAAACCTAGTAAAAGTAATGGTAAAATGTAAAGCCGTTTCATTGATTTCTTATGATGGCGAAAAGTACAATTTTTTTAAATTTTATATTAGGCTGATTATAAACTTTTTTACAGCGCTTATTAACTGTTTTGTTGATAAAACACATTATCAAATCGAAACAGATCTACCGATTGCAATAAGATAACTTAACAGGTGCTTACTTTAAGAAAAGGACAAGATAATTTCTAAATTTTACACTTGAGGCAGTAATAATTAGTTTGTTAAAGAAAGAAGCCCTGTGGTTCTCTCACCTCCACAGGGCATAAATTGTAAATTGCTATTATCACAAAAAAAATTTAAGAAATCAAATCAATGATACTTTGATGATACAAAGATAACTATAGTAATAGTTAGGTTTACTGTGGTAAAACCTTATTTATTTTACGTGTTTTTAATCGAATTGTGTTTTATAAAGCCCAGATCTAAAATAAAAACGTGTAGGTGTGTTTTTAAACAATTGATATTTAATGTATTGTGTGTATAAGTGTTAAATTAGAACTTCACAGAGTATAGGTCTCATTTTTATAAAAAAAATCAATAATTATTTAAGTTTGCGGTGTTATTTTAAAGCCTTATTAATGCGCTCTAAAAGTGTTTGCTCGTCGAAGGGTTTTATAATAACATCTGTAACGCCTGCTTTTTTAAAACGTTTTATATCCTGTTTATAAGCTTCTGTACTTAACGCAATAACAGGTGTTTTTTTGTACTCACGGGGTAAACTGCGTATGGCGGTTGTTAAATCTGCAATAGAAAAACCTTGTATAGTGTTAGAAGATAAAATAAGGTCTACATCTTTATCTATAATATTAGAGATTAGGTCTTCGCCTTTAGAAATAATAGACACATAAAATTGACCAGTAGCGGCAAGTATTTTTAATAAAGTGAGTTGCATCAACTCAGAGTCTTCTAAAAGTAAAATGTGTTGCTTTTCACTTCTCTCCGGGGTTTGCTTATCCAGCAATTCGTGTTTTAAACTGCTGTTATAACTAGAAATTTTAACATTAAAATTACAGGTAAATGTAGACCCTTCATTTAATGAACTGTCTAATCTAATAGTGCCCCCCATTTCTGTAATTAAATATTTTACAATAGCTAAGCCTAGACCAGAACCATTATGGCTTTGTGCGTCTGGTTCTATTTTCATAAAACGTTCAAAAATAGTATCGTGGTGCTTGGGCGCAATACCACAGCCTGTATCTATAACTTTTACTTGAAGATTTGCTTTTTGCGCACGTGTATAGTTTAACGATACGTGTAAACTTATGCGTCCTGAATTTGTAAAATCAATGGCATTTGCCAATAAACTATCAAATATTTGCTTTATCCTGTAAGCATCTCCTTCTGCAAATTCAGGTAGTTTAGTGTCGAAATTAGATACAAATTCGAGCTGCTTATTCGTTGCTAGTGTTTTATGTTGCGTTACAATGTCTTGAAGCATTGCTTTTAAACTAAAAACAGAAGTGTTTAAAGCAAGCTTTCCAGATTCTATTTTCGCAATATCTAGAATGTCTTCAATTTTTTGTTTTAAGTCGCTATTAGCAGATTTTATAATATTTAAATAGCCTTTTTGTTCGGCATTTAAAGCGCTCTCGCTAAGCAAATTTCCAAAGATGAGAGATGCTGTTAGCGGATTGCGTAGCTCATGGCTAAAATTTGCAATAAAGTTATTTTTAAACTTTTCTTTTTCGAGAAGGTATTCGTTTTTAAGTTCAATAATTTGAGAATTTATAATAGATTCGTTTCTACCCTGTGCAGCCAATTGGTAATTATTGTAATGCTTTGTCAGGTTTTCTATTATAACTATGCTAGAGTTGTCTTGGGTTTTTACACTAATGTCTACAACGAGATTTTGTGTTTCAAAATTTAAATTGATACACGAAAACTCATAAGTCTCGTTAGGTATTACCAACAATTCTGTAAAAATCTCAAAAAAAGGATGTACCTCTTGCAAACGCTTATGGTTATCTATAGAAAAAATACCATTGTCGCTCTCTTTAATAGTGCCAGTATTGTCCACTATTATATATTGAAATTTTTCATTTTGAGATGCTTTGTAGAACTCTAACATAATACTTTAAATTAAGGCTTCTGCTAATTTAGTAAAAAGTGTTTCTACTCTACTTCCTAGTTTAGCACTTACGTAATAATCGACAAAAGGTGTAAAAATACCGTTGTTTTCCTCTATAAATGCTTTGTTTACCAAATCCATTTTGTTGCCAACAACCTTAGTTGGTGTGTTTGGGTAATTGGTTTTAAGATATTCTAATTCAGCCTCTAGGTTTTCGTAAGTTACAGGTCTGGACAAGTCGAAAACGTAAATAAAACCATTGGTGCCCAGTAGGTAAGACGTACGCATTTTAGTAATATCGTCTAACCCTTCTAAATCCCATATTACAAGTGTAAGCGGGGTGTCTCCTTTAATATGAATCTCTTTTTTAGAAATATGAACGCCTATGGTAACTTTATAATCTTTGGTAAATGTGTTTTCAACAAAACGCCTAATCAAAGAGGTTTTACCAACTCCAAAGTGGCCTATTAAAACTATTTTTTTAGGTCTACTCATTTTTAAAAAAATCTTTTAATTTAAGTGTTAGCGCAGTTTTGTTATTTAGCACATCTGCAATTTTATGTTTAGTGCTAAAACTTAAAATGCTGTTTTCTAGTTTATCTTTATAAATAATATTGTATGCTCCAGAAACGACTACAGCGATGTAGTAAGACGAAAAATTTTGAAGGTGGATATGGTACAAATCATATTCAATATATTGCAGATTTTGGTCTTCTTTTATAAAAGCGTCTTCAACAAAGCTTTTAATGGCTGTAAGCATACCAGCCACCATATCTTCATCTGCCATTTTGGTTTTAGAATATTCGGCCAGTACCACACCAGAACCTTTTTCTATGATAATGAGTTGTTCTATTTTAGTATTACTTTGTTCTTGTAATATTAAATCGGACTCGCTTAAACCAGTGGCTTTAGACTTTGCTTTTCTAAAAAACCAGCTAAAAGAAAACGTATTATTAAGTTGGTGGTTTATACGCTCAGACAATAACTTCATTTCATGCTGAATGTAGCGTTTTATCATTTTACCTATAATAGGAAACAACGCTTCTACTACGGCATCTTGAGAATTTTTAATTTCTTTTTTTAAAGTTTCGGTAATTGTAGGGCCAAGCGTAGCAGGGATATCCTTAATAAAATCGTCTAACTTATCGTTAATTATAGGGTCTACTTTAACGGATAATGCTTTTTTTTGGTTGATGGTCTCTTCAAGCTTAGCAATTTTTTGTTCTATATGAGATACAAATACTCTATCATCCGTTAGCAGAATATCTTTAATAAGCTTTAATTTTTCATCTTGAGTCATCTGTATTAAGATGTTATTCTGCTATGTTTTGGCCTAGCTTTATAAAAAGATCGCTTAGCATTTTTCTACTGGCTTTCTTATCATCTAAATCACTAAGCTTATCGTTTAGGGTGTTTTCTAGGTCGGTAACCCTAATATTAATATCTGTACTTAAATTGTCTATGTTTTTAAGCAACTCAGACTCTACGGTGCTTATTAAATCTTGAAGTTCTTGTTTTTTAGCTAAAATATCAGCTTTAACAGATTCGAATTCAGAATTATAGGCTTGAATATTTTCTCCAAAAATAAGTTCTTTTATGGCATCTATCTTAGAGTTTGTATTCGTAGTCGTCTCTTTTTTATCAATTTCTGGCTGCTCTTGTGCGTTCATTGGGTAATCATCTTTGCTATTAAGTGAGTAAAAATAGTTTAAAAAGTAAACTATTACAATAAATGTAAAGTTAAAGTAATTTATGAAATACATAAACCTTGAAAGACTAATATGGCATTAGTTAGATGATTTTTAAAAATAATAACGTGTATTTTTTTGTTTGATATGAAAAAATACTTGTTAAATTTTAAATTACCGCCTGTTTTGAAATTAGCATTGTTAATGTTAATTTTTTTTAGGAAATAGAAGTAAAGGATAAAAAAAATCCTAATTTTAAGAAAGTCTCCTGCGTTTTTTGTGGAATAGAAATCTCCTGTATACGTACTTTAATTAAAATTCGTATCATTGTAAAGCGTACCTTGTGGATCGGATTTAAACGATTTCTTAGCTAAAATCTGTGTCCCATAAATAGTTGAAATAACAAATTTCAATTCGACGCTATTAATTAAAATATTTTGGTTTAAAGTTCTTGATGTTTATCATGGTCTTATCTTATACATTTTTTTTAATCGTTTTGTATTAAGATTTTGCCTTATTTAGATAAAAAGAGCTGCCAAATTCGAACAAACTATAAAGACCATAACTAATTATTAATAAATCAATATAAAAATAAAAAAAGTGAGTAATTACAAAATCGCAGTAGTACCAGGAGATGGTATTGGAAATGAAATTGTACCAGAAGGTTTAAGAGTTATAGAAGCTGTAGCAAAAAAACACAAGTTTTCTATAACTACCGAGGAGTTTGGCTGGGGTGCTGGTTATTATTTAGAAAACGGTAAGTTTTTACCAGACGATGGTTTAGAAACCCTTAAAAATTTCGACGCTGTATACTTTGGTTCGGTTGGCTTGCCTGCTGTAGATGATACATTGCCTGCAAAAGATTACACATTTAAAGTGCGTACTAATTTTAATCAATATGTAAATTACAGACCTGTGCGTACTTACCCAGGGGTAACGCGCCCTTTAAGATCTGATAAGCATATAGATTTTGTTATAGTAAGAGAAAATACTGAAGGTGAGTTTGTACAAGTAGGAAGCCAGTATTTGCCAGATTCTGAAAACGGAATGGGTATAGACAGCAGTATCTTTACTAGAAAAGGGATAGAGCGTGTGGCGCATTACGCCTTTAAACTGGCCAGAACAAGACGCCATAAGGTTACGCATATTACAAAATCTAATACATTGATTAACAGTTTATCGTACTGGGATCGTGTTATTGGAGAAGTTGCTGCACAGTACCCAGATGTAGAGCACCAGCAAATGTACATAGACAATTCTACAGCAATGTTTGTTTTAAAGCCAGAACAGTTTGATGTGGTTTTAACAACCAACTTATTTGGAGATATTTTAAGCGATTTGGGCGGTGCCATAATGGGAAGCTTAGGTTTAGGCGGTAGCGGTAACATAAATCCAGAAAAAGAGTATCCATCTATGTTCGAGCCTATTCATGGCTCTGCACCAGATATAGCAGGACAAAATATAGCGAACCCTTACGGGCAAATTTGGTCTGCAGCAATAATGTTAGAGCATTTGGGTGAAACAGAAGCTGCAAATTCTATTATGGAAGCTATTGATAAAGCAACAACGCAAGGCGTTTTAACTGTAGACTTGGGAGGAAATGCCAAAACAAAAGATGTTGCAGATGCTGTAATAGCTAACTTGTAAATACCCCTCAATTTTTATGAGTCGTATTATAGATCTTACCATGTCTTACCACAATGCTGTTGCTGGTTTTTCTAAAATCGTAGCAAAAACAAAAGATAAAGATGGCTGGAATGCCAGTACGCTATCTTTTTATTCGCATTGTGGTACACACATGGACGCGCCTTTACATTTTGGCGTAAGCAACCAAACGATAGATAAAATACCTGTTTCTAATTTTTGTGGTAAGGCTTGGGTTGTAGATGCCAAACACGTAGGCGCTAGAGGCGTTATAACTGTAGAAGATGTTACTACAGCATTAAATGGCAAGTTTAAGCCAGGAGATAGTTTAATAATAGCAACAGGTTGGTCTCAATATGCAGGTACGCCTAAGTATAGAAACGAGTTGCCACGAATAGGCGAAGCCTTGGCACATTGGTGTCTGGAAAACGGTGTAAAAATGATTGCTGTAGAGCCGCCATCTGTTGCAGATGTTAATAATCTAGACGAGGTAACAAAAATTCATGAAATTTTATTGAAAGGTGTTGTTATAATAGAAGGGTTAACTAATACCGAAGCGCTACAATCTAATTATGTAGAGCTAATAGCCTTACCCTTAAAAATAGAAGGTGGCGATGGTGCACCTGCAAGAGTAATAGCTATAGAACCGTAGTAATGCCAAAAGAAAACTTAAAACACATACAAAAACTATTAGCTGCTGGAGACACAACAAACTACAGGCTGGAAAACAACAGGCTTTTTAAAAAGAGCAACAAAACCTGTATTGTTATAGACGATGATCCCACGGGAAACCAAACCGTTTACGATGTGCCCTTGTTAACCAGCTGGAGTATGGGGGTTTTTGTAGAAGAGTTTATAGAAGGTACACCTGTTTTTTTTATTCTCACGAATTCTAGGAGTTTATCTGTCGAAGAAACAGCCAAAATCTATACTACAATTTCAGAAAACGTTTTAAAAGCGGCAAAAGTTACCAAACGAGAATATGTTATTATAAGTAGAAGCGATTCTACCCTAAGAGGGCATTTTCCTTTAGAGCCTAAAACATTAAGGCAGCATCTTAAAATGAAAACGGCTATAACCGTATTTATTCCTGTTATGTTCGAGGGTAAACGGGTTACAGTAAATAACACGCATTACATTGCAGATGGAGGCACGCTTACACCAGTAAACAAAACGCCTTTTTCTAAAGACCATTCTTTTGCTTACAGCAATGCAAATTTAAAAGCTTACATAGAAGAAAAATCTAGTGGAGGTGTAAAAGCAAGCGAAGTTTTTTCGTTTTCATTACAGCAAATAAGAAGCTTAGATGTACGTGTTTTAGCAGAAAATATTTTAGAAATACCCCCAGCATCTTATTGTGTTTTTGACAGTTTAAATTATAACGATTTAGATAAAATATGTCAAGCCTTATTACTCGCAGAGCAGTCTGGAAAGCAAATTTTATACCGCACATCCAGCTCTTTTATACCCTCATACATTGGCTTAGCGCCAAAACCGTTACTAAAACCAGAACACGTTACGGCTACAGATGCAAATGGAGGGCTAACCATAGTAGGCTCTTATATAAAAAAATCGTCTCAACAACTTCATAAGGCATTAGAAATATTTGCCGAAGGCACTATAATAGAAGTAGATGTCGAAAGAATACGCGCTAAAGATTATAGAAATTACATAAGCGCGCTGGCCATACAAATAGATGCCAACTTACAAAGCCGAAGAAACTGTATCGTTTATACAAGCCGTAAATTAGTAACTGGTGGTAGTGCAAAAGATACCCTAGATATAGCAAGCAAAATATCTGCGGCACTTGTAGATATTGTAAGAAGCATTACAGTACGGCCAAAATATATTATAGCCAAAGGCGGTATTACATCTCACGATTTGGCAATAAAAGGATTGCGAATGAAACGTTCTAGTGTATTAGGGCAACTAGAGCTAGGAGTACCACTTTGGAAAATGGGAATGGAAACCAAATTCCCTAAACTGCCCTATATTGTTTTTCCAGGCAACGTTGGCGACGTAAATACGCTAAAAACCATTATAACCAAACTAAACAACCACCATGATTAATAACTCCAAGCGCTACCGTTTTTTTTTAGGCTCTTTTTTAATAACACTTTTGCTGTATGTAGATAGAGTCTGTATTTCTTCTGCGAAAAGTGCCATATCTAGCGATTTAGGCTTAACCGATATACAAATGGGTTGGGTGCTAAGTGCATTTGCTTTAGGCTATGCATTTTTTCAGGTGCCAGGAGGTGCAATGGGAGATAAATACGGTGTGCGTAAGGTAATGACGGCAATTATGGTTTTATGGTCCATATTTACATCCTTAACTGGGGTGGCATGGAACTATATATCAATGCTTTTGTTTAGATTTATTTTTGGAGCAGGAGAAGCAGGTGCATTTCCTAACATTTCGAGGGCAGCATTTTCTTGGGTGCCAACAAAAGAGCGAGGAGCATTTCAAGGTATAAATTTTTCAGGATCTAGATTAGGTGCTGCATTTGCGTTGCCATTAGTAGCCTACCTTATCGATGCATGGGGGTGGCGTAATATATTTTACTTTTTTGGTGTAATAGGCGTGTTGTTTGCCGCCTTATTTTATGCGTTTTTTAGAAATAAACCAGAAAACCACAAGGGCTTATCTAAAGCAGAAAAAGAATATATAGTAAAAAACAGACAACAAGAAGTCGAGAAAAAGGGAGGCGACTTGCCTTTAAGTACGATATTAAAATCTAAAAATGTCATTTTAGCAATGATACAATACATAGGGAGTAATTTTATTTTTTTCTTTATGTTAACATGGTTGTTTCCTTATATAAAGGATAAATACCAATTAAGCTTAGTTGCTACTGGTTTTTACGCTATGCTACCATTATTGGCAGGTGCAGTAGGCAATTGGGTATCTGGTTTTACAGTAGATGCCATATATAAAAAAGGCAAATGGAAACAATCTAGGCAATTGCCAGCAACTATAGGTTTTGTTCTAGTAGTTATAGGTATTTTATCCAGTTTGTATATGGATACTGCGTTAGGGGCGGTATTATGCCTTTCTGTAGCCATATTTGGAGCAGACATGACGTTAAGTCCATCGTGGTCGTTTTGTATGGATATAGGAGAAGAAAACTCTGGTAAAGTATCTGGAATGATGAATATGGCAGGAAATATAGGGTCTTTTACCACAGGTCTGGCATTTCCTTATTTAAGAAAATGGACAGGCTCAGACGAACCTTTCTTTTATGTTGCAGCAGCGCTTGGTTTTGTGGCCATCTTTTGCTGGTCTTTTATGAATCCTAATAAAAAAATAAGTAATGAAGCGTAAATTAAAAGGAGTTGCTATAGGCGCAGGATATTTTAGTAAGTTTCAGTACGAAGCTTGGAACCGTATTCCAGAAGTAGAGATTACGGCATTGTGTAACTCTAATTTAGAACGTGCAAAAGGTATTATGGCGCAATATGGTGTAAAAAAACACTATACCGATTATAAAGAAATGATACTTAAAGAGAAGCCAGATTTTGTAGATATTATAACGCCTCCAGAAACGCATTTCGAAATGTGTAAATTTGCTGCAGATAATGGTGTGCATATTATTTGCCAAAAACCTCTAGCGCCAACTTACAAAGCCTCTAAACAAATTGTAGATTACGTATCGAAAACCAATGTGCGTTTTGTAGTGCATGAAAACTTTAGGTTTCAGCCTTGGCATCGAGAAATTAAAACCATGATAAGCAATGGTGTTGTAGGCAATTTATTTAACCTTAATTTCAGATCCCGTATGGGAGATGGCTGGGGAGAAGATGCTTATTTAGCTAGGCAACCCTATTTTAGAGATTATAAAAAGCTTTTAATTTACGAAACAGGCGTACACTTTATAGATACATTTCGCTACCACGCAGGCGAAGTTAAAGATGTTTATGCTTTGTTAAAACGTTTAAATCCTGTAATAAAAGGAGAAGATTCTGGATTAATGGTTTTAAATTTCGAATCTGGTGCTACCGCAGTTTGGGATGCTAACCGTTATAACGAAAACAACTTTAAAACCTCTAGATATACCTTTGGCGAATACCTTATAGAAGGGTCTAAAGGGAGTATAAGGCTATATCCTGACGGTAAAATTACCCTTCAAGAATTGGGCAAAGCAGAAAAAGAACACAAGTATGTACACCATAATATTGGTTTTGCGGGCGATTGTTGTTATATATTTCAGCGAGATTTTGTAGATAATTTAGTAGCCGATTTGCCTTTCGAAACAGGTGGGCATAATTATTTAAAAACTCTTAAAGTACAAGAAGCTGTTTATGCCTCTGCCGATCAAAAAAAACCAATATCAATAATTTAAAGCGCATTTCCAGTTTAAGTTAGTTGTTTAAGACGCTATTTTGTAAATTGCGTACTCATCTCAATCACATTTAACCCTTATGGTTACCTTAAAGCAATTAGCAAAAGAGTTAAACGTATCCATTTCTACGGTATCTAAAGCGTTAAATGATAGCGACGAAATAGGCAAAGTAACGCGAGAGCGTGTTAAAGCCCTAGCTACATCTTACAATTATAAGCCCAACAAAGTGGCGCTTAGCCTTAAGCAAAATAAAACAAAAACCATAGGTGTTATTATACCAAACATTTTAAATCATTTTTTATCTAAAGTATTATTTGGAATAGAACGTGAGGCAAATTTACACGGTTACAATATCATTACATGCATCTCTAACGAATCTTTACAAAAAGAAAAAGACAGTCTGCAATTATTAGCAAATGGCAGTGTAGATGGTTTTATATTAAGTATAGCAGAAGAAACCCAAACAAAAAACGAAATCGAGCATTTTAAGGGTACAATTAATGCAGGCCTACCTATAGTTATGTTCGATAGGGTGGCGCACGATGTGCAGTGCGATAAAATAATAGTAGACGATTTTGAAGCCACATTTAAAGCAACTAAAACGCTAATAGCAGAACAGCGCAAGCAAATTGCATTTATTAGTAAAATAGATACCATAAGTGTAGGCAAGTTAAGAGAGCGCGGTTATAACAAAGCTGTTTTAGAAGAAGGCATGACGCCTTTAGTGCTGCGAATAAAAAAGGGCGAAGATGCTCAAGATAAAATCAAGCAGTTTTATAAAAAAAATCCCGAAATAGATGGGGTTGTAGCAGCCGATAGTGCTTCCGGTGTTATAGCTATTAACATGGCTAGAAATTTTAAGCGAAGAGTGCCAAAAGACCTCTCTGTGGTTGGTTTTTCAAGTAAATCTGTATCCTATCACTCTGTGCCTAAATTAACAATTATAAGGCAGCATGCTAAGAAAATAGGTGCAAAAGCAGCAGAATTGCTTATTAGGCGGTTAGAAAACACACAGTTGCCAAAAGACTACTCTACAAAAGTTATCAAGACAAGCCTAGTTAAAAATAAGTCTACTCTATAGGCTTTTAGAATTGCCGTTTTTTTTCTATCAGATGGATGGTCTAGCTAATGGTTGTTTAAATAAAAACACATGTTTTAATGCCCTAAATGTTAGTGCATGGCTATGTAATGCCCTTGGCATTTTTTGTAAGGCTTAGCACTACTTTTTAATTTCTAAACCATACCTCAATTAATAGTGCTCTTTTTAACAGGAAAAAGAACGTTAAGGTCTGTTAAGAAAATACATGGTTCTAAATATATTTCCCCGTAAGATAAGTGTGGTTTTACCGTAAAAAATAGATAAAAAGCATGTTTTATCGTTTAAAAGAACATGTTTTTTATGTATTTTGTAAGAAAAAAAGAATATCTCTAAGTTTTTGCTTCAAAATAGATAATTTCCTCCTTCAATACAGCATAGTGTTATATTGCTTCATCTCTTGTATATCAAGGGTTAAGCTGTATTTCTTATAAAATTCTTTCAAAAACAAACGTATTGCGAGTCTTGTATTACATCGAATAAATAAGTCTTTTGTCGAATTAATTCTAAACAAACGATTCTTTAATGTTTCTTTGTCGAAGAATTTGAGCATTTCATCTAAAACTGTAAGAAAAATTGATTTTTTTTTGCAAATAGAGAAAAACTCTAAATCAAACACAACAATCTTAAAAATTAGTCAAACTGAAAAAAATTAATAAACATGAAAACTTTAAAAATCACTCTAATTTTAGCCTTAATGTTAACAGCTTTTACGTCTTGTGTGGAACAAGATTTAAACGATGAAGAAACAATAGAAAATAGAAATACTGGGATTCCAACACCTCCTACTGGTGGACAGGAAGATGGAGGAGTTTAATCCAGTACTTAAAATTTTTTGCAAAAGCCTTTTATACATTAAAAGGCTTTTTTATTTTGGCAGAAATAAACCTACATTTAATCAAAAATAGTTGCTTTTGAAGTTGTTTTACTTTCTTTTTTCTCTCAATTTTTTCTTTTCTTTTGGACAAGAGATAGTAGGGTTTAAAAAAATAGATTCTTTAAGAAGTGTTTTGCATAAAAGTGAGAACATGGATTCATTATCTATAGCTAAAACTTACTATGCGATTGGGGGTATTTATAGACAGAATTTCTACGGCGAACAAGCGTATAAAGAATTCATCAAAGCAGGAAAGATATTTAAAGGTTTAGGAGATGACTTAAATTATGCGAAAACACTTTACAATATAGGGATTATTCAGAAAAATGAAAAAGATTTCACCGCAAGTGAAGTGACTTCAATAGAGGCTCTAACACGGCTGAATGGCTTGAAACAAACTAATGAGGTTAAGAAATTTAAGTGTTACATTTTTAATAATTTAGGAATTTTATTTGGTGAATTGCAACAATTTGAAGAGTCTGTAAATTATTACAAAAAGGCTATAAAATTAAATAAAGAATTTGACGTAGAAAATTCATATCACTCGTATCTATACAAAAACAATTTAGCATTCATTTATAAAAGAATAGGAAAATATGAACTTGCAGCTAAATATTACGAAGAAATTATATCCAATAAAAGCTTAATTGATTCGAAACCTGCGTTTTATGCTATGGCTTTAAATAATTATGCTAATAATAATTATTTGATAGGTAACGAAAAAAATATCCCAGATTTGTATTTTGAAGCACTTAAAATAATTGATAGTTCTAACTACAGGGCTATTGCAATTAATACTCATTTAGCAGAATACCACAAAGATAAGAATCAATTAGATTCAGCTAAATATTATGCTTATAGGGCAAAACGTATAGCAAAACTTTATTCGAATGATGAAATATTAAGTACAATTTTATTGTTATCAAAAATTGAAGAAGGAGAAAAATCAGCAAAACATTTAAGAGATTACGTTAAATTAAATGACAGTCTCCAAAAAGAAGAACGTAAAGTGCGCAATAAATTTGCTCGCATCCGTTTTGAAACCAAAGAGATTGAACAAGAAAACATAAAAATAGCAAGAGAGCGTATGTGGCTGGTTATTATATCTATAATTCTGGCCATATCTGGACTGCTGCTTTACATTATAATATCGCAACGTGCTAAAAACAAAGAGCTTGTTTTTGCAAAAAAACAGCAAGAAGCCAACGAAGAAATTTATAACCTTATGCTTGGCGAGCACGAAAAAATAGAAGAGGCTAGAGCATCCGAGAAGCGCCGCATTTCGGAAGAATTGCACGATGGTGTGCTGGGCAGACTATTTGGTACCCGTTTAAGTCTAGACAGTTTAAACATGAATAATACGCCAGAGGCCGTTAAAACCAGAAGCGAGTATATCGATAAGCTTAAAACAATAGAAAACGATATTAGAAAAGTATCGCACGAGTTAAACACCGATTTTGTATCTGGGGGCGGTTTTATGGATATTATAACTACTATGGTAAATAACCAAACCTCGGTGTATAAGTTAACTTGCAATTTACAACACGATACCAATATAAATTGGGATGCAACATCTAACATTTACAAAATACACATCTACAGAATTTTGCAGGAAATACTGCACAATATTTACAAACATGCAGAAGCAACACATGTAAATATTAGTATAACACTAAAAAATGATGTAATTTGCTTTTCTATAATAGACGATGGTACTGGTTTCGATGTTGCAAAAGCTAAATCTGGAATTGGTTTAAAAAATATGAGGTCTAGAGTAAAAAATATAGACGGAGTACTACATATCGCATCTAAAAAAGATGTTGGTACTACCGTAAGTATAGAAGTTCCAACTAATTACCAATAAAGCTATGGTACAGCATATTAAAATTTTGATGATAGACGACCATCCCATGATTATAGAAGGCTATCAAAATACACTCCAGTTTACCAAAAAAGAAAATCAAGAACTGGAAATAGACATAGCTAATAATTGCGACGAAGCCATACGTTATATTAATAGAGCGCGCTCCTCGAAAACGCCTTACGATTTGTTGTTTATAGATATTAGCTTACCGGGCTCTACAGATGGAAGCATGAGCTCTGGAGAGGATATTGCAGAATATGCAAGGATGGAGCTTCCTTTATCTAAAATAGTAATACTAACCATGTTTAACGAATCGTTTAGAATACATAGTATTATTAAAAATATAGATCCAGAGGGGTTTTTAATAAAAAGTGATTTAACTTCTAACGAATTGGCAAGTGCTTTTCAAGCCATATTAAACAATCCTCCATTTTACAGTGGCACTGTAAATAGTTTTATACGCAAATCTATAACTAGCGACATTGTTATAGACGATAAAAATAGAAAGATACTTCATTTATTATCGCAAGGCATTAAAACCAAAAATTTGGCGTCCCACTTGGGCATTTCTTTAAGTGCGGTAGAAAAAAGAAAAAAACAATTAAAGGAGCTCTTTGTAATAGAGGATGGGCAAGACGAAACTTTAATACGAGAAGCCAAAGAAAAAGGGTTTATTTAATGTGTAGTAATTGTTAAAGTTTTAAATAAAACTTAAAAATAAATCATATTTTATGTTTAGACCCCTTGTAAATACAGGGGGTTTAAGTTTTCCGCAAAATGGTTGAGGTTTTACCACAGAATAAAAATCTCAATAATAATTATATTTGAACAGTCAACGCATATAAATTAATTAATCCCTCGATTTTTTTTGTTGATAATAGCAATTCATAATAGCCTTGTGGAGGTGAGAGACCCACAAGGCTTCTTCATTTTTAGAATTTAAAGCAATTTAAGCAGGAGTAATCTAAATATCATTTCAATTGAAATGCATATAGATTAAAATCCAAATTGCTAAAAAGATGCTAATATTTGTAAATAAGTACAAAACGTAAAAAATTTACGGTTTTCACGCAGTTTAAGGACTTAATAAATATGTAATTTTGAAATGTTAACGTACTAAATAGATTGATTTCAAATTTATTTGTTGATAATAGCAACTTACAATTTTATGCCCTGTGGAAGTGAGAGACCCACGGGGCTTCTTTATTTTAAGCGTTAGAGTGATTAGAAAAATAAATTTAAAATAAGCTATAAACTAGATAACTAAAGCCACTAAAAACATACATCGTAAACCGACATTTTAACAGGAGGAATACGTGAGTTACTGTAAATAAATAAAGCGCGTAAAAAATTTACGGTTTTTCCGCAGCTAAAGGGCTAAATAAATATATAACTTTGAAGTGTCAACGTATCAGACAGATTGATCCCTCAATCTATTTGTTGATAATAGCAATTTACAATTTATGCCCTGTGGAGGTGAGAGACCCACAGGGTTTCTTCATTTTAAGAGGTAGAGCAGTTTAAGAATAAGTTTAAGCAAGCTATAACCTACATAATTAATGTTATTAAAAACAATATATTCTAAACCGACATTTTAACAAGTAAGACATGTAAGTTGTTGGAAATAAATAAAGCGCGTAAAAAATTTACGGTTTTTCCGCAGCTAAAGGGCTAAATAAATGTATAACTTTGAAGTGTCAACGTATCAGACAGATTGATCCTTCAATTTATTTGTTGATAATAGCAATTTACAATTTATGCCCTGTGGAGGTGAGAGACCCACAGGGTTTCTTCATTTTAAGAGGTAGAGCAGTTTAAAAATAAGTTTAAGCAAGCTATAACCTACATAATTAATGTTATTAAAAACAATATGCCGTAAACCGATATTTTAACAAATAAGATATGTAAGTTGTTGGAAATAAATAAAGCGCGTAAAAAATTTACGGTTTTTCCGCAGCTAAAGGGCTAAATAAATATATAACTTTGAGGTGTCAACGTATCAGACAGATTGATCCTTCAATTTATTTGTTGATAATAGCAATTTACAATTTATGCCCTGTGGAGGTGAGAGACCCACAGGGCTTCTTCATTTTAAGGGGCAGAGGAGTTTAAAAATAAATTTAAGCAAGCCATGGTTACATAATTAATGCCATTAAAAACAACATGTCTTAAATCGGTATTCTAACAAATAAGATATGTAAGTTGTTGGAAATAAATAAAGCGCGTAAAAAATTTACGGTTTTTCCGCAGCTAAAGGGCTAAATAAATATATAACTTTGAGGTGTCAACGTATCAGACAGATTGATCCCTCAATTTATTTGTTGATAATAGCAATTTACAATTTTATGCCCTGTGGAGGTGAGAGACCCACAGGGTTTCTTCATTTTAAGGGGTAGAGGAGTTTAAAAATAAATTTAAGCAAGCCATGGTTACATAATTAATGCCATTAAAAACAACATGTCTTAAATCGGTATTCTAACAAATAAGATATGTAAGTTGTTGGAAATAAATAAAGCGCGTAAAAAATTTACGGTTTTCCCGCAGCTAAAGGGCTAAATAAATGTATAACTTTGAAGTGTCAACGTATCAGACAGATTGATCCCTCAATTTATTTGTTGATAATAGCAATTTACAATTTTATGCCCTGTGGAGGTGAGAGACCCACGGGGCTTCTTCATTTTAAGACGAAGAACAGTTTAAAAATAAGTTTAAGTAAGTTATATAGTCCAAATAGTTAATGCTGTTAAAAACAAGATACCGTAAACTAATATTTTAACATATAGGAGCACATAAGTTATTGGAAGTAAATAAAAAGCGTAAAAAATTTACGGTTTTTACGCAGTTTAAGGACTAAAAAAATGTATAACTTTGAAGTGTTAACGTACTAGATAGATTAATTTCAAATTTATTTGTTGATAATAGCAATTTACAACTTATGCCCTGTGGAGGTGAGAGACCCACGGGGCTTCTTCGTTTTTAAGACCTAAAGCATTAAAAAAAGCAATACGATAAAATATAAATTTTAAGGCATCTGTTTGTTTTTTTAGATTGATAACCGATGCTTTTAAAACCTTTAAATATAGGTTTTGTGCGTATAAATAAGTGAAAAGCAGTACAAAACGTAAAAAGATTACGGTTTTACCACAGCATAAAGCATAATATAATTTATAACTTTGGAGTGTCAACGTAACATATGAATTGTTCCCTCAATTTATTTGTCAATAATAGCAATTTACAATTTTATGCCTTGTGGAGGTGAGAGACCCACAAGGCTTCTTCTTTTTTAAGAGTCATCTTAAAATTCAAATCTATTTATACTACGGGAGTTTTATTAAAAAATAGAACATTACATTGAAAAAAATTTAAATCACTTCAAAAAGAAAAATACATAAAAGATACGCTTTGGTCATTTTTTTAAAAAGTTCTACATAAAAAAAGCGATAAGTCATTAAGAATTATCGCTTTAGTTAAAAGTCTAATTAAATTTCAATAGATCATTCGTCTGTAGGATCTTCTTCATCAATTTCCTCTTCGTTAAGTTCTTCGTCTGTAGGATCTTCTTCATCAATTTCCTCTTCGTTGAGTTCTTCGTCTGTAGGATCTTCTTCATCAATCTCCTCTTCGTTAAGTTCTTCGTCTGTAGGATCTTCTTCATCAATTTCCTCTTCGTTAAGTTCTTCGTCTGTAGGATCTTCTTCATCAATCTCCTCTTCGTTAAGTTCTTCGTCTGTAGGATC
>CANLCJ010000040.1 GCA_947489085.1 uncultured Flavobacteriaceae bacterium
AAAAAGAATTAGAAATTAAAATCAATAACTATAGAAAAGTCGCTTAACTATTTATACCAAATTTACTAGGTAGTCCACTATTACTAATACACAGTAACACAAAATTTTACCAATTTGGCGTTGAATTTAACCCTTCTATTTTTTTTGGCACATATATAGATTCTTTATAGTTTCCATTTTCATCGTTTCCTTTAATAAATAGGGTGTCATTTTTTATATAACCTTGATCTTTAATATACCATCCTCTTTCTCTATACTTTACAAAAAAGTATTCCATATTAATTTCACTTCCCTTATTTAAATTAAAATAGCCTACAAATAATGGTTTGTTTATTTTTTTAATATTCTTTATGTTTTTTATATCTATTGAACTAGTATAAAATCTTCCGTTTTCAAAAAACCTATAATAAGATAGACTATTATATAATCCATTACCATATTTTAATGTGTCATTAGAAAAATATATAACATTTGTTTTTAACTCATCATTCGCTTTTAATTTATATGAATTGTCTTGCAAATAAAACTTAGATTTTTTAGGGCGATACCCTCCATCTGAATGAAGGAAATAGTTATAACATCCACAAAGAAAAAAACACAAACACAAATAAATTAAAATCTGAAACCGCCCCATGCTTGAATGTTATTATGTTCATATTCAAATCTAAAATCTTTAATAGCTCTATGAATCGCATTTTGCAACCAAGCATCACCAATAACATCCACAGTAGCATTATAACCATTATTAGTGTTAAAACGGATATAAGTAGACGCCTTATTTAACCGTTTTTGGTATTCTGTTTGATTATGATATTTATAAAATGTCAACTCTTTCAGTTCATCTTTTAAATTTGCTATCTTTTCTTTTTTCAGTATTTTAGATATACTTTTATTTCTTTGTAATTCTTTTATGTCTCTTAATATGCGTTCTCTAGTTTGTGGACTGTGTATGGTTTCTTGCGTGTTTAAATGCACGAAATTTAGAGTTAAACACTAGCTTTATAAAAAATCACTTACCTTTGGTTTAGGATGAAATAGCAATTACCTATACACTTTGTTACAAAACGTTTACCAATCAGGAGTTCCTTTTAATCCTTCTGTTTTTTCGCCAACATAAATCGTACAATTCTCTTTATTTGGTTTGGGAAACCCAGTTTTTTCATATGAATTTTCAGGAGAATTATAAAAGATAAAGATGCTATCGTTTTTTATGTATCCATAATTTATAGAATAATATCCTACATTACCTCTCGCACCTCCTAAATTAATATTAAAGGTTTCGATTTTAATTTTATTTCTATCTAATTGAAAATAACCAATTTCTCCATTTTTATTAAAATTGTTGATAGTTGATATTTTCAATTTTTCGTTATCCAATCCATTTCTTCCATGAAAATAGCATCCATTTGAAAAGAAACGAAGATATGATGTTCTATTTTTTCTTTTATTGATATAAATATAATTTATGTTAATTAAATCATTATCATTCAGTTTATATGGAGGACTAGCTAACTTAAATTTTGATTTTTTAGGTCTATATCCTCCCTCTTCATTCACATAATAATTCTTACAGCTACAAAATAAAATTAGTAAAATAACTAAAATCTGAACCCGCCCCATCCTTGTATATTTTTATGTTCATATTCAAATTTAAAGTCTTTAATAGCTCTATGAATAGCATTTTGTAGCCAAGCATCGCCTATTACATCAATAGTAGCATTATATCCGTTTTCTTGATTAAATCGAATATATGTAGATGCTTTATTAAGCCTTTTTTGATAGCTTGTCTGTTTATGAAACTTACCTCTTGTTAACTTTAACAAATCATCTTCTAATCTTTTTAATTCTATTTTCTTTAAAGATTTACTCTTTTTAGAGTTTTTAATGCCTTTTATTTTTTTGAGAATGTCTATTCTTTTATTCTCTTGTTCTATGTCTTTTTTTAAATAATCCCCTGAAAAATCTTGAAACCCAACTCCATAACTTTTAAAGCCAGACAGACTCCATCTCATTGCCGATTGCAAGTCAGATTCTATAGATTGAAAATTGAAAAGAGAATGATTTGTCATACGTTTAAATTTTCTATGTTATTTTTTTGCCAAAATGTTTTGTAACAGTTGGATAACATATATAAATTGTCGAGTTGTGCAATGGTTACTATTGCTATTACTTATACAAAGTGTTACAAAACGTTTTACCAATTCGGAATTTGATTTAATCCTTCTATTTTTTTTGGCACATATATAGATTCTTTATAGTTTCCGTTTTCATCGTTTCCTTTAATAAATAGGGTGTCATTTTTTATATAACCTTGATCTTTAATATACCACCCTCTTTCTCTATACTTTACAAAAAAGTATTCCATATTAATTTTACCTCCCTTATGTAAATTAAAATAACCCACAAAACCTGGATTATTTATTTTTTTTATGTCTACCAAATCTTTTACATCAACCGCATTTTTATAAAACCTACCATTATCAAAGAAACGATAATAAAATAAGTCGTTATAATCTCCTTCTCCATATTTTAATGTATCGTTGGATAAATAAATAACACTAGTTTTTAACTTATCATCCACTCTTAATCTATATGGATTGTCTTGTAAATAAAATCTAGGATTTTTAGGACGATACCCACCACCTGAATGATGATAATAGTTATAACATCCACAAAGAAAAAAACACAAACACAAATAAATTAAAATCTTAACCCGCCCCATGCTTGAATGTTATTACGTTTATATTCAAATCTAAAGTCTTTAATAGCTCTATGAATCGCATTTCGTAACCAAGCATCACCAATAACATCCACAGTAGTATTAATAGATATTATTAAAATTGGTTTCATAGTTTTTAAAGTTTAAAGACTTTTTTAGTAATTTTAAATACTTTCTTCCTGTCTTCATAAGATTTAGTGGAAATATTTTTTTTAGTAACGTTATTTATGTCCTCTAGTTTTTTACCTTTTTCAGCAATAACATAACATTTTTTTCATACCAATCTGCTAACCCAGCGAAAACAGTTTCTTTTGCAGTAAAAGTATCTACTCCAGACTTTGTGATTTTTGCGTTAATTGTTTTTTGAGAATTTGTGTAATTTGAAGTAATCCACGTCCTCTGAATTTCCAGCCATCTCCTATACAACGACTCTGATGGATCTACCTTCATCTTAATTACAGCATTCAACTCTCTCTTTTTTTTTGCCTAAGTTGATTCTTGGCACACTATGGGTAGTAGCGGATTTTTACTCACAAACCTTTTAGTTTAACACTAAACTTTATTTTATATTTATACTTTTGTTTTATCACTTTAACCGCTATTACTAGTACACAGTATTACAAAATATTTACCAATTTGGCGTTGAATTTAATCCTTCTATTTTTTTTGGCACATATATAGATTCTTTATAATTTCCATTTTCATCGTTTCCTTTAATAAATAGGGTGTCATTTTTTATATAACCTTGATTTTTAATATACCACCCTTTTTCTTTCCATTTAACAAAAAAATATTCCATTTGTATTTCACTCTCATCTTTCATTTTATAATAACCAACAAATGTTGGGGTGTTAATTTTTTTTGTATCTACTACTTTTTTTGCATCAAAACTACCTCTAAAGAATCTCCCATCTTGGTAAAACCGATAAAAAAAAACCACTTTAAATTCTTCAGAACCATAGCTCAAAGTATCAGTTAGACAATAGACTCGATCAGTTTTTATAAGATCTTCCGGTTTTAGTTTATAGGGGTTTTCTTGAAATTTATACTTTGGGTTTTTTGGCTGAAAAGCTCCATTACGATGAATCTTATAATTATAACATCCACAAAGAAAAAAACACAAACACAAATAAATTAAAATCTGAAACCGCCCCATGCTTGAATGTTATTATGTTCATATTCAAATCTAAAATCTTTAATAGCTCTATGGATAGCATTTTGCAACCAAGCATCACCAATAACATCCACAGTAGCATTATAACCATTATTAGTATTAAAACGAATATAAGTAGATGCTTTGTTCAATCGTTTTTGATATTCTGTCTGATTGTGATATTTGTGAAATGTAAGTTTTTTTAGTCGTTCTTCAAGCTCAGCTATTTTTTCTTTTACCGCATGCTTAGATAATGATTTATCGTTTTTTATGTTTTTAATATCACGCAATATTTCATCTCTTTGTTGCTCTTCATTGATTTTATTTGGAGCTTTTGATTTATGAATATAATCTCCCGAAAAGTCTTGAAAACCTAGTTCTACTAGTGGTGTTACAATAGAAAAACCACCAGTCCAACCCTTATCTGTACCACCACCAAAATATAATCGTTTGGTATCGTTATTAGTACTTACATTTACATCTCCTAATCTAAAACCAATCATTCCTTCTCTTTGAAGTCTATCTAATGAAAATTGATTGTCATGCAATGCAGAGTTCCATGTAAATAATTGCCCATATCGAAATGAGTAATCAAAATTATTTAACATAGGTATGGCAGAGTTACTATTTAATGAATAAGATTGTAAAGGTGTACCCTCACCACCGCCTACTACAATATTAGCAGCAGCAGTTATGTCAACTACTAAATCATTTTTATTCACTCCAGTTCCTAATCCGCTATTATATGCAGAAAAGTGTAAAGATGTCGATCCAGCAAAATCCCCATATCGTTGACCATAACCTATATTTAAGTTTGCTTTAAACCTTACTTTATAAGCTACTAAAACTTGTAACCCAAAAGTAACTTTAAATCCACTTCCTGGTGGGTCTCCGTATCCGCAACAACCATCTTGTCCTCCAGTAACAAAACTTTGAGTATAGCCTCGTATAGCATTTTCAATATTCCGTTTTAATTGTGTTTTTGCCCAAAAATCTGGACTTCCCCCAGAACTTTTAAAGCCAGACAGACTCCATCTCATTGCCGATTGCAAGTCAGATTCTATAGATTGAAAATTGAAAAGAGAATGATTTGTCATATGTTTAAATTTTCTATGTTAATTTTTTTGCTAAAATGTTTTGTAACGGTTGGATAAGATGTACTAATGTATGTTATTTATGTTATAAATTTAAGATCTTTCTTATAATTTGCAAATAACTTATGATTTCACGCATGAATTTACTTAACTCTTATAGAGTTAAAATCTGTGAATACTTTTACATGCTCTAGGTTAATGCGTTATATAACAGATGTATGGCAAAACTATCTGGTTATTCATTAATATTATTTTGAAATCCGTTTTTTTAGAAAATTTACTTTTAACTCAACATTTTCTTTAAAGATGTTGCAGAACAGATCGCTTTAAAAAATGAAGAGAATGTACAAATAAGAGAATCGTTTCAGTATTTTTTTGATTAACTTGTATCTTTATATACAAGACGTTATTTATGGCCGATTTTTTAAAGATTTACGAAGAAAACCCTAATCCCAAGGCAATTGATAAGGTTGTAACTCTATTAAAAAAAGGAGGGTTGATTATTTACCCTACAGACACAGTATACGGTTTGGGTTGCGATATTACCAATATTAAAGCTTTAGAAAAAATAGCGCGTTTAAAAGGTGTGAAATTGGAAAAATCTAACTTCTCTTTTATTTGCGAAGACTTAAGCAATTTGAGCGATTACGTAAAACAAATAGATACCTCTAAATTTAAAATATTAAAACGTGCGCTACCAGGCGCTTATACTTTTATTTTACCAGGCTCTAAATCATTACCAAATCCATTTAAAAAGAAAAAAACTGTAGGTATAAGGGTGCCAGACAACGCGATAGCTCTGGAGATAGTAAAACAATTGGGGAATCCAATTATATCGACATCTATTAGAGATGAAGATGAAATTTTGGAATACACTACAGATCCTGAACTTATATTAGAAAAATGGGATAACGTAGTAGATTTAGTTATCGATGGCGGTTATGGTGGTAACGAGGCTTCTACGATTATAGATCTTTCTGAAGCGTCTCCTGTTATTGTTCGCGAAGGTAAAGGGGATATAACTATCTTATAACAGTAAACAATCTTAAAATATTGAGTCTTTTGGCGGTGTTAACAATAGTTTCCATACTTAAATTTTAAACCGTACAATGTTTTTTGTTTTCGAATTTAGAGTGAAAAGAAAACTGTGGTTACACTTTAGTGGTTTGTGTATAAGAGGAAAAACTATTTTAATCCACAAGAGTTTCAAATAGTAAATATTGAACGAAATGAGAAAAAGGCAAAAAAAAGACCATCTTTAAAGATGGTCTTTTATATATATTAAAGAAGTCTGTTAGTTACCTCCAGCTTCTAAATTTTTCATTTCTTTTTCAACCAAGTCGTAAAACTGATCTAATTTTGGTAATACAACAATACGTGTACGTCTGTTAGTTGCTCTATTTTCAGCAGTATCATTATCTACTAAAGGCACATAAGAGCTACGACCAGCTGCAATTAAACGCCCTGGATTAACACCTAAATCTTCTAGAGCTCTAACAATAGAAGTAGAACGCTTAACACTTAAATCCCAGTTGTCTAGTAACACACCATCTTTACTAGTATAAGGTACACTATCTGTGTGGCCTTCTACCATACACTCAAAGTCTGGCTTAGCCTTTACTACCTTAGCAACTTTACCTAAAACTTCCTTAGCTTTATCTGTAACGTTGTAGCTTCCACTTGTAAATAATAATTTATCAGAAATAGAAATAAACACAACTCCTTTTTCTACATTAACCTCAATGTCGGGATCGTTAATACCTACTTCACGTTTAAAACTAGTTACTAAAGCTAAAGTAACACTGTCTTTTTTAGTAAGAGCATCTTGCAAACGCGTTATTTTTAAATCTTTCTCTTTAATGCTTTCTAATGTTTTTTCAACATTACTAGCACCTTTAGCCGAAAGCACTTCTAAGTTATCGTTACTTTTTCTTAAATCAGCAACTCTGTCCTCTAATACAGAGGCTCTTGCTGTAGCAGAAGCTTTTTCCTCTAAACAAGAGTTTAATTTTATAGTTGCAGAATCTAGAAGACTTTGCGTTTCTTTGTGTTTTTCTTCGAGAGCTAAGAAATCTTTTTTAGAAACACATGAACTTAAAGCTAATGCCGCAGTCATGCTAAGTACAAATACTTTTTTCATAGTTTAAATAGTTATTTTAATGGATTTTAATTATTGAAGATTGCATGAACAAAAGTATATAAAAAACTATTGTTTTTAACACTGTTAACAAAACTTTTACTATAAGAATTAAAAACTTTTGTAAAACCTTTTTTTGCTTATAAAATAATTCCAAACTACAGACCTCATATCGTAATAATTTGTTGCTCCATATGTTATATTTCGTTTTTTAATAAGGCTTGGCAAGTGTTTGTAAAAACTAAAATGCGCTTTAATAATTGCTATAAAATGTCTTCCCTTAAATGCCATTAAAAACTTAATTCCAGCAATACCATCTAAGATTAGCCTAACCAATATAACAGCAAAAATAGGTCCATTGGCATTTTTAACTAAAGTAAATAGACTATTTCTAAAGTTTAAAAATGTTTTTTTAGGATTTAAATTGTTAAGAGTTGCGCCACCAACATGATAAACAGTAGTATGGCCGTTGTACATAATTTTATAGCCCTTATTTCTGGCACGCCAACACAAATCAATTTCCTCCATGTGAGCAAAAAAAGAAGCATCAAAACCTTCTAATTCGACAAAAACGTGTTTTCGAATAAATAAACAGGCTCCAGATGCCCAAAATATATTAGAAATATCATCGTACTGTCCATGGTCTTCTTCTATGGTATCAAAAATACGCCCTCTACAGTACGGGTAGCCGTACTTGTCTATAAAACCACCTGCTGCACCTGCATACTCAAAAAAGACCTTATTTTTAAAATCTAAAATTTTAGGCTGTACAATAGCAACATTTGTATCTTCCTTAAATGTACTAATAATAGAGGAGAGCCAGTTTGGTGTTACTTCAACATCGCTATTTAATAAGCAAAAGACATCTGCATCTACGTGTTTTAAAGCATCATTATATCCTTTAGCATATCCGCCATTTGTTTTATTTTGTATGCACTGCACTTGCGGGAAATGCTGCTTTAAAAAAGTTACAGAATCGTCTGTAGAAGCATTATCAACAACGTAAACAGTTGCGGGTTTAGAGTGTGTAATTACACTTGGTAAAAATTGCTCTAACAGTGCTTTACCATTCCAATTTAAGATAACTACAGCTATCTTCATAATCGTATTTGTTTTAAATGTGTAGAGTACATGTTATTTTGTAATTTAACTGCCATAGAGCGGAATATCTTCTAAAAATGTATAAGCCTTATCTTCAAAATTCATCTTACAATAATAGTGTTTTAAGCCGTTAGTAACCATAAGGAAATCAGCATTTAAAATCATATTATAGCGTGCAATTTGATCGAAGGTAGCTTGTGTAATTTCTATAGAAGGCGCCTTACATTCTACAACAATTTTAATAGAGCCATCCGTATTGAAAACCACAATATCATAACGTTTTTTTAAGCCGTTAATTTTAATCTCTTTCTCAACATTAATAAGAGACTTAGGGTAGGCCTTATGTAAAATTAAATAATGCACACAATGTTGTCTCACCCATTCTTCGGGTTGCAAAATCACAAATTTTTTACGTATAACGTCAAAAACAGATACTTTATTTTCGCTATTTTTGAATCGAAACTCGAATGTTGGGAAACTTAATTTTTGCACACACAAATTTATCATTAATAATCTTAAAGATGGGTGTTCTTTACTTTAAAAATAAGATAGCTCTCGCATTGTTTATTTAAAGACATTATACTTTTGGACGACGTTAAACAACTGGTAACTGCTATAAAGCAAAAACAATTGAAACCTATCTATTTTTTGATGGGAGAGGAGCCTTACTATATCGATAAAATATCAGAGTTTATAGAACGTACGGTATTAGATCCCTCAGAACGTGGTTTTAACCAGATGGTGTTGTATGGTAGAGACACCTCCATAGAAGATATCGTGGCTAATGCCAAACGCTTTCCCATGATGGCAGAGCATCAAGTTGTTATTGTTAAAGAAGCTCAAGACTTATCGCGAACTATTGAAAAGTTGGTAGACTACGCTAAAAACCCGCAGCCTAGTACTGTACTCGTAGTAAATTATAAGTACAAAAAAATAGATAAACGCAAAACGTTATACAAAACACTTAAAAAAACGGGAGTTATTTTTGAAAGTAAAAAACTTTACGAAAACCAAGTAGCAGACTGGATACGCCGTGTATTAGCTCCTAAAAATTATTCGATAACACCTAAAGCTGCGCAAATGTTGGTGGAGTTTTTAGGCACAGATTTGAGTAAAATTAACAATGAGTTGGAAAAATTACAAATTATTTTACCCAAAGACACACAAATTACGCCAGAAGCTATTGAAGAAAATATAGGTATTAGTAAAGATTATAATAATTTTGAATTGCGAAAAGCCATTGGTGATAAAAATGTGGTTAAGGCACATAAAATTGTACACTATTTTGCAGAAAACCCTAAAGATAACCCGATGGTAGTAACAGTTTCTCTATTATTTAATTTCTTTTCTCAATTGTTACACTACCATGGGTTGCAAGACAAGTCTCCAAGACATGTGGCAGCTGCGTTAAAAATAAACCCTTATTTTGTAAACGAATACACCGCAGCAGCAGCCAACTATCCTATGCGCAAAGTAAGCGCTGTTATTGCTGTATTAAGAGATTTTGATGTTAAAAGTAAAGGTGTAGGCGCTCACGCTGTATCTCAGGGCGATTTATTAAAAGAATTATTATTTAGAATTATCAACTAATGGATGTAGCCATACACGATAGCTGGAAACCTTACTTGAATCAAGAATTTAATAAGCCATATTTTAAAGCATTAGTACATTTTGTAAAAGAAGAGTATAAAAACTACAAATGTTTTCCTCCTGGCAATGCTATTTTTAATGCATTTAACTTTTGCTCTCACGATGCCACAAAAGTTGTTATTATTGGTCAAGACCCTTATCATGACTATAAACAGGCAAATGGCCTCTGTTTTTCTGTAAGCAATGGAGTAAAACATCCACCATCTTTAGTAAATATATTTAAGGAATTAGAAACCGATACAGGAAAACCATATCCAGAAAGTGGAGACTTAACACACTGGGCAAAACAAGGTGTTTTATTGTTGAATGCGACATTAACTGTAAGAGCACACAAAGCAGGAAGCCATCAAAAAAAGGGTTGGGAAACGTTTACAGATGCTGTTATTTCTTCTATAAGCAATACAAAAGAAGATGTTATTTTCCTTTTATGGGGAGGTTTTGCAAAACAAAAAGCAAAACTTATAGATAAAAATAAACACAAAATTTTAACTTCAGGTCATCCTTCTCCATTGAGTGCAAATAGAGGGTATTGGTTTGGCAACAAACATTTCAGTAAAACAAACACCATACTTAAAGAGCTCGAAAGCAAGCCTATAGAATGGTAAAAAAAGTTTAACTACCTGTTGGCGCTAGAGATTCGTTATCCTCTATAAGGATGCGATTAGGTGATAAAACAATTGGCTTTTTATCTGTTTTAACAGATTTATCAACTTTATTACAACTAAAGTGTAATAGAATGAAATTTATTGCGACTAAAGCAGTGATTATTGTAATAGCAGTAACAAACATAAAGTAAGTTTTAAATTTGGTGATTTAAAGTTGTGCGTTTAATTATGAATTGCACAAACAATTAATATTACAAACATACGAAATAAATTAGTACAAGCTTTAAATTACATAGATTACAATATACTTTTTATTAAATTGTAAAATACATTCTTGAGATTTTACAAATAGTTTATTTTTGATATTAAAAAATTATTATTCTAACAATAATTGATGCTTTCTAAAATATAATTTATTTTTGAACAAAATATATTTCATGAAAGAACCAAAATGGGAAGATGTTAAGATTTACGAAGACATTACCTATAGAAAAAGTAATGGCGTAGCCCGTATTGCCTTTAACAGACCCAATGTTAGGAATGCGTTTAGACCAAAAACAACAAGCGAACTTTACGATGCGTTTTACGATGCCAACGAGGATACCTCTATAGGTGTGGTATTGCTATCTGCAGAAGGCCCTTCTACTAAAGACGGCGTGTACTCGTTTTGTAGTGGTGGCGATCAAAAAGCCAGAGGACATCAAGGTTATGTTGGAGAAGATGGCTACCACCGATTAAATATATTAGAGGTACAACGTTTAATACGTTTTATGCCAAAAGCTGTAATAGCAGTAGTACCGGGGTGGGCTGTAGGTGGCGGACACAGTTTACATGTGGTTTGCGATTTAACTCTAGCCAGTAAAGAACATGCCATTTTTAAACAAACTGATGCCGATGTTACAAGTTTCGATGGCGGTTACGGTTCTGCTTATTTGGCAAAAATGGTAGGACAGAAAAAAGCTCGGGAAATTTTCTTTTTAGGCAGAAATTATTCAGCTCAAGACGCTTACGATATGGGTATGGTAAACGCGGTAATTCCTCATAATGAACTTGAACAAACAGCTTACGAATGGGCTCAGGAAATATTAGCCAAATCGCCTACATCTATAAAAATGTTAAAATTTGCTATGAATTTAACAGACGATGGCATGGTAGGACAACAAGTTTTTGCTGGAGAAGCAACACGTCTGGCATATATGACAGAAGAAGCTAAAGAAGGTAGGAACGCATTTTTAGAAAAGCGCAAACCTAATTTCGAGAAAAAATGGATACCTTGATATGAAAAAAATATCTGTATGGTTATCAGCAATGCGGTTGCGTACGCTACCGTTATCTGTTTCTGGAATTATTGTAGCATCTGGTTTGGCCTATTATAAGGGGATATTTAACCTGTCTATTTTTGCTTTGGCGCTACTAACTACAGTAAGTCTTCAAATTTTATCTAACCTTGCTAACGATTATGGCGATGGTGTTAAAGGTACCGACAACGATGATAGAATTGGCCCAGAACGTGCGCTGCAAAGCGGCGCAATATCACCTAAAGAAATGCTTAATGCTATTAAGATTAATAGCTTGATATCTATGATTTTAGCTGTGTCTTTAATTGCAGTGTCTTTCGGATTAAAACACATAGCACTTGCTGTAATTTTTCTAGCTTTAGCTATAGCCGCTCTAGCAGCAGCAATAAAATATACTGTTGGAGATAGTGCTTATGGTTACAAGGGCTTAGGAGATGTCTTTGTGTTTCTGTTTTTTGGATTGGTAAGTGTTTTAGGCTGCTATATTTTATATGCTAAAACACTACACAGTATTATGCTACTACCAGCAATAACTTTTGGGGCGCTAAGCGCTGCTGTGTTGAATTTAAACAACATGCGAGATATAGACTCCGATAAAACAGCAAATAAAATTACGCTGGCAGTGCGTTTGGGGCGACAAAATGCAAAACTATACCACTACGCATTAATTGGCATTGCCATAGCGTCTTCTTTATGGTTTGGTATGGTGTACTACAAAAACCCAATACAATTGCTATTTACAATTGTATATATTCCATTAATCTTGCACGCTTTAAAAGTGTATAAAAACACAAAACCAAAGCAATTAGATCCTGAACTCAAAAAGGTGGCTTTAAGCACTTTTTTTCTTTCTGTTTTATTAGCACTAAGTTTTGTGTTTTAAATGACACAGCTTAGCCTGTTTTGTATTATAAATTATTATTTTCGTGTAAAAAGATATTATCATGGAAATTACATTTTACGGGCATGCCTCTTTAAGTTTAGCTATAGAAAACACAACAGTTTTAGTCGATCCTTTTATAACAGGAAATCCTAATGCAAAAGCTATAGATATTACGACTTTAAAAGCAGACTATATTCTTTTAACACACGCACATCAAGACCATATCTTAGATGTTGAAGCTATAGCAAAACGCACGGGCGCTACAATAGTATCTAATTATGAAATAGCAACATATTACGAACAAAAGGGATTTAAGGCGCACCCAATGAATCATGGTGGCAAATGGAATTTCGATTTTGGTACAGTAAAATACGTTAATGCCATACACACCTCTTCTTTTCCAGATGGTACTTATGGTGGGCAACCAGGTGGTTTTGTAATCTCTGCCCAGAATAAATCTGTTTATATTGCCGGAGACACTGCTTTGACTTATGATATGAAACTCATTCCATTAGAATACGACTTGAATTTAGCCATATTACCTATAGGCGATAATTTTACAATGGGTGTAGAAGATGCGGTTTTAGCTAGCGATTTTGTGCAGTGCGACAAGGTGTTAGGCTACCATTTCGATACTTTTGGCTATATCGAAATTTCTCATGAAGACGCGATAACAAAATTTAACGCAAAAGGCAAAACACTTTCATTATTGGCTATTGGAGAATCTATTACAGTCTAAATCCATTTTCCCTAGCATGAAAGCAACTTTTAAAGCATACCGCTTAAACTTTAAACAAGCCAGTGGCACCTCTAGAGGTGTTTTAAAAACCAAAAAAACGTGGTTTATCATTTTAGAACACAATGGTAAACAGGGTATTGGAGAGTGTGGTATGTTCGAAGGGCTTTCTGTGGATGACAGGCCTGATTACGAAGCCAAATTACAATGGGTATGCGATAACATTAATTTAGGTTTGGTTGCCTTACTAGAATCGGTACTAGAATTTCCCAGCATTCAATTTGGGCTAGAAATGGCGTTTAAAGCCTTAGAAGCCAAGTCTCAATTTGAATTATATCCCTCAGATTTCACAAAAAGTAAAGCTGCAATACCCATTAATGGGTTAATATGGATGGGCACAGAGGCCTTTATGAAATCTCAAATTAAAGCAAAGCTAGAAGCAGGTTTCACTTGTATTAAAATGAAAATTGGAGCGATAGATTTCGATAGAGAACTGGCGCTTTTAAAATCCATTAGAAAAGAATTTGATGCCAACACTATAGAACTTCGTGTAGATGCCAATGGTGCTTTTAAGCCTTTAGAGGCTTTAGAGAAATTAAAAATATTATCTGATGTAGAGTTGCACTCTATAGAACAACCTATTAAACAAGGGCAAATAGAAGCCATGGCTGCGCTTTGTGCGCAAACACCGTTACCAATAGCTCTGGATGAGGAACTTATAGGTGTGTTTTCTTTGGCAGCAAAACAAAAACTCATAGATATTATAAAACCTCAATATGTTATTTTAAAACCGACACTCGTGGGAGGGATTAAAGGCAGTAACGATTGGATTGCTACAGCGAAAGCAAAACAGATAGATTGGTGGATTACCAGTGCTTTAGAAAGCAATGTAGGCTTAAATGCGATAGCACAATATACATTCTCTAAAAATAGCACCTTGCCACAAGGTTTAGGCACAGGAGGATTATTTACTAATAATTTTGAATCGCCACTTTATGTGGAAAACGGTTTTTTACATTACGATAACACAACACCTTGGCATATAAAATTTTAATTTATGTACATTGAACAAGCTTATAAGGGCAAGAGGGAAATTTGGATGTTTATAGTAACCACCTTACTGGTTTCTGGGATATTCATTATAAATTTTATAGCCTATTTATTTATGTCTAAAGAGGACATGGAACGCAGTTATGAGGCTATGAAATCCATTCCCGGGAACATGAGTTTAATTATAAATTTACTGCCTTTTTTAATCTTATTAGGATTACTCTTTGTGTTTGTAAAATTTATACACGGTCGCAGCATTCTATCTTTAACTACAGCCAGAAAACAAATAGACTGGAAGCGCGTTGCGTTTTCGTTTGTTTTAATTACCAGTATAACGCTAATAACTTTTGGATTATCGTATTATAATGATGCATCTCAGATTATGTGGAATTTCAATGCCACTAAATTTGCCATACTTGTTATTATAAGTGTTTTACTATTTCCTTTTCAAATTGGCTTAGAAGAATATTTATTTAGGGGTTACCTTATGCAGCATATTGGTGTGTTGTTAAAAAACAGATGGATGCCTTTGGTTATCACGTCTCTTCTTTTTGGAATTGCACATAGTGCCAACCCAGAAGTTGCAGAAATTGGGCCTCTAATTATGGTATTTTATATAGGAACTGGTTTGTTATTGGGGATTATGACGTTGATGGATAATGGCTTGGAATTGGCCTTGGGTTTTCATTTAGGAAATAATATTTTAGCAGCAACCTTAATAACATCAGAGTGGTCTTCTCTCCAAACAGACTCTTTGTTTAAATATACCTCAGAACAAGTGGTTAATGTACCTACAGAAGTTATAGCACCCATAGTAATAGTATACCCCATAATACTATTTATTATGGCAAAAACATACGGTTGGAGCAATTGGAAAACCAAATTATTTGGCCCAGTAGCACCTCCAAAAAACGATTTTATAGACTAAAGCAAATTATAATATGACACCAGATTACACCAAGGTACACAGGCGATTTAAATTAGAAGGGTACAATTACGATAGAGAAAGTTTAATGGATGTGGCATACAGCTTTGTAAAGGAAGGTGAGCCCTACCAAAACGATCTTGGTTTATTTTTGTTAGATTGGTTGGATAAGCACGACCATGTTAAAGTAAAAACCTCTGGGTCCACAGGCAAACCCAAAGAACTGATAATCAAAAAACAACACATGGTTAATTCAGCCATTACTACAGGTGATTTTTTTGATTTAACACCAGGAAAAAAAGTATTGAATTGTTTACCTTCTAACTTTATAGCAGGGAAAATGATGATTGTAAGAGCCATTATACTTGGCTTAGAATTAGATATGGTACAACCTTCTGCACTGCCTAGAATAGATTATGAAAAGGATTATGATTTTTGTGCTTTTACACCAATGCAATTAAAGCATTTTGCAAAGTATTTAAAATCTATAAAAACGGTTATTGTTGGTGGCGGACGCGTATCTAACCACATTAAAAGTTTAATTAAAGATAAAAAGCCTAACGTTTACGAAACTTATGGGATGACGGAAACCATATCGCATATTGCTGTAAGACGTTTAAATAATTTTGAAGGCAACGAAGGCGATAATTACTTTAAAACATTACCTAATATTACCATTTCTAAAGACGATCGTAGCTGTTTGGTAATAGATGCTCCTAGACTTTCGGATGAAAAAATTGTGACGAATGATATTGTTGATATTTATTCTGAAAATCAGTTTGAATGGTTGGGACGTTTTGATAATGCAATAAACACTGGCGGCGTTAAAGTATATCCAGAACAAATAGAGGAGAAGCTACAGGACCACATACCTGAACAGTTTTTTATTGATGGTATTGAAGATGATACTTTAGGTTATAAAGTTGTTATGGTGATAGAAGGCGAGGAGAGAGAACTGGATAAAGCTCTATTTGATGCTTTAGGTAAATATGAAAGGCCTAAGCGTGTTTATTTTGTAGATAAGTTTAAGGAAACCTCTTCTGGTAAAATACACCGTGCAAAAACGATTCAAACTTTAGGTTTGTAGTCTGCTATTCAAGTACAAATTTTTAGCAATACGGGGTTTAAAATTTCAAATAATCAAATAAAAAACATCTAGACTTCAACGTTAAAAGTCTGGATGTTTTTTTAGTTATTTAACAGTAATTATTCTGTGCTTTCTAACATGGTGTGATATACGTTTTGTACATCATCATCTTCTTCTAATTTTTCTAAAAGCTTTTCAACATCAGCAACTTTATCACCAGATAAAGGTTTTGTTACTTGTGGAATGCGTTCAAAACCAGAAGATAAAATTTCAATGCCTTTTTCTTCTAAAGCGGCTTGAATGGTACCAAAACTTTCAAAAGGCGCATAAATTAAAATACCATCTTCATCTGCAAAAACTTCTTCGGCACCATAATCTATAAATTCTAACTCAACTTCCTCGGAGTCTAAACCTTCAGCATTAATTCTAAAATTACAGGTATGATCGAACATAAATACCACAGATCCCGAAGTGCCCAAACTGCCATCACATTTATTAAAATAACTGCGTACGTTGGCTACAGTTCTGGTATTATTATCGGTAGCCGTTTCAACTAAAACAGCAATACCGTGTGGCGCATAACCTTCGAAAATAACTTCTTTATAATCGCCTTGATTTTTATCGGAAGCACGTTTTATAGCGCGTTCAATATTATCTTTAGGCATATTTACAGATTTTGCATTCTGTATAACCGCCCTTAAACGGGAATTACTATCAGGATCTGGCCCGCCTTCTTTTACGGCCATTACAATGTCTTTACCTATACGAGTAAAGGCTTTACTCATTGCAGACCAACGTTTCATTTTTCTGGCTTTTCTAAATTCAAAAGCTCTTCCCATAATTCAAATTTTAATTCACAAAGTTAAAAATAGCTTAGATAATTACAAATTTAATCTTCCTCTGGTTCTACAATGGCTTCGATAGCTTTTACCAACTCAAAATCTTTGGCTGTAACGCCGTTGGCATCATGTGTACTTAAAGAAATGTTTAATACATTATACACATTAGACCAGTTAGGGTGGTGGTTTAAAGCTTCACACTCGAAAGCAATGCGGCTCATAGCACTAAAACAATCTTTAAAGTTATCGAATTCAAATTCAGCATGTAAGGCATTATCCTGGTAATACCATTCGCTGTAGTTTAACAAGTTTTTTTCAATATCGTTTTGAGATAATTTTTCCATAGTTAGAATTTTAATATCAACTTAAAAATATGTAATTAATTACAAGATAAAGCAATAGTTTTAAATTTGCACTTATAGCTCTAAATCTTTAAGTAAATCTTGGCTTAATGCCTGTAAGTGTTTGGGGAGCGTATTGTACTTGGGCAATATGGCCAAATAGCGCTCGTCGTTTGTGGTGTATACGCGTTTGTAAACAACTTTAGATTGTAATTGTAATGTGTTTACCACGTCTTTTATAAAATCGTCATGATGTATCAAGTCTGTGCTGCCCAAATGGAATATGCCGTGTTTATTGCGGTTTATAATGTAGTGTATTTGCTGGGTGATTTTAGAATCTGTAGCCACGTTTATAATTAAATTTGGAAATATTTCTACAGGTGTGTTTTCTTGAATATGATTTGTAATTTCTAAAATTCTAGGAGACTGGCTACCAAATACCATAGGCAAGCGTAAAATGGCTATTTGCCGTTTAGGAAGCCGTAGCAGTAAATTCTCTATTTTAATTTTAAAATGCCCATAGATGCTGTTACTAAGTGTTTTGTCCTGTTCGTAACTTGGGTATTTACTATACGCATCGAATACATTTGCCGAAGATAAAAACAGTAAACGTATATGTTTCGCAACCACATAATCTGCAAGATGTTGGTGGAGTAGTACTTGCTTAGAAAAATCGCCTCTTAATGCTGAAATTATAACCGTGGGTTTTACAATATCTAAGATTTCATAAATATCATCTTCTTCGAAATTATACTCAAAAAAATGGTGGTTTTTTTCCAGTTGCGTATTGGGAGTGTAGTAGGTGGCATAGGTATTAAAATAGGCACAGAGTTCTCTGTAAATGGCGCCTCCTAAAAAGCCACTTCCCCCTAATATTAAAATTCTATGCTTTTTTGCGTCCGCCTTCATACCCCTTTACCTAAAGCAATAGTATTAAAAAATAGATAGTTGTGTTTTAGTTGTAAACTGTTCTAGAGCAAACATGCCTAATTTGGAATTACCGCGTTTGTTAAGTCCTGGAGACCATACAGATATTACAAAATCATTGGGTTTAAGTGCCACAATGCCACCGCCAACACCACTCTTACCAGGGAGGCCAACTTCGAAGGCAAACTCTCCGGCCTCATCGTAAAAACCGCAAGTAAGCATTATGGCATTAATACGTTTTACCTTGCGCTCTGTAAGTCTTAAAACACTGTTTTTACAGATGCCACGGTTGGCAAACAAATGAAACGCTCTAGAAATTTGCTCACAAGACATGTGTAAAGCACATTGGTGGAAGTAAAAATCTAAAACAACATCTACATTGTTTTTTAAATTGCCAAAGGATTTTAGCAAATAAGCTGCTGCAAAATTTCTGTGGCCCGTCGCTTTTTCAGACGCTGCCACTTTAAGATCGTAGTCTATAGTAGTATCTCCAGTAATTTCGCGGACGTAATTTAAAAAATCGGCTTTAGGGTTTTGTAAGCGCGATACTAATATATCTGCAATTACGATAGCGCCCGAATTTATAAATGGATTTCTAGGAATACCATTTTCTACTTCAATAAGCGCTAATTGGTTAAAGGGGTGTCCTGAAGGTTCTACATCCACACGTTCTAAAATAGCATTGTCTTCCATGGACGATGCTAAAGCCAATGCCAATACCTTAGAAATACTTTGTATGGAAAATTTAGTTTGGTATTGCCCTACGCCATAAACTTCGCCTGTATTTTTTTGCAGGTATAGCCCAAAATTATTCACATCTATATGTGCTAACTCTGGAATGTAAGACGCGGGAGTGCCTTTGTCTTTCGTTGCTATAACTTGAGTATAAATATCTTCTAAAACCGCTTGGTAGTCCATAAAAATTAGGCTTTATAAAATGGTAATTTAACAATAGTGGCAGGTACTATTTTTTTTCGAATTTGAATCCAAATAGGTGTATTTAACTTGGCATGTGCTATAGCAACATAACCTAAACCAATACCTTTTCCTGTAGAGGGAGACATTGTGCCTGATGTTACTTTTCCTATTGCATGCCCTTCGGCATCTAAAATGGTATATCCGTTTCTGGGTATACCGCGTCCTTCAATTTGAAAACTAACAAGCTTACGAGTTACGCCATTTGCTTTTTGTAAAGCTAATGCTTCAGAATTGGTAAATGTTTTATTAAATTTAGTTACCCAACCCAATCCGGCTTCTAAAGGCGAGGTGGTATCGTCTATATCGTTACCGTATAGACAATAGCCCATTTCTAAGCGCAGTGTGTCTCTGGCTGCTAAACCGATTGGTTTTATGCCAAAACTGGTGCCAGCCTTAAGTACTGCATTCCAAATTTGTTCAACCTCGCTGTTTTTGCAGTAAATTTCGAATCCGCCACTACCAGTATAGCCTGTAGCCGAAATGATAACGTGAGGTACGCCCGCAAAATCACCTACTACAAAATTATAATAAGGAATAGTGGCAAGGTCTTGCGCGGTTAAAGTCTGCATGGCAGCCACGGCTTTAGGACCTTGAATGGCCAGTAGGGCATAGGTGTCGCTCAAATTGCTTAGCGTAGCGCCCATATGGTTTTTGGAGGTAATCCAATCCCAATCTTTTTCAATATTACTGGCATTTACAACTAGTAAATACGTCTCTTCTTTTATTTGGTAAATAATTAAATCATCTACAATGCCACCATCGTTATTAGGTAAACAACTATATTGGGCTTTGCCAACACTTAATTTAGAAGCATCGTTACTGGAAACGCTCTGTATTAATGCCAAAGCCTCTGGACCTTCTACTAAAAATTCGCCCATGTGCGAGACATCAAACACCCCAACGCCATTACGCACCGTTTCATGTTCTATAGTAACACCTTCGTATTGTACGGGCATATTAAATCCTGCAAATGGTACCATTTTGGCTCCTAATGCTTCGTGTATTGCGGATAAGGCAGTCGTTTTCATTTTTAATATTTAAGGTTAGCAAAAATACCGAATTAAACGTAAATAAACGACTTAGTTTGGTCTTGTACCTACGAATTATTAGTCTTGGTATTTGTACTTTAAAAATGAAAGTATTAGGAATTGCAACTGAGTCATTTAATATTATAAAACCGCTTGATACGCTTCGGTGTTATGGCATTTTCTAAATGGCATAAGCTTCTAGAAGTTCTAAACTTGTAAATTCTAAAGCCTTAACATGTGTTGCCTTTAAATCTATTTTTGGCGCAACACCTGCGTTTTTGGCTTCTAACCAACGGGATACACATAAACACCATTTATCACCAGCTTTAAGCCCCGGAAACTGCCATTCTGGTCTAGGTGTACTTAAATCGTTGCCTTTAGATTTGGTATAGCTTAAAAATGCTTCGGTGATAACTGCACATACCACATGTGTTCCTGTATCTTCGGGCATGGTTCGGCATAGGCCATCTCTAAAATACCCCGTCATTGGGGCTGTACAACAAGGAATTAATGGATTGCCATAAACATTTTGACTCATAATGGTAGTTTGTCTTTTTTAAATGTGAAATCGTTTTTAAAATTACATAAATTTATTGCAGTGGCGTTTTTTTAAGCGGTAAATAGTAGGTGCTGTAATTTTGAAGGGTTTGAGGGTTTACATATTCATTTTATAGTGTTAAACAAAAATGTTAGCTTTATTGGCTCTTAAACTTCTAAATTAGAAATTAAAATCTCGATATGTCGAACTCCTTTGAAATTAAGTTGAAACGCTTAGGTAAAAAGAAAATATATACTGACAATTAGAGCTACAACTCCTATATATACGCTTAGAGACCTAATTTCTAGATGTGTGTCAAGTAAAGTACAGACGTATAATGCAAAAAGAGATAACGCTACACTTCTCGCATTCTTAACACCATCTCAAATTCAAGAACAATCAGAAACGGGTAAAATTGGTTTTGGAGCGGTTCATAATTTTAAAACAGCAGATGAAGCAACAAGTATTGCTGTAGCGCTTCAAGCTTATGAGGATGGTATGTTTCTGGTTTTTATAGATGACCAAGAGATTACAACACTAGATACAGCTATTCAACTAAAAAAAGATCAAAACATTACTTTTTTAAGAATGACTTTCCTTACAGGTCTATCTTGGTAACTTTCAAAAAAACATATGATACAATTAGAACAAGCTCAGGCCTTTATAGAGTCCAAAAAGGGACCTAAATTGACAAAAAACGCATTTCATAATTTTAGTGAAAAGTATAAAATACTTGGACTATTAATTACTAAACTAGATGAGAAACAGCAGCGTTATACGTATTATTCAACAGCTGTAGATATCAAACCCTATGTAACTCAATTTGGTGCAACATTGTCTGTAAACCCATGGCGTACAGATGAAGGCACTAAACTTGCTCTGCTTATTTTTGGTTCCCATATAGGCTTATACATTGCCTCAATTTGGGATTTAATTTTAAAATCGCCTTATCAAACAGATTATAACCGACGTTCGTTTCGCAGTACATCTTCGCGTTTGTATCTTAACAACAGAATTAGTTATTTACAAAATCTGTATCAATCGAATGCCGATGGGCATATGGGATTAACGGTATTAGAACTGGCGCAATATGATGTTTATGAAACATTGTATTACCGCAATAACAGCTATGTATTTGCTGCTGCACTGCAGGATGATCGTATTTCTGAATCCTTATTTGTCTTGCTACAGGATATTATAGCTGGAGAGGATGCTATAGGTGGAGTTACTAAGGCTTTACTAAAAGGTCTATTATTGACTGAAACTGAGAAAAACTGGGGGCTTGTAGCCAATCTACTATTAGCAGCGCAGCGGCAGGAAGGGTTGCGCCAGACCATATTAGAAGCTTTAGACGAGACCTCTTTGGGAGCTCTTCAATATTTTATAACACTCATTTTAGATCACAATTTAATGCGTTTTAGCAGTGTTGTACGTGCGGTGGACACTTGGTTTGGCTTTGGTTGGGAAGCGCCTAAAACAGCAACTATAAAGCGAGTTTTAGAGTTGAGTCAATCATTTTTTGAGACGCCAGAACAAACAATCACTGCCTTAGCGCGTAAAGATAATTTAGAAGTCTATGTGGCGCTATGGTTTTTGGCCTTAAAAGATGTAGATGCTGCTAATTTAAAAGCGATAGAACTCATTAAAACGAGACCCCACGAAAAACAGATTCTTGCTTGTATGTTTATAGTGGAAACTAGGTATACAGACAGTGATATTGTGCCATGGCTTACCTCTAATTTTGGTACAAACTTAGAATTAGATTTTTGGCTTTTGCAAATATTACCTGATTCTACTAGTATTACCAATACCTTATTTGAAAAGATAAAAACTTATGGGGCGACGCTTCCTTCCAAAGGAAAAACGTTTCAAGGTACTGTGTTTTCATGGACGGCGTATACGATAAAACCTAATGATTTTTTCAGAACTTTAATTCATCTTGGCACGGTGCAACAACTCGAAGCCTTGGCGCAAAATTTAAGTGCTGTAACCTCGAATGAGCGGGAACAGCTCCTGCGAAAGCTATTTCCAAAACATTTTAAATGGTCTTATGAAGGGACTTCTAAGACTAAAGCAGTTCCTTTAAATTTTGATACTACGCCTTGGAAGCGAACGGTCATGCATCAAGCCATTAAAGATAGAAATGCTTCGGTAATGGCTACAGGACTCAACTTATTTGAAAGTGCTGTTTTGAACGAAGCAGATGAAAATGTATTGATTGCTATTTTGCAACGTAAGCATAAAGACCTAAGAGAGCGTGTTATTACAATTATTTTGGGACAGGAAAATAGTAAAGTGGAAGTATTAACCTCTAATCTTATTGCGTCGCCTAAGATAGACCAACGTTTGGCCGCTTTAGAGATTTTAACAGTGCTACACGACAAAAAAAGAATGCTTTCTTTTGTAGAAGCACAGGTTAACTCGTATTTAGAGCGGGGAAATCCCTCTAAAAACGAATCTGTTTTTTTAGAGAAATTTTCTAAAACGACTCAAAAAAACAGTTTTTCTAACGGATTTGGTTTAATTGATTTTACAAACTTACATCCCTTAATAACACCTGTACTTAAATTTGGTACAGAAAAGAAGGGGATTATCTCTACTGTTATGTCCAAATGGGGTTCTAAATTTCTTTTTAAAGATCTTATTAATATAGAGAAAACAGTTAAAGCGATTAACACTTTAATTGCGTTATTTGAAAAGCATCAACAGCATGAATATACAGCGCATTATGCAAATGGACATACGCAAATTTTATTATTATCTGATACTGTACAATACGCCGATGCTAAAGCTTTAGAAATTGATGATCTTAAAGAGAAATTAAACCATTTGCCTTTAGCAAAATTATGGATAGATTGGTATGAACAGTCGCAATTGAATGATTTTGAAATGTTAGCTGCCTTGTTTCATTGCGAAAAGTATCCAAATCTATATCGTAGTTCTGCTCACACTCCTTTTTTGAATCAATACATTCCTGATTTAGAAGGTATCAAACTGGTTAAAACCAATCATTGGAACTCCATAAACTCTAAAATACACACACTATTAAACTATTTATATCATGCTTATACTGATAGTGTTATGCTTTTACAGTTTAAAATAGATGTCTTGGAAGACCTTATCGCTAGATATCCAGAAGATTTAAAAGCTATAGATAAAAAAGAGCTTTGGGATAGAAGGCTTATACAGTGGTGTGATAGTATAGAGGAACTAGCCATGGGAACATCTACGATTGCAGATGAGTTGCGTAAAGTGCCAAAACAGCTCCCTTTATTTAAACGTTATTGGGATTTAAAAATGTATTTGCTAGCAAGTAAATTGGTGTTTCCAAATACCCCCAAAGAACGTATTGATTTGCCACAGAAGACACCAAACCGAACCTTTAATGGTCCCAATACTTGGCTCACAACAGCTTTATTTAAAGCAAATGTTATTGGTGTAGATGATTTTAAGTTTCAACTCTTAACACATAAAGACCTGTTTAGAGACTATGATGAATACATATCTGGTAATCTTACCAAACACAATGCGTATTTAGAAGGTGTACCTCAAGATTTAGCCGTTCAATTAAAAGCAAATCTTTTAGCTTTAGAGTTAGAACGGGGAGATTTAGAAACAGACGCCACAAACTATTTAACCGACTTATCTACTGTAGCGGGCATTAGCTATCTTGTAGAATTATTGACGCGCTTGGGTAAAGACAACTTTCATAGAGGTTATTACTGGTATAATAGTACTTCTAAAAAAGAAGTTTTTAGTCATTTAATTAAAAAATGTATACCGAAAGTAGAGGAGGGCTATACAAGGTTTTTAAAGTGTGCTACAGCTGCACAAATCTCTAAGAAACGTTGGATAGAAACAGCCATATATGCGCCACAGTGGGCACCTTGGATTGGAGATTATTTAAAACTCGAAACATTAGAAGCCGCCGTATGGTGGTTTCATGCGCATGCTTCAGAATACATGACTGCTGAAAAAGAAACCATAATTTCAAGATATTCTAATATAGACCGTGCCGACTTTAGCAAAGGAAGTATTGATTTGGATTGGTTTAATGAGGTCTATCCTAAATTAGGTAAACAAAACTTTAAACTCTTGCACGACGCAGCTAAATACATTTCAGATGGAAATGGACACCGTTTAATTAAGTTGTATGCTTCAGTTATTTTAGGAGAGATTAAAATTAGGGAAACCCTAGCGAAGATCACCGAAAAACGAGATAAAGATTATGTAAAAGCCTTCGGTTTAGTGCCTTTAAGCAAGACCAATCTTAAAAAAGACCTCTTAAACCGTTACACTATTTTACAGGACTTTTTAAAGGAAAGCAAACAATTTGGGGCACAACGTCAAACTAGTGAAAAAAACGCTGTAGATATTGCTTTAGATAACTTGGCACGAAATGCGGGCTATGATGATAGCATTCGGTTTTCATGGGCTATGGAAGGTGAGGCCACACAGCAAATTATGGAAACAGCGGTGGTGTCGATTGCTGAAGTCACTATTGAGTTGTTTATAGATATTCATGGTAAAGCAGATCTAAAAGTACTTAAAGATGGGAAACATCAAAAATCCATTCCTGCAAAACTAAAAAAACATAAAGATATAGTACGCTTGCAAAAACATAAAACATATTTGCGCAAGCAGTACGCACGAACACGGGTGTCTTTAGAGCATGCCATGCTACGCGAAGAAGTATTTCGAAATGAAGAATTAAATTCTATTTTAAAGCATCCTATTGTTAAGGCTATGCTTTCTAAGTTAATCCTGTATAATAAAACGCAAGAGGTTTTTGGGATTTACAAATCGAATAGTATAGAAACGCTTGATGGGAAGTTGGTTGAGATAGACCAAGAGGATACTATTGTAATAGCACATGCGTCACATTTATACCATGCTGTTGTTTGGGATGAGTACCAAAAATATGCGTTCAACACAGGGTTGGTACAGCCCTTTAAACAAATTTTTAGAGAACTCTATGTCATTACAAAAGACGAACTCGAAGACAATAAAAGCTCACAACGTTATCAAGGCCATCAAATACAACCTCAAAAAACAATAGCTTTATTACGTTCTCGAGGATGGACGGTAAATCAAGATGAAGGTTTGCAAAAAGTATATCATAAAAAGGGGTATATAGCTTCGCTTTATGCTATGGCAGATTGGTTTTCTCCTTCTGATATTGAAGCCCCCACATTAGAGCATATTGCATTTCATGATAGAAATAACTATCAACCTGTAGCTTTGGCAGATATAGATCCTGTTACTTATAGCGAAGTGATGCGCGACATAGATTTGGTTGTAAGTGTTGCTCATGTAGGAGGTGTAGATCCAGAAGCTAGTCATTCTACTATGCAAATGCGTGGCGCTTTATCTAGAGAAACAGCGCGTTTATTTAAAGCAACCAATGTTACGGTAAAAGAACGTCATATTATTATTAAAGGCAAATTAGCAGAATATAGTATACATTTAGGCAGTGGTAATGTGAGTAAAAACGGATTGCAATTGGCTATTATACCTGTACATAGCCAGCATAGAGGTCGTTTATTTTTACCATTTATAGATGACGATCCTAAAACCGCAGAAATTATATCTAAAATGAAATTGTTATCCGAAGACGATAAAATTAAAGATCCTACAATACTAAGACAGATTCAACAACATTAAAAGTTTAGTTTAAAACCACATTGCTATTGCTTATAGAATAGTGGTGTTGAAAAATTCTATTTTACATAATATAAATTATAGTACAAATATCATATTTTGATTATATCTTGTTGTTATGCCATTTGTAAGTGGAATGCCTAGTTTAGTTGGTAGGATAAGTTAAGAGAATTTCTTTAAATTAGAAATTATGAAAAAACGCCAAT
>CANLCJ010000041.1 GCA_947489085.1 uncultured Flavobacteriaceae bacterium
ATATTTCTGTCCACTTAACCCCACACCACAATACGCATTAATAGTGGAGTAAACATGTCATAGTATTTGCGTAAGTTAAAAGGCTATTCTAATTACAGAATAGCCTTTTTTTATGAAATTAGATGCCTGTAAATGCATCTAATTTTTAACTTTACAAAAAACAGAAATTATGTTATCAAACACTATACAAGACGCTTTAAATAAACAAATACGCGTAGAAGCAGAGTCTTCTCAAATTTACCTTGCCATGGCATGCTGGGCAGAAGTTAAAGGCTTAGAAGGCGTTTCCAATTTTATGTATGCGCAATCAGACGAAGAACGCGAACACATGTTAAAGCTAGTAAAATTTGTTAATGAGAGAGGTGGGCATGCAAAAATATCGCAGCTTAATGCTCCAAATGTAACTTTCGAATCTTTTAAGCAAATGTTCGAAAAGCTGTATGAGCATGAAGTTTTTGTGTCTCAAAGCATTAACGAATTGGTACATATTACACTTCAGGAAAGGGATTATGCCACGCATAACTTTTTACAATGGTATGTTGCCGAACAAATAGAAGAAGAAGCAGTAGCACGTACTATTCTAGACAAAATAAATATGATTGGAGATGATAAAGGTGGTTTGTATCTATTTGATAGAGATATAGAAGGCCTTACGGTAACTACAGCAGCCTCTGATATCGCTTCAGAATAATTTAACACCAAATCTTATTTAGATTTAATAAAAATAAATTACTTTTGCCATCGTATTTTAAATTGCGTAATACCATGGGCAAAAAAAAGAAGCAAAAAAAAGCAATAAAGCAGTTAAAAAAATTAGGCTTTGACTTACCAGATAAAGTTAAAAGCAGCTGTTGCGATAAATATAAGAAAGGAGCGCACAAACGCTGTAAAAAATGCCCTTGCTTCGATTTGTTGAAAAAAGTAGCTTAAATCACTCGTAGATTAGCCCGCATTAGGGATTTTAAATATAAGCCTTGTAAAATACAGAACGTGTTTCACAAGGCTTAGTTTGTTTAAAAAAGCAATTACTATTTAAGGGCGATAGGTATAGTTTGGGTCTAAATAAATAACTTTGAGGTTTTGTACACAACAATTTTACGATTTAAGATACATGGTAGATTATATAATTTTAAACACACAACTTTCCAAACAATCTATTGAAAATACAATACAACTGCTAGAAGAAGATTGTACAATACCATTTATATCCAGATACAGAAAAGAACGTACTAAGGGTTTAGATGAAGTGCAGATAGGAGAAATTGTAAAATTTAAGGACCAATATGAAGCCCTAGAGAAGCGTAAAAAACACATTTTAAAAGCACTCGAAACACAAAGTGCATTAACAGCTGCGTTAAAAGAAAAAATAAACACAGCAACGCATCTTACTGTTTTAGAAGATTTATATCTCCCTTTTAAAAAAAGCAGGAAAACTAAGTCTGAAAAAGCTAGGCAAAACGGTTTAGAAGGACTAGCTAAAATGGTAATGGCTCAAAACACCAATAATTTAGAGGCTTTGGCATTACGCTTTGTAACAGAAAACGTGGACGACACAGATGCAGCGTTAGAAGGTGCTAGACACATCATTGCTGAGTGGATAAATGAGCGTACAGATATTAGAGCTCAACTACGTTACCAATTAGAACGCTATGCCACGATAATTACAAAAGTTATTAAAGCAAAATCTGAAACAGAAACTGCTCAAAAATTTAGAGATTATTTCGATTGGGAAGAGCGTTTAAACCGCATCCCATCTCACCGTCTGTTAGCTATTTTAAGAGCAGAAAAAGAAGGGTATATACGTGTTAAGATAGCAATAGACGACGATAGAGCTCTAGATAAAATAGAACGTAGAATTTTAAAAAGTAAGAACGATTGTGCCACGCAAATAGAGATGGCTATTAAAGACGCTTACAAAAGGCTGTTATTGCCCTCGTTAAGTAATACGGCATTGCAAGAAGCCAAAGAAAAAGCAGACGATGCGGCAATAGAGGTATTTGCCAAAAACTTAAAGCAGCTCTTACTTGGAGCGCCAATAGGCCAAAAAAGAGTACTTGCTATAGATCCCGGTTTTAGAACAGGATGTAAAGTGGTTTGTCTGGATGCTCAAGGTAAATTTTTGCATAACGCTACCATTTATCCTCATGCTCCTAAAAACGATAGCGAAAATGCTATAAAAAAAATAACCAGTTTGGTAGAAGCACATAATATCGAGGCCATTGCAATAGGTAATGGTACAGCATCTAGAGAAACAGAAGCTTTGGTAAAACGTGCTAATCTTAAAAAAGAAATACAAATTTTTATAGTGAGTGAGGCTGGTGCAAGTATTTATTCTGCATCTAGCATAGCACGAGAAGAATTTCCAAATCACGATGTTACCGTAAGAGGTGCCATATCTATAGGCAGGCGTTTACAAGACCCTTTAGCAGAGTTAGTTAAAATAGAAGCAAAATCTATAGGTGTGGGGCAATACCAACACGATGTAGACCAAACTAAACTAAAAAAACAACTGGATACTGTAGTAGAACATTGTGTAAACGCTGTTGGTGTAAATGTTAATACAGCCAGTAAAAGCTTGCTGAGCTATGTTTCTGGTATAGGGCCTAAATTGGCAGAAAATATTTTTAAGTATCGAGAAGCAAACGGCATATTTAAATCGCGAAACGCTATAACTAAAGTGCCACGATTAGGCGGCAAAGCCTATCAACAAAGTGCAGGTTTTTTAAGAGTAAAACAATCTAAAAACCCATTGGACGATTCTGCCGTGCATCCAGAGCATTACAATATAGTTAAAGCCATGGCTAAGGATACGGGAGCTTCTGTAGATGCTATTATTGGTCAAAAAAACCTTTTAAAGCAGGTAGATTTAAAACGCTATTGCAACGAAGAAGTTGGCCGACTTACTTTAGAAGATATTGTTAAAGAATTAGAAAAACCAGGCTTAGATATAAGAGCAAAAGCAAAGGTGTTTTCGTTCAATCAAAATCTAAAAACCATAACCGATGTGGTGCCTGGGCAATTGCTGCCAGGTATAGTTAACAACATTACAAACTTTGGGTGTTTTGTAGACATAGGTATAAAAGAAAGCGGACTTGTACACGTTTCGAACCTGTCCGATAGTTTTGTTAAAGATGTAAATGCACACGTGCAATTACACCAACAAGTTACAGTTAAGGTATTGGAGGTAGACGTTTCCCGAAAACGCATACAACTTAAATTGCAAAGCTAGACATGCTTAAAATTGCCAACCACAGTATTTACAAACACCCATTGCCAGAAGGGCATCGCTTCCCTATGCTTAAATATGAGTTGTTGCCGCAGCAACTTTTGTATGAAGGTACTTGTACAGCCAAAAATTTTTTCGAACCCAGCATACCAAACGATGCCGCTATTCTAAAAGTACATACAGCATCCTATTACCAAGATTTAAAAAACTTGACTTTAGAGGCTAGAGCTGCTCGGAAAATTGGATTTCCATTAAGTGAGAATCTGGTTAAACGTGAAATTATTATAGCAGATGGCACTATAAAAGCAAGTGCATATGCCTTGCAATACGGCATTGCAATGAATATTGCTGGAGGCACACACCATGCATATTCCAACCGAGGTGAAGCGTTTTGTTTATTAAACGATCAAGCCATAGCAGCACGATTTGTTTTAGATGAAAAAAAGGTTAATAAAGTGCTAATTGTAGATTTAGATGTGCACCAAGGTAACGGAACAGCCCAAATATTCGAAAACGATGCAAGGGTATTTACCTTTTCCATGCACGGCAAAAGCAATTACCCTTTTAAAAAGGAAAAAAGCGACTTAGATATTGCTTTACCTAACGGTACAGAAGACGAAGAATACCTTTCTATATTAAAATCTACCTTACCAAAACTTATAGCCGAACAACAACCAGATTTTATCTATTACCTGTGTGGTGTCGATGTTTTAAAAACCGACAAGTTAGGCTGCCTAAGCCTAAGCCTAGAAGGTTGTAAGGAAAGAGATCGATTTGTCTTAGAAACTTGCAAAACGCAAGACCTGCCCGTAATGTGTTCTATGGGTGGTGGCTATTCGCCAGAAATTAAAACCATTATAGAAGCACATGCCAACACATTTCGTTTGGCTCAAAATCTGTTTTTTTAAAATAAAAAAGCACCCTGTATAGAGTGCTTAATTGGTATTGTAATTGAAAATACAAGAGTATTGTATTATCGATTCATGTTCTTTAATTCTTCAACAAAAGTATCTAAATCTACTTTTTCTGAAACTAAATTTAAAGCTTTGTCTACAATGTACTTTGCATTATCAGAGCGGAATCCCAATCCAACAGTAATTTTGTTAAGTAAAACTACTTGAGAATCTGCTTTAATAGAATCTGCATAAACCATACGTGCCAAGTCGTACAAACGCTCTAAACGCAAATCGTAAGACGCAGGAGGGTTAATGGGGTACGATTTATAATCTTTTAAAATCGATTTATAATCATTCTCACCAATATCTAACCTACGTGCAAGTCTATCTAAAAACTCTTGTTCTTCTGGAGAGATAACGCAATCGTCCATAGCCACACGAACTATAGAAGCAAAGTGACTTTCGTTACGCTTTTTAAAACCACTATCAAATAAATCTGAAAACGACATAATATGCTTTTTTTAAGCTGCAAATCTACATTTTTTTTTATTTCTATAAGTGGAGATTTTATTTTTTTGATCAAAACCTATTATTTCAAAAGTCTAAAGCTCATCTTTTGCCCATTTCGCTCGTTTTAGCAGTTCTGGATGGTTAGGAATGTAAGACAGCCCTTTAGAATACTTTTTGTGTGCCTCGGCATATCTGTTTTTATAATAATAGTAGTTTCCAGCCCTTTGGTAAAGGTCGGCGATCAAAACTTTATTCATATCATTTATAATGGAGTTATTATCCATTACGGTCTCAAACTGTTCCAAATAAGAATGTCCTGTTTTAATGTTTTTACTCTTAAAATTAACCAAAGCAATATTACCATAAAATAGCGCTAAGCTTAAAGTGTACCGTTTGTTTGTTTTTAAAAAAGGGTATTTATCGCAAGTTTCTAAAAAGGCATTTAGAGCATTTAAATCTAAAACAGAAAGGCCCACTTGCCTAAACGTAAAATATTCTACAACCTCTTTAGCAATTTTACTTTTAGGGTTTGTTTTTAAAATAGCGTCTGCATAATTTAAAGCCGCAGCGTTATCCCCATTTCGAGACGCATTTTTTGCCAAATACTCGTATAAAAATTCTATCGCCTCATGCTTTACTTTAGCAGGGTTAACAGTTTCGAATTTAGAAATCGCAAGTTCTACAAATGCGGCATCATTATCATCATGTTCAATAATTTTAAATAAAGAGGTTCTTAAGTTAGATAACGAATAATCTTTTGGATAATTGGAAATGGATAACAGCTCTACTAAAAAATCGATGTCCTTTTCGGTATTAAATTCCAAATCATTTATTTGTAAAAACAGGATGCTTTTAATAAGAGGCTTTATTAAAGGGGATGAGAAAAAAACTTTGGCTTTATTTAAATGGACTAGAGCTAACGCGTAATTTTCATTATCTAAATAGCTTAAGCTCTTGTTGTAATATTGCATGCCTATTAAAGCGCTTTTATCAACGTAAGCCTTACCGTAGTAATAATCTTCATAAAATTTAGCATATCCTTTTGCTTGAACTTCTTCGGTAGTAACAAGTTTGTAGGCAATTAATTCGTCAACAATTTTTTTAATTTCAGGTTCTTTCGGTATAGAAAAACCGTAAGCCCCAGGCACCGTAGTTTCTAGATAAATATTGTGGGTGTTGGGGTAGGCAATAAGAAAAACATGAGAAGGGGTTTCTTTAACATGGTAAGGTATGTCTAGTTGATCGAAAACAAAAGCATATAAAGCAGATGCAGTAACACAGTTGTACGTACCATCTTTAAAAATATCACTAAAATAAGAGTCCAAATTATATTTTTTCAAAAACGTATCATGGATGGTGTTGTAAATTTTATTGACACGCTTTTTTTCTTTTTTGGCACTAGTTTCTTTTTTAGGCAAAGTGTTTATGGTCGATAGCAATTCATCTTTACGAGTCTCTGCCTCGGCTTTTGTAACCAGAGAGTCGATAGCAAACAAAGCCTCTGTAAAATTGTAATTAACAGAGTCTTTTTCGAAAGCAGAAAACACCTCTTTTTCAAGGTTTGAAGAAAAATTTTGCGCACTGTTTAGCAATGGCGAAATAAGTATAATGGAGCTTAAAATTCTAAAAATTAATTTTTTAGACATATCGAAGAAAGTTTAAAAAGTTAAGAAGATTTATAAGAAAGCTAAAGCGATGTTACTGGTCTAAAAAACTCATTTCGTGTAGTGTAAACGCTGCAACGTGGCCTTCTGTAGCTTTGGCGTAAGCATCTATATGTGGGCTATCCATATGTTTTAGCCACAATGCTCTAGAACTCCAATTCTCAAAAAACAAAAAAACATTGGCATTGGTATTATCTTGATGCAGGTCGTAATTTATGCAGCCTTCTTCAGCTTTTGTCGGTTCTACAAGTTTTAATAATTCTGTTTTTACAAGGGCGCTTTTGCCCTCTTTGGCAATAATTTTAGCGACTATAGTTAATGGTGTATTAGGCATGTTACAGATGTTTAAAACACAAAAGTAAAATTAATGTACTTGTTTCTTATAATTTACACTTCAAGTTTTTAAAATTCATAGTTTTAATAAAGAACTCATCTTAACTTTTTCTATTTCCTAAAAAATGGCTGAAATTCACCTATATTTCGTTACTTTTTTGTCTGTAGCGCTGCTTTGAGCTTCTAAAAGTAACATGTAAAATTTACAATTACCGAATACTAAACACGCAATGTTGAAAAAACATAATAAAGCCCGTTTCGGGACGAAAAAAAAGAAGCCTAAGTGTTATATTTGCAATAAAAACAACGCTAGGTGAGTAAAACCTATATCTCTCAAGCTTATGCTCAGGTTTCGCAAATGCAAAATCTGCAAGACGCCCTATCCCAAACACAAGCAAAAGTACATTTAAAAGGCTTAGTAGCATCGTCATTTTCTTTTGTTATAGCCAACCTGTTCAAGACTACAGCGCACCCTTTTGTGTTAATTTTTAACGATAAAGAAGAAGCGGCACATTACCTTAACGATTTAGAACAAATATTAGGAGATAAAGACGTACTGTTTTACCCAGGAAGTTACAGAAGGCCTTACGATATCGAGGAAACCGATAATGCGAATGTACTTTTAAGAGCCGAAGTTTTAAATCGAATTAATTCGCAAAAAAAACCAGCAGTTGTAGTTACCTACCCAGATGCACTTTTTGAACAGGTGGTAACGCGTAAAGAATTAGAACGCAATACACTAAAAATTGGGCTGGGCGATAAAATTTCTATAGATTTTGTTAACGAAGTACTTTTTGAGTATAAGTTTAAACGTGTAGACTTTGTTACCGAACCGGGAGAATTTTCGGTAAGAGGAGGTATTGTAGATGTGTTTTCGTTTTCTAACGACGAGCCTTTTCGTATAGAATTTTTTGGAGATGAAGTAGACAGTATAAGAACATTCGATGTAAGCACGCAACTGTCTGTAGCACAAACCAAAAAAATAAATATTATTCCAAACGTTGCGAATAAACTAATGGAAGAAAAGCGGCAAAGCTTTTTAAAATACATAGCGCAAAAAACAATAATAGGTGTAAAAAATGCAGACCTTTTATGCTCAAGATTAGACGATTTTTATGCTAAAGCAGAAGCAGCATTTAAAACCTTATCTTCAGAATTAAAGCACGCAGAACCCAGTGCACTTTTTTGCAATGCTACGCTGCTAAAAAAGCAGTTGTTAGAATTTGCCATTATAGAGTTTGGCACGGCTCCAGTTATAACAACAAAAGGTACAACGGTAGCTTTTAATACCTCTCCACAACCCGCATTTAACAAACAGTTTAATCTTTTAATAGAAGACTTAAATGCAAATTACGACAAGGGATACACCAATTACATAGCCTGTGTTAGCGAGCAACAAGCCAAACGGTTTCACGATATATTCGACGATGCAAAGTTGGACGTTAAAGAATACCAAACCATTATACTATCGCTGCACCAAGGGTTTATAGATCACGATGCCAAGATGGTATGTTATACAGATCATCAAATTTTTGAGCGGTACCACAAGTTTCAATTAAAAAATGGATACGCTAAAAAACAAGCCATTACTTTAAAAGAACTAACAAATTTAGATATAGGAGATTATGTAACACATATAGATCATGGCATTGGGCGTTTTGGAGGGCTACAGAAAATAGATGTAGAAGGCAAAAAGCAAGAAGCCATTAAGTTAATTTATGGAGAGCGGGATGTATTGTATTTAAGCATACACTCGCTACATAAAATAACGAAATTTAACGGAAAAGATGGCAAACCTCCAAAAATATACAAGTTAGGCAGCACGGCTTGGAAAACTTTAAAACAAAAAACAAAAGCACGTGTTAAACACGTCGCATTTAACCTTATAAAATTATACGCTAAGCGAAAAACACAGAAAGGATTTCAATACAATCCAGACAGCTATATGCAACACGAGCTGGAAGCCTCGTTTATTTACGAGGATACACCAGACCAAAGCACTGCTACAGCCGATATTAAAGCCGATATGGAAAGCGAACGCCCTATGGACAGGCTGGTTTGTGGAGATGTAGGCTTTGGAAAAACCGAGGTGGCCATACGTGCAGCATTTAAAGCGGTAGATAACGGAAAACAAGTTGCAGTTTTAGTGCCTACAACTATTTTAGCCTATCAACATTCCAGAACATTTAGAAACCGTTTAAAGGATTTTCCAGTAACTGTAGACTACATAAATAGGTTTAAAACCGCGAAACAAAAAAGAGAAACTTTAGAGCAATTGGAAAATGGAAAGGTGGATATTATTATAGGCACACACCAACTGGCCAATAAAAATGTAAAGTTTAAAGATTTAGGGTTGCTTATAGTAGACGAAGAACAAAAATTTGGTGTATCCGTTAAAGAAAAGCTTAAAACCCTTAGAGAGAATATAGATGTACTTACATTAACAGCAACGCCAATACCAAGAACATTGCAGTTTAGTTTAATGGCAGCCAGAGATCTCTCTGTAATTACCACACCACCGCCAAACCGTTACCCTATAGAAAGCCATGTAGTGCGCTTTAACGAAGAAACTATAAGAGATGCCATTAGCTACGAAATACAACGTGGCGGCCAAACCTTTTTTATACACAACCGTATAGAAAACATAAAAGAAGTCGCAGGGATGTTACAACGCCTAGTACCAGATGCTAAAATAGCAGTAGGGCATGGGCAAATGGATGGCAAAAAACTAGAAGAACTTATGCTGCAATTTATGGATGGCGGTTTTGATGTTTTGGTAAGTACAACCATTATAGAAAGTGGTTTAGACGTGCCCAATGCCAATACAATATTTATTAATAATGCCAATAATTTTGGGTTAAGCGATTTGCACCAAATGCGAGGGCGTGTAGGGCGAAGCAATAAAAAGGCATTTTGTTACTTTATAACTCCAGATTACGCTGCTATGACAGAAGATGCACGCAAGCGTATTACAGCATTAGAACAGTTTACAGAATTAGGTAGCGGTTTTAATATAGCAATGAAAGACTTAGAGATTAGAGGTGCTGGAGATTTATTAGGAGGCGAACAAAGTGGGTTTATGAACGAAATAGGTTTCGACACCTACCAAAAGATTCTAAACGAAGCTATAGAAGAATTAAAAGAGAACGAGTTTAAGGAATTGTACGAAGACGAAACAGATGCAGACAAGGTCTATGTAAAAGATGTGACTATCGATACAGATTTCGAGCTGCTATTTCCTGATAATTATGTTAATAATATTGCAGAACGTTTAAACCTGTACACCCAGTTAAACGGCTTAAAAACCCAAGAAGCGTTAGAGGTATTTAAAACCCAGCTTATAGACCGTTTTGGAGAATTACCAGAACAAGTGACCGATTTATTAAATAGTGTCCAAATAAAGTGGTTGGCTATAGCCATAGGTTTTGAGAAAATAATTATGAAACAAAATAAACTTATAGGGTATTTTATTAACGACCAGCAAAGTAGTTTTTACCAAAGCACTACTTTTACCAAAGTATTGCAATTTGTACAAAAGCATCCAAACGTGTGTAAAATGAAAGAAAAGCAAACGCGAGCAGGGTTACGCCTTTTACTTACATTCGATAATATAACGTCTGTACAAAAAGCATTAAACGCGTTACAACCCATTGTGGCTTAATTATTGAATTCAATACTTAGTGTAAAATGAGTTAATTGTTATTCTAAATTTTTTAAAAAAATAAAGTTTTGAAATATTTTCTTTTTATAATCTTTCTAGTACCAAATGTGTTTTTTGGGCAGCATAGTATTAAAGGTAAATTTTCACCAGAGGGTGAATTTAAGTTAGCATTGTTATATAAAGTAGAGCCTACACACTCCAGCTACATTACCAGTGCTCCGATAGAAAGTGACGGTAATTTCGAAATTAAGTTAGACTCTACAATTACTAAAGGGGTATACCGTATTACCTACGCTGTACCACAAGAAGAGTACAATTTCGACCTTATTTACAATGCAGAAGAAGATGTAGAGCTTAATTTTAATTTAGAAACAGGTGTGGAATTTATAAACTCTAGAGAAAATAAATTGCTGGAATCTTATACCAACAGTATGCTAATGGTAACCAACAGCATAGGGAGTTACTATAAAGACAAAAATAAGGCAAAGGATACACTGGCTTTAAAATCTATTTTCCAAACTCAACGGGAAGCGCAAGAACGCTACGAAGCAGCAACCAAAGGCACATTAGCCTCACATTTTATAAAAGCGAATACCCCTTACATCCCAGAAAACGCCATAGATGTTAATGCCTATTTAGCTAAGGTTAAGGCACATTTTTTCGATTACATAGATTTTAAAAGCCCTGTATTACAACGTTCTAAATTTTTAACAGAACGTATACTAAACTATGTTTTTGGCATGTCTTCTTTAAATAAAGACGAGGTTACTACATACAAAGAAAATATAGCCGTATTTTACAAGAAAATGGAGGCAGCACCAGACGAAATAAAAAAAGCATTACTCGTAGACTTGTGGGAACAAATGGTCGATTTAAAGTTAGAATCTGTAGCCAATTTTATTACAGAAGACTATCTGGCAGACTTATGTGTAAAATTAAACGACCAACAACTTTTAAGTGTTTTACTAGCATTTCAAAACATAGCATTAGGCAATGTAGCTCCAGATTTTTCTTTTAATATCGAAAAAGGCAGCAAAGTAGAGCAACAGAAATTAAGTACTTTAAATACCTCTAAAACCTATATCATTGCATTTTGGAGCAGTACCTGTTCGCATTGTTTAAAAGAGATTCCAGAATTACACAAGCTTATCGCGCCAATTAAGACAAAAGACCTTCAAGTTATAGCTATTGGTTTGGAAAAAGAAGTTTACAATTGGAACACCCTAAAATTCGATTTCCCTAAATTTATTCACGTCTATGGAGAGGGCAAATGGGAAAACCCAATTAGCAATGCCTATAATGTTACAGCCACGCCAACCTATTTTGTTTTAGACGAGAACAAGCGTATTATTAATAAGCCAGAAGATTTTGAAGCTTTAGAACTGTTTTTAGAATCTCATATTAAACAGTAATTTCTCCCAAAAGCATCAATCTAAAAAAGGATTTATGGATTTTGGCAATTTAGAAGCATAATTTGGCAAAGATTGAGCCTGCTCCTGTAAGGGCATAAAAACAATGCGACAAAAATATAAAATAGCCATACATGAAAAACGCGTTTCTATTATCCATAGCACTAATTTTTTTTAGCTGTGGAGACGATGCATCTGCCGACTTTGATCCTGATGCAGAGCGAAATCCTAATGTAAACATCAATACCAATAGCTTTGCAGATGCTAATTTAGGCATAGAAACCAGAGGGTTATTTTCTAAACTACAAAACGTAACACAGCAAGGTATTGCTTTTGGACAGCAAGCACCTTTTGGCACAGGTAATAATTTTCCTCAAGTAAATGCACTCGATAGAGATTTTGATATTGTAGCAGGCGATGCTCCAGCTGTTGTTGGATTCGATTTAGAATTGATAACGCTTCAACGTGGTTTTATAGATGAATTTACAGAGCGTTTTGTTCCTGCGGTAAGAGCAGCTCACGAAAATGGCAGTATAATTACAATATCTTGGCACATGGTAAATCCAAACACGCAGCAATTTGGAGGAGACGACTCCTTTGATGGTGTTGTTGGAAGAATGCTGGAAGGAGGAGATTTAAGATCAAATTTTTTAGGAGCCTTAGATTTAGCAGCAACTTTATTTAAAGCTTTTGTTGATGATGAAGGAAATCCTATCCCTATATTGTTTAGACCTTGGCACGAAATGAATGGAAGTTTTTTCTTTTGGGGAGAAGAATTTAGATCTACTGAAGAATACATACAATTGTGGAGAGATACAGTTGATATTCTATCAAACGATTTAGAAGTACACAACTTACTTTATGTATACGCTCCAAACTGGCTGTCTAGTAGAGCAGAATATTTAAGAAATTATCCAGGAGATGACTACGTCGATATGCTGGGTATAGATGTATACGATTTTAGAAACGGACGCTACCTAGATCGTGTATTAACCAATTTAGGTATTGTTGAAGATATAGCAAGTGAAAAGAACAAGTTATTTGCGCTTACCGAAACAGGTTTAGAAAATGTTACACAAAACGACTGGTGGACACAGAATTTGTACAGAGGCATTCGCAACAGCAGTATAACTTACACTATGATTTGGCGAAACGATAACAGCGATTTTTTCCACGCACCATTTGTGGGGCATCCCTCAGAAAGCGATTTTAGAGCATTTTTATCCGAAGATATCATCTTATTGAATAGTGATATAAATTAGCAATTATAGGTAGTGTTAGGCCTTAGGTTTTAAACCTTTAAAGGTGTTATCTAAAGGTTTAAAAATGGTAAAATGCATCTTCTAGGTGTTCAATTTTATAACCGTTATTAGCTTTAACAATAGCAATAATATCGAAACGCACCTCCACATCAATATCGTTAGTTGTAATATAAGCATCTACTGCTTTTACCAAGTTTTTAATTTGTTTTGGCGTTACAAATTCTTCTGGATTACCAAATAGTGTCGAAGAGCGTGTTTTTACCTCAATAACGGCTAAAATATCCCCTTTTCGAGCTATAATATCTATTTCTGCTCTCTCGTAATAGTAATTGCGTTCTAAAATGCGATACTGGTGTTTTTCTAAAAAATCTACAGCGAGCTGCTCTCCTTTTTTACCGAGTTTGTTGTGTTGTGCCATAGCATTTAAGATTCAATTGTCGAATATCTGTAAGTTGTTAGAAATAATGATCTTAAATTGATCATTCCAAACGTGCCATGTTTTTGTATTCTTAATTTTACGATTATCTTGTAATTTGGTGTTTTTTGATTCGTCAAGATAATTATTCTTAGTCTCCATATCGGGGGTTTTTAAAAAAAGATATCCCTCCTTGTCCAGAATAAAATAGTTAAAACTAGTTATAAAACTCTTATTTTTGTCAACTAAATAATTGAATGTATTAAAGTCGCAAAAAAGCGTGATGTTATCATTAATAGGTAGGCTTTTTGCGAGTTCCTTGATTATGTTTTCATTTAATAAATTATCTATAGAATTATTTTTAAGATTTTGTCTTTTTTGTATTGCATTTTTAGAACGATAGTTAATGTAGAGTAAACTAATGGGATCTATTTTATTGGTGGTTATTAAACTGTCAACAATTTGTAAAGAATGAGATTTACTTAGATAGTAATGAGAATCTAAAAAAACAATTGTAGGTATTCTTTTGGTAATTTTGCTTACAGGAGGCAGGTAAGTTCTGTAAAATAAACTCTCGTCAGACTTTTCATTTTTAAATAATTTTGTTTTAGATACAGAGCCAGATATTTTAGATTTTTTATTTTTAAAATTACTATAAAATTTTAAGTTTTGAGAAGCCCTTCTTTTACAATCTAGAACCTTGGGAGAATTAACTTTAACAGGAAAATCGATTATTTTTTCTGATAACTTTAAAACTTTTTTATAGTTATTTGTTTTCTTGTAAAAGTACAATAGATCCATTTTGGGCGTATACCTATAAGGCTCTATGTGGTTATTCAATATGAAAATTTCTTTAGCTCTTTTATAATTACCGAGTTCAAGATAAAAGTAAGCAAGTTTTCTACCTATTTTAGGAGCATAACAGTTTTTAAAAGCAATTTCCATGAGGTCTATTCCTGTGCTCTTATGTCCAGAATTGTATAATTTTTCACCAATTAAATATTTCGAGGAAAAGTTGTCTTCGGTAGAATTTATTGCATTAGTTAATTCTGTAGACGATACAATTTTCGGCGAATAGCGTTTAGCGTCTTCTTTATAGATAAGCCTAAATAGAATAAAATACATAAAGTATAAACTTGTAAGTAAAATAGGTAGGTTTACCCAAAACCTACAAGGTATTTTAAAAAGACTATCTTTTTTGTAATTAGAGGATAAAATTGCTGCTCCAAACATTATCATCATGCTTAATAAAATACTACTGGATGCAGAATAAAAAAGAGCTAAGACTAAGCCATTTGTTGTTAAATATAGTCCTAGTTTCGAAAATTTATTTAATGAAGTATTTTTCAACAAGAAGAATACTAAACAGAAGAAAATCAATAAACCTATACAGCCTATTTCAACTAATACAAGAATATAATCATTATAAGGATTAAATAGATAAGTGGCAACTTTAGTTTCTGACCAAGTTCTTTCTTTTAGATAAAAATAATCTGCTTTACCTTTATTGTAAACCCCTGAAAAAGAGAAAAGGCCATGTCCATAAAGTGGTTTTTTAGAAACTTCAAACAAACTAATTTTTGCTGCAAATAAGCGTCCTTTAACACTTTCTGGTTTTAAGTCATAAAGATGTTTGGCTATAAAAACAAATAATACACCAAGACTAATCACAATAACTATTCTTTTAATTAAGCTAGTTTTTTTAAAAATTATTTTTGTTGTTTTTGAGTTCAGTAAATAAACAGTTAAACACACCATTAGTGCTACCCAAGACGACCTAGAATTTGAAATAAGTATAATGCAGCTAATGAAAAGGCTAGAAAATAAGATAAAGTTATAAAACACTTTTTTTACAGTGTTTTTGTGAGATAGAAACCAAGTAGAAATGATTAAAACGAAACTTAGATAGGCACCTAAAGAGTTAGGACTTACAAAGCTACCCAACAAAGAAAAATAATCGTTAGTCACATCTAAATAGCCTTGGTGTTGAAAAGCAGCAACAATAGCTTGAAAGATGCCAGATAATAATATTATTAATAAAACGTAATTAAATAATTTAGAGTACGGCTTTATATCATTTAAAAACCATCTAAGTAAATAATATAATATTCCAAAGGAAGCATAAGACCACGCTTTAGGAAAGTGTATAGATGTATTAGAAATAAATTGAAAATTAAAAATGCAGTATAAAATTAGAACAAAAAACAAGATGTCTATTAAAAATACCGAATAGAATTTGATTCTAGATATTAAAGATTTTGATATACCCCAACCAAATATTAATGCTAAAAGCACTATGTTTATATCGCTTGTACGACTTTTAAAGGCAAGCTTAAAAATTAAAGATAAATTAAGCAATAGAAAAAAGAAAATAAAGTCTATTAAGATGCTTTTTTTTTTATGCATTGGTATTGCGTTTAATAGTTTTAAATTAAACTATTTATTTAATTATTAGTAAAGGAAAGAGTTTTTAATGTCAATTTTTTAAATTCGTATTTTATCATGTGTTTTAAGCAGTTTGCCTAAATAGTAGTAATTAGTTGTTTTGCTTATCTGTAAAAGTAGTATAATTGTATGCTATTAACAATCAATAAGAATGAAAAAACACGCACTAATACTGTTTATCATACTAACCGTAAAAGTGTTTGCGCAAACAAATAACTTAGCGTTCGACAAATCGAAATCACTGTTAGAAGAACAGCTAAATAATTGTGAAAATTTACAGTTAGAAGAACTAAAAAGCGCCTTTTTAGACTATCATGTTTCTATATTTTCTAATAAAAATGTAAAAGATATTGATAGCGATGTGTTAGCTAATCTTATTAATACAATGAGTTCTTGCGAAGCTGAGAAAAAGAGTATGCAATTCAAAGCTATTAAGGATCTAAATCTTAAGGAGACAAATTTTATACGTAAATTTTTAAAAAGATTTTACACTACAGATTTAACGTTAAAATTACAATCTCAAAATACGTTAACTTTTAATCATGACAATTTAGAGCTTTTATCGGAGGTAAGTCTTGCGCTTAAAAAATACAAAACAGATGCTATAGCATGGAGAGAAAATAAGACAAAAGCATCATTTGTCGCAAGAGCTTCAAAAGTAAATATAGCAGAAGCCAAAACAAATAAGCTTTTAAAAGCTATGGAAATTAGAAGACAAGCTCTTAAAAAAATCTATGCCCAGAAAACTTCTAAAAAAAATTACTTCTCCATTATAGATACTACAGCTAAAGCAGTTGAGGTAGAGAAACGATTCCACTATGCCGTTATATCGATATTAAATAGAAAAGAGTACGCGAAAATAATAGCACCCACTGTTAAACCTCAAGTTACTAGAAATGCTCTGGTAGAGGTTAATAAGGTGTTAAAAACTTATAAATTAACCAAAAGTCAGAGAAAAGAGTTTTTTAATAAAGTGCGTTTTTATTATTTAACTAAGGCTGTAAATGAACAATATTACAAATACGATAAGCAAACGTTAAAACAAAAAATGGGTGTAGCAAAACTTCATTTTAGAAAAACATATAAAGAATTGATGCAGAAATATGGTTTTGAAGTAAAAAATATAAAACTAGATTCTGATTACAATTACAGTTGGTAATTAAAGACGATTAATACATTAATTATGATAAAAAAAATACTTTTCATACTCACTCTGCCATTATTGTCTATAGGACAAAATGTGGAATGTATAAGGACAATTAAAGTAGTGGAGCGCTCAATAGAAAGTACTTCTCCATTTGAGAATACTCCAAGTTTTTTTGAAAAAATAAAGCCATGTGCAGAACAAGGCAATGCAAAAGCCCAAAATTACTTAGGCATGTTTTATTTTAAAGGCATTGGAGTAGAAAAAGACCATAGAAAAGCGTTTAAATATATTTCTATGGGAGCCGATTTAAATTATAATAAAGCGCAATATAACCTAGCTAGATTTTATAAGTATGGCATCGGCTGCGATATAAACTTTAAAAAGGCTGTAGAGTATTATAAGTTATCTAGCGATAATGGTAATAAACAAGCAGCATATTCTCTAGGTTACATGTATTATAAGGGTTTAGGTATTAAACAAGATTATTCCAAAGCAGTATCTTGTTTTAGAAAAAGTGCAACACCTATAGCGCGTCATTTCCTAGGACTGTGTTATTATTTTGGATATGGTGTTACTCAAAATACAAATACGGCAATAGAGTATTTTTCAAGCAATCCTACCATTAATAGTAAAATGCTGTTAATATCTTTATTAAATGATAAGAAAGATAAACAAGACGAAAAAATTGAAGCTATTTTAACTAATGATACTTTAAAAGATGTTATTTTAGAGTCGGCAGAAACTATAGGAACAAATGTATCAGACCGCTCTTTCTATGAGGAAAATGAGTTAGAGTTAAAAAATATATTAACTACATGGGAAGGTAAAATCCTTCAATACGATTGGTCTTCTACATTTATTCGAAGGGTAATTCCTGTTGAATTAACAATAGCAAAAGATGTAGACACTGGAGAAATTAAGGTCAAAACAAAGTTTACAGAACTTGAAGAAGTGGAAGACATGGAAACCAAAGCTGTTTGGCAAGATCAAATGCTTTATTTTGAAGATCCAGAAAAAACATTTCGTTTAAAGCGACTTTACCCAGAGTCGCCAAACAGATTATATTTAAACTATAATATATTATCCCTGAACTTAAAGGAATATAATTATAACGGTCTTAATCACCTAATAGGACAAGTAGATACCTATATCCCTGAATGGGCTGAATATGGAAAACCTATGAGTATAGTTTTAGCCCCGAAAGGTAACGGGAAATACCTAGAAGAGCAATTTCTTTTAGAATTGGCGAAGCAGGATGAGCATTTTATAAAATTATATCCAGTGCCGTTTAAAGATAAATTAACAGTACATTATCAGATAGAAAATAAGGCTAACGTTAGTGCAGAACTTGTAAGTTTAGATGGTTTACGTAAATTAAACATACTTTCTGATAGATTACAATTAGCCGACAGTTATACCCATACTGTAACTGTTAATTCGAGTTTGCCAAAAGGTATATATGTTGTTAAGGTAAAAGTAAACGGTAAACTATACACACGATTAGTTATTAAAGAAGATTAAAACGAAGCCAGATATGAAAAAAATAATTATATCATTTTGTATAGGTTTAAGCATTATATCAGGGTGTTTTGGACAAGATTTTAGTGATTCTGATGATTACGAGGACGATTTCGGAGATTGGTCTTCTATCGACGAGGTTGAAAGGTGGGTAGATCACTATGACACAAATGATGACGGTGTTTTTAATGCACATGATGATGGAGATCCTTTTGATGCTTACGAGTATGATCACGATTATAATAATGATGGTGAGTACAATTATTTAGATGATTTATCTAACGAAGAATTTTGGGAAATACAGGGAGACGAAGAATACAGAGATATACATAGAAACGATCATGATGCACAACGTTGTGTAGAGAACCACTCTGCAGATGAATGGAGAACCGATGGTGGAGAACATGGTATATTTATTTTGGATCCTTGCGACGAAAGGCATCCAGATTTTGATCCTGTAAGATGTTATCCAGAGGATTTTAATTATAGTCGAGAAGAAGAAGAAGAAGAAGAGTATCGAGAAAGTTGTATTGATAATTATGATCCTTGTTATTGCGATGGTATATGTAATGATAGTAGTGGTGGCGGCGGCTATAGTTATGGAGGAGAAGACCCAGATGACGATCCCTATGATAGTGGGGACTCTAATAACTATGAAGACGATTTTGTTGAGAGTTGTGGAACTTCTTGCTCGCCAGGTTATGTTTCAGATGGGAATTGTGGGTGTAAAAAAACAGAAAAAAAGAAATGGTATTTAGATAAAGATGGTGATGGGTATTACAAAGAGGTTAAAGAACAAGTAGAAAAACCATTAGGAGAAGGTTGGAATACAACTTCAAACCAAGGTGAAGACTGTGATGATACAAATCCTGATATTACCGCTCAAAGTAATTGTGATTTATTAAAACAGGCACAACATTTATTAGACAATGCTCCTCCATTACTGTCTTCGGGCGAAGTGCTTAAACGTTACCAACGTGATTTTGCAGATGTATACAAACAAATAGGGGGCGTTAAAAACAGATTGATAGCAAGCACCTTCGAACAAGCTGTTGAGAATAACTTTATAGGTACAAGAGAACATTTGGCTTTAGCCAATAATGCCAAACAAATTCTAGAAATTACAAAAGTAGAGCAGTTTAGCGTTGATGATTCTGACCCTGAACGGCAGAAACTGGTAGCACAAAGAGGCCTAAAAGTTAGGTTGTATAACGAGCATGGCGATGTTATCGCTAGTATAGACGATAATCAGCTAGCAGAACGCTATGTAGACGATTTAACAGATACTCTAACCGTAAATAATACCCAAAGTGTCGATTATATTTTTACGACATTATTGGCTATTAATCCTGTAACAGCGCTCATGTATTTAGCTATAAAAAAGTATTATGAGATAGAGCAGGATCGTATAAGACGCGAAAACCCTACATGGAGTGATACTCAAGTAACGGTTGAATCCATAATAAGTTTAACACAGTCAGGGTTAGATGTAGCAGGAATGGTGCCTGTTATTGGGGAGGTTGCAGATGGTGCAAATGGAGTGATATATTTAGTAAGAGGAGATGTTACCAATGCAGGTATTAGTTTTGCTGCACTTTTACCAATAGGTGGTCAAGCGGTTACAGGAACACGTTTAGCAGTAAAAGTAGCCAAGGGTGTAGAAAGTGTAGCCGTACCTTTAGCTAAAAATGCCGATGAAGTTATAAAACTCGCCGATTTTGGTAAAGATGCCGATAGAGTTATAGAGAATCTAAACTCTGGGGCACGTATCATAGAAGATGGTACAGGCGCATTTAGAACCGTTAAAGGGCATCACCCTATGGCTAAAAAGGCTTTTGAAGGGGCTTCAAATTATAACCCAAGAAGTGCTTTTAGTGTGTCTAAAAATAAACTAGAGCAGTTTGCTGAACCTGGCGTACACAATACCATAACAGGTAAACAAAATAGTCTGTATTCAGCTTGGAAAAGAGCCAACCCCAACAAGAAAATGACTATTAATGACATGGCTGAAATAGAAGTTAGGGCAATGAAAGAATCAGGTATACCTGAAGACGTTGCAAAGGGTTGGGCTAAAAAAGCTGTAGAAGATTTAAAGAGTCAAGGTGTATTTGAAATAAAAAACATACCTTGGAATGGTGTTAATCCACAATAATTGAACTATGAAATCAAATAAGGACATTTTAAATAAATTAGGAGAAATATTAACAGAAGATATCGTAGATAGATATTATAAAGGGGTTGATAGAGGGTTGTTTGAGGGATTTAGGAGTATAAACTATCAAGGTCTTAATGATTTATTTTCGAAAGTTTCAAATGAGGAAAAAGATATATTAAAGAAGTTTATAGTAAAAAGTTATCATTCAATTATATGTGATTTTCTAAATATATTCGAAGAGAACGAAGAATTTAAACTTATTTATGAAGAAGACGGCAAACAGGTAAATTTAGTTGAAATTAGTGAAATGCTTAAAGCAGAGCCTATAATCGAAAATGGTTGGATAGCGCGTTTTAGCGAAGTAGTTAAAAATGATGAAATAATTTAATTATCCTGACTCACTTTATATAGCACGATAGCTGTTGCGCTAACGTTGTATTTGAAGTATTGAGGTTAAAAAAGAATACTGTAGAAAAAACATACCTTGTAACGGCGTTAATCCGCAATAATTGAACTATGAAATCAAACAAGGAAATTTTAGACGTTTTTGGGGAATTAATTGTAAAACAATCTTATGATGATGCAATAGATAATTTCCAAAAACTTATTAATGGGACTACTAAATGGGGTATAGGAAAGCAATATACAGATGTATTAGCTAAGTTGTCCACAGAGGATCAAGATGTTTTAACTAAATATTTAAAAGGAAACCTTGGGGACATTCATATTTGCTTATTTAAATTTATTTGAAGAAAACGAAGAATTTAAGCTTATTTATGAAGAAAAAGGTAAGCAAGTAAATCTAGTTGAAATCAGTGAAATGCTAAAAGCTGAGCCGACCATTGATAATGGTTGGATAGATCGATTTAGTCAATTTGGTAAAAAGTAACGGAAAAAAAGTATTTGTTTTCAACTATTAAATTGTGAAATCAAATCAAGATATTTTAGATAAGTTTGGTGAAATTTTAGTCAGCAGTATAGTTGATAGATATTACAAGTCTACTGATAGAATAATATTCAAAGGCAGTCCTAATCCAAAAAAATCCCACGCTGGTGCTAGTTTGTAACTAGTACGAGCTTGAGTAAGAAAAATATATTGTATAAGAAACACTTTTACGTTTACGTAAAGGTGTTTTTTTATGTTAAATTTTGTTGTACATCAGCTTTAAA
>CANLCJ010000042.1 GCA_947489085.1 uncultured Flavobacteriaceae bacterium
AGTTCAAAATACAAAAAAGAGCAGGATTTTCTAAATTCTGCTCTTTTTAATTAAAAATTGACTTTTTCAGTAGCCTCTGCATTAATACATGGCTTTTTTTATTCTGTTTTTCAGCAACTTACTAAGTGTTAGTAAAGAGACTTTATCTTACTTAGCTTAGACGTCCAGAGTTTTAATTCCTCTTTATGTTTAGAAATATTCGTCTTAACGTCTTTAACTAGGGGGTTATCATCTTTTACGTTTCTAAAAAACTGTAAATTGTTCTCTAATTGGTTTATTTGCGCCTTTACTTCATCTATTTTTTTTCGAATAAAAGTACGCTCATTATCTAAACTTTTATTGTCATCGTCATTACTATTTAAGGTCTCTAATTTAGATTCAAATTTTAGCATTTCGGCTTCATTTTTATTCATATCTAATTGTGAGAACAGACCGTCTATAGCTTTGTTAAAATTACTGTCTATAAATCGTTTGTCGCTTGGTACTCTTCCTAAATTTTTCCAAGTATTTACGTAAGCCTTTATAGTTTTTAAGTCTTCGCTTTTATCCTTAGCTAGAGTTACTGTTTTTAACTCATCTAACAAGGCTTGTTTTTTATCGAAGTTTTCTATTAATGCTTTATTTGCCTCGTCTCGTTTAGAATTAATACGGTCGAAGTAATAGTTGCATGAATTCTTAAATTGTTTCCAAATTTTGTCGCTATCTTTTCTCGGTACGTGTCCTATTTTTTTCCATTCATTCTGGATTTTCTTCATTAAAGGAGTCGTTACCTCAAAATCTTCACTGTCTTTATTGTCTTCAGCAATTTCAACGAGTTCTCTTTTTTTCTGTAGATTATCAAATTGGTCTTTCTTTAAATCTTTGTAAAACGCATTTTTTTGTCTATTAAAATGTCTTACAGCTTCTTTAAATTTAGCCCAAGTAGCTTCGTTAACTTTTAATGGCACTTTTCCAATTTTGAAAAAAGAGGCTCTTAATGCTTCAATATCTTTAATTTTCTTTTGCCAAGCCCCGTGAGAACTAATGTTTTCTGAAACAATACGCTCTATGTCCAAAATAATTTCTTCCTTCTTTATAAGGTTTTGCTCGTGTATTTTGTCCATCTCTTTGTAATAGAGTTGGCGTTTATCATTTATAATTTTTGTGGCGGCCTTAAATCGTTCCCAGATTTCTTCACGGTGTTCTTTTCCAACAGGCCCTAGTTCTTCCTTCCACATTTTGTGAAGCTCTTGTAGCTCTCTAAACGCATACATGGCATCTTCTTCTTGTGCAAGTTCTTCTGCTCTGGAAATAATTTTGAGCTTTTTCTCTAAATTACGTTTAAAATCTAGATCTCTTAAATCTCTGTTTAAATGTAAAAAGTCGTAAAAAATCTCTACATGGTGGTGGTAACTGTTCCATGCATTGTTGTACTTATCTCTAGGAATTGGGCCAGTAGCTCTCCAACGTTCTTGTAAATCTTTAAATTGTTTGTAGGTGTCGTTTATATGTTCTTCTTTACCTATTAAGCCTTTTAACTCCTCAATGAGATCTAATTTTTTTTGAAGATTTAATTTAAGATTCTGTTCTATGGTTTTATAATGTGTATTTAATTTATTTCTATACGCTTTATAAGCATCTTTAAAACGTTTATGTACTGGGGTAGAGTAGTAGAAGTCAATTTCGTTGCCTCCTTCATTTAAAAACTCTGCTTTCTTTTCGTCTAAAAGCGCACTAAATCTAGAGTTAAATGCATTTTTTATACCTTCAACATGAGCTTTAATAGCTTGCACTTTTTCTTTATCTACTAGCGTTTCGAACTCGTTTACCAAAGCTTCCAGATCCATTTCGTCGTATGCTTTAAACGTAATGGTATGCCGGTCTTTATTTCCTTCGTCTTCTGCATCTTCTGCATTAGAAGCATTAATCTCGTCTAGAGCAATATCGTGGGTAGGGGGTGTTGAATGCGTTTCTTTAGTTGCTGTTTCCTGTACTGTGTTCAAGCTATCTGCTGCAGTATTAGGCTCAATAATTTGTGAGTTTTCGTTTTTCTCTTCTGCGTTCTGCAGTTTGTTTAGCTCAGACATTTTAAAAAATGTTTTTGTTCGTAATTGTTTACGTCTTAAATATACTAACAACTCTAGTATTTACAAAACAACTGTACTTGTTTAATTTTTATCGAAATTTATGAGACGATATTCCAGATAGACCAAGCTTTCTCTGCTTGAAGTTTAAGCATGTTTAAACCATTTATGATTATAGCACCTTTTTGTTTGCCGTAATTTAAAAATGTAGTTTCCTCTGGGTTGTAAATTAGATCGTAAAGTATATGTTTATCCGTTATTGCTTCGTAAGGAATATTTGGACAATTCTCCACATTTGGAAATGTACCCAGTGGGGTACAGTTTACTATAATTTGATGTTTTTTTATAATTTTAGCATTTAAGTCTTCGTAGGTGTATTTTACATGTTTAGAAGCCGTTCTGGATACATAATTACAAATTATTCCTTTTTTTTCTAAGGTATAAATTACTGCTTTACTCGCACCACCTGTGCCTAAAATAAGTGCTTTTTTATGCCTTTTTTTTAGGTAAGGTTTTAGCGATTTTATAAAACCATAGCAGTCTGTATTGTAGCCTACTAATTTCCCTTTTTTAGTGATTTTAATGGTGTTTACAGCTCCTATAGCTTTAGCTTTCTTATTAAGTTTGTCTAAATAAGGGATTACTTCTTCTTTGTAGGGAATTGTGACATTTAAGCCTTTTAAACCTTCGGTATTTTTTACAATATCTTCAAATTTTGTAATAGCTTCAATATCAAAATTCGAATAGGTTACGTTATTTATGTTTTCATTTTCAAACTTTGTTTTAAAATAATGTTTTGAAAATGAGTAAGATATATTTCTTCCTAATAACCCTAGTTTATGCATGCTGTTTTTGTTTGTTTCCATAAATTTCTAAAACCAAAACTATTACAAACCCTAGTATAATATAACCTATAGCGTAGTAGGTTTCTATATTAAGTTCGGGTATATAGCGTTGGTAATTTTGTATGATTTTTTCTCCAGTAGAGTCTAGTAGTAAAGTGCCGTTTGGTTCTGTTTTAAATATTGTTTCTTTCCACGGCCACACTACTCCTAGAGACCCTGTAATAAAACCTATAATGGACACGATGGTACTGTTTTTATAGTGTTTTAAGATATAACTTAAAAGATGAGAGAATGTTACTAAACCTACTATAGAGCCTAAAGTAAACACTACTAATATTATAAGCATATTGATGCGAGGATCGTTATTTAAAAAACTAAAATCTCCTATTAAAATTTCAGAAAAAGTGTCGTATAAAGCATTTACGGCATCTACAAGTAATAACACATAGTTACCCAGTAGTATTAAAATAAATGAGCCTGAAAACCCTGGAAGCGTCATTCCTGATACGCTGATGATGCCACAAAAAAACACAAAAAATAAATTGCTATTTTCTTTGGCAGGACTTAAAAAGCTGATACTTAATCCTATTAATATAGAAGCTATTAAAGTTATAAATGTTGAAGAAGACCAGGCTTTAAAATCTTTAGCCATATAATATATGGAGCCTAAAATCATCCCGAAAAACAAACTCCAGACGTAAATTTCATAATTTAAAATTAAATAATCTAAGAGCTTAGAAATACTAAAGTAACTTATAAGAACTCCTGAAAATAGCAGGCATAGAAAACTTCCGTTTATGTACTCGAAAAAAGACTTAAATTGTCCTTTTATAAGTAAAGAAAATGCTTTGCCATTTATACGTTTAAGCGAATAGATAAATTCTTCGTAAAACCCTGCAACAAAAGCGACAACACCTCCAGATACTCCAGGAACCTTGTTAGCAGCGCCCATAGCAAGTCCTTTTAAAATTAAAAAGAGTTTGCCCTTTAGTGTTTTAGTGTTTTCCATTATTGCTTTTTGTTACCTATCTTTTCTAAACTAAAAATGGTTAAAAATCCTAAAAGCATTAAAATAAATGCAAAAAGTAATTTACTATCTCCGTTATAGGCTAAAGGCGATATACTTTCTTGTATTAAAGGCGTAGCTACACCTTTAGAATTGGTATACCACGATAAGGTTTCTTTCCAAGGCCATACTTTGTTTAGCGATCCAAAAATAAACCCTGTAAGTAACGCTAATGTGATATTATGGTAGTTTTTAAAAAGCCACTTTAAAACATGACTAAAACTTAATAAGCCTATTAGAGCGCCTAAGGCAAAGACTATAATTTTTTTAAAATCCAAATCGTGTAAAGCATTGCTTAGTGTTTTATAAGCACCCAGAATTATAAGGATAAAAGATCCTGAAATGCCTGGTAAAATCATAGCGCAAATGGCAATAGCCCCTGCAAAAAACAAGAAATAACTGCTATTATTATGCGCCATAGAAGGCAAGGTTGAAATAAAAAAAGCGATACTAGCACCCAAAATAAGTGCAATTATTACACTTAGGTTCCATTTAGTAATTTGTTTGCCTACAAAGTAAATACTAGCTATAATTAAGCCAAAGAAGAAGGACCAAATAAGTATTGGGTGGTATTCTAAGAGGTATTTTGCCAATCGCATAAAAGAGACGAAACTTACCAAAATACCAGAGAATAGAGCGAGTACAAAGTTTCCGTTTGCCGCTTTCCAAAAGGCTGAAATGCCATCTGTTTTTAGTGTTTTAAACAGTTGCAAGTTAACATTGCTTATAGTTGCTATAAGTTCTTCATAAATACCAGAAATAAAAGCAATTGTACCTCCTGATACGCCTGGTACAGCATCGGCTGCGCCCATGGCCATACCTTTAAGCGCAATTGTTAAATAGTCGATTAAGCGTCGTTGCATATTTTATGTTTTACAAGCCAAAGGTATGCATTTTGAAGGTAATTTACGACTTAGTTTTTAGCAGTGCTTTTACTTGAATATTGTTTACCAAATCTGGAAATAACTCGTCTATAATAAAGCTATAGTCTCTATTGTTACGCAATCCATTTTTTATATGAAAAACGCCTTTGTCCTTTTGAAGTAAAGAGTAATATAATCCACCTAAACGGTACTCAATTTCAGCATTTTCCGGGTAAAATTCTAAGGCTTGCTCAAAATTAAAAATAGCAGCTTCTGGTTCTCCTATTTTTAATAATAAATCGCCTCTTGCAATCCATGTATCCAACTCAAAATTGCCAAGTTCTAATGCTTTTTTATAGCCACGTTCTGCTTCTTCGTAAAAATTTAAACGGTGGTTTATCTTAGCATAAAGCTTCCAATGATTAACGTTTTCTGCATCTATATTTATTGCCTTATTGATGTAATATAGTGCCTTTTGGTAATTTTTAGATTTGTAATAAAATTTGGTAATGGCGGTCCAACCTTTATCTAATAGTGGGTCTTCATGAACCGTTTTGTAATAGTATTGTAAAGCGAGTTCTTTATTGCCTAATTTCTCGTAACAGCTTCCTATTCTAAGCAATGCAAAAGATGTGGGATCGTCTAGCTTTAGGGTGGTGCTGTAGCTCTCTATGGCTTCAGGGTATTTTTGTTGTTTCTCTAATACTTTACCGCGTTCTAAATATGCGCCTACAAATCTATCGTCTGATATAATTGCAAAATCGAAGGCCGCTAAGGCTTTTTTATGCAAATCTAACGTTAAATACTGCTTGCCTAGTTGGTGCCAGGCTACTTCGCTATAAGGGTTGTTGTCTAAAAACGTGTTTAAATAGTCTATAGCTTCGTGGTGTTGTTCTAAAAAATCAAAACAATAGATAATGTTGTAAAGTGCAGAATAATCATCAGCATCTTGCTCGATACATTTTATAAAATTGAATTTTGCGTTTTCAAATTCATCTAAAAACAAATACTCCATACCTATTAGAGAATAGATATCTATTGTATCATCTGTTAACTCTAATGCTTGCTTTAAAACATCAATAGCTTTTTCGTGATTGTCTTGTTTTGAGAGTATGTTTGCCTTTTGAATAAATATTTCTTCGTTGTGGGGTTCTATATCATACAACTCGTTTAGTAGCTCGTTTGCTAACTCTAAATTGTTTTCAAAAACATAGATTTCAACTTTAAAAAGCTTAAGGTTAATAGAGGAGGGGTGCTGCTGTAAACCAAGCTTTATGGCTTTTTTTGCCAAAGCAATTTTACCTTGATTTAAGTAATGGTGAATAATGTTTTCAAATTCCTCTGCATCGAAAAACAAAACGTTGTTTGTTTTCAACATAGATTCAAATTTTGAAAGAGGTAAATTCGTATTATCGTTTTCATTAAACTCCATAAACACTGTTCTGTTTGTTGCTCAATACTGATAAATATAGTGTGCTACTACACTTAATAAGTCGTAAAACAGTAAATGTTTTTAACAAAGTAATGAACACAACTGCGCTTTTTTAGCTTTAAAATGGGGTTATAAGCTTTAATTCAACAGGTTAAGAATTAAATATTTTGAGAGATTTCGTCTAATATTTTTATTATTTTTTCACAACCTTCCTTAATTTCACCCTCAGAAATTGTAAGTGGCGGTGTTATGCGCACTGCTTTGGGTTCGAAAAGTAACCAGAATAAGATAAGGCCTTGGTCTTTGCTTTTTAATACTAATTGATTTGCTACATCTGCCGATGGTAGTATTAAAGCCAGCATTAAGCCTTTTCCTCTTATCGTTTCTATAAGTTCGTGCTTTAGTAATGTTCTAAAAAGCGCCTCTTTTTCTAAGGTTTCTGTTATTAATGTTGAAGATGTAATTTCTTTTAAGGTGGCCAAAGCAGATGCTGCTATTAATGGGTGCCCGCCAAAGGTAGTTATGTGCCCAAGTTTGGGGTTATCTTGTAACAAATCCATTAATGCACCAGAGGCCGTAAACGCTCCGATAGGCAATCCGCCACCCAAACCTTTACCTGTTACCAAAATATCTGGTATGCAATTGTAATGCTCGAAGCCAAAGAGTTTTCCTGTTCTGCCAACTCCTGGTTGTATTTCATCCAAAATGAGTAAACTTCCTGTAGCGTTACATTTTTCACGTACTTTTTCCAGATACCCATTAGTAGGCGCTATAAAACCTGCACCGCCCTGTATGGTTTCTAGTATTACACAGGCTGTTTTAGTGCTAATGGCTTCTAATTCTGCTTCGGCATTAAATGTTATAAAATTAACGTCTGGGAGTAGTGGTCTAAAGGCTTTTTTGCGTTCCTCGAACCCCATTACGCTTAAAGCTCCCATAGTATTTCCATGGTAAGCGTGTTTTGCGGCAATAATTTCGCTTCTGCCTGTGGCACGTCTAGCCAATTTTAAAGCGCCTTCTATAGCTTCTGTACCAGAATTGGTTAAATAGGTTTTTTGTAAAGTAGGAGGCAAGTGCTTTGCGAGTAATTTGGTGAGCTCTACAGCTGGTTTTTGTATGTACTCGCCGTAAACCATAACGTGCAGATATTTTTGCAGTTGCTCTTGTATGGCGTCATTTATTTTAGGATGGTTATGGCCTAGTGGACATGCAGAAACGCCTGCTACAAAATCTAAAAAAGCATTGTTTTCGGTATCGTATATGTAACAGCCTTTAGCATAAGCGACTTCCATAGCCAATGGCATGGGAGAGGTTTGTGCCTGATATTTAAAAAAGTCGTTAGAGGTCATAGACTTTATTTTGGTTTATTAGTAACAGGCGGAGCTGGCGCTGTGGTGTCCTCTTTTGAAATTGGTGCTGCGTTTTTGGGTTGCTGTACGTTACGTTTCCCTTTTTTCTCATCTTCTGTTATTGTTTTGGTATCGAAGAAATCCTCTTGTGGAATATAATCGTCTAACCCTTTAATTACAGGGAGTTCTAATGGAGGGTCGTCTTTAAATAAATCTTCTACACTTAGAGGGCGTTCGTCTTCCCGCCAATCGAAACCTTTTAAAAGGCGATCGTTTTTAGGGTACTGAGATTCTGGATATATTTTTCCGTCTACTTGGTTGCGTTTGCGAACTTCGTCGATAACATCATCTTTTATAAGTATGGTAATAAATGCCGATTTGGATTTATCGATACCTACCAGTTCGTTTGCATCGTTTCTAAAATAGTATATAGATTGTGCATTTTTTATGATATCTATATGGTTAAGTTTATTGTCTTCGTTAAACAGTCCTACCAGTTTTTTACCACTTATTTGGTTGTAACCATCGCCTAAGGAGTCTTTACTTATTAGAAAAGCATGGTTAAATACTATTAGAGAATCGAGCTTGTCGTTTTCTACATCAGATTGCAGGTGAATGGTGTCTCCCGTCATTTGATTTTTTAAATTCCAAAGTATAGGTTTTCTAGCTGTTGAAAATGCGCCAACAGATCCAGATTTGTTAATATTTATAAATTCCGTTAGGCCTGTTTTATGATTAATATGTATAGAATCTGCCTTGCCACTCATGTCCGACTTATACATTTTAACATTTCTAAACACTCTTGTAATACGGTTCTCTGGCTTTCCTGTAACCATAAGTGTATCGCCGTGTATATAGATGGAATCGTTTTCTTGTATGGTAATACCATAAGCGCGTTTGGTTATAAATATGGAATCTTTGGCTTTAAAAACCTCTGCGTAGTGCCCTTTAACAATACTTTTATTTAAGGTGTCTGTTATTGTTATGTTGTTGGTTGCAGACGAAAAATTTCTGTTTTGGTCGAAGTACAAACTGTCTCCAACAACTTCTTTACCATCGTAATCTATTTTTGCATTTTTAAGGGCGTAACCTTTTTTAGTAGCTGTATTGTAAAATCCTTTTTCGCAGTATGTTACACTTTCTTCTGTAGTAATGGTAGAAGGGCCAAAGAGAAAGGCTCGGTTGGTATCTTTGTAATAATCGAAATAATTGGATTCTATTTTGGCGTCTGGATTGGTTAGCACAACGTCTTTTACAAACTGAAACTTATTTTCGTTCATGTAAAAGCGCCCTATTTTGCTAACAATGGTTCCAGATGTATCTATTTCTACGGTACCACCACTTTGAAAAAAAGCTTGCTGTTTTTGCCGGTCTAGGTATAAGGTATCTGTAATTATTTTAGAGTTAGGGTCGGTTAACACCACATCGCCACTGGCAAATGCCAATTGTGTTCTACCGTTATATTCTACATATTTAGAAACCATATTTATGGTATCACCTTGTATCATTTTTACATTTCCGTAGGCTTCGATAAAGTTATCATCTCCATAATAAAAGGCTTTATCGCACCACATATCGGTTCCAGCATGAAAAATATGTACCTGTTCGGCATCGTCTCTGGTTAAAATTTTAGCGCCAGGGTATTTTAGCTTATCAAAATTTAAAAAGCCAGAGTATTTTATTTCAATCTTTTTTTGTTGTGCAAAAACACCGCATAAAAGGGTAACTATAAAATAAGCAGTGAAAAAGAAAAAATGTTTTGTTTTCAAATTAAAATATTTGACACAAAAATAACGATAAATCGTAATTTTTAGAGCAGTTGTACCTGTTAATTAAGATGTAATATTTTTGAGCGTTATTGTAATTGTATGCATTTGTAAAATTGATTGTATTAACACTAACTAATATAATTCCAAATGTTTTTAAATTTACTCATGGCTTTATAAGTATCTAACACCATGCTGTGTTCTGGATGTTGTAAAGCGGGATCGTTTTGCAACACTTTTTTGGCATGGTAACGTGCTTGTTGTAAAATGGCTTTATCTTTTACCACATCTGCTATTCGTAAATTAAGTACGCCACTTTGCTGTGTACCCATAATATCTCCAGGGCCTCGAAGTTTTAAATCTACTTCTGCAATTTCAAATCCGTCGTTTGTACGTACCATGGTTTCTAACCGCGTTTTACTGTCGTTACTTAGTTTATAACTCGTCATTAAAATACAAAAACTTTGTGCTGCACCTCGCCCCACACGACCTCTTAGCTGGTGTAATTGCGATAAGCCGAAACGCTCTGCACTTTCTATAACCATAACAGATGCATTGGGTACATTAACACCAACCTCAATTACCGTAGTAGCTACCATAATTTGTGTTTCACCTTTTATAAAACGTTGCATTTCGTAGTCTTTGTCCGCTGGTTTCATTTTACCATGTACAATAGAGATTTGGTATTTGGGTTTAGGAAAATCACGTTCTATACTGGCATAACCGTCCATAAGGTCTTTATAATCCATAGTTTCGTTTTCCTGAATTAGAGGATACACGATGTATATTTGGCGTCCTTTTTCAATTTCATCTCTTATAAAACGAAATACATTTAAGCGGTTAGCATCGTACCTGTGTACTGTTTTTATGCTTTTTCGTCCAGGTGGTAGCTCGTCGATAACAGATATGTCTAAATCGCCATAAACCGACATGGCTAGGGTGCGGGGTATGGGGGTTGCCGTCATTACCAATATATGTGGTGGTATAATGGCACTTCCTGTTTCCTGCGTCGCATTACTTTTTTTCCAAAGTTTACTGCGTTGTTTTACTCCAAAACGATGTTGCTCGTCTATAATGGCAAGTCCCAAATTTTTGAACTTTACTTTATCTTCCAAAAGTGCATGTGTACCTACTAAAATGTGTAAAGTACCATCTTCTAATGCATTGTGTATTAGTTTTCTTTTAGAAGTTTTAGAAGACCCTGTTAACAGCTCTATAGTTATGTTTAGTTTCTCGCACCATGCCAACAAACCTGTATAGTGTTGCGTTGCCAAAATTTCGGTAGGCGCCATAAGGCAGGCTTGAAAACCGTTATCTAGAGCCATGAGCATAGACATAAAACCTACAATAGTTTTACCAGAACCAACGTCGCCTTGTAAAAGCCGATTCATTTGTGCTGTGCTGCCCAAATCGACTCTAATTTCTTTTAAAACACGTTTTTGAGCATTGGTTAAGCTAAACGGTAAGTGCGAAGCGTAAAATGTGTTGAAATACGTGCCTACTTTATCGAATAAAAGCCCTTTAATTTTAGACTTATGGATTAAATTTTTTAAGATTAGCTGTAACTGTATGTAAAACAATTCTTCCAATTTTAATCGAAATTGAGCTTTAGCCAGTAGTTTTTGACTTTTAGGAAAATGAATGTTTAATAAAGCATCGCTTTTAGAAAGTAATTTTAATTCTGAACATATCTCTGCGGTAAGCGTTTCTATAAATTTACCCTTGGTGTCTAAAAAAACTTGTTGTACAATTTTACCAATAACGCGATTGCTAATGCCTCTAGCTGTTAACTTTTCTGTAGAAGGGTATAATGGCAGTATTCCAGAACTTAAGCCCGTTTTATGCTCGTCCATAGTTTCGATGTCTGGATGCGGCATGTTACATTTATTGCCATACCAATTGGTTTTGCCAAAAATAACGTAAGGCGTATTGAGCTCTAATTTATCTTTTATCCATTTCTGGCCTCTAAACCATACCAACTCCATACTGCCTGTGTCGTCTTGAAAAACGGCAACTAGGCGTTTGCCGCGCTTTTGCGCTACTTCTTTAAAACTCTTTATTTTTCCAATTACTTGTACTTCTGCATTGTTTTGTTGTAAGTCGCCTATTTTGTAGTACTTGGTTCTATCTATATAGCGGTTGGGAAATAAGTTTAAGACATCTTGAAATGTAAAAATATTCAATTCCTTGCGCAATACATCTGCACGTTGGGGGCCAACGCCTTTTAAATAGTCTATTGGAGTTTGTAAATTAACAGCCATTGGGCGAATTTAAATAAAACCTTTAAAATGTACTCTATTTAGGTATTCTGTATTTAAATATAAAATTATTAGTAATAATTCTATTTCTATACTTAAATTTGACCTTTTTAACGTATAACGCATTTTTAATGAAAAAGCTTAACGAGTTTATTTGGGAAACTCATGGTATACACGCAGGTACAGAACAAGACCATGTAAAACACGGTATCGATAAATTAGAAGATATTATAGATAAAGCCATAGAGGCTGGTAACCCTAGTATTACTTTTATTATTCATTCTCCTAGATTAACCAGCTTTCGTTATATAGCAGAGCGCGAAACTAATGTAAAGTTTATAAGAGGTAACAAGTCTTATTTAAATTACCCTAAGCGCATTGCCAACCTTCGTATAAAATATGAAGGCAAAATAAATATTAAATACGGCGTAGAATTAGAGTGGATGGGGCCTGAATTAGGCTTACAATGGAGCCGCTCTAAAATTTTTCAAGCAGAAGATGCCGATTATGTAATTGGTTCTGTACACTTTGCACCAGAAGGCTTGCCTTACGATGGCTCTAAAGAAGAGGCTCAAGAACTGTTGAAGTTAAGAGGCAGTTTAGAAGCCTATTGGGATGGGTATTTTAATGAAATGATCCAGATGATTGAGTGTTTTGGAGATATGATTCAAATAATTGGACATATCGACTTGCCAAAACTTAATGTAGATATGCCTGAAGCTTTGGTAAACTTTGAAACCAGTTCTCACCCTTTAGCCAATAAATTTAGAACACTTTTAGAATTAATTGCTGATAGAAATTTATCGCTAGATGTCAATATGGCTGGTAAATTTAAGGGGGTAGGTGTTTACCCCACACAAAATATATTAAAACGCGCTAATGCTTTACAAATCCCGGTTTGTGTTGGTACAGATACACACCATGTGCGCTACTACGGTTTAAACTATAAGGAAAGTTTAGAGTATATACAAGACGCTGGTTACGAGAGCTATGTAAGTTATTCTAAGCTTATTCCAGAGAACAGAACCATTTACGACGATCATGATTTAAAAGTAAAATACACTGTTTTAAATAAAGGTATAGAATTGTTAAACCAAAGGTTGGAAGACGACCAACGTCGAATAATTCCCGATTTTTCATTTGGCGGGACGTTTTCAGAATTTACAGATTTGTACAGAAATGCTACAGGCATGGGCGATTACAATGCAATTAGAATCCGCAAATGGGGCAAATCTATTACGATTACTAATGAAATACCTAAAAACACTAAAAAGGTTGTAAATGGCTTGTTTTCAGAACACATGGACCAACCAGGTGTTATTTCTTCTTTGTTTAACACTTTAGCTTCCGAAGGTATTAATGTTGAAACAGCACGTTTAAAGTCGAATAACGATGGTACGGCAGTCGCGTTTTTATCTATTGAAAGTGAAAATGGAAATGTAAACAGTGCTATAGATTTTATTAAGGGTACAGACGGCGGTGTATTTCAAGACCTTAAGTATAAAGAAGATGCTGTATTACCCAATTATTACTGCGAAGGTGTTTACCTTTTAGAAATGGATGGTGTACGCTTAAATTTAGCTTTGAGCAAAAAAGTGATCTTAACAAAACACCAAAATGCACCGGGCGTATTGTTGATATTGTTATCTGCATTAGCATCTAAAAACATAAATATTAAAGACTTAAGATTAGGAAAACTGAATGACATAGGGTATTCTGCTATTGCTGTAAACGGAGACAGTAATGTTATTAGAAACCTTTTAAATAAATTAGGAGATCAATACTTTGAAGCTAACCTTATAGAATTTCATAGTTTTTAGGTTTATTTTTCGATGTATCAATTACGTGTTTTATGCATATAAAATGGTTTCTAATAAGTGTTTTTTGCACTTTAAAAGTGCTTTCGGCGCAGCAGACTGCATTTGTAGATTTTAAAACATGTAAACTGGATGTAGGTTTTAATGCACCTCAGGGAAAAATATCAGGCAAGGTAAGCTATCAATTTAAAATAGTACAGCCCACAGATTCTATATATTTGGATGCTAAATCTATGATTTTTAATGCTGTAACTTTAAATAAAGCTGCAACAGCATATCAAAACACGAACAAACATTTAATTATATATAAACCTTTTAAAGCAGGAACCACACATACGCTTACGTTTACATATACTGCGACTCCTAAAAAAGCCCTGTACTTTATCGATTGGAATTACCCTAATGGAAATCAACAAATATGGACTCAAGGTCAAGGAAAGTATACTAGCAATTGGTTGCCTTCTATAGACGACGAAAACGAAAAAATAGAGTTTGACCTATCAATTACTTTTCAAAAAGAGTATCAAGTTATTGCCAATGGAAAATTAAAACGCAAAACAACCCAAAATGACGTTTCGGTTTGGCATTACGATATGGCACATCCCATGTCTAGTTACCTTGTGGCTATTGCAATTGGTAAATACACTAAAAAAGCGGTAAATTCCAAAAAAGGAACTCCTTTAGAAATGTATATTTACCCTTCGGATAGCTTAAAATTTGAGCCTACCTACCGTTACACAAAACAGGTGTTCGATCTGCTTGAAGCTGAAATAGGTGTAAAATACCCTTGGCAGAATTATAAAATGGTGCCTGTTAAAGATTTTTTGTATGCTGGTATGGAAAATACAAGCTTAAATATTTATTCCGATGCTTTTGTTGTAGATAGTACTGCCTTTGCCGATAGAAATTTTGTTAATATAAATGCGCACGAGCTGGCACACCAATGGTTTGGCGACTTGGTAACTGCCACATCTGGCACTCACCATTGGCTGCAAGAAGGTTTTGCTACCTATTATGCCTTACTTGCTGAAAGGGCAGTTTTTGGCGAAGATTATTTTAACTGGCAGCTTTATACTTATGCCCAAGAGTTGCTAGATCAAGACAACGCAGGAAACAGCACTTCTATATTAAATCCTAAGTCTAGTAGTACGACATTTTATAAAAAAGGGGCATGGATTCTACACGTATTAAATGGTAAAGTTGGTCGTAAAGCTTTTAGAGAAGGGGTTAAGAATTATTTGAATGCGCACCGCTTCGAAAACGTATCAACAATCGATTTTATTACAGAAATTGAGAAAGCAAGCGGTATGTCGTTAAGTAATTTTCAAAAAAAATGGATAGAAGATTCCAAACTGGATTACGATGCGATGTCTGCCTTTTTTGAGCCTAAATTGGATACCTTACATTTGCACAATCCTGCTCATGTAACACCACTAAGTTATAATACCAACTGTAAAGAAACGCCAGAAGCATGTAAGGTTGCATTATTAAAACTTGATAATCCTTACTTAAAGGCGCATATCATCAGGCAATTAGGTAGTAAATTATCTAAGTCTGTATTTTTAAATCAAGAATTGAAAAGCCGACAAGCCATTGCCCAAACTTTAGTAGATGTGCCTGTGGCATTAAAGCAGGATTACGAATCGCTTTTAACCGACAAATCGTATTCTACAATAGAAACCGCTTTATTTGTATTATGGAGAAATTTTCCAGAAAACAGGCATTTCTATTTAGATGCCACTAAACACACGCAAGGTTTTAATAATAAAAATATAAGAACACTCTGGTTAACCTTAGCCTTACTAACGGAAAAATACAAACCAGAATACAAAGCAAAGTTTTATGATGAGCTGCTAGATTATACAAGTCCTGAGCATGATTTCGAGCTTCGCCAAAACGCTTTTAATTACCTAACAGAAATACAAGCTTGCAATGCAAAGTGTAAGGCACATTTAAAACAAGCTACTAAACACCATAACTGGCGGTTTAAAAAGTTTGCCAAATCGCTTTTAAAAGCAGTAGGGCAGTAATTCTTTAAAAGGATGTCTATATTTACCCATAATTTAATTGTATGAGAGCTTTAGTAATATCAGGTGGAGGAAGTAAAGGTGCTTACGCTGGGGGTGTGGCACAACACCTTATGGAAATACAAAAGCATAAATACGATTTGTTTTTGGGCACTTCTACTGGTAGTTTGTTAGTACCGCACTTGGCTGCAGGAGAAATCGATAAACTGTATCACGCTTATACAAACGTAAGGCAGAGCGATATCTTTAGTTTAAGTCCTTTTATTATTAAGAAGAAGGACAATAGAGAGTTTGTTTCTATAGATTTTATAAATGTAATTTGGCAATTTCTTAAAAAGAAACGCACTTTTGGCGAAAGCAAATCGCTAAAACGACATATTAAGAGGCATTTTACAAAAGACGAATACGATAAAATAAGAGCAACTAAAGAAGATGTTGTTATTACTGTATCTAACTTATCGAAAAACAGAATAGAGTATAAGTCTATTAACGATTACAGTTACGACGAGTTTTGCGAGTGGATTTGGATTTCTTGTAATTACATTCCCTTTATGTCTTTGGTTAAAAAAAATGGTTTTGAGTATGCCGATGGTGGTTTGGGTTGTGTTATACCCATTCGAGAAGCCATATTAAGAGGAGCTACAGAAATAGACGCCATAGTATTAGATTCTGAAACCTTAGAATACAATAAAGTTTTGGGGAAAAACCCTTTCTCTTTGATGATTAATCTTTTTGGCCATTTAACAGACCAGTTAGAACGTAACGATATTACAATAGGTAAATTAGCAGCCAAGCATAGCAATGTACAGCTAAACCTATACTATACGCCCTCTAAACTTACCGAAAACTCATTAATTTTTAATAAAAAATTAATGACGTCTTGGTGGCAACAAGGATACGACCATGCCAAGAAAAAGTGCCAAGAAGCAAGGTCTAACGAGTTGCGTTTAGAGGACGAAAGCATTGAAGATTTAACTTAATACCAAAGTTCTCTTACTTCTTCTTTTAAAATAGATAAAGCAGTATCACTTGGCGCGTGTTTATCCATCATATCCGTTAGTATCACTTCTCTTAATTTATCGGCAGTATCCGTTTTTTCCGAAAGGTTAGCTTTTCTAATCAATTGTATTGTTGCACTTTTTGCAGTGCTTATTACATTCCAACAGTTTTCACTTACATAAATTTGTTGTGTTAAATTATGTTCCATTTCCTGTTGAATGCTTTGCACTAATAAAACTTCGTAAGCATCTTTATCCATAGAAGTTGGCTTAACCCGAAGCAATAATTTATTAGGCGAAATACGTTCTAAAAATAACGATAACCTTTCGTAAGCTTGTAGTCTTAACGGTAAAGATTCTTTTTGCAAATCTTTTTTAAGTAAATGCTGCCTACGATTTTCTTCGTTTTCGGTATGTGTCTTAAAAAAATAATACGCTACAGCTCCAGTAATAAGAGCTGGTAAAGCGTATAAAAGTAGTTCTAAAATTCTCGTGAAGTCCATATAAATTAAGCCTGAATAAAAGAGTTAGTTTTTATTTTTAACGCCACCAAGGTAAACACAGCTATGCAAATCGTACATATCTTTAAAATCTACAGCAGTTTTAGTGTAGCCATAAGCTTTGTCTAAACAGGTTGTAAGCGAATCATCATCTACATTCATGTTGATGTCGTCCATTTTAAACTGGCAAGGGTGTTCGTAACCAGAAGCATGTGTAATTTCGACAAGTTCTTTTTTAAACGATTTAAAATACTGCGCTAAACGTATAGATTTTAGCTTGGGGTCTACACCACGTTGCAACCACTTGTTCTGTGTGGCAATACCAGCAGGGCAGGTATTAGTATGGCAAACCTTAGCCTGTATACACCCAATACTTAACATGGCCTCTCTAGCTACATTTATACAATCTACACCCATGGCAAATGCCATAGCTGCTGTAGCAGGAAAACCAAGTTTACCACTACCTATAAAAACCACTCTGTCTACCAAATCTTTAGATTGAAACAACTTGTAAATATTACTAAAAGCATGCGCCCATGGCATAGAGACATGGTCTGCAAAACTTGGAGGCGCAGCACCAGTACCACCTTCGCCACCATCTATGGTAATAAAGTCTGGCCCCTTACCAGTTTCCTTCATAATAGTAGTTAACTCATCCCATTGCTCCAATTTACCTATAGCTGCTTTGATGCCAACAGGTAAGCCTGTATGCGCTGCTATAGATTCTATAAATTCTATCATTTCAGGTACATTAGAAAATGCTTTATGCGTTGGTGGCGATAATACATCCTTACCAATTTCTACACCTCGTATTTCAGCAATTTCTTTAGTTATTTTTTTGCCGGGTAAAACACCGCCTTTACCTGGTTTAGCACCTTGCGATAATTTAATTTCAATGGCACGAATAAAAGGGTTGTTTTCAACCAATTTCACCATTTTTTCCATCGAAAAATTACCGTCTTTACCTCTTACACCAAAATAGCCTGTACCAAAGTGAAACACAACATCTCCTCCGTTACTGTGGTAAGAAGATAAACCACCTTCACCTGTATTATGGTAAGCATCGGCCTCTGCAATTCCTTTGTTTAAAGAAGAAATGGCATTAGCAGACAGAGAACCAAAACTCATTGCAGATACATTAATAACAGAAGCTGGCCTGTAAGGACGTTTACGCTTGTTAAATTTACCCATAACTTTAGCAGATGGTAAAAATGTTTTATCGGTGTGGTTTGGATGGTCTTCTGCCGTTCGAAAAGGCATCATTGCATTATTAATAAAAATGTGTTTATGGGCGTGTACGTCTCTATCTGTTCCAAACCCTTCATAATTATTCTCTTTTTTAGAAGAGGCATATACCCAACCACGTTCTATACGATTAAAAGGCAATTCTTCTCGGTTATTCGCTACAAAATACTGCCTCATTTCTGGGCCAATACTCTCTAGCATATAGCGTAAATGCCCAACTAGAGGGAAGTTATGTATTATGGTATGTCTTTTTTGTAAAATATCTCGAATGGCTATAACTGCAAACGAAATTAAAATCCATCCCCACCAAGGAATGTGGCCTAAAAAATCTAACATTGGTATGTGTTTTTGATGTTGAAATTAATTATAAATATATTTAAAATTACCGAATTAGGATTGTTTATAATTATTAATAATTCAATAATAATATAAACGCAATAATAGTTAATTTCACGAGTACAAAAGAGGAAAATTTGGAACAATATTTAAATCAATTAAACAGCGCACAGTTAGAGCCTACAATACAGATAGATGGCCCCATGATTGTTATTGCTGGCGCAGGATCTGGTAAAACAAGAGTGCTTACATATCGCATAGCAAATATGATGAGTAAAGGCATAGATCCCTTTAATATTTTATCGCTTACATTTACCAATAAAGCAGCTCGGGAGATGAAGGAGCGTATTGCTGCCATAGTTGGCGCAAGCGAAGCCAAAAACTTGTGGATGGGAACGTTTCACTCCATATTTGCAAAAATTTTGAGAATTGAGGCAGATCGCTTAGGCTATCCTAGTAATTTTACCATTTACGATTCTCAAGACTCAGACCGTTTATTAGCGTCCATTATAAAGGAAATGGGCTTGGATAAAGACATTTATAAGTACAAACAAATTCGTTCAAGAATATCATCTTATAAAAACAGTTTAATAACAGTACGTGCTTATTTTCAAAATCCAGAATTAATAGAAGCCGATAAAATGGCAAGACGCCCGCGCATGGGAGATATCTACAAAGCTTATGTAGAACGTTGCTTTAAAGCAGGTGCTATGGATTTCGATGATTTGTTATTAAAAACCAATGAGTTGTTAACGCGGTTTCCTGAGGTTTTAGCAAAATACCAAAACCGATTTAAATACATTTTGGTAGACGAGTACCAAGATACCAACCATTCGCAATATTTAATAGTAAGGGCATTATCAGATAAATTTCAAAATATATGTGTTGTTGGAGACGATGCGCAAAGTATCTATGCCTTTAGGGGCGCTAACATCAATAATATTTTAAATTTTCAAAAAGATTATGATGATGTTAAAGTATTTCGTTTAGAGCAAAATTACCGCTCAACCAAAAATATTGTGAATGCAGCAAACTCTATTATAGATAAAAATGAAACCAAGCTCGATAAAATTGTATGGACAGCCAATGTTGAGGGGGGTAAAATAAAAGTAAACCGTTCTTTAACTGATGGGGATGAGGGTAGGTATGTGGCCAGTACCATTTTTGAAACTAAAATGCAGGAACAACTGCCCAATAAAGATTTTGCCGTTTTATACCGTACCAACGCCCAGTCTCGTGCCATAGAAGACGCTTTGAGAAAACGCGATATTAAGTATCGAATTTACGGAGGTCTTTCATTTTACCAGCGTAAAGAAATCAAAGACGTTCTGTCTTATTTACGATTAATAATTAACCCTGCCGATGAAGAGGCACTTAAGCGGGTCATTAATTTTCCACCAAGAGGTATTGGACAAACCACAGTAGATCGCTTAATCGTTGCTGCAAATGGTTACAATCGTAGTATTTTTGAAGTTATTAAAAATCTAGACAAGGTTGATATTAAGATAAATTCTGGCACAAAAGGGAAGCTTGGAAATTTTGCGACCTTAATTGAAAGCTTTCAGGTACTTAACCAAACAGCAGATGTTTTCGAATTGGCAGAGCATGTTACTAAAACAACAGGCTTAATTAAAGAGTTTAACAAAGACGGCACACCCGAAGGCGTGGCTAAAATGGAAAACATCGAAGAGCTACTTAACGGTATGAAGGATTTTGTTGAAGGCCAAAAAGAATTGGCGGATGCAACAGGGTCTTTAGCCGAATTTTTAGAAGATGTAGCACTAGCAACCGATTTGGATAATGAAAAAGGCGACGACGATCATGTTGCGCTTATGACGATTCACTTAGCTAAAGGCTTAGAATTTCCTCATGTTTTTATTGTTGGTCTAGAAGAAGATTTATTTCCTAGTGCCATGAGTATGAATACACGTAGCGAGCTTGAAGAAGAGCGCCGTTTATTTTACGTAGCATTAACCAGAGCTGAAAAACAGGCCTATTTAACCTATGCGCTATCCAGATACCGCTGGGGGAAATTAATAGATGCAGAACCTAGCCGTTTTATCGAAGAAATAGACGAGCAGTACTTAGATATTGTTACCCCAATTGAAGAGCGCCGTTTTAACCCAATGCTAGACGCCAGTATTTTTGGAGACACTCCGCCAAGCCAAGTGCGAAAAACAACAGCGCAAGACAAAATACGTTTTAAGCCTGCAAAAACATTTCAACCTAAAAAAGGTGGCACTAAAAAAGAGGCTGAAAAATTTCAAGTTAGTACGCCTAAAAACCTAAAACGTGTTTCGAGTGCAGATACGGGTGGCGTTACAGAAACCAATTTGTTCGATAACAAACTTACCGTAGGTAATATTGTAAAACACATTCGGTTTGGTAACGGAGAGGTGGTTAAAATAGATGGCAAAGGTGCAGATATTAAGGCAGAAATAAAGTTCGATACCGTTGGTGTAAAGAAATTACTATTACGTTTTGCAAAACTGGAAATAGTAGGGTAGTACTGCTTGTAGTTTTAATTGAAATATCAAATTATAGTCCTGTTTAAGCTATTTTTCTTAAACAGGACTTTTAATTTTCTATTGTTAAAACAATTCCCTAAAGGCAGAGTGATGAAAGCCAAACGGCAAAGTACCGTAGAACCTGTTTTTGGAACGCTTACTCGATTTATGCGCTTACGAAAAATAAATACTATAGGGGTGAGACAGTCTCATAAAGTCATGCTGCTCTCTGCTATAACCTTAAAAACACCTGAAGTTCACTCAAAATAGGGTGAAAAGTGGTACAGGACAACTGTTTTGTACGTGTTCTACAAAAGAAGAATTTTAAGCCTCTAGTATCAAATTTAAGCCTTCTAAAATCTATATTTTAGATAAGTAAATAAAGCTATAAAAGCCCTTAGAGTGCCTCATTTAAAGTTATTTTTTAGGAAATTATGGACTTGTGCAACGGTTACTGGTGTTACAAAACGTTTTACCAGTCGGGAGTTCCTGTCAAACCTTCAACCCTAATTTTTTGATAACCAACAATACTATCTCCAATTATTTTTAGCTTATATTGGACTACCTAGTAAATTTGGTATAAACAGTTAAGCGACTTTTCTATAGTTATTGATTTTAATTTCTAATTCTTTTT
>CANLCJ010000043.1 GCA_947489085.1 uncultured Flavobacteriaceae bacterium
TAATGCCAAAATCAAAGCCTTTAGAAGGCAATTCAGAGGCGTCAGAAATGTGGAATTCTTTTTATTCAGACTAACTCTAATTTTTGCTTAAACACAACTTTTGGACTTGATCCGTTCTTGATCCAATTAAACTAATATCTATAAACAAAAAAGTCTAACAGAAATGTTAGACTTTTTTTGCTCCTCAGGCTGGGCTCGAACCAGCGACCCTCTGATTAACAGTCAGATGCTCTAACCAACTGAGCTACTGAGGAAGGTGTTATTTCGCGTTAGCGAGCGCAAAGATATACTAAATTTTGAATGTCACAAACTTTTAAAGAAAAAATTTAATTAAAAATTGCTTTATAGATGTCATTCCCATTTGCAAATAGCACTAGACCTATTAAAATAAAGAATCCAACCATTTGAGCGTACTCCATAAACTTATCCCCTGGCTTTCTCCCAGAAATCATTTCGTAAAGTAAAAACATGACATGGCCACCATCTAAAGCAGGTATGGGTAGTAAATTTAAAACCCCCAACATTATAGATAAAAAAGCTGTAAGGTACCAAAAGGCCTGCCAATTCCATACGGGAGGAAACATGTTACCTATGGCTGCAAAACCACCAATTCCCTTAGCGCCTTTTTTAGTAAATATATATTTAAACTGAGATAGATAATCTTTAATTTCCCAATAAGCTTGGTTAAAACCTCCAGTTACGCTTTCTGCAAGCGTATAAGTTCTTTCTTTGTATTTTATATAATCCGTATCTGTTGCCGTTGTTACTATCCCTATTAGTCCCTTTTCGTCTGGCGTTATCTTTAAGTTTAAAGAATCTGCACCTCTTAATACCGTTACATCTGCAGCACCCTCTTTTTTATTTTTTACGCCATAGGCAAAATCTGAAAAATAATTTACTGGCTGGTTATTAATAGCAATTATGGCATCTTCTAATTGCAAACCTGCTTTGTCTGCAGGAGAATCTGGAACAATAGAGTCTAATTGAAAAGGGTAACGTGGTGTTAGCGCAGGTAAATCTCCTGCCTCAAAAAGCTGAGACCCTATATTTTCTGGTAATTTTACAGTTTCTACAGCACCACCTGGATGTTCTACAGTAATTGTTGCAACATCTCTAAACATTAAATACTTATTAATATCTATTGTTAAATCTTCGACTGCTTCTCCATTAATTGAAATGATTTTATCGCCTTGTTGTAGCCCATAGTTCTCTAATGTTTTACTAACGCCATATCCGTACTTTGCACTGTCTTTTGTTGTATAATTTGTACCCCAAACAGCTAACATAATGATAAACAAAACAATAGCTAATAGAAAATTAACCGTTACGCCACCCAACATAATAATTAAACGCTGCCAAGCTGGCTTAGAACGAAACTCCCAAGGTTGCGGCTCTTTTGCCATCTGTTCGGTGTCCATGCTCTCGTCTATCATACCAGATATCTTTACATAACCGCCTAGAGGCAACCAGCCTATTCCATACACCGTCTCCCCTATTTTCTTTTTAAATAAGGAAAACTTTACATCAAAAAACAGGTAAAATTTCTCTACTCGTGTTTTGAAAGCCTTAGCTGGGATAAAATGTCCCAGTTCGTGCAATACTACTAATATGGAAAGACTCAATAAGAGTTGAGCACCTTTTATTAAAATTACCGACATCTATATGTTTTTTTTAACCGCACAAAAGTAAGGTTTTAAAGCAAGTATAAAAAGTGATTAATACTTTGCATTTCCTTTTAACAGTAATTTAAGTAAGTGCTTCATTTAATACCATATAAAATCGCCTTATTTTTGCTCTAATTTAACCATAGCTAAAGTATATGCTTTCCTTTTTTAAAGATTATAAGTGGTTTGCCATTGTTTTTGGAAGTGTGTCCATTATTATTATTTCTTTAATTTATAATAAACTTAATGTATACCAACCCTTACCTATTTACCAACCTACAATGGTTAGCGAAGCTTTGGTAGATAGTACTTTACAGTATAAAAAGAAATACCATAAAATTGCCGATTTTTCATTAACAAATCAAAATGGACAAACAATTACCAATAAGGATTACGAGAATAAAATATATGTAGCCGATTTCTTTTTTACAACCTGCCAAAGCATTTGCCCGGTTATGACAGACCATATGGTAAAAATACAAGACGCTCTAATAAGCGATACCGAAGTGCTTTTATTATCGCACACCGTAACTCCAAAAATTGACACTGTAGCTCAACTAAAACGTTATGCTGACAAAAAAGGGGTAAACGCCAAAAAATGGAATCTAGTTACAGGTAAAAAACAAGACATTTATAAACTAGCCAGAAAAAGTTATCTCGCTGTTAAAGAAGATGGAGATGGAGGCCCTTACGACATGATACACACCGAGAATTTTGTACTTATTGACAAAAAAAAGCAAATAAGAGGGTTTTATGATGGCACAGACCCTAAGGCTATCGATAAACTTTTGGCAGACATCTCCCATTTAAAACAAGAATACAAAAACTAGTTTTTTTGTTAACTATTTTTTTACACTGGTATTTTAACTTATTTTTGCTTCTTTAAAATCAATCTAAATAAGTTTGAGTCATACATTAGCAGAATTAAAACGAGGAGAACACGCCATAATTACAGATGTTTCCTCTAAACTTATCCCGTTAAAACTCTTAGAAATGGGATGTCTTCCAGGCAATACCGTTGCTTTGGTACAGTTAGCGCCTTTTCAAGATCCTATGTATTTAAATATTAATGGCACCCATCTTGCCATTAGAAGAGAAACTGCAGCACTTATTTTAATTGAAAAAAGCAGTACATGAGTAAACAAATAAATGTTGCCTTAATAGGAAATCCAAATACAGGAAAAACATCTGTATTTAATGCTTTAACCGGTCTAAACCAAAAAGTAGGCAATTACCCAGGTATAACGGTAGAGAAAAAGCAAGGCATTTGCAAACTCCCCAGAGGTGTTAAAGCGCACATCATAGATTTACCAGGTACATATAGTTTAAATGCATCTTCTCTAGATGAAAACGTGGTTATAGAACTACTGCTAAATAAAAACGATAAAGATTTTCCAGATATTGCTGTTGTAGTTACAGATGTTGAAAACCTAAAACGCAACCTGCTTTTATTTACCCAAATAAAAGATTTGGAAATACCTACAGTGTTGGTTATAAACATGGCAGACCGCATGAAGTATAAAGGCATCTCTTTAGACATCTCCTATTTAGAAGAAAAATTACATACTAAAATTGCCTTAATAAGCACTCGTAAAAACGAAGGCATTTCCGAGCTAAAACAGCTTATAGCTAATTATAAAGAAGTGTCTATCCAACCTTGCTTGGATACTGCAAGTATAGATCCTGAATATTTCGGCAACTTAAAGAAAACATTTCCCAACCAACTGCTCTACAAACTTTGGTTGGTAATTACTCAAGATGTAAACTTTGGGAAAACCAATAGAAATGAGTTCGATGCAGTAGCCAACTTTAAAACAAAAAGCAAGGGCGACTTAAAACGTTTGCAGCAAAAGGAAACCATAAAGAGGTATCAACTTATAAACAACGCTTTAGATAAAGGGCAAAGTATAGATTTAAGCCAAGCTAAAGACCTGCGCATAAAACTAGATAGAATACTAACCCATAAGGTTTGGGGGTATGCTATTTTTGGCATCATCCTACTCACTATATTCCAAGCCATTTACGATTGGTCTGGAATCCCCATGGACTTTATAGATGGTGTTTTTGCTAGCCTTAGTGAATGGACAAAACAAGTACTGCCAGAGGGGGCTTTTACAAATTTAATTGCCGAGGGCATCATTCCCGGTTTAGGTGGTATAGTAATCTTTATACCGCAAATTGCATTCTTATTTTTATTTATTGCGGTTCTGGAAGAGAGTGGGTATATGAGCCGAGTGGTATTTTTAATGGACCGTATAATGCGCCGCTTTGGATTGAGTGGCAAAAGTGTTGTGCCACTTATTTCTGGAACAGCATGTGCCATACCAGCTATTATGGCTACCAGAAATATAGAAAGCTGGAAAGAACGCTTGATTACTATTTTAGTAACACCATTTACCACCTGTTCTGCAAGACTGCCCGTTTATTTAATTATAATAGCGCTAGTAATACCAGAAGGGCGTTTCTTTGGTCTAAGTTACCAAGCGCTAACGCTTATGCTGCTCTACTTAATAGGTTTTGGTACAGCCATACTATCTGCATATATCTTAAACAAGATTTTAAAGATTAAAAACAAAACTTATTTTGTTATAGAAATGCCCAATTACAAACTACCGCTCTTCAAAAATGTTGCGTTAACGGTAATAGAAAAAACAAAATCTTTTATTTTTGGAGCTGGTAAAATTATATTAGCCATATCTATCATACTATGGTTTTTAGCATCCTATGGCCCGGGCAAACAATTTAATGATGCAGAAAACTTGATAACTGCGAAATACGCTTCAGAAAATTTAACGCCAAAAGCATTACAACAAAAAATAGCCTCTCATAAATTAGAGCATTCTTTTATAGGTATCGCTGGGCACGCAATAGAACCTGCTATTAGACCTTTGGGTTACGATTGGAAAATAGGCATAGCTATAGTAAGTTCTTTTGCTGCAAGAGAGGTCTTTGTTGGCACACTAGCTACCATATATAGTGTAGAAAGCGACGAGGAAGAAACTATAAAAAACCGAATGGCAGGCGAAGTAAACCCTATATTGGGCGGACCACTATTTAATTTTGCCTCTGGCATCTCTTTGCTTCTATTTTATGCATTTGCCATGCAGTGCATGAGTACTTTGGCTATAGTAAAAAAAGAAACAAACAGTTGGAAATGGCCAAGCTTACAATTGGTTATAATGACGGCCTTTGCTTATGTAGTTGCTTTACTAGCTTTTCAATTTTTGAAATAAAAAGAATTTAATACCGACTACAAACACATGAATACCCTATTACAAAACACCCTAGTTTTTATAGCTGTAGCTTTAGCAGTGGCATTTTTAGTAAAGAAATTTTTGTGGAAATCTCCAAAACCAAAAAAAGCTTGCGGTAAAGATGGCTGTGGTTGCCATTAATACAGTCTTTACTATGATAAGAAATACCACCATGAAAAAGCATGCCGTTTCTATAACTTTAGTAGTGTGTTTTTGTTATTGCCTAAATGGGCAAAACGCTAATAAAATAGACTTGTTGGATCGCAATTTAAGTCTTTTCGACTCTTGGATAGGCATACCGCACAGCACAGTTAAGGGACTCCCTGAAGGAACATTTCAGTCTAAAAACGTTAGGAACGGAAATCCTTTAGGCCTAAACAACGATCTTAAAAACGTATTTACAACTTCAATTGTAAACGATACTGTAATACTAAACATTACTGGTGAAATTTACGGTAGCATAACCACAAAGAAAAGCTACAGCAATTACCATTTTAGCACACAGTTTCGATGGGGATGCCAAAAATGGGAACCTCGGCTTAACAGAAAGAAAGATACAGGAATACTATACCACAGCTACGGCGCATACGGCAGGTTTTGGAACACATGGAAAACAGCTTTAGAATTTCAAGTGCAGGAAACCGATCTTGGTGATTTTATACCACTTTCTGCCAATGCGGTAACACCTAAAACTAAAGGCCCCAAAGTAGAAATACGAGGATATGCAGATAGAAAAAAGAAACAGTACAACCCTAAGGCAAACACCTATTTCGAAGCCAAAGGTTATACACATGCTTACATAGAACCGCAAGCACCACATGGCAATTGGAATCTGTTAGAAATTTATACCATTGGCAATACAGCTGTACATGTGGTTAATGGTAAAATTGTAATGGTTGTGGAAAATGCCATAAATCCAGAAACGAAACAACCTTTAACAAGCGGGCAGCTACAAATACAATCGGAAGCAGCAGAATGTTATTACAAAAATATGACCCTAACCCCGATAAAAGATTTTCCAGAATTTATAAAAGCCCAAGTTACATTTAAAGAATAATTTTAGACCTGTATTTATTTAAACTGTAACTCCAAATAATTACTCGTGTCTAAATTTTTTTATACTTAGTTTCAAGATAATCTACAACGTAATACGAAATACCACCATACCAATTCTCAAAACACTTAAGAGTACTTGACAAATAAATTATTAGCAATTGTACTGGAAATAATAAGCTCTCTGGTATTAATTAAAATAGTTATAGAATTATCGAATACCTCTTTGTAGATAACCTTAAAAGAGGCACCTAGAGCGATGTTATTTTTATCTAAGTACTTTAAAAATTCGGGGGAAGTATCTACAACACCCACACAGATGCACAGCTTGCCAACTTCAACTTCAGATACCAAAACCTTATCTATTTTTTTAATATTACCATCTGGATCTGGAATCGGGTCGCCATGAGGGTCGTGGGTAGGGTAACCTAAAAAAGCATCCAGCTGCGTTATTAATTTTTTAGATTTTATATGCTCCAATTGTTCAGCGACCTCGTGAATTTCATCCCAAGAAAAGTTTAATTTCTCAACCAAAAACACCTCCCAAAGCCTGTGTTTTCTAACAATATTAATAGCAATAGTTTTTCCTGCTGCTGTTAAAGATACGCCTTGGTACTTCTTATAATGCGCATATCCTTTATCAGACAATTTTTTCACCATGTCTGTAACCGAAGATGCTTTCGTCTCGATATTGCGAGCAATGGCATTTGTACTAACAGTTTTAGTACCCTGCTTTCCTAGGTGGTAAATAGCCTTTATGTAGTTCTCTTCCGTTAGAGTAATCATAAGAAAAATTTAGACCCACAAATATATGATAAATATAACACTATGAAATAATTTTTAGATTAGTCTAAAAATATATTTATATTTGCACAAAAAAAGCACTTAAAACCCGCACTAACACTTTTTTAAAGCGCCAAACTTCTTTATAAAAGTACATTTTAAGCTTATGAAATATACACTGTATTTATTATTATGCATAGTAACTTTAGCACACTCACAAAATAACACCGCTAAGGTTATAGGCACGCTAACCTCTAATAAAACCCCAGTGCCTTTTGCTAGTGTTTATGTACAAGATGGCGTAAACGGTACCAGTGCAGACGAAAATGGAAACTTCGAGCTTCAAGTTCCCAGTGGCAACATTACATTAAAAATAACATCTCAAGGCTACCGGCCAACCACAAAAACCATAACACTAGTAGCTGGAGAAACCAAAACTGTAACTATTGAACTTACAGAGGATATTTTAGGACTCGATCAAATTGTGGTAAGCGCTACGAGAAATCGTATTAGTAAAAAAGAAGCGCCAGTAATTGTTAAAGTACTAAGCCCTAAACTTTTTCAAGCCACACAATCACTATCATTAGCAGATGGTCTAAACTACCAACCTGGTGTTCGTGTAGAAACCAATTGCCAAAATTGCGGATTTACACAAGTAAGACTTAACGGTTTAGAAGGGCAATACACGCAAATTTTAGTTAACAATCGTCCTGTATTTAGTAGTGTAAATGGCGTCTATGGCTTAGAGCAAATTCCCATAAGCGTTATAGACCGTGTAGAAGTTGTAAAAAGTGGAGGCTCTGCCCTATTTGGTTCTAACGCCATTGCAGGCACTATAAACGTAATTACTAAAGAACCTATAAACGATAGCTGGGAAATTAATTCCTCTCTAGCGCTAATTAATGGCACAACAGCAGACCGCAATGTGAGTTTAAATGCTACGGTTGTTAGCGAAGATTTACTAAGTGGCATTACCGTATACGGTGTGTTTCGAGATCGTGATGCCTTCGACGCTAATGCTGATGGTTTTAGCGAAATTACCAAGCTTACTAACAACTCTTTAGGAGCAAAAGCATTTTTAAGACCCAACGACAACAGTAAAATAGGCTTCGATTTTACCGCCATTCGCGAATTTCGCAGAGGGGGAGACCGTTTAGAAATAGCACCCCAATTTACAGACATTACCGAAGAGCTAGACCACAATACCATTTTTGCTGGCGTAGACTATAATTTGTATAACGACGCACGTACTAAAGATTTCAGCGTTTATGCTTCTATACAAAACACAGATAGAGACAGTTACTATGGCGGTCTTGGTGGTGGCAGAACAAGAGCAGATTCCATTTTAGCAAATAATGCATTTGGTGTTACAAAAGACATTGCCGCAGTAGCAGGCACCAAATACAGCCATACGTTTAACACCAAAGACGTACTAACTACAGGCATAGAGTACCAGTTAAACGATACTGAAGATATTATACCGGGTTACAACCGCTTGGTAGACCAAGAAGTGCAAAGCGTTGGTATTTACAGTCAATACGAATGGAAGCCCTCGCAAAAATTCACAGCGCTTATCGGCGCACGTTTAGACAATGTAACAGTAGACGGTTTGTATACAATAGAAGATATTACACGCACATCAGACGTTTCCGAAACCGTTCTAAGCCCAAGACTTACAGTACTTTATAACTTTACACGAGCGCTGCAATTTAGGGGCGGGTACGCCAGAGGTTTTAGAGCCCCACAAGCCTTTAACGAAGACTTACATATTTCGTCTGTTGGAGGCGAACAACAATTTGTAATACTATCCGATAATTTAGAAAGCGAGTTTTCTAATGCCTTTACAGCATCTCTAGACATCTCTAAAGACTTTAATAAAACCCAAACTAACCTATTAATAGAAGGGTTTTATACTACGTTACAAAATCCTTTTACTATTGTTAGCACAGGCAGCACACTAGCAAATGGCTCTATTTTAGAAGAATCTCGAAATGGCTCTGGCGCCTTTGTAGCAGGAGGAAATATAGAGTTAACTGTATCGCCAAATCGCGATCTATTTTTTCAAGCTGGCCTAACCGTACAACGTTCCATTTACAGACAGCCCCAAGTTTTATTTGAAACAGACGGTAATACACCGGGTGAGCAAGATGTTATTGTAGACGAATTTGTACGCACACCTAATGTTTATGGATTTTTAAACTCTAACTGGACTATCAATTCGCATTTTAAATTCGATCTTACAGCCAGCTATACAGGTACTATGGTTGTACCAAGAGTAATAAGTAACACGGGGTTTTTAGACTTGGTAGATTCAGAATCTTTTCTAGACCTTACTACAAAATTTACCTACCGTTTCGATATTAACGACCGTTTTCATGCCGAATTAAGCACTGGTGTGCAGAACTTATTCGACAGCTATCAAGACGATTTCGATATAGGCGCAGGCAGAGATTCCGACTATGTGTACGGACCAAACAGGCCTCGCACATTTTTTATAGGTCTAAAATTAGGTGACTTTTAAACACGTTAAAATGAAACACATTGTAACACTTTTAATCTTTACGCTATTTACAATAAGCAGTTTTGCCCAAAATGGCATTAACTGGAAAACTTGGGCAGAACTCGAACAAGCCTTAGAGGAAAACCCAAAACCAGTACTCGTATATTTTCATGCCGAATGGTGTGCCTATTGCAAAAAAATTAAGCGAGACGTATTTACCAAAACAGAGGTAATAAACAAAATAAACACCGAGTATTATGCCGTAAATATGGATATAGAAACCACCCAACCCATAACCTTCGACGGTGTTACCTTTGTAAACAAACAAGCAGAAACAAAGCGCAACGGCATACACGAGTTGCCACTTCTCTTAGCCTCCAGAGACAAAAAAACAGTTACATTGCCAGCAACACTAATATTCGACAATACATTAGCCATAAAACAACGCGTTTTTAGTTATTACACCTCTAAAAAACTGCTAAAAATGCTATAATAACTACCCTATGAAAAAATTAATATTTCTATTAACGTTAGCCCTAATAAGCTGTAAAGACAACAATACTACATCTGGCAAACTCAATGTAGTAACCACAACCACTATGATAACCGATTTGGTAAAAAACATAGGCGGAGACCATATTGCATTACAAGGGTTAATGGGCAGCGGTGTAGACCCCCACTTGTATAAAGCCAGCGAGGGCGATGTGGCCAAACTAGCAAATGCCGATATTATTTTCTACAACGGCCTGCACTTAGAAGGCAAGCTCGTAGAAGTTTTCGAAAAAATGAAGAACAAGAAAACCCTTGCCATTTCGAATGCTATAGACAAAAACACGCTAATAGGCTCAGAATACTTTGCATCCAATTACGATCCACACATTTGGTTCGATATAAGGTATTGGAAACAAGCTACAGAATATGTGGTTAAAACACTATCTGAAGCCTTACCAGAATACAAAACCCAATTTCAAGCCAACGGAGACGCCTACATCACCAAACTCAACACGTTACACACCAACATAAAAACAAAAATAGAAACCCTGCCAGAAGCACAACGCATTCTAGTTACCGCACACGACGCTTTTAACTATTTTGGCAAAGCCTTTAATTTTCAAGTAGTAGGACTACAAGGCCTATCTACAGCAACCGAAGCAGGTGTGCAAGACGTACAAAAATTATCAACCTTTATTATAAAACACAAAGTAAATGCTATTTTTGTAGAAAGCTCTGTACCTAAGCGCACTATAGAAGCGCTACAGGCCGCTGTAAAAGCAAAAGGACACGAAGTTGCCATAGGCGGCACACTGTATTCTGATGCGTTAGGAAATGCCAATACAGAAGAAGGTACCTATATAGGCATGTTTAACTATAACGTAAACACCATAGTAAATGCATTACAACAACAAAAATTATAAACAGTAAAACCCAGAATGCTTATTATGAAACTTATGCTATAATTTGAAGCTATTACCTGCTATCCGCTATATCTTTTTTGAAGAAAAATCAAAAAAGGATGCCGCTACTATCAGGGCTAGACCAACACACCAAAAAAGCCCTAATTTGAAGCACTTTGGTAAATTCTAGCAATAACACGTAAGCTTACCCTTTACAGCAACAATTTCTATTTAAACAATCCTTAAAATAAAATGGCTATAACCACCGAAGCAAATACAAAAGAAACACCTGCTGCAACAGGCACAATAGCCGTAAAAGTAGACGACCTAACAGTAGCCTATAACTATAAACCTGTACTTTGGGATATTGATTTAGAAATTCCCGAAGGGGTGCTCATGGCTATTGTAGGTCCAAATGGCGCAGGTAAATCTACACTTATAAAGTCCATATTAGGCATATTAAAACCCATAGCAGGCAGCGTAAGCATATACAATAAACCCTATAAAAAACAACGCCAGCGTGTGGCCTATGTACCCCAAAAAGGCAGTGTAGATTGGGATTTTCCAACCACAGCCCTAGACGTAGTAACCATGGGTACCTACGGCAGTCTTGGCTGGATAAAACGTCCAGGACAAAAACAAAAAAAAGCGGCCTTAGAAGCTTTAGAAAAAGTAGGCATGCTACCATTTAAAAACAGGCAAATAAGCCAGCTCTCAGGAGGCCAGCAGCAACGCATATTTTTAGCACGAGCCTTAGTGCAAAACGCCTCTATCTATTTTATGGACGAGCCTTTCCAAGGTGTAGACGCTACCACAGAAGTTGCCATTATTAATATTTTAAAAGAGCTGCGTAAAGCAGGAAAAACAGTAATTGTAGTACATCACGATCTACAAACCGTACCCGAATATTTCGATTGGGTAACCTTTTTAAATGTAAAAAAGATTGCCACAGGCCCTGTAAAAGACATCTTTAACGACGACAACTTAACTAAAACCTATGGCATTAACTATAAAGTAAGCATACAAGAGTAAATTTATAACACCTATGGAGATTGAAATTTCTAACACGAGAAATATAACAGTGGACGCTATTGTAGAATTATATAACGCTAACAAATGGAGTTCTGCAAAAAAACCAGAGCAACTCCATAAAGCCTTAATCAATTCGCACACCTTAATATCGGCTTGGGCTAATGGCGTTTTAGTAGGAATAGGCAATGCCATTTCAGATGGACATTTAACCGTATACTACCCGCACTTGCTCGTACACCCCGAGTACCATGGCCAGCATATAGGCCAGCAGATAATGTCTCGGTTACAAGACAAATACAAATCGTTCCACATGCAAATGTTGACAGCAGATGCAGAAGCTATTGGATTTTATAAAAAAATGGGCTTTGAAACTGCTGGAAACACACAACCGATGTGGATTTACAGTGGGAATGAACATTAATAAAAACATTAAATAATAAAATAATCGACGTTACAGAATACATAACACTCGTCTTTACAGACTACACCCTAAGAACCATAACACTGGGTACAGCTATTTTAGGAGCAGTTACAGGCATGCTTGGTAGTTTTGCTGTACTGCGTAAACAAAGCCTTTTGGGAGATGCCATATCGCACGCGGCACTACCCGGCATAGCTATAGCATTTTTATTAACAGGCACTAAAGACAACAACACTCTGTTATTGGGCGCTTTAATAAGTGGTCTAATTGGTACGTTCTGGATACGCGGCATTATAAAGAAAACACATCTAAAATCAGACACCGCTCTAGGGCTTATACTCTCCCTATTCTTTGGCTTTGGCATGCTACTACTTACCTTTATTCAGAAACAGCCAAACGCCAATCAAGCAGGTTTAGACAAATACCTGTTCGGACAAGCAGCCACACTTTTAGAAAGTGACGTTTGGCTTATGGGCAGCATTACAACGCTATGTTTAATAGTACTATTGCTATTTTGGAAAGAGTTTAAAATGCTATTATTCGATGCAGATTACACTAAAACTTTAGGCTTTAACACCAAATTTATAGACATACTTATTACCACCTTTATTGTATTAGCCATTGTTCTGGGCTTACAAACAGTTGGCGTGGTACTTATGAGTGCTATGCTATTAGCACCTGCTGCTGCTGCAAGGCAATGGACCAACAGTTTGGGCACCATGGTATTTTTATCTGCGCTATTCGGTGCATTCTCAGGTGTGTTTGGCACTGCAATAAGTGCCAGCCAAAACAACCTCCCTACAGGCCCTGTAATTGTAATTGTTGCAAGTGTATTTGTATTGGTATCTTTTATATGTGCTCCTAGTAGAGGATTGTTATTTAAACAAATACGATTTATAAAAAACAGACGCGATTTGCAATTACATAAAACCTTGGCTTTTATGTACAATATTGCAGAAACACACAATAATACCGCACACCCTCACGCTATTAAAATTTTAAATAATTTTCAAGGATTTACTAAAACCACGTTACAACAGCTTGTTAAAAAGAATTACGTAAAATTAGAAGGCAACATGTGGTACTTAACAGAAGAAGGCTTTAAAACAGCGGCTAACTTATATAACCAACAATCTACAACTAATGAGTAGTACACAATTAGAAATACAACTAATAGCAAGTCTTGTAGCTGTAGCCTGTGCAATTCCCGGCACGTTCTTAGTGCTTCGAAAAATGGCGATGATAAGCGATGCCATTAGCCACTCTATACTACCAGGTATTGTTATTGGTTTTTTTATTACGCAAGACCTCAACTCGCCATTACTTATCATTCTAGCCGCCTTAACAGGTATTATAACAGTTGTTTTGGTAGAGTACATACAAAAAACAGGATTAGTTAAGGAAGATACTGCCATCGGTCTTGTATTTCCTGCACTATTTAGTATCGGTGTTATCCTTATTGCAAAAAATGCAAACGATGTGCATTTAGATGTAGATGCTGTGCTTTTAGGAGAACTCGCTTTTGCGCCTTTCGATAGGTTTTTGCTATCAGGGATAGACTTAGGTCCCAAATCTTTATGGGTAACAGGAGGTGTTTTAATATTAACCTTAACATTACTAATTGCCTTCTTCAAAGAACTTAAAGTAAGCACTTTCGATACTGGGTTGGCCGCTTCATTAGGTTTTTCTCCAGTAATTATACACTATGGATTAATGGCGGTATCCTCTATTACCACAGTGGGAGCCTTCGATGCTGTTGGTGCCATTCTTGTTGTTGCTCTTATGATTGCACCTGCCGCAAGCGCCTATTTGTTAACTAACGAGCTAAAGCGCATGCTCATATTTGCCATTTGTTTTGGTGTGTGTAGTGCCATATCTGGTTACTGGGTAGCGCATTGGTTAGATGCGTCTATTGCAGGATCTATAACCACAATGCTAGGGCTTTTATTTCTAACGGTATATTTATTTGCACCAAGAAGAGGCATAATTGCTGTACTATACAAGGAACGCCAACAACGTGTGGAAGTATCTCTGCTAACATTTTTACTACACTTAAAAAACCATACCGAAGAAGAAGAACGCCACGTTAATCATTTAAACGAACACATCAACTGGCAAAAAGTACGCTCTAAACTAGTGCTAGAATTGGCACTTAAAAACAATATGATTCAACTAGAACAGAATATTGTATCCCTGACTCAAAAAGGCGAAGATTTTACCTCAAAAGCTATAGATTACATTATTACTAATCAGGATAGCAAGATAGAGCACATGAAAGAGGATTTCTTTTTGTTTAGAGGGTAGTAAGATATAAAAAATTATGATCGTTAATACCCTATTGGGGGATCATTCAAAAAAATCAAAACTTTTGAGGCATAGGGTAACATAATTCACTCTCGCAACAAGTAGCATCTATGGTTATTTGACTTACTAACCAATATGTGTGATAAAAGCGAAGTTTCTGCTATAGGTTTTTTGATAGGGCGTGTAGGGAGTTGCCCTATAATGATGCCTTCGCCTTTAGGTTGGGCATGTTTAAGGCCAATAATCGTACAACGCTTTACCAAACTCGCAGCGGTATGCTCTAAAGTCTCTGTTATTTCATCTCCTATATTAGTAAGACCTTGTATATATATATATATATATATAAACGGAACCATTGGTAGGAACTTGAGAGAGTTCACTTTTAACTATCCCACAAAGGCTATCAAAACTTTTGCGCATATCAGTCGATGGCAAGCATAACTAAAAACTAAAACTACTGTCTAGATTTAACATAGCTATAAATTTTTGTAGTGACAAAACTAGAACCATAATCAAAAATAGTCAAGATGGGATAAGCGAAAGGATACCGCCTATTCATCGTAATTTCATAATGACGTAAATATAAAAGCCCCGCTTTTGACTATAAATAGCTGTTTTCGGGGTTTGTCTTTGTTTCAATTTATAAATAAATTCTTGTGTTTATAAGGATGTATTCGCTTTCTAGATATGCCTTGCTTCGTTTGCTTCTAATTAAAAAAAGATTCTATATCATCATAATTTACAAATAATTGTTTGTCTTTATAATAAACAAAAGGTAGTTCTTCTTTACCCTTGGTCTTATTCCTTAACCAATACATAGTTCCTGACGGCACATTCTTGAAAACTAAAAAATTATATCTTGCTTTTTGTGTCGCAAGCACTTTCCACTTTTTATCATAAAATAAAAGTTGATATGTATCCCCTATATTGATTCTATTATTAGCATTTCTAGCTGCATATCGAATATTTGTTATTTTTTGAGGCTTTCCAAAATCTAATCCAATCCATCTGAATTTCCGGGTAAATGTTTCCATATTACCATCGAACGCCAATTTCAACCTATTTTTATTAGCATTTGCCTTATTACTTATAATTTCCCCGTTTAGCTTTAATAGTTTATTTTTTTTACTCCTTTCCAACGAAGTTTTTCTAGGACTTAAAACATAGGGCAAGGTTTCCTTATTATTATATATAGGTTTTTCGCTTTGTTTTGAGTAAAATTCTAGAATGGATAAACTAATTTCACTTGTATCTCTAGTTATAAACCTGACATATCTAAATTTTTTTTCATTTTTAAGATCTATATTTTCTACATAATTTTTTGGCACATAATCAAAACTGAATAAATCCTCAACGTGCCCTTCAAATTGTCTTGTATTAGAAGCTTGAAATCTACTTCCTATTAGCTTTTTTCTTTTATCTAATAATCTTTCTTTGTCTGGATATTTTCTAAAAGCTATAGCCCTCCTTCTTTTATCAAAATTTGCAGCAAATTCTATAACTTTACCTTCTTTATTAACATAGAAGGCAGATTTAACTTGCCTTATACGCTTACCGTTATAATCTCCAATAATATAAGTTATTCCTTTAGGCACTTTCTCAAATGTTACTTTATTATCTCTAGTAACTACTCCACAAGCAACAGGACACCAACCTCTAACTGTAAAAACAGATAGGTACACCAAATTCCTAGATTCTGCGTCGAAGTCTTCTAAGTCAATAGTAATTGAGCTTGTATCATGATACTCATCAGTTACATCTATATAATTAGTTTTATTAAAAAACGGATGCACTTTCTCATCCACATTTTTAAAATTTATAGCAGATTCTGGTTGAGACGCAAATGTTTTCCTGTAGACTTTAGAGGTCCGTTTAAAGTAATTCTTTCTATATTCTCCTTCTTTTTTCGAAACTCTTAAAGATTGCCACCATGGAGAAAATGGTAAATATTTCCCAGTTGAATCTTTTGAGACACACCATGAATGTCCTTGGTCTCGGTGTACAAAAACAGGTGTGTAATCTATATAGGTAGGTATACCTAATCGATTTAATAGCGTATTAGCTATTATGGTTTGTTGGTTACAAGATATATTTTCCCAATTTAAAATATTGTAAAACCCTAAATCTGAACTAAAAATTTTTGTTGTTGTAAACCTTTTAATCTTACCGAAGTAGAGATTCAATTTATCTATAACTTCACCTGTATTACTTAAATCTACATCTCGCAGCAAACCTGTTTTTAAATTATTTATATAATCTTGAGATACATTTAATTCTTCTTCACCGTACCTGTAAGGCAATAAGGTTTCTTTAAATTCGTCAAAATTTGTATCGTCTAATAATTTAGAGTTTTCCCAATTTAAAAAAGCATCTTCTATATGCGCAATCAACCATGATGACGTTAAATTTTTAGTATCGTAAATTGGTGCATGAGATTTCTCTGTTTTTATTTCTTTCTTGAGAGAATCTAAATACAATTTAGTAGATTTTATTGTTTTCCAAACATCTTTAGTCTGCCTTTTTACATCGACCCCCAAATCTACGTGAATATTTGCTATTTTGTCTAAGGTGTCTAAAGCCAAATTATGATTGTTGTTTAAAAAATTGGTCTTGACTGCGCTTTTGTGGTGTTCTAAATTACTTATTAAATAACATGCGGCCTTATATTTATCATCGTTTTTTCGGTAATATTTAAGCACTTTAATTAGTTCTTTTCTATTATCTCCTGATTTTAAGATAATAGCATCAATATCACATTTTATATCTTCCCTTTTTAATCTAAGGACTATTACTAGTATAACAACGGATGCTAATATTACTGTTATTATTAAATTTGTATTTTTCAATTTACTTAGAATCGACATTGTCTATGTTTACGGTATATAATAGAGTTTACTAATTGTTATTTACAATTATACTACATATAAATTTTATAAAAATAAAGTTATCAAAAAAATTGAGAATTAGCTTTCTTTCTATATAAATAAAATATCATATTAAGCTACTATCGAAACGAGGTTTTACAAGTCCCTTTTGATTTTTCGTGATAGTATTAGATATAAATTGCTATTCTTAAATATTTTTTCTTAAAATACAAAAGACACCTTTACATAAACATAAAAGTGTTTCGTATAATTATAGTTTATTATTGCGCCATTTGGTTAAAGACGACTTGATTATTGCTTATTCAGCATAATTCTTTTTCCATTAGGTAATACATCTTCGGTGGGTCGTGGATATCGACGACCATTTAGAGCGTGTCCGCTCCGTGAATGTAAGAAATTCATCGTATTAACATTAGATAACGAGACAAAAATAACGCCTCTCTGCCCATATCGTATCAGCTCACCTAAGTACATGAACATATACGAAGTGCCACCATTAAGATAATTCGAAGCTGTACCCTCTATTGAAGTAAGCCTTAAGCTTGCTAAAATTCTTGAAGTGTCTCTAGATTATTTGTCTGGATATACAGACCTAGAATTTGATAAAAACACTCTTAAACGTATCGAAGATATTTCTAAAATACCACAAGTAGATCGTGACTTTATTTTTAAAGCGCTTGATGCTCTACTTAGAGATTATAAAACGCAAAAAGCATACTCCTAAAACACAAAAAACACCTTTACGTAAACGTAAAAGTGTTTCTTATACAAGTCTTATTTACTTGCTTACTCAGGCTCGGTACTAGTTACAAACTAGCACTAGCGCCACTATTGCTGTGACATACTTTACCACGGCGGGTGAGACAAAAAGCAAGGCTATTATTGTCTTGAATAAATTACAAAACCACCTCTATTCAAAAACCGCAAAGACAATTTTGTTGATGTAATTCCATTTATTTCATAGCAATATTCATCATTATTATTGACATCAACCATTCTTAGATAACTAGTATTACCATCAGTGTGTACCGATTCGTTACATTGAGTGGAATTATTAGAAATAGAAAAGTTATATTCGCTTTCTAATTTATTTTCGTAATATTCTTCGCATTTACCATTATCCAAAAAAATAAGCTTAGAATTATTATCATCTTCTGCAATCCAAACGCCTATTATTGAATCATTAGAATTTAATGTTACAAAACTTGAAAAACAACCTAGGGTAAAGAATCCTAAAACACAAACTACTATTTTTAAAATATTTTTTTTCATAAAATCGTTATTTACAATCAACTTCCTTTTTCGCATGATTAAATTCTTTTTTTCTATCTGAGCTTTATTTTACCACATTAGAATTAACAAAAAACATACAATTACTAATTCTATAATATTTAATGTTATTCTATTTTTAATTAGTAACGAAAAAATGTAATCTACAAGTATGCCAAATAGTCCAAGTCCAGCAAATATTAAAGTTCCTATACCCGAGTAGCCAATATCATCTGTTTTTGCATAATTAAAAATTAAAAATTTGATACAAAATACTATTAACGCAAATGAAATCACGGACAGTACAGAAATTTTTTTTAGAATAATTTTTTTCATCTAATTAATGGTAATTATATATTAATAATTACTGCTCTACATAAACGCGATTTCCTGAGTTATTTATAGACGATACGACAGTTGCTGAATCAGATGAATACTTTAATAGTTCTGTTAATATGGGATTTAGATTTTTGTCTGCTATAAATTGTAGAGCTCTCTTATCATCTCCTAAAGATTTCCATTTACCATTTTCTTTATGAAGAATTGCAAAAACTAGGCACCTACTATTCTCTATTTCTGACCTAAATGCAGTCTCTCCGTTAATATAATTAGTAACTTTTTGAATTTCTACTTCTGTTGGTGTAAACTCTGGAGTCATTGAAGAATAAGTTAATACCAAAAAATCATCATTATCAATTCTCAAATAGATCTCTCTGTGGATAATGCTATACCTCTTATACAATTGTGTTGAGTTTCCATTAACAGCATCCAAAAACTCTAAATCATCTAAATATAGTTTTGACTTATTTAAACTCTTTTTTCCTAAATCAAAATATTGTGCCTGATGAGCAGGGTCTGTTTTATGGTCATAAGTAGATTGACGTACAGGGTTTTGCGTAAATCTTGGATCATCTCCCAAATAAGAATAGAGTTCGTCCACACTAGAAAATATCCCTGGAGATTTATGAAACATTAATCCTTTGTACCAGTTTGGATACACATTTTCATTCAAAAGCATATCGTTTTTAAAAATGTAGGGTGTAGTATTTACTTGGTTATAGTATTTCACGTTTGTAAAACCAGGAACACTTTTATAAAAAGTTTCGTTTTGTGAAAATCCCTTAAAAGCTACTAAAATAAATAGTATATATAATTTTTTCATATTTATTGTTTTAATCGCAATCATTAATATTTATTTGCTGTAGCCCTAAAGTACTATAGTCAACAGGTACTTTATGTACTAATGCAGGATAACCATGCACATGCTGTAATACATAAAATGCCTTTAACCCTTTAGCGCCTCCTGTTATAGAATAAAAAGCACTTCTCGCTGTCCAATCTTCAGGAACTGCATCCCTAAAATCTACACCAAAGGTATCATATAAATTCACAGAAACATCTCCGTTTTCATTTATAAAAATAGCTGACCCTTGTGTGCCTCCTAATTGTGCCTGTAGACCATCTAGCCCTTTAAAATTAGGCTGTGTAATGCCATCTAAAGAAAATCCTTTTTCTTTATCTAAGCACATATCCCCTTGAGCTAACAATTCACATAGTTTTTCTCGAATAGAAGCAATATAATCTCCCATATCGATTTGTAAGCAATAAGAGCAGTATTTATGGAGTTTAAAGACAGATTAAAACAATCTAGAACAGCTAAAGGGTTTTCGCAGGCAGAACTCTCTAAAATTGTACAGGTGCATGTTACTAATATTTCTAGATACGAACGCGAAGAAAATAAACCCAATACAGATGTACTTTCTAAATTAGCTAATGCCTTAGACACTACTACAGATTACTTAATGAACGGCTCTAGTGATGACATTGCAGACAACAATATTGCCGACAAAGAATTACTTACCCTATTTAAAAAAGTAAACACATTGTCTACAGATAAGAAAAAAGTCGTTAAAGAGCTTATTAAAGCTTTTGTTTTTAAAGCTGATGTACAACAAAATTTAACATAAAAAAACACCTTTACGTAAACGTAAAAGTGTTTCTTATACAATATTATTTTTGTTTCTTGATCACTCAAGCTCGGCACTAGTTATAAAATAGCACCAGTGAGGATTATTTTGCCACCAAAATAAAAGTTGGCGCTGCAGACTCATGTAAGTGATAAAATATAATTTTATTATTGTCTACTATTTCAACAGCCTCACATCTTCCGTCTTCATCCACAATATAATCTCCATGTGTTTTTGTACCCAATAAAGATGGATTATATGGGTTTTCTACTTGATAGCAACTTGTATTTGTAATATAATATTTTGTTCTTACACTTAACTCTCCTTGATCATAAAACAGCATTTCTGTCTCTGTAAATCGCCAACTAGAATCCTCAGCATTTAAAGCTTTCCACTCTTTACTCATCAACAATTGCTGGAGATTAGTTGTTGTTGCCATTAGTTTATTCGTACTATTTTGTAAGTCTTGTTTAACGGACAACAAACTTATAGCTATTACTATGAATAATACATTTTTTAAATATTTCATCCTTTTTTATCTTTTAAAATTACTCTTATACCAATATCGAATCTATCTGCCTCTGCGACTAAAAAATGCCCTTTTGCTGGATCAAAATAAATCATTTTACCATTAGCGTCATAACCCACAACAACTATAGCGTGACCAAATGTTTTAGTTATCATTTGCCCCTTAATCATCCTTTGAGTAGTTATATTTATGAATGTCAAAATAGCATCGCCTTTATCAATTGCAGCTTGCATTATACCATTTTAAAAATAATTTGACGTATATTAGCATATGAGTTTACGCCAAACATTACAAATTAAGGAGAGTTT
>CANLCJ010000044.1 GCA_947489085.1 uncultured Flavobacteriaceae bacterium
TTCCGTTCTGCTAATTTAAAATTAGCCAAATAATCATAGTCGACATTACTTACTTTTCGACTTTCATATTTGTCTCTGCTATCTAAAAAATTAACATATTTGCTCATATAGTTTTTTATTGAAGTTCTTTATTATTTCAGATGGTAATTTAGTACCGGTACACAAAAAAAAAGCCTTCACATTTCTGCGAAGGCTTTACAATTTCTAGTAGTGGTCCCACATGGGCTCGAACCATGGACTTTCTGATTATGAGTCAGATACTCTAACCAACTGAGTTATAGGACCCGAAATTGGAGTGCAATATTACTATTAATTTTCTTTTCTACCAAGAAAATTATGGCTTTATTTCTTGACATAATTCAATTAACACACCATTTGTAGTTTTGGGGTGTAAAAAAGCCACCAGTTTATTATCGGCGCCTCGCTTAGGGGTTTCGTTTATAATTGTAAAACCTTCTAACTTTAAACGTTCTATTTCTGTGGTAATGTTATCGACACTAAAGGCAATGTGGTGTACCCCTTCGCCTTTAGAATTTAAAAACTTGGCAATGGTACTCGAAGAGTTTACGGCTTCGAGCAGTTCTATTTTTTCATTACCCACCTTAAAAAAAGAGGTGTTAACCCCTTCGTGGGCAATATGCTCTTCTTTGTAATGCGATACACCTAAAATTTTAGCAAAAACGGTGTTAGACGTTTTTAAATCTTTAACAGCAATACCAATATGCTCTATTTTATTCATAAAATGTTACTTTTATAGGAAGATACAAAATATCCCTTATTTTTGCAGTGTGCTTAGAACAACAAAAATGAGAGTTTAAGAATTATGGAAGAAAGTCAGAGACAAAAAAAAATAGGATCAGTTTTACAGCACGACTTAGTTGATGTTTTGCAAGGTGCAGCCACACAGGGCGGCATGCGAGGTGTAATTATATCTGTAAGTAAAGTAAAAGTTACGGTAGATTTGTCGGTTGCTAAGGTTTACTTAAGTATCTTTCCGAACAATAAAGGAGAGGCTTTATTAAGTGGGATAAAAAGCAATACCGCTTTAATACGTCATGAATTGGCACAGCGAACTAAAAACCAATTGAGACGAATGCCTTCTTTAGAATTTTTTATTGACGATTCTTTGGAGTATATTGACCGTATAGAACAATCTTTAAAAGGTAAAGACAACCCTTTAGATAACCCAGATTTATTAGATAAAAGAAAGAAATCTTAATTGGACGTATCCTTATACATAGCAAAACGTTATTTGCGTTCTAAAAGTAGCAATAATGCTATTAACTTTATTACTATTATCGCACTAATTGGTGTGGTTTTAGGCGCTGCATCTTTGTTTGTGGTGCTTTCTGGTTTTGCAGGGTTAAAAGACTTTACATTACAATTTTCTACAATAGTAGATCCAGATTTAAAGGCAGAAACAGCCTTCGGAAAATCTTTTATGCTAACCAAAGCACAAGAGGAAGCACTTACCGAAATAGAAGGCATCGCGATTTACTCTAAAATTATAGAGGAGCGTGTAATGATAGGAGCAGACGGTAAAGACTATCTTGCAAGCATTAAAGGCGTAGATGCTAATTTCGATAAAGTAAATAGTATAGAATCTGGCATTACCCAAGGCAGTTGGTTAGAGCAAAAAAGCAACCAAATTGTTGCAGGTTTAGGAGTTTCCAGAAATTTATCTTTTGGGGTTTTAGATTATACCAAAGCAGTAAATGTATATGTGCCAAAGCCAGGGCAGTTAAACAGAACAACGATAAGCAAATCGTTTAATGTTATGAAAACCATTAACGTGGGTATTTTCGATATTAACGAAAAACTAAACGATACTTACGTGTATGCGCCCATTCAACTGGCTAGAGAATTATTGAGCTACAAGCCCGATCAAATTTCTGCAATAGAATTTAAATTAGCGCACGGGGCAAACGAGTCTTCAGTAAAATTTCAAATTAAACAGATTCTTGGAGATCAAATTTTAGTTAAAAATCGCGTGCAGCTTAACGATGCGCTTTATAAAATGCTGAATAGTGAAAACCTTTTAATATACCTGTTGTTAACACTAGTATCTGGTTTGCTTATTTTTAATGTTATTGGTTCTATAATAATGATGATATTAGAAAAAAAGAAATCATTAAATACCTTATTTAATTTAGGAATATCTGTTAGAAAAATGCGGAAAATTTTCTTTCTGCAAGGCTCTGCAATAACATTAATAGGTTGCATACTCGGGTTGTTTATAGGTTTTTTAATAGTGCTTATTCAGCAACTTTCGGGTGTAGTGCTTATTACACCTACTTTAGCGTATCCCGTTAGTATAAAGCTGGAAAATTTTATAATTGTATTCTTTACAATATCTATTTTGGGTGTAGTGTCCTCTAAAATAAGCGCTACAAAAATTACTGAAAAGCTGGTAACAGGGCATTAAGCGTTTTCTGTATTTGTTACCAAAAGGAATTGCAAATGCAAAATGTATGAAGGTGTCTAGAAAATTTAAGCTTTTAGTTTTTCTTAGTATTAGTTGCAGCGCAATAGCTGTGCATTTCTATCTGCCACGATTTATTACTGAAATTAAAAATCCTGCCATACGTTTTATAACAGGAAAAAATTACGAAGCAAAACACCAATTTAACGCCCAAAAAGGCACATTTATAAATTTTGAATCTTTCGATGGTACTTTGTTATCTGCTTTTTTTACACCCTCTGTTTCAAATCAAACCAAAGGCACCATTTTGCTTTTGCATGGCATTAGAGGAACAAAAGAACACTTTATAGCGCTTAGCGATACACTGTCTAAATTAGGCTACAACGCAGTAGCTTTAGATTCTAGAGCTCATGGCGCAAGTAAAGGCACGCATTGTACTTTTGGTGTAAAAGAAAAACAAGATGTATCGTGGCTTATAGACGAGCTTTACAATAGTTTTAATGGTGTTAAAACTAAACCTATAGGCATTTGGGGGCAATCTTTAGGAGGTGCTATTGCCTTGCAGGCCATGGGTGTAGAGCAGAGAATTAAATTTGGTATAATAGAAAGTACATTTACAGACTTAAAGTCGATTACTAACGATTACTTTGGCTATCATGTAGGGTTTAACGTAAAACCATTTACCAATTACATGTTGCAAAGAGCTGGGCGTATAGCCAATTTTAATCCAGAAGACGCAAAACCAGTACGCTTTTGTAAAACCATAAAGCAACCTATAGTTTTGGTGCATGGTACTGAAGATAAACGCATAGACATTGCCTATGCAAAAACAAATTTTGGAGCGCTAAAAAGTAAACACAAATCTTTTATAAGCGTAGATGGTGCAAATCACCTAAACGTTTGGGAAGTGGGCGGAACGCAGTATTTTAATAGTATTAAAACTTTTTTAGCTCAAGCGGTACTACAGTAAAAACCATTTCAACCTTATTGTAGAGGCTATTGGGTAAACTGGTGTCCAGAAAATTGCTCCAATACCTCGTCGAAAGCCGCAAAAACATCTTCGGAATGGTCGCTGGTTACCATTTTCATACGGTAGTCTTTAAAATGCGGAATGCCTTTAAAGTAATTGGTATAATGGCGGCGGGTTTCAAAAACGCCAAGGGTTTCCCCCTTCCAGTCTATCGCCATTTGCAAGTGTCTGCGGGCAGCTTCTACACGTTCTTCTAGGCTAATAGGTGCTAAATGCGTTCCTGTTTCAAAATAGTGCTTTACCTGTTTAAAAAACCAAGGGTTGCCTATACTAGCACGACCAATCATAGCTCCATCCAAGCCATAATTATCGCGCATATCTACAGCCTTCTCTGGAGTATCTACATCGCCATTACCAAATACAGGAATGTGCATACGCGGGTTGTTTTTTACTGCGGCGATAGGTTTCCAATCGGCATCACCTTTATACATCTGCGCTCGTGTTCGCCCATGGATCGAAATGGCTTTACAACCTACATCTTGCAAACGTTCTGCAACCTCAACAATTCGTATAGAGTCATGGTCCCAGCCCAAACGGGTTTTTACAGTTATGGGCAAATGGGTACGTTTCACCATTTCTGCCGTAAGCTTTTCCATAAGGCAAACATCTTTTAAAATGCCTGCACCTGCACCTTTACTCACAACTTTCTTAACGGGACACCCAAAATTAATATCTATAATATCTGGTTTCGATTCAGCCACAATATCAATAGTTTGCAGCATGCTGTCTAAATTAGCACCAAATATTTGAATGCCCACAGGGCGCTCTTTTTCATAGATATCTAACTTCATAACACTTTTCGCAGCATTCCGTATTAAGCCTTCACTAGAGACAAATTCCGTATACACCACATCGGCACCCTGTTCTTTACATAACGCTCTAAATGGCGGATCACTTACATCTTCCATAGGCGCTAGTAGCAATGGAAAATCGGGCAGTTCTATGTTATCTATCTTTACCAAAGTCTTAATTTTAAATGCAAAATTAAGACTTTTTAAAAAAGCATGCCGTAACAGGACTATTAAATCTTAGTGTTTTACAAGCTTATACGTATGTTTATCCTCTAGTAATGTTAAAAAATACAAGCCTTGCTGGTAAGCGCTTAAATCGACTTGAGACGAGACCCCCGTCTTTAATACCCTAGATTGGGCATCTAAAAGTTGCCAGTGTTTAGGTCCAGACCCTTTAATGGTAACCTTAGATTTGGTAGGGTTGGGGTAAATTACATGTGTAGTAAGCGCATCTTGAGTTGTGGTACTAAGAACCGCTTTAGAAAACTGCTGAGACGTTACGATGGTTTCTTCTGTTATAGAGATACCATTAAAAACTAAAGCCGTACCGTTTATATCTATAGCTCGTAATTGCATTGGAGAAGCAATACCATTAGTCGCTACAAAAAAATTGTACAGTTGCCGTTCCATAGCAACCCAATCTCCATTAGCTCCCAAATATTCTAAAGTAGCAATAGGATACTTAAGATCATACAACTGTATGGCTGTCCAGTATTTAGAAGACCCCTCTTTAAATCTAATTTTTACATTGGTGGTATTAGGGTTTTCTACATACTCCCAAGTAATAGGTACACGGCCATTTACCACATCATCTATTATAGCAAAAGCCTCTTGCGTCATATCCACATCGCCTTTTTTACACTCAGGGCAACGGTCTACAATCTGTAAAGTTACAGACCCCTTTACACCGTTTACTTTAATGTAACCACCACAAGCAGCAGCAGTATCGTAATCGATAGTATTTAAGGCACAATGCAAATAGTCTCCCGCCGCTACAAAAATGGAACAGTTCCCAGAATTACCACCCGCAACCCCTGTATAATAGGTGCCTTCACCAGAGTTGATCGTGTTTTGTGCACTACTACTTAAAATAACTAAACATAAAACGAATGTTATATGCTTGACAGGCTTAATTTTTAGATGTAAATTTTTCATGAGTTTATGCAATACTTGGTTCTAAATAATTATACATAAATACGTACAAACTGCTGCTTTGGGATGTGAGGTATGCATTTTATTGTATTTTAGATGAAAACATGCGCCTTGGATATCCCTTTTGAACCTCGTCTTTTTGGCTACGCTATAAATAGCCATCTTATTTTAGAATACTTGGCGTTCTTTATTGGGTTTCGTTATTATGTGTTTTTAAGGCGCCGTAGCAGCGATACCATTAACACAAACAATAGACTATCCATTATTCTGGGTGCTGCGCTGGGGGCATTAGTAGGCTCCAGACTTATTGGTGTTTTAGAAAATCCAACTGTGGCATTTACAAAAGCACACATCATCCAACTGTTAAATACAAAAACCATTATGGGAGGTCTCTTTGGCGGTTTACTTGGTGTGGAATTGTCTAAAAAAATTATAGGCGAAACCACATCTTCTGGAGATCTTTTCACTTTCCCTATTCTATTAGGAATCTTTATTGGCCGAATAGGCTGCTTTTTATCAGGCACAAACGAATTTACCTATGGAAAAGCCACCACTTTCTTTATGGGTATGGATTTAGGTGATGGGGTATTACGCCACCCTACATCTTTATACGAATTGCTATTTTTAATAGTGTTATTTATAGCTTTAAAATGGGTGCAGAAACATAAAAACTTGAAAAATGGTGCTCTTTTTAAATGGTTTATGGTTCCATACTTCGGATTTCGTTTTTGCATTGAATTTTTAAAGCCCAATGTGTTTTACCTCTTTGGGTTAAGCACAATTCAAATATTATGTCTAATTTGTTTACTGTATTACAAGAATTTCATCTTTCAAACTTTAAAAAATGCCTAATAGACCTTATACATACTACGATTTTACGTTAAGCCTATGTCCAGAATGCCTTAAACGCATAGATGCCAAAATCATTTTTGAAAATGATAAGGTTTATATGTTGAAACGCTGTAAAGAACATGGCAGTTCTAAAGTGCTTATTGCCGATGATATTGCCTATTACAAAAATATTAGGAATTATAATAAGCCCAGCGAAACGCCCTATAAGTTCAATACTAAAACCGATTATGGCTGTCCTTACGACTGTGGCTTGTGCCCAGACCACGAGCAACACTCCTGTCTTACTGTTTTAGAGGTAACAGACCGTTGTAATTTAACCTGTCCCACCTGCTACGCTGGTTCCTCACCTACCTATGGCAGGCACCGTACTTTAGAAGAGATTAAAACAATGCTAGACACTATAGTGCGCAACGAGAAAGAACCCGATGTTGTACAAATTTCTGGTGGCGAACCCACCATTCACCCACAATTTTGGGACATTTTAGACTACGCCAAAACGCTACCCATTCGGCACCTTATGCTCAATACAAACGGCATTAAAATAGCTAAAGATTTTGCTTTTGCAGAACGCCTAAAAACATATGCACCAGATTTTGAAATCTATTTGCAATTCGATTCTTTCGAGGCCTCGGTACTACAAGAATTACGAGGAGCCGATTTAACACGTATAAGGCAACAAGCCTTAGACCATCTTAATAAGCTCAACGTGTCAACAACATTAGTGGTTACCCTTCAAAAAGATCTAAACGATCATGAAATTGGAAAAATTATCGACTACGCTTTACAGCAAAAATGCGTAAGAGGTGTAACCTTTCAACCCACTCAAATTGCAGGGCGCTTAGATAATTTTAATCCAGAAACCGATAGGATGACACTTACCGAAGTACGTCGAAAAATATTAGAACAAACACAGGTTTTTAACCCAGACGACCTTTTACCTGTGCCCTGTAATCCCGACGCCTTAGTAATGGGTTACGCGCTAAAATTAGATAATGAAGTGTTTCCACTCACACGTTACATCAACCCTAATGACTTATTAGACAACAGTAAAAACACGATTATTTATGAGCAGGATGAAAATTTACACGGTAAAATGATCGAACTTTTTAGCACAGGTAATTCTGTAGAAGTGGCTGAAGAAAACCTTAAAAGCATTATGTGTTGCTTGCCTAATATAGATGCACCAAATTTGGGCTACGATAATTTATTTCGTATTATTATAATGCAATTTATTGATGCTTATAACTTTGACGTTCGTGCGGTAAAAAAATCTTGCGTGCATATTGTCGATAAAGACAATAAGATCATTCCTTTTGAAACTATGAATTTATTCTATCGCGATGACAAAAAGGACTATCTGGAAACACTAAGAAATGACACCACTTAATTTCAATTGCAATAATGAAGCTGAAATTTGAAGTATGACGCTACGCATTACATAAACGCAACTCAATTACTCGTAAATAATAGTGGTTCTATACGCGCTTTTAGGTTGAAGTAAATATATTATTGCATAAAACTCAGGTTATGATACATTTTTTAAGTCCGAATATGAATTTTGATGGTTTAATTCTATTCATAATTGCCATTATGATAGGACCAGCCATTGTTCTGGCCATTTTGGGATTTATCCTCTTAAAGAAAAACAAAAAAGCCGCTAAAGTCATGTTTATTTTAGCAGCTGTTTACGTTATTATTAGTTTTGGAGCTTGTGGCGCTATACTTCTAGGGGGTGTGTAGTCTTATTAAAAACAATTTATTATGCTATTTCTATTAAATCGGAATACAAAATACAACGACCTCATCCCCTTAGTATTAGCCATCATGCTAATCCCATCATTTATAATGGTTGGTATAGCTTTGCTTTTAAATAAAAAACACAAACAGGCGAAAAAGATACTTTACATCTTAGCCACTGTATATGCTATTGTTAGTTTAGGACTCTGCGGTATTGTTATCGCTTAGTTGCTCTTTAAAATACATGCACACCCAAAGACCATAACACCCCAATAACAATTCTCCAAAAGCACCCAGTACAAACACCAGAGAAGGCTTACCATCTAAAACAAAGCTTAATAATCTACCCAAACCAAGTGCGAGCATAAACACAATATTGCTTACCAAAGCTATTTTTAGATAAGCCTTATAAAACAACCCAAAACCCCATAACCCTGCAAACCCTAAATACAGTACCATAAGCGCTTTAAATACGTTAAGCATGTCTGTAGTTTTTAGGCTTATATCGCATAACACAGTAGGTTTAAAACCATAAATCAAAGCCACGGGAACGACAATAAACACCGAAATAACAAGGTGTATTTTAACAACAAACGTTAATTTGGTCATACTTTAAAAGCTTATGGCGTTCTTTACCAAAAGTAGTGAAGATTGTTTTAGTACTAAAACGTGCTATGCTTGAATAAAAATTCAGCTATATTTGCACATTACATTTTGTGTAAGATTTGTTTATGGAGAAGATTAGAAATTTTTGCATTATTGCGCATATAGATCACGGTAAAAGTACACTTGCAGACCGTTTATTAGATTATACAGGTTCTGTAACGGCTAGAGAAAAACAAGACCAATTATTGGATAATATGGATTTGGAACGCGAACGTGGGATTACCATTAAATCGCATGCCATCCAAATGGATTATGAATACAATGGTGAAAAATACGTTTTAAACCTTATTGACACCCCTGGTCATGTCGATTTCTCTTATGAAGTGTCCCGTTCTATCGCAGCATGTGAAGGTGCCTTACTTATTGTAGATGCTGCCCAGAGCATACAAGCACAAACAATTTCTAACCTATATCTTGCTTTAGAAAACGATTTGGAAATTATACCTGTTTTAAACAAGGTCGATTTACCAAGTGCCAATCCAGAAGAAGTTACCGATGATATTGTAGACCTACTAGGTTGCGATCCAGAAGAAGTGATACACGCTAGTGGTAAAACAGGCTTTGGTGTCGATAATATTTTAGCCGCTATCATAGAGCGTGTGCCAGCACCAAAAGGAGACCCTAACGGCCCTTTACAAGCTTTAATTTTCGATTCGGTATACAACACATTTCGTGGTATCGAAACCTATTTTAGAGTCTTTAATGGTGAAATTAAAAAAGGCCAACACATTAAATTTGTAGCGACAGACAACGATTATTATGCCGATGAAATTGGGACATTAAAACTGACCCAAGTGGCTAAAAAAACGGTAAAAGCTGGCGATGTGGGCTACCTCATCACAGGAATTAAAACCGCTAAAGAAGTAAAAGTTGGAGATACCATTACAGATTTCGACAATCCAACAACCAATATTGTAGAAGGTTTTGAAGATGTAAAACCTATGGTATTTGCGGGTATCTATCCTGTAGATACCGAAGACTACGAGGATTTACGTGCCTCTATGGAAAAACTACAACTTAACGATGCCTCTTTGGTGTTTCAACCTGAAAGTTCGGCAGCTTTAGGCTTTGGTTTCCGTTGTGGTTTCTTAGGGATGCTGCACATGGAAATTATTCAAGAACGTTTAGAACGTGAGTTTGATATGACGGTGATTACCACGGTACCTAACGTGTCTTACCATGCATATACCAACAAGCATCCAGACGAAATTATTATTGTTAATAACCCTTCCGACTTACCAGAACCTTCCACATTAAACCGCGTAGAAGAGCCTTATATCAAAGCCACCATCATTACCAAAGCCGATTTTGTGGGTAATGTAATGTCTCTATGTATTGAAAAACGTGGTATTATTATAAATCAAACCTATTTAACAACAGAACGTGTTGAATTAACTTTTGAAATGCCTCTGGCTGAAATTGTATTTGATTTCTACGACCGTTTAAAAACGGTATCTAAAGGCTATGCGTCTTTCGATTACCATCCTATTGGGATGAAGCCTTCTAAACTAGTGCGTTTAGATATTTTACTTAATGCACAAACTGTAGATGCACTTTCGGCCTTAATACATACTGATAATGCCCAATTTATTGGCCGTAAAATGTGTGAAAAATTAAGAGAGCTTATTCCACGTCAACAATTCGACATTCCTATTCAAGCAGCTATTGGTGCCAAAATTATTTCTCGTGAAACTATAAAAGCACTACGAAAAGATGTTACTGCAAAATGTTATGGTGGTGATATTTCTCGTAAACGTAAACTTTTAGAAAAGCAAAAAAAGGGTAAAAAACGCATGAGACAAGTAGGAAATGTGGAAATCCCGCAGCAAGCTTTTATGGCTGTTTTAAAGCTAAATGACTAAAATAAATGCTTTAAAACAGGTTTTGTAACCAGCTGTAAAAATTGAAAAACACGTAATTACAACAAACACAGTTATTTAAACTATAGTGGCATGTGTGCATGCCCTGTAGTCTTAAATAATTAAAAGTATTAACTCAAAACATAATTTTTTTTTAAAAAGGAAATATCTGCAAATAATGTTGGTAATATTTTCGTATGTTTATCAAAAACGTAAATACGATCAATGAACATTATTCATATAAGCGCAGAATGTTTTCCTGTAGCAAAAGTTGGAGGTCTTGCAGATGTTGTTGGAGCATTGCCTAAATACCAAAGTACAAGTACAACAAAAGCTCAAGTTATCATGCCTTTTTATGATAATGCGTTTAGCAAAAACAATAGCTTTAAAAGTATATACGAATCTGTAGTCAATCTAGGCGCAAATAGCTACACGTTTAGTGTTAAAGTTTTAAACGAAGCACCATTAGATTTCGACGTGTTTTTTATAGACATTCCAGATTTATTGTTTAAAACATATATATATTCAGCGGAAGATACAGAACGCTTTCTGGCGTTTCAAATAGCAACCTTAAACTGGATACTTACATGGGGTAATGCGCCAGATGTTATTCATTGTCACGACCACCACACGGGGTTAATTCCATTCATGTTACAAGAAAGCCATAAATACAAGGCTTTAAAAGACATACCTAATGTTCTAACCATACACAACGCACAATACCAAGGAGGTTTTTCACATGAAAACGTAAATTTAATACCAGAATTCAATTTTAACAATGTTGGATTGTTAGATTGGAATGGGTATATAAATCCACTTGCAGCAGCCATTAAATGTGCTTGGAAGGTCACCACAGTATCTCCAAGTTACATGGAAGAGCTAAAAGAAAAAGCCAATGGTTTAGAAGGGTTGTTACGCGAAGAAAGCGGTAAATGTTCAGGTATACTAAACGGTATAGATTGGAACGTCTGGAACCCAGAAACCGATACAAATGTTATTGCCAATTACAATACAGATACTATAGAGTCTGGAAGAAAAGCAAATAAAGCCTACCTCTGCGAAAGGTTTAATCTGGATGTAAATAAGCCCTTATTTGGTTTTATAGGGAGGCTGGTTTACGAAAAAGGCTCAGATTTATTTCCAGAAGTTATTAAAAAAAGTCTGGAAAACAATACCCACTCCATACTGTTACTTGGCTCAGGAAATAAAGACCAAGAGCAAGAATTTGAAAACTTAAAAAGCCAATACAAAGGCAGTTACAATGCCTACATAGGTTACGACGAAAAATTATCGCACATCGTCTATGCAGGAGCAGATTTTCTATTAATGCCGTCTCGTGTAGAACCCTGCGGCTTAAACCAAATGTATTGTTTGCGTTACGGCACAATTCCAATAGTAAGAAGTATTGGAGGGCTTAAAGATACCGTAACAGATATATCTCAAGAAAACGGGTTTGGCATATGCCACGAAAACGTGGAAGCCTTAGAAATTAGTAACGCTATAGAAAGAGGCATAACATTGTACAATTCAACACAAAAATTCAACCAAATACGCAAGCAAATTATGGAGATAGACCATTCATGGAATGCCTCTGCACAAGCGTATATTAACCTTTATAAACAAACTAAATAGTATTATGATAAACAATGAGGTCTTTGCCATTATTTTAGGTGGCGGTCAAGGTTCGCGATTACATCCCTTAACAGAAGCTAGGTCTAAACCAGCTGTTCCAATTGCAGGAAAATATAGGTTAGTGGATATCCCAATTTCGAATTGTATTAATGCAGATATTAAGCGTATTTTTGTGCTCACGCAATTCAATTCAGCCTCGTTGAACAGGCATATTAAAGACACGTACCATTTTAGTTTTTTTAGTAGTGCGTTTGTAGACGTTTTAGCAGCAGAGCAAACACCAGGCAATAAAGGCTGGTTCCAAGGCACAGCAGATGCCGTTCGCCAAAGTATGCACCACATGCTAAGACACGATTTCGAATATGTGTTGATCCTATCTGGAGACCAATTATATCAGATGGACTATGATAAAATGATTAAGGCACACAAAGAAAGTAATGCCGAAATTTCCATTGCCACCATTCCTGTATCAGCTAAAGAAGCCACTGGGTTTGGTATTTTAAAATCCGACGAAAACAATATTATTACTTCTTTCGTAGAAAAACCAGATGCAAGCTTGTTGCCCGATTGGACATCAGAAGTAAGTTCAGAAATGAAAGCTTCTGGACGTAATTACTTGGCCTCAATGGGTATCTATATATTTAATAGAGATCTATTGGTAGATTTAATGAAAGACGAAAGTACTATAGATTTTGGTAAAGAAATCATACCGCAAAACATAGCAAACCATAAAACACTAAGTTACCAATACGAAGGGTACTGGACAGATATAGGGACTATAGAATCTTTTTTCGAAGCTAATCTTGGTTTAACAGAAGATATTCCACAATTCGATTTGTACGACAAGTCTAAGCGTATCTACACCAGAGCCAGAATGTTACCAACAACTAAACTTTCTGGCACAACTTTAGATAAAGCCGTAATTTCCGAAGGCTGTATTATAAGTGCACAAGGCATTAAAAAATCAGTAATAGGTATACGTTCTCGAATTGGTAACCATACCATAATGGAAAACACCTATATGATGGGGAGCGACTATTATCAGAATTTAGATGATATTGCAAATCCAAACATTCCTACCATAGGTATAGGAGAAAAATGTTTTATAAAAAACGCCATCTTAGATAAAAACTGCTCTATAGGTGATAATGTTAGAATAGAAGGAAAACCAGATTTAGAAGATACAGAAACAGACACGTATGCCGTAAAAGACGGTATAGTAGTTATTAAAAAAGAAGCCGTGATTCCTAACGGTTTCGTTATATAAATATGGCAAAAGTTAAACCTTATAGTTTGTTTACCGAGTTTGATGTAAATCTATTTAAAGCGGGTAAGCATTACAGACTCTACGAAAAATTTGGATCGCACGTTACAACAGTAGATGGTATAGAAGGCACCTATTTTGCGGTGTGGGCGCCCAGCGCTGCTAATGTATCGGTAATAGGCGATTTTAACTATTGGAACGGTGGCGAACACGAATTGAATGTGCGCTGGGATTCTAGTGGTATATGGGAAGGTTTTATTCCGTTAGTAGGTAAAGGTTCGGTATACAAGTACAAAATAGAAAGCCATAACGATGGTATCGTAACAGAGAAGGCCGATCCTTACGCTCGCCGTTACGAGCATCCACCAAAAACAGCATCAATTGTTTGGGGCGATACCTATAAGTGGAAAGACACTAAATGGATGAAAAAGCGCAAGCAACATAATGCTATAGATGCGCCGTATTCCGTTTACGAAGTGCATTTGGGATCATGGAAAAAGCAAGTCGAAGAAGATCGTTTTATGTCTTATTTTGAGCTTGCAGACGATTTAGTGAACTACGTTAAGGAGATGAATTTTACACACGTAGAACTCATGCCCATTATGGAATTTCCTTACGACCCCTCTTGGGGGTATCAAGTAACAGGCTATTTTGCGCCAACATCGCGTTACGGCTACCCTGAAGAGTTTAAATATTTGGTGGATAAACTACACCAAAACGATATTGGAATTATATTGGATTGGGTACCCTCTCATTTCCCAGAAGATGCGCATGGCTTAGGGTTTTTCGATGGATCGCATCTTTACGAACATCCAGACAAACGCAAAGGCTACCACCAAGATTGGAAAAGTTTAATCTTTAATTACGAGCGCAACGAAGTACGATCTTTTTTAATTAGTAACGCTATTTTTTGGTTAGACCAATACCATGCCGATGGCATTCGTGTAGATGCCGTAGCCTCTATGCTGTTTTTAGATTATTCTAGAGAAGACGGAGAATGGGAGCCTAATATATATGGTGGTAGAGAAAATTTAGCCGTAATAGATTTTTTAAAGCAATTAAACCAAGAAGTTTACGCCTCTTTTCCAGATGTGCAAACCATTGCCGAAGAATCTACAGCATTTCCAATGGTATCTAAACCTACTTTTGTAGGTGGTTTAGGTTTTGGTATGAAGTGGATGATGGGTTGGATGCATGATACTTTAGAGTATTTTGCCAAAGACCCAATTTATAGAAAATACCACCATAACGATATTACATTTAGCTTGGCGTATGCCTTTACAGAAAACTTTATGTTGCCTCTGTCTCACGATGAGGTTGTTTATGGTAAAAACTCTATACTAGGGAGAATGCCAGGAGATGAATGGCAACGTTTTGCCAATCTAAGGCTTTTATATGGTTGTATGTTTACACATCCTGGAACAAAATTACTTTTTATGGGTGGCGAATTTGGACAATACAACGAATGGGATTTCCAAGGCAGTTTGGATTGGAATCTGTTAGAGTTTTTGCCGCACCAACACACCCAAAACTATGTAAAACAGCTTAACGCGTTATACAAAACCACACCAGCTTTATACGAAAAAGGCTTTAGCCATGAGGGATTCGAGTGGATAAGCTACGACGACACCGAAAATTGCGTAATGTCTTATATTAGAAAAGGCTACAAAGACGATGAGCAAGTTGTAGTAGTTTGCAACCTTACACCAGCAGTTCGAAAAAATTATAAAATAGGAGTGCCTGTAAAAGGTAAACTCAAGGAAATTTTTAATAGCGATGCTGAAGATTTTGGAGGTAGCGGCGTAGGGAATAAAAGGCAAATCAGTATTAAAAAAGAACCATGGAACGGTAAGGATTATTCAGCTAAAATTACATTACCTCCTTTAGCAGTTACAATTTTTAAGATTAATAACTAAAGGCATAATAAAAAGCGTATTTTATTGTAAAATACGCTTTTTTTAGTTTTCTACAATAGAATAAAACATCCGTAACTTCTGTTAACATTGCTTTAAAACCAATGTTTTACTTTGTGTTGTAAATTTTATAATTATAGATGTACTTAGTTGTAAAATACCTAATGAAAAAGTATATTTTTTAGTAAAAATAAACTAATCAAGCATTTAAATTTTAGTATTTTCGTTAGTGAACTTTAATGCATGTTCATATGATATTAAATACTGAATTAGAATACAAAGGAAATTTATTTCCAACCAAGATAATTAAATACGAAAAAAACCTAAATGTACTTTCCTTTACAGCACAAAATGGTGTTGTTTTAGAAATTACTGTACGCAGAGACAGTATCCTTAGATTTAGATTTACAACCACTGGTATTTTTGAAAACGATTTTTCTTATGCTATAACCAAGTATGCAAGTAGAGGTTATAACCATTTAGAGGTTACCGAAGACGATGCCAACTACATTATAACAACAGCGAAATTAATCTGTCACGTATCGAAAATAGATATGAGAACCTCTATTTTCGATGCCATAGATAAAACATTAATCTGTGAGGACGAACTAGGATTCCACTGGGAAGAAAGTTATGAATTTGGTGGCGATGTTGTAAAAATGTCTAAAACAGCACAGCCTGGAGAAAGTTATTATGGTTTAGGAGACAAGCCAGTAGACAACAACCTTAAAGGAAAACGTTTTGAAAATTGGGTAACAGATTCTTATGCCTATGGTAGAGATACAGACCCCATATATAAAACAATACCATTTTATACGGGGCTACACAACAAAAAGTCCTATGGTATTTTCTTCGATAATACGTTTCGTTCTTATTTCGATTTTTGCCACGAACGCAGAAACATAACAAGTTTCTGGGCGCATGGAGGTGAAATGAATTATTACTTTATTTATGGGCCAGAAATGTCTGAAGTAGTTGTTAACTATACAGACCTTACTGGTAAACCACACGAAATGCCAGCACTTTGGGCATTAGGATACCACCAGTGTAAATGGAGTTACTATCCAGAAAGTAACGTAAAAGAAATTACCGCTAAGTTCAGAGAACTGCAAATTCCTTGCGATGCCATTTATCTAGACATCGATTATATGGAAGGATTTAGATGTTTTACATGGAGTAAAGACTATTTTCCAGATCCTAAACGGATGGTAAAAGAACTGGCAGACGATGGTTTTAAAACCATAGTAATTATAGATCCGGGTATTAAAATAGATATGGATTACTCCGTATTTAAAGAAGGCTTAGAAAAAGATTATTTCTGTAAGCGTGCCGATGGTCCTTATATGAAAGGGAAAGTATGGCCTGGAGAGTGTTATTTCCCAGACTTTACAAACCCAGAAGTACGCGAATGGTGGTCCGATTTATTTAAAGAACTTGTAGAAGATATAGGTGTAAAAGGCGTTTGGAACGATATGAACGAGCCTGCTGTTATGGATGTACCGGGTAAAACCTTTCCTAACGATGTAAGACACGATTACGATGGTAACCCTTGTAGCCATAGAAAAGCACACAATATATACGGTATGCAAATGGCACGAGCCACTTACCAAGGTTTAAAGAAGTTTTCTTATCCAAAACGTCCCTTCGTAATTACAAGAGCAGCATATTCTGGAACACAGCGTTATACTTCTAGTTGGACAGGAGACAACGTAGCCACTTGGGACCACTTAAATATAGCAAACCTACAAGCACAACGCATGTGTATGTCTGGATTCTCATTTATAGGATCAGATATAGGTGGTTTTGCAGAACAACCTAATGGGGAGTTGTATGCCCGTTGGATTCAATTAGGTATTTTCCACCCCTTCTGTAGAACACATTCCTCAGGAGATCATGGCGACCAAGAACCTTGGGCTTTTGGAGAAACCATTACCGATGTAGTGCGTAAGTTTATAGAATTGAGATACGAACTGTTACCTTACCTATACACTGCATTTTGGAGATATGTAGAAGAGGGTGTTCCTATCTTAAAATCTTTGGTGCTTTACGATCAAGAAGATCCACAAACGCATTATAGAAACGACGAATTTATATTTGGTGAAAAAATTCTAGCGTGTCCTATTACAGGGCCAAACCAGAAAGGAAGACGTATGTACATTCCAAGAGGGCAATGGTATAATTTCTGGACAGATGAAATTGTAACAGGAGGACAAGAAATATGGGTAGATGCCGATTTAGATAGCATGCCAATATTTGTTAAAGAAGGTGCTATAATACCAAAATATCCAATACAACAATACGTTGGAGAGAAAACTATAGACGAGTTATTATTAGATGTGTATTACACAGAAGGTAAAGAAGAATCTATGGTTTACGAAGACGCTGAGGATGGATACGACTACGTAAAAGGTAGATACAGTTTAAGAAACTTTAGGCTATTAGGAAAACAAAACGAATTGATTATCCAACAGCACAAATCAGGTAAATTTATTACAACGTATAAAACGTTTAAATTAAACCTACACGGGTTGCCTTTTGAAATTTCTAAAGTTGAAGTAGATAATGTAGAAATACCTTTTAAAGATGTACAGTTAGAAGACAATACATTAGTAATAAATAAAGAGTTTACAGAATTACATATTGTAGGTTAAAAAACCTAATATTATAAGATTGAGAGCCCAATGTTTGTAGCATCGGGCTCTTTTTATTTTGTGGTGTTAAAAACGTTTTCAATTAATTTAAAAATATGAGGCGTTACAAGCTCTGGTCTAGACCAAGCAATTTCATGTCCTGTATTCGGGGTTGTTACAATTTCAATAGTGCTAAATTTCAATTTGCTATAACTGGTGTTTGTATAAGGCACGAGGTCGTCCGCATTACCATGAATATGTATAACAGGTACGTTTACCTTATGCCAATCTGGTGCTATTAGAGCCAGCTCTTTAGCATGCACTGTTTTTTCATCGCCAGCAACACGATAACCAGTAGGTACCAACCAACGCGTTAACCACCATTGTGTAAATCGCGATGCCCAGATGTCTTTTTCTTGCTCAGGATCTATTGCAGGCGAGATCATAATAACCCCTTTAACGTTGGGGTTTTCAACGGCGATTCTAGCCGCCAAAGGCCCTCCATAAGACGAGCCTATTGTAATTACGTTTTTAAGATTATAATGGTCTATTAAAGCACTCATCACAAGCGCTTGTGTTTTAATGGAAGTAAGCTCATCTCCAAAATTGGAATAGCCATAACCTGGCCTGTCCACTGCATGTATGTTTGCCTTCTTTAAGAGTAAAGAATCTTCCAAATATTTATTCCAAGCAGAAGAAGAACTGGGAGAGCCATGCAAAAATAAGAGATTTACAGCGTTGGTTTTAGCATTGGTCTCTATATGTTGTACTCTAACATTAAGGTTTAAACTATCTACATTAAAATACGAAATTTTAGGAACAGCACTCTTATCCGCAAAATGCTCCTGAATTTCTGCATTAGACATGCGCCATTGTAAAACGGTGCAAGAGCTAAGCCCAAGGCACAAAACGCTTAAAAAAATAATAGACTTCATTCGTTTAATATTATAAATCTATGGAATAAGTCGTATGGCATTTAAAATCTTACCCTTTCAACATAAGAGTGCTATTCTTAGTTTACGACAATTTTGTACAGTAAACCTTAAAATAAATAGGCACTTTATGTTGTATTAAAATATTTATGCAAATGAAGCTATAAAGAAGATTACTTGTAGTATAAAAAGAGCAAATCAGGATGTATTTTTTGTAATCTTTTGTTTACTTTAGTTTTAAAACTAATCTTATGCTTTGTATTAAAAAAATCTTATTCATTTTAATATTTTGTATTATCAACATATTAGCTTATAATTCGAAAGTTGAGTGCTAAAAAGATCCATTTTACGTGACAATTTGTGAAGTATTCCCACTTTTTATTCACGATTAGCGTCTTAAATTCCTTTTTAGCATGTAAGTTTTTAATAATCTGGCGTTCTCTATTAGTTTTGTATAAAACCAACGCTTACGTGCTGAGAAAGGAATACTACTCGCTTATTAATGTTATAGCTAATTATAAATGCGATAGCTAGAGCAGTTCTTTAAAAGGTAAGTAAGATAAAAATAAACTAAATATGAAAATTTTAATGAAAGCGGTTACAGCTTTAATAGTATCTAAAGAGCTGAACGCCCAAACCACCTTAGAATATGATCTGTATTCGCCTAATAGCGAAACAACAGTGAAAGCATTTAATGGAAACGCCTCTCTTTTTCTTAGTCGAACAGACAGGAGTATTATAAAACGTATTAAAAGAGTTTTTGCTTTTATAGAAAGTGTAGATATCGATAATGTAGTATTAAAAACCCATGAGAATATTATTGTAAATGCTCCAGAAAGAACATTAACAAGATTTGAAAAATGTGCTAGACCAGAAAGAGATAGAGCATAGGTTTTTATTTAAAATTTACATAAGTCATGCAATGTAATATGACACTATCCCGTAAAGTGTGTAAATAAAATTTTTGGAATGCCTAGTTTAGTTGGTAGGATAAGTTAAGAGAATTTCTTTAAATTAGAAATTATGAAAAAACGCCAATTTG
>CANLCJ010000045.1 GCA_947489085.1 uncultured Flavobacteriaceae bacterium
AAAAAACAAAAGGTAGCAATATAAATATCACTACCTTATAACTTATAAATCTTGTATCGCTATTTTAGGACAAGACAAAATGCTAAAATTAGCTATTTTAAGGTGTTATTGGCTTAATTGTTAAGGCATGTGTCATTTTCTCAAGAGCAGATACAGCAACACACAGTTTTAAACGGCCTTTTAAAGTAAGTTTAGTATTAACCTTGAGTTATAGATTTTACAAAACCATCAATAGAATCTACACCATTGTTAGTAACATGTTTTACAAAAGCACTACCAATAATAGCACCTTTAGCGTGTTTAGTTGCCTCTGTAAACGTGGCGTTATTGCTAATACCAAAACCAATAATTTGCGGGTTTTTAAGATTCATTTCAGCAATACGCTTAAAATAAGCTGTTTGCTCATCGCCAAAACCAAATTGTGCACCAGTAGTACTGGCACTACTTACCATGTATATAAATCCGTTAGATACAGAATCTATAAACCTTATGCGCTCGTTAGACGTTTGTGGAGTAATTAAAAATACATTGATTAATCCGTATTTCTCGAAAATAGCCTGATAGTGTTCGTGGTATACATCTACAGGTAAATCTGGAATTATTAAACCATCAATACCAATTTCGCTACATTTTTTACAAAAAGCTTCAATACCGTATTGAAACATAGGATTAAAATACCCCATGATAATTAAAGGAATAGATACAGATTTGCGAATGTCCTTTAATTGATTAAACAACACCTCTGTAGTCATGCCATTTTTAAGCGCCGCTGTAGAACTATCCTGTATCGTTGGGCCATCTGCCAAGGGATCGCTAAAAGGCAACCCAATTTCAATCATATCTACACCGCTAGTCTCTAAATTTTTAATAACAGTAACGGTATCCTCTCTATTAGGATAACCAGCTGTAAAATATATAGACAGTAATGTTTTATCTTCTTGTAATTTACTTTTAATACGGTTCATTTTATAGTTATTTGGGCGTTACCCACAAGGGGTCGGGCTTTCGTGAGTCGCGCTCTGCGAGGCGCTCCAACAGACACTCAATCCCTAACGCAAAGTATGTTAATCTTTTAAAATTTAAAATAATCGATATAATTTTGTAAATCCTTATCACCACGACCAGAAAGGCTCATTACAACAACATCATCAGGCTTAAACGTTTTATGTTTAAAAATAGCAAATGCGTGAGACGTTTCTATAGCAGGAATAATACCCTCTAATTTAGAAAGCTCTAAACCAGCTTCCATAGCATCTGCATCAGTAATAGACATAAACTCTGCTCGACCAGTTTTAGACAGATGCGCATGCATTGGGCCTACACCAGGATAATCTAAACCAGCTGAAATAGAATAAGGTTCTGTAATTTGTCCATCTTTAGTTTGCATTAATAGTGTTTTGCAACCGTGGATAATGCCCTCTTTACCAAGAACAGAAGTAGCAGCACTCTCGCCAGAATCTATACCTAAACCAGCAGCCTCTACGGCAATAATACCAACACTCTCTTCGTGTAAGTAATGGTAATAAGTACCAGCAGCATTACTACCACCGCCAATACAGGCCACAACATAGTCAGGATTTTCTCGACCTTCTTTTTCTCTAAGTTGCCATTTAATTTCTTCGGAAATTACAGCCTGAAAACGCGTAACCATATCTGGGTAGGGGTGAGGGCCAATAGCAGATCCGATAATATAATGCGTGTCTACAGGATTATTAATCCAATCGCGAATCGCCTCGTTGGTAGCGTCTTTTAAAGTACGGCTTCCAGATAAAGCAGGTACTACTTTAGCGCCAAGCATTTTCATACGTGCTACGTTAGGCGCTTGTCTGGCAATGTCTATTTCACCCATGTATACAATACACTCCATGCCCATAAGCGCACAAACAGTTGCAGTAGCAACACCATGCTGCCCAGCACCAGTCTCTGCAATGATACGGTGTTTGCCTAAGCGTTTAGCCATTAATATTTGCCCAATAGTGTTATTTATTTTATGCGCACCAGTATGGTTAAGATCTTCACGCTTTAAATAAATTTTAGTGTTGTATTTTTTAGAAAGGCGTTTGGCATAATACAATGGCGAAGGCCGCCCTACGTAATCTTTTAATAACTGATTAAACTCTTTTTGAAAATCAGGCTCAGCCATAATTTTCAAATAATTTTGGCGCAATTCCTCTACATTAGGGTAAAGCATCTCTGGGATATAAGCACCTCCAAATTCGCCATAATACCCTTTGTCATCTACATTATAGTTTTTCATAGTCTTATCACTCAGTTTATATATAAATTCTCTTAAAATAGACGTGTTTTTTAAACCAGGTTCTGTTTCAAATTTGCTATTAACGTCTAAGGCATAGCAGTATTTAGAAGCTGGACTAGCTTTAAATGCTTTAATGGCCTCTACCTCGGCTAAACCAATGCCCCCACTTAAAAAAAACGATTTGGTAGAAGGGTAATTGTTTAGCAAATTCCAATCGAAAGTATAGCCATTGCCGCCTGGCTGTTTGCCCTTAGTATCAAACAAATAATAATCGCACACATTTTCGTAAGGCTCTAAAACTTCAAAATTAAACCCGTCTTTAACCGAAAATACTTTAATGATGTCTACAGGTTTATCTCCAGAGACTAAATTGGTGCTTTTTAAAATACTACAGTAGTAAGGCGCCTCTTCGCCATGGAGCTGCACAGCCTGTAAATCAAATTCATTAACTTTCTTAATAACAGTGCTCAGCTCTTCGTTTACAAAAACGCCAACTTTTTTAATGTTATCAGGTAGTTTAGGTATTTTGGAATCGAAATGTCTAGGTGTTTTTTCATAAAAAATAAAACCAAGATAATCGGGCTCTAGGGCAGCCACGCTTTCAATATTATCTTGATGTTTCATGCCACAAACTTTTAACTTCATAACGCTAAATCTTTAATAAATTGGCTCGCATTGGCGCCGGGATTATCGGTTTTCATAAAATTTTCACCTATTAAAAACCCTTTGTAACCATAGGGCTTCAAAGCTTTTATAGCTTCTGTGTTACTTATACCACTTTCCGATACCTTAACAAAATCATCAGGAATAAGAGTACTAAGCGTTTTACTGGTGTCTAAACTTACCTCAAAGGTTTTAAGATTTCTATTGTTAACACCCAGCATATCTAAGCTAGGCATTATAGATTTATGTAATTCTTCTTCGTTGTGTACTTCTAAAAGTACATCTAAGTGCAATTGCTTGGCCAGTTCCGAAAATTGTTTTATTTCAGCTTTGGTTAAAATAGCAGCAATAAGCAAAATAACATCAGCCCCATAGGCTTTTGCTTCTAATAGTTGATACTCGTCTATAATAAATTCTTTTCGCAGTAACGGTAATTTACAACTAGCTCTGGCAGTTAGTAAATCGTCTAGACTACCACCAAAGTATTTTCCGTCTGTTAAAACAGACATGCCGCACACACCAGCGTCTTCGTACCCTTTAGCAACATCGTGAACATTTAAGCCATTGTTTATAACAGCTTTCGATGGCGAACGGCGCTTATGCTCTGCAATAATTCCAGTTGTGCTATGGCGTAATGTTTTAGCTAAAGACACTGTAGCTTTATTAAATAAAACAGATTGCTCTAATTGAGATGTAGGGATTAATCCTTTTCTCAAGGCAACTTCTTTACGTTTATCTAAAGTTATTTTATCGAGTATATTCATTCTTAAATATCTTAGTGTTCAATTTTACACGAACTAAATACAGTTGTATCTTAATAATTTCAAAACACAAGTATTACCACTTAATTATTGGTTTTAATACCGCTTTTGCTCATGGCGTTTCAAACAAGTTAGGTTTTACTTAGCGCTATAAGCTTATCTAAGCTTGCTTTTGCTTTACCAGACAATAGCGCTTCTTTAGCAAGCGCAAAGCCTTCTTCGTGCCTTATTTGTTTGGCTGTAGCAATGGCCAAGCCAGCATTAGCACAAACCACATTGTGTTGTGCTTCTGTACCTTTACCTTCAATAATAGTTGTAAATAATTTTGCCGCATCTGCTACAGTATTACCACCAAAAATAGCGTCTTGTTTTACCTTAGCAACACCCAAATCTTCTGGCGAAAATAATTTTTCGGTATGGTTGGAAATTATTTTAGCTTTTCCAGTTAATGAAATCTCGTCGTAACCATCTAAAGCATAAACAATATTGTAATTTATAGCGGTATTTTGATAAATAAACCCATACAAGCGTAACAATTCCAAGCTAAATACGCCTAGCATTTGGTTTTTAGGAAACGATGGGTTAACCATTGGACCTAGCATATTAAAAAAGGTTTTAACACCTAGTTCTTTGCGTATTGGAGCTATATGTTTCATGGCAGGATGAAACAAAGGCGCATGTAAAATACAGATACCTGCGGTTTCTATACATTGTTGTAAAAATGCTTCGTCGTTAGAAAATTTAACGCCTAAGTACTCCATAACGTTAGAAGATCCAGAGGTAGACGATACCCCATAATTTCCATGTTTAGATACATTAACACCTGCACCAGCAGTAATAAACGAAGATAATGTAGAAATGTTAAAGGTGTTTTTGCCATCTCCACCTGTTCCAACAATATCTATAGCATTATAAGCCTCTAAATCTATTTTTATACAAAGCTCTAAAAGCGCATCTCTAAAACCAGTGAGCTCTTCTATGGTTATACTACGCATCATAAACACAGATAAAAAGCAACTTAGTTGGCTAGAATTATACATGCCTTTAGACATGTTTATAATAACCTGCTTAGCCTCTTCTAGAGATAAGGTTTCGTGTTGTATCAATCTGGTAAGTATATCTTTCATAATATCTTATTCCTGTAACAGTAGGGTTCTATTTTAATTGCATGAGTTTCTACCTTATGTATTAATACGTAAGGCAAGCGTGTGTTTAGTTATTTATCCAATTTTCTAAAATCTTTTTACCATCTGGTGTTAAAACAGATTCAGGGTGGTATTGCACGCCTCTTACATCGTATTCCTTATGTCTTAAGGACATTACTTGCCCATTATCATCAAAGGAAGTAGCCTCTAAACTTTCTGGTAAATCTTTACTTACCACCCAAGAATGGTAACGGCCAATTTCTATTACTTTATCTAAACCTTTAAAAAGGTACTCATCGTCTACAGCAATGGTAACATTAGTAGCCACGCCATGGTAAACTTCATCCAAATTTAAAAGTGTGCCGCCAAAAACTTCGCCTATAGCCTGCTGGCCTAAGCAAACACCTAATATGCTTTTGGTAGGTGCATATTTTTCTATAATAGCTTTTAGCAATCCGGCCTCATCTGGAATACCAGGACCGGGGGATAATACAATTTTATCAAACGGTGCTACATCTTCCAAATCTAACTTGTCGTTTCTTACAACGGTAACTTCGCAATTTAAATCTTCCAAATAATGCACAAGATTATAAGTAAAACTGTCGTAATTGTCTATAACTAATATTTTTTTCATTTACTCATTTCTGCAAAACAGAAATATTTTTAAGTTATACGTTTTATAAGGTCTAGCGCTACAATATAGCAAGGCTTGGTACCTTAATTTTTTGTTTTTTGCATTAAAACTTTAATATTATATGTCTTCTGCAAGTATTAAAGCCTTATTTAAAGCACCAAGTTTATTGTATACTTCTTGCAATTCGTCTTCTTTATTCGATTTGGATACCAAACCAGCTCCAGCCTGCCAGTTTAGGGTATAATCTTTACTTAAAAAAGTACGTATCATAATGGCATGATTAAAATTACCTTCAAAATCCATAAAACCTATAGCACCTCCATAAAAACTACGGCTTGTTTTTTCGTACTGTTCAATAAGTTGCATGGCTCTATGTTTAGGTGCGCCACTAAGTGTACCAGCAGGAAAAGTATCTGCAACAACTTGCATGGTCGATGTACTTTCATGCTTTTGTCCTACAACTTTGCTCACCAAATGTATCACATGAGAGAAAAACTGAACTTCTCTATACGTCTCTACCTTTACTTGGCTGCCATGGCGGCTTAAATCGTTTCGCGCCAAATCTACAAGCATTACATGTTCTGCGTTTTCCTTATCGTCTTTTTTTAGTTTCTCAGCAAGAATTTCATCTTTATGCTCGTCTCCTGTGCGTTTAAAAGTACCAGCAATAGGGTGTATTTCGGCAAGGCCATCGGTTACAATAAGTTGAGCTTCTGGAGAGCTACCAAAGATTTTAAAATCGCCGTAATCGAAATAAAAGAGGTAGGGAGAAGGATTGATACTTCTTAAAGCTCTGTAAATATTAAAATCGTCTCCAGTATATTTTTGAGAAAAGCGTCTAGATAGTACAAGTTGAAACACATCGCCACGAGCACAATGTTTTTTTGCAAGATCTACATTAGCTCTAAACTCATCATCGGTTAAATTGGATTCTATGTCTCCTTTTATTTTGAAGTTATAAGAAGAAAAACTTTGTATGTTAATAAGCTTATCAATGGCGTCGATATTGTTCTCTTGATCTTCGTAACAATGCGCAAAAATGTAAGCTTCGTTTTTATAATGGTTAATAGCGATAATGTTTTTGTATACCGCATAATACATGTCTGGAATTGTTATAGAATCGTCCTTTTTGCGTATGTCTACATCTTCAAAGTAACGTACAGCATCGTAGGCTGTGTAACCAAAAATACCATTATTTATAAATTTGAAGTTTTTTTCAGACTTGGTATCGAAACGCTTAGTAAAGTTGTAAATCTCGTCTACCACATTAACAGCTTTAGTAATGTTTAAAGTTGTAGTGCTTCCATTAGGAAATGTTTGCGAAATCACTTCGTTTTCTACTTTAATAGATGCTATAGGATTAAAGCATATATAGGAGAAGTTTTTGTGATTTCTGTGGTAGTCTCCACTTTCTAAGAGAATACTATTGGGGTATTTATCTCGAATTTTATAATACACAGTAACAGGTGTAATGGTATCGGTTAAAATTCTTTTGTGATGTGTATAAAGACTAAATTTTTCCATATTGTACGGTTTCTAAATCTTCCAATAGAAGATTCAAAGAAAAAGGCTTGTCGTGAAAGACAAGCCTTTTTGATATTTGTTTAAATTAAATATACGATTAGGGTGTTACTTCACGAATTTTAGTTTCGATAGTGCCACCACCAAGATATATTTAATTGTAATGTCATGAGTAAAAATATTTTGAGCAAAGATAAAAACCAAAATAGTATTATACAATCTATTTTAACATAAATTGATAAAAAACTAATATAAAAGTGAAGGTGATTTTTAAATTTTACAGTGTTTAAGTTTTAACGAATGCGAATATTTTGTTTGAGTGTAAATGGGGTTAATACTCTGTGGTACAATTGGATTTTAAAGTAGAGTTACCTCAATTAAGGTACTTTACAGGAAAATATAATGTTTAAAAAAATGTTAAACGAATGCGTGCTAACCATGTAATGCTTAATTTTAGGTGTAATTATTTATTATGAGAGGTACTATTGTAATTTTAAGTCTGCTTTTGGCAACAGCTTGCAAGCAAAAAGAGACAACAAACCCAAAACAGGTTGCTAGTGTAGAGGCTAAAACAAACGAGCAAGAAGCTGTAGACTTAGAAGTTTACGATTTTGAAGGTTTTAAAGCATTTCTTAACAAAGAAGATGATAAGACTTACGTTATTAATTTTTGGGCAACCTGGTGTGCACCTTGTGTTAAAGAATTACCTTATTTTGAGGAACTTAACGCAAATTATAAAGATAAAAACTTAGAAGTGATTTTAGTGAGTTTAGATTTTCCAAGTATGTATGATACCAAATTAAAACCATTTATAAGTGCTAAAAGGTTAAAAAGTAAAGTTATTGCACTTAACGATCCTAGCGAAAATAAATGGATAAATCAAGTCGATTCCAGTTGGTCGGGGTCTATACCAGCCACAATAATTTATAATAAAAATGAACGTAAGTTTTTCGAGAGATCGTTTACTTACGAAACATTAGAACAAGAAGTTAAACACCTAAAATAATTTGTAATGAATACTTTATTTAAAATAGTGCCAATAGCAGTGCTTATAGTAATTTTGAGTGCATTTGCCAGTAATAACACTCACGACGATGCTTACGATGTAGGAGATACTATAGAGGATTTCTCATTAAAGAATGTTGATGGTAAGCAGGTAAAGCTATCAGATTTTGATGCTGCAAAAGGATTTATTCTAACATTTACCTGTAATACATGCCCATATTCTGTGGCTTACGAAGACAGAATAATAGCTTTAGACAAAAAGTATGCAAGTAAAGGTTATCCGGTAATTGCTATAAACCCCAACAATCCAAATACCAGGCCAGGAGACAGTTTCGAGGCTATGCAAAAACGAGCTAAAGAAAAAGGGTTTACATTTCCTTATTTGGTGGACGAGGGGCAGAAAATCTACCCTAAGTTTGGAGCAACAAAAACACCTCACAATTACGTAATACAAAAAACAAAAAAAGGCTTAGTTATAAAGTATATAGGGGCTATAGACGACAGCTCTAGAAACCCTGATGCCGTAAAAGAAAAATATCTAGAAACAGCTGTAGATGCTTTATTGGCAGGAAAAGAAGTAAAATTAAAAAAAACCAAAGCGATAGGCTGTTCTATTAAAGTTTAAATAATTTTATAGTCTATACTTAATTTTCGTTTATTTATAACAAATGCTATTTTTGTTAAAATTTAAAAATCAAAATGGAAGATTTAACACAAGAAGAATGGGTAGAACAATTGAATAACGACGCTAACGCTGTGGTACTCGATGTAAGAACAGATGCAGAAGTTGCAGATGGTATTATACCCAACGCTATTCATATAGATATATACAAAGGCCAAGGTTTTATCGACGAGGTGGAAGATTTAGATAAAACCAAAAGTTATTACATTTATTGCCGTTCTGGGAATAGGAGTGGACAAGCGTGTAATATCATGGAACAACTTGGTTTCGAAAACACTTATAATTTAGAAGGCGGTATGCTGGAATGGACGGGAGATGTAGTAGATGTTGAGTAGCGTTGGCACGATGGTAAGGTGTTTTTTAATGTGCTTTTGCATGTTGGCATTGAGTTGCAATATCGGGCAAGATCCTAAAATAATTATTTTAGAACCTCAGGAATTTAAAACAAGAGTTTTAAATAAAGATGTGCAGATAATAGACGTAAGAACCCCAGAAGAATACGAGCAAGGCCACATAATTGGCGCCAAAAATATCGATTATCTTACTAAAAGTTTTGGAGAAGACTTGAACGTACTTAATAAATCCGAACCCGTGTATATTTACTGCAGATCTGGCAAACGTAGTAAAAAAAGCATTTCCGACTTTAAAACTCAAGGATTTGAAGAAGTATACGAACTTGACGGAGGTATTTTAAATTGGCGAAAAGAAGGTTTTAAAACAGTAAACTAAATACGGTTTTACCGTAAAAGCATTTTTTTTTAAACGTTTAACTTTTTTTTAAGCACTTTACCCTTTTTATTTCTAGCAGTTTATAGGTTTTAGTAAATTTGTAATGATCTTATACAATACGTTAACCAAAATAAGATTCTTTTAAATATCTAACCTAAAAACTAAGATTATGGAAAATGGTTTACTAATATTGGGCATTATAGCGCTACTGTTTTTAAGTATGTATGGCTTTGCCTATGGCAGTGTTGCTTTAGAAAAAATTAAATACAGAAAGCAGTCAGAAGAGCAAGAACGCTTAGAGGCTATAAAGCAAGCAAGACGTCAACAAAGACAACTTGCTAGAAACGAAAAATTAGAAAAGTTAAGACAGCGTAGCGAGCAAATTCGCGTTGAATTAAATAGATTGGAAAAAGTTAATCTACAAAGTACTATTAACGAACACGATATTGTAGAAAAAATGAAAGAACGCATGGATTTAAAACAAAATCAAGTGGCAAGTTAATAACGTTTTCCACGATATATACCAAAATAACTTAAAAGCATCCTTATGAGAGGATGCTTTTTGTGTATATAAATCGTTCGTTTTTAATTACATTAATCCGTCTTAACACGTAAAGAAGAACCTCTAACAATAAGTTCGGGTGTTAATATCATTTTGTTTAAAGAAACCTCTTCATTAGGAGCAGCCACACGCTTTAAAAATGTTAATGCAGCTAATTCTCCAATTTTTTCACTGTGTTGTTCTATAGAAGTTATAGCAGGGGTAACTATAGAAGAAAAAGGCTCGTTGCTAAAACCCACTAGCGCCATGTCTTCGGGAACTTTAATATTATTCTGTTTTAATACCTCTAAAGCGCCAAGAGCAACATAATCACCAGAAGCATATACTGCGTCTGGCCGTTCAGGTAACTCCAAAAGCTGTTGCATAATTTTTCTACCGTCCTTTTGTCTCAAATTACTTTCTATGAGTAATTCTTTCTTAAAAGGTAAATTATGCTGTTCTAGAGCATCAATATAACCCCTTATCCTGTTTTTATAAATACGGGCATTACTGTTTCCGCTAATATGAGCGATACGTTTGCAGCCCTGTTCAACCAAATGATTGATAACCATGTGGCTACTCTGGTAGTCGTCTATACCCACATAATCCACATTTAAGTCGTTTTCACCGCGATCAAATAAAATTAAAGGAATGCCCTTTTTTTTAACCTTATTGTAAAAGTCCAGCTTTACGGTTTCATTAGCCATAGAAGCAATAATACCATCTACTTGAGTAAATAACAAAGCTTCTATACTGGCACATTCTTTTTTGTAAGACTCGTTAGATTGGGTAATAATAACGTTGTACCCTTTATCGTTTAAAATGTCTTCTATTTTTTCAATAATAGAAGAAAAAAAATTACTGCTAGCTCTTGGAATTATAACACCAACCAAATTTGTTTTTCCCTTGCGCAAAGCACTAGCAATGTGGTTGGGTTGGTAGTTTAGATTTTGAGCAACCTGTATAACAGCATTTTTAGTTTTCTCACTTATTCGGGGATGATTATTTAAGGCCTTAGACACGGCAGAAGGTGTAATGCCTAATACATTAGCGATATCTTTTATCGTTGTTTTTTTATTCCCCAATTTTTATATACTTTTGTTCCATCGTTTGAACAAATATAACCTTTTTTAACAAGTTCGAAATTAAACCAACAAAAACTACTCCACAACTGATTATAATTCTCCCTAAGCAAATTATTTTTTAACTTTTCGAAAAATAGGAGGGAATAACACTGTTTAAAAGTAGTTGTTCAAACGTTGGAACAGTTTTGAGAATCAAAAAAAGTAACGTTCAAAAACAATTAACACAATTAAATTATATATAATTAAGCAAAATGGCAAGAGTAATAACATTTGGAGAAATCATGTTAAGATTGGCTCCTCAAGGATTTTTAAGATTTTCTCAGGCAAATAACTTTGATGTTGTTTATGGAGGTGGAGAATCTAACGTAGCAGTATCTTTAGCAAACTATGGCGTAGATGTAGATTTTGTTACACGTTTACCAAAAAATGATATTGGAGAATGTGCAATGATGGAAATGCGTAAAAGAGGTGTTGGCGTAGATAAAATTGCTTGGGGTGGAGACCGTTTAGGAATTTACTTCTTAGAAACAGGAGCTGTATCTAGAGGATCTAAAGTAGTTTACGATCGTGCACACTCTGCAATGGCAGAAATCGAATCTGGAATGATTAATTGGGAAGAGGTGTTTGAAGGTGCAGAGTGGTTTCACTGGACAGGTATTACACCAGCAATTTCTCAAGGTTCTGCCGATGTATGTTTAGAAGCAGTAAAAGCAGCAAGTAAATTAGGGTTAACAATATCTACAGACTTAAATTACAGAGCTAAGCTTTGGAAGTATTGTGATAATGCCCACAGAGAAGCAGTAATGACAGAGTTAACCTCTTACTGCGATATTGTACTAGGTAACGAAGAAGACGCCGAAATGCATTTTGGTATTAAGCCAGAAGGCATTTCTGTACAAACAGAAGGTCATAACGTAAAAGCAGAAGCTTTTTTATCAGTTTGTGAGCAAATGATGAAAAAATTCCCTAGAGCTAAAAAAGTAATTACAACTTTAAGAGGATCAATATCTGCATCTCATAACACATGGGCAGGTGTACTATACGATGGAAAAACATTATTCCAAACACGTCAGTATCAAATTACCGATATCGTAGACCGTGTAGGTGGTGGCGATTCATTCATGGGAGGTTTAATTTACGGATTGCTTAAATACCCAGAAGACGATCAAAATGCATTAGATTTTGCTGTAGCAGCATCTTGCTTAAAGCATACAATTAAAGGAGACGCTAACTTAGCAACAGTAGCTGAGGTAGAAAAATTAATGGGTGGAGACGCATCAGGTCGTGTAGCCAGATAAATAAATGTTTAGCAGTTGCTATTTAAGTGATAATACGCTGTAGATAGTAACTGCTATACTATAAAACAATTAAACATTTTACAAAATGGCACAATTTTCAAGACTAGAAGTAGCAGCAGCAATGAAAGAAACGGGGATGATTCCTCTGTTTTTTAATAACGATATAGAATTAAGTAAAAAAGTATTAAAAGCGTGTTACGATGGTGGTGCACGTTTAATGGAGTTTACAGCAAGAGGCGATTTTGCTCATGAGGTATTTGGAGAACTTACAAAATACGCCATAGCAGAATTACCAGGTATGATTATGGGTGTAGGTTCTGTTACAGATGCTGGTGCAGCTTCGTTGTACATGGCATTAGGCGCAAACTTTATTGTAACACCAGTATTAAGAGAAGATATTGCAATAGCGTGTAACCGCAAAAAAGTATTGTGGTCTCCAGGCTGTGGCACCTTAACAGAAATAGGTAGGGCAGAAGAGTTAGGCTGCGAAATCGTAAAATTATTTCCAGGAGATATTTACGGCCCACAGTTTGTTAAAGGTATTAAAGGGCCTCAACCTTGGACGAGTATTATGCCAACTGGAGGTGTTGCACCAACAGAAGAGAATTTAAAAGGTTGGTTCGATGCAGGAGTAACTTGTGTAGGTATGGGATCTAAGCTTATTTCTAAAGAAATAATAGCAAATAAAGATTATGCCAAACTAGAACAAGATGTTAAAAATGCTTTAGCCATTGTAAAAGATGTAAGAAAATAACATATTTTTTTTCAATATTTAAAAAAAGTCATGAGTCAGATTTTGAAAATCTAGATTTATGACTTTTTTTTTGTAAAAAACATAAAAATAACACTTTACGTGTTTTCGCATTATTAAAAAAGTGGTTTTATTGTACATTTGCAATGTAAATTTCTTAACCCCAAAAAAATAACAAAGTGAAGCATTACCTACTCTTAATTGTATTGCTAATAGTTAATACAGTTACCTCTCAGCAAAATAGTATCAAAACAACATTTTCAGATAATGGTACCATACACAAATCGATAGACTATAATTCTGAAGTTTTAGGGAACTTTAAACACAAAGAGAATTGTACTGTTTTAGGCTACCTAGGCGACAATTTCTATATGGTTTCATATAACGATGTCGTTGGGTTTGTTGGAGACGAATTTCTTACTGTTAATAACGAAATGATGGCGTTATTTTACGAGTTTCAAGGCGAAACACCGGAAGCTAACACCAACACTAAAAGTCAAGGAACAAAATCTAACGCGTCATCAAAGTTAGAAAGTTCCATAAATGCTAAAGAACGTGCTTTAGAGGAAAAATATAAAAAATTGAAAGAGAAGTTGGAAGCAAAAAGAGCAAAAGAAGCGCTAAAAAGGCAAAACGACTCTATAGCGCGTATTAATGAAAAAGCTCATGAAGCACGATTACTTCAAATGGAAAAAGAGCGGGAAAAAAGAGAGCGCATAAAGGATTCTATTGCAAGAGAAAACGAGAGAATGCGACTTCAAGTACTCTACAAAAACGAACAGCATAGAAAGCGACAACTGTTTATAGCAGACTCTACAGCGAAAGCAGAAAAACTATTAAAACAGAAAAGACGTTTAGAAGAGAAACAAGCTAAAGCTTTAGAGAAAGAAAATGCAGCAAAGGCGTTAGTTAATAAAGCAGAGAAAGAGAAAAAAGAATTGGCAGACGAACTCGAAAAAGCAAAGCAAGAAATAGAAGCGCTTAAAAGAGCACGTTTAAATGCTAATGCAATAGCTGAAAAAGCAGAAGCCAGTGCAGCAAAAGCTGAAGTAAAGGCACTTTGTAAGTATCAAGTTAATGAAGTGGATAAAAAACTAGGTGTAGCGATAAAGCGTACAGAAATGTATGAGATAGGCGAAAATTTACAGGCTCAGTTAATTAAAAACGGAGCTAAAACAAATATAGTATTCAGCTTATCTAAAGAAATTGGTTGTGCGAGCAATAAACCAAACGAGCGCTCCAAAGTAAAGTTAACATTAGCTAATAACCAAGAGGTATCATTTTACCACTCTTCAAGTTTATCTTGCGACACGTTTTTGTTAAACGCAATTATGTCTCAATCTAAAATTCAGGCCTTAAAACAATCTCCAATAAAATTGATAGAAGTTATCGGTACAGAAGGTACAGAAAAGATTAAGAAAATTTCTAATGAAAGTTTTTTCATGAAAATGCTGTCTTGCATAGATTAACGAAAAACAAAACATTTATTCATAATACAAAAAATTAAACCACAATGCCCTTTTATAAAGGGCATTGTGGTTTACGTTAGAAGCTTTGTGAAAAAAAGCTTAGTAATTTCAGGAAATTTAGCCTCCAATACTAATATCACGCTTATTTTGTCTGTTATTTATGCTGATTAACAAAGCCTTATTTGAATTACTGTTTTTTTTTTGATATTTGTTTTGATTTAGAAACTTTGTTGACATAAACCCCATAAGACTCTCACAGTGAAATTCTATTTATTACTTATCGCTTATATCTGTTCTAATTTTATACATTCTCAAGAAGGTATAAAAACGAAGTTTACCGATGCTGGTGCTATTTACGAAACAGTAAACGATAACTCTAAAATTATAGGCCAATTTAAAAGAAATGAGAAATGCATTGTTCTTGAATATCTAGGTAATAATACATATAAAATTGTATACAATGATATTACAGGTTTTGTAGGAGATGAATACTTAGTGATTAGTGATGCTATGATGGATTTGTTTTACGATTACGAAGAGCGTGAATTTAACAAACTTGTTTTAGAGGAAGAAAATAGAAAACGAAAAATAAGAGCGATAGTAAGTGAAAAAGAAAACAAACGTTTAGATTCTATGGATCTGGTTTCGAATACTTTAAAGCAAAAAGAAAAAGTACTATCTCAAGCTTTAAAGGCTAAAACAGAAGAACAAGTATTAGCTAAACAGAGAGCAGAGGCTAATCAGGTAGCTGCAAAAAACGCAAAACGTTTGGCAGAAGCCGAGGAACAACAGCGTTTGAAAGCAATGCAACTAGCCGAGGCAGAAGCAGCGAAAAAAGTAAAATTGGCTAAGGCTGAAGCAGCTCGAAAAGCAGCTGAAGCACAGCTAGTAGCAGAAAACGCAAAGCGTTTGGCAGAAGCCGAGGAACAACAGCGTTTAAAGGCAATACAGCAGGCAGAAGCAGCGAAAAAAGCAGAATTAGCTGAGGTAGAAGCCGCACGAAAAGCAGCAGCAGAAAGCGCAAAACGTTTAGCGGAAGCCAAAGAACGACAACGGTTGGAAGCAATACAGCGAGCTGAAGCCGAAGCAGTAAAAAAAGCAGAATTGGCTAAGGCCGAAGCAGAAAAACTAGCCGAAGAAAAGGTTAAACGCGCTGCCGAAGCAGAGAAGCAACGTGTAAAAGCGATACAATTAGCCGAAGCCGAAGCAGCAAAAGCAAAGGCTAAGAGATTAGAGCAAGAAAAAATAGAAGCCGAAGCAGAAAAACGTAAACAAAAGCTTTTAGAAAAGCAGAAGGAAGCCAAAGTAAAAGCAGATTTAAAAAAGCAAAAAGATTCTATAGCTAGAATAAATGCACAATTGCAAAAATTAACTTTAGAAAAGTTAAAGCAACAAAAGATAGAAGCTAAACGTATTGAAGACTCTATAGCCAAAGTAAACGAAAATGCACGTTTACAAGTTTTAAAGCAACTCACATTAAAAAAAGAACGCGATAAATTTGTTGCAGACAGCTTGGTGAAAGCAAAAAGAGAAGCAAAGCGTTTACAGAAAATAGCACAGAAAGAAGCAGAAATAGCATTAGCCTTAAAAGAAGAAGAACAGCGTAAAGCTGCTGCTGCCGCAGAAAAAGCCGCTAACATTGCAGCTAAAGAAAAAGAAAAAGCCGCATTGGCAGCAAAAGTAAAATTAGAAGCAGATAGAAAGAGAGCAGAAATTGAGCGCTTAGAAGCTATAGCACTAAAAACAAAGCAAGACGCAGAGAACAACCAAAAACAACTAGACTCTATAGCATTAGCTAAAACACAAGAAAAACAAGAATTAGCAAGGGCGCTCCAAATAGCGAGACAGCAAATAGAGGCTTTAAAAATTCAACGTATAAAAGATTCTCTAGCCAAAGCTAAAATAGAAAAGCAATTGGCTTTAAAAGCGGAAACAAATAATTCAACAGCTATAATACCAGAAAAAGCTATCGCTGTTGCCGAAAAAGAAATTCCTGCCAAAACCCATAAGGCACCCTCTAATTTATGTGCCTATCAAATAAATGAGTTCGATAGGTTTTACAACATAAGAACAATTAGAACTGAACGTTACGACTTAGCCAAAGATTTAACGGTAGAGTTACACAGACAGGGCTATAAAACCAGTGTGTTTTTTAACCTATCAAAGAATTTAGGCTGTGCTAGTTATCTGCCCAATCAACGTTCTACAGTTAAAGTTACTTTAGAAAACAATAAAGTTGTATCCTTTTACCATTCATGGGATATCGAGTGTGGCGAGTTTTTATTTAAGGCTAGTTTGTCAAGTTCGAAAGTTTTAAGTTTAAAACAATCGCCTATAAAATCGATACAATTAAAGGGTACTAAAAGTACTTTGAAAATTACTGATGTAACGAACAAAACATTTTTTATAGAAATGTTGACCTGTATAGATTAGATGTAACATTTCGTTTGCAAAACCAATTACTAGGACTTGCGATGTGATGTGGTTCTGAAATAGAATAGTTTAGCAAACATTAGTTGTTTTGCAATAGAAAACTCTGTAACATTTAAAAAATATTATTTGAGTATTAAGATTATTGATACCAGTACGGTATATAAACGTAGAGCTAAGGTAGTATCTCACCAAGTGTGTAAATATTAAAAATATCGAGGGGGTGCATCCCTCGATATTTTTTGATTAATTTTAA
>CANLCJ010000046.1 GCA_947489085.1 uncultured Flavobacteriaceae bacterium
ATGTAAAATTCTTCCTCTACAGACTAACTAAATTATATGCCTAATTTTATGACTTCCCCAAAAATATGGCTTGATCCGAAACTCCCTTTGCCTACTCGATGCCGAGACGTTACCACCAATTAAAACAAAAAAATAAGTGTAATAAAAATACAGTACTGACACTAACCAAGAAAACATAACCGTGAGTACAGACTTTTATAAAACTTATATCTTACCATATAGTGCAATAATCATTAAAATTTGTAGAGCTTATTCCAATTCTCAAGAAGATTATGAGGATTATTATCAGGAAGTATGCTTACAAATATGGAAAAGTAGAGACAATTTCAAAAATAAATCCGAGTGGTCTACTTGGGTATATAGAATATCATTGAATGTATGCCTTTCTTTATTAAGGAAACAAAAAAAATATAATAGCACCAATAGCTCTGAAGAATCATTTAATCAATTTTCAAATCAATCTGATTTAAATGAAAACACAAAGGATTATTCTACTGACATAGCAAAGTTATATAATGCAATAAAAGAATTAGCAGAAATTGACCGAGGAATTATTCTACTATATCTAGAGAAGAAGACATACAAAGAAATTGCCCAAATAATGGGAACAAATAGTAATTCAATCGGAGTAAAAATAACACGAATTAAAAACAAACTTAAAAAACAATTAAATGGATAAATCAATAGAAGAAGTATGGAGTAAAGGTTTTCAAAATAATAAATCTTTGATTCCTCCTGTAATAGTAGACTTATATAATAAGAAATCAATTTTAACAGTCGAAAAATTAAAATCAGCTTCAAAAAAGGATAACTGGAGTATAATTCCTATTGCAATTATAACCCTAATATTTTTCATTATAAACTCGAAACTTATATTAGGTTTATATATATCTGCATTAATGTTATCAATGTTTTTTATAAATAGAAAACGACTAGAGTTTTTGAACACAATAAATACGAGTGAATCTTGCTTTCAGTATTTAAAAAAACTTCAAAAAATGATAAAAAACAATGTAAATTTCTATACTCGACTTTTAGGCATTGGCCTACCTCTTTTTGCTTATATCGGATTCTGCATATTTATCTCAGAATCAAATCAGTATGAACACATATTAGAAACTTATTCATTAAAAAAAATATTAATAACATCCATTATTTTATTGACGACTTTTTCATTTATTGGTATTGGTTGTTATAGATTAACAAATTACCTGATATATGGTCGATTAATAAAAAAAATTGATGAAATGATTGATGAACTTGACTTATTAAATAAATAACTGGTGGTAACAATATATAAAAAACATATGGCATTTGTGCTAAACCGAAAGTTCTGTGAATATTAACAAAGTCCGCTAAATATAAAATTTGGCGTTTATAGAAGAAAAAATAAAAGCAAAATATTTATATTTAGCTAAGTAATAAACCGAAACGAAAGTGCTTATCACATGCCCTACGTTTCTTAGTGTGCCAAGAATCAACTCTGGCAGATAAAAAAAAAAAGGGGATTGAATGCTGTAATTAAGATGATGGTAGGTCCATCAGAGTCGTTGTATAGGCGATGGCTCTAAACCACCTAAAGGTGCTTTGATTAAGAGTCATGGTACTGAGCGTTTAGGAGAATCTAATCCGCGAGATTAGCAGGTATGAATAAAGGAGTTGAACGCAAGTGAACCATTTATGAGGTGTCGAGAAGTAGGAACCTCCAGTCAAAAGCTACAGGGCGGAGCGTTAAGAAAATGTCTAGTAGACATTTTTAGCATACGAGCCAGTTGGTGTGTGGCAAATACGGAGTTAAAAGTGATGTTTTGCTTAGACAAGACATTAATTACAGAAGTTACCTATTTACTTTCTGTAAGGCTGGCGTCATTCAGATGGCAAGACCTTTATTTAGGCTTAATTACGGAACTTGGGAAGCTGCATACAAATGACAAGGGAAATGCACAATAGGCCGTACCCTAGAGGCAGAATACCGATGCTGTATGTAGTGGCAGATTAACCCGTAGTAGTTTAGAAGTTTCTGTAATGGAAATGGAGCGAAGGGGTTAAGTTGTAGCGTTACATTTTACAAATCAACTTACAAAGTGAGGATGAATTTATGGAATGAGACAAAATCAATACCAATAAGCCGCCAAATGGTTTGGGCGGCTTATTGGCAAGTGCGATCCAATAAAGGTAGTGCAGGAATAGATGCTATTAGCATGCAGGAGTTTGATGCAAACCGTAGCAGCCACCTGTATAAACTTTGGAACAGGCTAGCATCAGGGAGTTATTTTCCACCCCCAGTAAAAGAGGTAGAAATTCCTAAGAAAGACGGATCAATCCGAAAATTAGGAATCCCTACCATTAGCGATAGAGTGGGACAAATGGTGGTTAAGATGTACATTGAGCCAAGATTAGAGGCTATATTCAGTCCAAATTCTTATGGTTACCGTCCCAATCGAAATGCCCATCAAGCATTATCAAAAGTACGGAATAACTGTTGGAGATACGATTGGGTAATAGATATGGACATCAAAGGGTTCTTTGATAATATAGACCACAGCAAACTGATGTTAGCCTTGGAGAAACACGTGCCTGAAAACTGGGTGAAATTCTATATCAAGAGATGGTTAGAAGCCTCTGTTATTACACCATCTGGGAAGCACATCCAAAAGCAAGGCAAAGGCACGCCACAAGGCGGAGTAATTAGTCCATTATTGGCAAATTTATTCTTGCATTATGCCTTAGATAAATGGATGGAGCAAACAGATAAAACAGTAGAGTTCACACGATATGCCGACGATGTGATACTACATTGTACCACACAAGCTCAAGCAGAACAAATACTGCAATTAGTAGATGAGAGAATGAGATCGGTAGGCTTGGAATTACATCCACAAAAGACAAAAATAGTCTACTGCCGAGATTACAAAAGAAAAGGAAACCATCCTATAGTTAAATTTGATTTTCTAGGGTATTCTTTTCAGCCAAGAACTTCCTGTTCTAAGAAAACAGGAAGGCTATTTATAGGCTACGATTGTGCTATAAGTATTAGTTCAAGAAAACGCATCGCAGACAAACTGGAAGCTCTTAATGTAAACAAACTTACATTTAAGAGTATCGTAGGAGTAGCCCAATATCTTAACCCTCTTATAAGAGGATGGATAAATTACTATGGTAAATTTAAAATGTATGAGCTTACCAAAGTATTTAGATTACTAAGCAGGCGATTGGTGTGGTGGGCAAGAAAAAGGTATAAGCGTTATAAAACCAGTATAAGGAAAGGTTACAAATGGTTAGCATCTGTAAGGAAACAATATCCTACATTGTTTTACCATTGGAACTTTGCGCAAATAAATGTTATCGCTTAGATTTGTACAACAAGAGCCGTGTGAGGGGAGACTTTCAAGCACGGTTCTGTGAGAGGCTTAGGGTGAAACTCCCTTTGCCTACTCGATGCCCAAACGTTATGCTTAATAGAATATGACCAACCTAAAATATATTGACAAAGCGTTAAGCAATAAAGAGAATGGTATTTCACCTAATCATGAGCTTTATGAATTTATCCGTAAGACTGAACTAAAATTCAATACGAAAATTTTAGAAGCCGTGAAAATAAATAGACCGATTCATAAAGATGTATTAATAAAAATCATAACTGAAAAGCACAGCGATTGCCAACCATTTAGGTCGAATAACAACTATGAAAACACTCTAAGAGCAATATATAAAGATTGTTACAATGATGATTCCTGTTCAACTGACTACACATCCTTGGAAGACATTATTTTATTAAAATTAGAAAAAAAATTGATTGACTTTATATCGGAGAAATACTTACCAATTTGGAGTTTACAGCGAATAAACAACACATTTATATTCTTTCTCTGGTACCAAGACGACGCAAATAGGATGAAAAAAGTTATAAATGAAATCGGGAACGATGTCAATAATTACTTTTGGTCAATGAAAAACTATGACTGTATAAGTAAATTTCGAATAAAAATCGAGGTCGACAGTAAAGAAAATTTAGATAGTAATTATAATGGAAGTTTCAGAGAATACTTTGATTGAAAAATAAGCATAATAATGGTAACCGTTGCACAAGTCCATAATTTTCTAAAAAATGGTTTAAATAAGGCACTCTAAGAGCATTTCTAGCTTTATGTCCTTATCTAAAATATAGATTTTAGAAGACTTAAATTTGATACTAGAGGCTTAAAATTCTCCTTTTGTAGAACACATACAAAAACAGTTGTCCTGCATCACTTTTCACCCTATTTTGAGTGAATTTTAGGTGTTTTTTAAGGTTATAAGCTATAGCAGAGAGCAGCATGTCTTTATTGGCCTGTCTCATCCCTATAGTATTCATTTTTCGTAAGCCCATAAACTGAGTAAGCGTTCCAAAAACAGGTTCTACGGTACTTTAAAATAGTTGAAGAGATGCTTTCTGATTTACCATTAATACTAAAACTCAAAGCGAGTTAGTCTACTGATACTCGAAACCCTGGAACTGTTTCTAGAATGATTTTACTTTTTTTTGATACAAAATTTATTGTGTTATATTTAAAGCTGGTATTAATTAAAGGAAATGGCAAATGGATTTTTCATATTAAAAGATAGAAGTTGTTTTTTAACAAGGTGGACTGGATATGACGAAATAATTAGGATCGCTATCAAAGAATTACGTGAATTTGAAAACGGAAAAGATTTAGCGGATTGGTTATCTACAATTGTTCCAGAAGAATATGTCCATAATGATAAAAATCAATGGGGAACTGGATTTGTAAATCCTGAAACAAATAAAATGTTCATCGGAAAGGAACTTGATATGAGAAGCCTGACTGAAACTAATCAAAGTTTATTTTGGAAGGCTCTAAAAATTGGATATGAAAAATTAAAATTAGAAAAAGAAAAATATTCATACCTGAACCCTGAACGTCTAAATGAGCTTGTAAAAAGGTCTGAATTAGTTAAAAGAAATGACAATCCATTGGAACATTCTGATTGGAATGTTTTAGCCGAGAAAGATTTTGAAAAATTAGGTCCTGGATGGAATTAAACTAATGCTAACTAAGAAGCATATGGCGTACAGATAGGCCAACGCTATATGCGGTGTTGTCTTTATCCATTTAAATAAAAAACGATTTTTAAAGCGTACTTATAAGCTTAAAACAGCATGAGATTTTGATAGGATTAGAGAAATATCATGCTTCAAAAAGTTCGAACTCTGTCCCGCGGAGTTGAGGTCACGAATACAAATAAACGTCCAAAAGCATTGAGTTTACTCAAAATGTCTTTTGGACGTTTTGTTTGTTCAAAGCGGAGCTTTGAGGGATGCGCGCAGCGAATCCTATTCGTGATTAATAGTCTCTCATAGCTTTATTTTTGTTTTACCTTGATTTGTGTTTTTTGTTGTAGTGGGCATGTTATGAGTGGGGTAGTGGTTTGAACTGTTTTAGCCACCTCTTAGTATTTTACAGGAAAATGGCACCAATTTGAGACAGATACAAATTTTATTAGGACATAGACATAATAGCTCGAAAACTACAGAAATATACACACGCGTAGCTATTAGTAGTTTTGAATCTGTAAAAAATCCTTTAGATTTGTGAAACACATACATGAGATATATGTGCAATTGCACATATATCTATGTTGTAGCCAATTCCTCAAATAGAACTCAGTGAAAAAATTGACCCAAATATTGAATAAGATAGATAATTTTAGTCCTGAAGATGGAGTATGGCTAAAATTGGATGAATTGCTAATCGAACTTCAAGAAACTAACCAGATTGAAAGAGGAATTGAAAACTTGTTTAAAGTATTTGAGAGATTTCCTGATGAAGATGGTTCAGGTGTTTTTTGGACAATTCTTCATTCCATTGAGAGTACAAAAAATTATGAATTAGAACTTCTGAAATCTATTGAAAGACATCCAACAGAAATGACTATAAATATGATTCAGAGAATTACTAATACTGGAATTAGAAAAATAAATGACATAAAAGTATCTGACATACTTCTTGACGTATTGAATCATAAAAATTCGAACTCCGATGTTATTGAAGATGTGAAAGAATTAATTGACGAAATATAAACTGGCTACAACAAGGGTAACCGTTGCACAAGTCCATAATTTCCTAAAAAAAGGTTTAAATAAGGCACTCTAAGGGCTTTTCTAGCTTTATTTCCTTATCTAATATATGTATTAGAAGGCTTAAATTTGATACTAGAGGCTTAATTACTAAAGAATCAATTAAAATCTACTATATTTAAAATAAATATGGCGGGTTTTGAGACAGACTGCCGTTGTACGCAATGATGAAAAACTTACTTGTCATATTAATTCTCTCATTAATCTTTACGGCTTGTAAAGAAAATCAATTGGATAATAAACTGAATGAAAAACTTGAATTCTATCCTGACAATAATAATTTGACTTTCAAAAAAAGAGTTATACTCGAAAACTCTGATAGTCTTTTTTACTTCTACAGAAACGGACAAATTTTTAAAAAAGGTAAAATCCAAAAAAACGGAAAACCATTCGGAATTTGGAGCTTATATTCCAATGATGGAAAGTTAAGGGAAATTAGAGAATGGTTTGTGATAGAAGGACATTCAAAAATAAACAGAGCTTGGTTTCTTAATAAAAAAGGAGATACACTTGCTTGGAGAGACCAAGATTCAATTTTTAAACAAAAAGAATTTGTAAATGATACTTTAGGAACACGTGCAACCGACTACAATGTTTTCGATTTTAACAAAGATACTATCTACTTAAACGAACCGATTCGTGGAGTTGTATATTGTAATTCTCGTCGAATAAGAGATTATGATTCTCAAATCAGAGTCTTTTTACACAGCGAAAGTGAAAATTTCAATTTACCTTTTCCAAATGACAGCCTCATTAGAACAGACCATTTTGAAAACTTAAAGACTAATACTATTAATCAAAAATGGTTTACTAATATTGACCATGAAAGATATGGACACGTTGCAATCTTTGGAGCTTGGTTTAAAAACCCAGGAAAAAAACTTTTAAGAGGATATATGGAAGAATACTCTTATGGTCCGTTTAAGGATAAAGAAATTGACAGTATGACTGCAAAAGTTTATTTTGAGAAAATGATTTACGTAAAAGACACAATTGAATAAAATCACTGCATACAACTAAGAAGCATATGGCGTACCGATAGGCCAACGCTATATGCGGTGTTGTTTATTCACTTAAATAAAAAAGATCTTTAAAGCGTACTTACAAGCTTAAAACAGCATGAGATTTTGAGAGTATTTGGAAGATATCATGCTTCAAAAAGTTCGAAGGCTGTCCCTTCGCGGTCACAATTTTAATTAAATCGCTTTAAGCGAGATGTTTGAAGCGGTTTTTTTGTTTTACCTTGATTTGTGTTGTAATTGTCATGTTTAGTGTGGGGTAGTAATTTCTACCTGTTAATGTGGCAATTTATCTTTCAATAGCCCATACAATAAAGTTCCAACTATAGAGCCTGCTATTACAATTAAAATAGGCAGGTAACCAACTCCTATTAGAGTAAACATTGGTCCAGGGCAGGCGCCTACTAATGCCCAACCTAACCCAAAAATAATTCCGCCAAACATATAACGGCTAAAACTTTTAGCTTTGGGATTAAATTTTATTTTTTCTCCGTAGAAAGACTTGATATTGAATTTTTTAATGCTTTGCGTTATAATGATACCAATAACTAACGCAGAACCTATAATCCCATACATATGAAAGGATTCAAATTTAAACATTTCATAAATGCGAAACCAAGAGGCTGCTTCCGATTTAAACATGGTGATTCCAAAAAGGATCCCGATAAATAAATATATAAGTGATCTCATCTTTTAAAATATTAAAGGGAAAATAAAGTGAATCATTACCAAACCTCCAATAAAAAAGCCTATAACAGCAATTAAAGAGGGTAATTGTAAGTCGCTTAATCCCGATATTGCGTGCCCAGAGGTACAGCCTCCTGCATAACGCGTTCCAAAACCAACCAAAACACCACCTATGGCTAAAATTAAAATTGTTTTTAAGCTTAGCAAGGAATTCGTTTCAAATAGTTCTGTTGGCAAATAGGATGCGCCCGCGCTGTTAAAACCAAGTTCATTCAAATCATTGACGGTAGCAGGAGTGATAGCTACAGCCATATCTGTTATTAGAAAATGAGAGCCAATATATCCTCCTATTACTGCTCCAAGAACAACTATTAAATTCCACTTTTGTGATTTCCAATCGAATTTGAAAAAGTCAACTTTCTTATCGGCTCCACAAATAGTACACATTGTGCGCAAATTTGCAGACATTCCAAAATTCTTACCTACCATTAGGAGTAAGAACATTATAAAAGCTATCATTGGGCCAGATACATACCAAGGCCACGGGGTATAAATCCAATTCATCTTATCTGTTTTTTGACAAAGAACTGTGAAAAATCAGATGTAGTCAGTAACTAATGTTACATTGGTTCAAGTTAGTTGTAAAATAAAAATAGAGCTGTACTTCATTTGAAATTTTTAGAATATTCTGAGTTTGTTCAGGGTTTGTGTCGTTATTTTAGTACAGGGCTCTTTTATCTGGTTTTAATTATTTTTTATTTTACACGTATGTAATCCTACGATAGAATATAAAGGACAAAAGCTTATAAGACTTGTTAAGAGAAAAATTCCCGCAACAGCAAACAATACGTATGCAAGTGTGCCTTCAATACTACCTTGCCAATATAACATTGTTATAACTACTGCAACTATAATTCTAATTATACGGTCTGTTCTGCCCATATTCTTTTTCATAATTTTATTGTTTAGATTATTTTATTAGGAGGTAAAGTCCAGTAAAGAATCCTGCACAAATTATACAGACCAATAGGAGCTTTAAACCTTTTTTCATTTTTCTTTTTTAAGTTAATCCAAAAATAGGATATTATAGACCTAATTCTTGTGACCGATGTTACAAGTCAAAATAAATAAAATGAACCTTAAAGAAACACAAGCCGTTCTAGGGCAAGTAGATATTTATGTTATAGACCAAATCTTAAAAAATAGATATGCACCAGAAAATTCGATCTTAGATGCGGGATGTGCAGAGGGAAGAAATCTAAAATGGTTTTACGCCAATAACTATTCTGTATACGGTGTAGATACAGATAAAGAACGCTTAGAAAATGCTAAATTAAATTATCCAAATGCGGCATCAAATTTTCAAGTGGCAAACTTAAATGATTTGCCTTATGGTGAAAATGAGTTTCATCATATTCTTTGTTCTGCGGTATTGCATTTTGCCGAGAGTGAAAAACACTTTTTTAAGATGTTTTCAGAATTAATACGAGTATTAAAACCCAATGGGACTCTCTTAATACGAATGGCTTCAAATATTGGTTTAGATGGAAACACCCCTTATTTAAAAGAAAACAAGACGAACAGAATGGGCACCTTTTATTTAACAAGAAACCATATTAAAAAGATAGCTCAGGATAATAAGGTTGAATTTATAGAACCTATAAAAACGACTAATGTTGAAGATAAAAGAGCAATGACAACTTTAGTATTAAGCAAGCTGTAACCTGTGCTATAGCCTTCAATAACATAGAGGTTTAACATCGTTGTTTTCACTCAAAACAGAACACTAAGAATATATGACCTTGCTTTTTAGTAAATTATTTTTTTATGATGCGTAATTTTAATGAAGGCGATAATTATTAATAATAAATATAATAAATTGTTAGGTAATGTGTTAAGTGTTGTTGCAGCAGTAATGAGTTTTTGATAGGCTTAATAGATTCAAACACTTAGGGTTTTAAAGAGCGCAAAAATGACTAAAGTAGTGTAATGCTTCCTTGAGCTAACTTTACTACGCCTTCAGTTTCTAACTTTTTTAGTAATCTTGAAATGACCTCTCGAGAAGACCCTAAATCATCTGCGATATGTTGGTGAGTCGTTGCTAATGTATCAGTTCTTTTTAGTTGGGCTTCTTTCTTTATATATTCAAGTAATCGGGTGTCTTTATTTGAAAAGGTTAAAATTTCGATAACCTTGAGCAGTTCTTCAAACTTTAAGTTGAACAAGTCATAGATGAACTCATTCCACTTGGGGTGTTTTTTTGCAATACGCATAGCTTTGTCTGCAGGAATTAGCACTACTTCTGCCGTTTCTTCTACAATTGCCTTTACTTGACTTGTAGTATTATGAAGTAGTGTTGTCATTGACATTACACAACTCTCACCAGGTTTTATATAATAAAGTAATACCTCATTACCATTTTCTGGTTCTTCTTTAAAGACTTTGGCTAAACCTGAAACCATTAGCGGAATAGCTTTTACATAGTCACCTTGTTTTAAAATAACAGTGCCAACTTCAAAGGTGTTTACGCGACTTATCGCAATTAATTCGTCTTTGAGTTCTGGTATTTTTGCTAATTTTGGAAAATAGTTGTCTAATGCTGCTGCTATCAAATGAGTTGATTTTTTATAGTTAGGATTATAACTAATTCTCTTTCTACTTTAGAACTAATAAAATGGGTGAAACATCTATAGTATGGAATAATGTGAAGGCCTTTTAATAATGCGGCAATAGAACAAAAGAGGGCTGAACCATAGTTGAGACAAACATCGTTTTTTTGATTTAATCTTCTCATCATATTTTATCCTTAGAGTGTTGAAGGGCAAACAAATTCTGAAATAGAAATACCTGCCTCTTGTATAGCTTTAAAACCACCTTTTACATCTATTAAGTTGTGAATGCCACGACTCTTTAAAATAGAGGCCGCAATCATACTTCTATAACCTCCAGCACAATGTATATAGAAAGGTTTGTTTTTAGGAAATTCAGAAAGATGATTATTTAAGGCATCTAATGGTGTACTATTAGCATCTAATACGTGCTCAGAAAGATACTCACGCTCTTTACGAACGTCAAATACAGGCTGTTGTTTTTCTTTAAGAACTTTTTTGAATCGTTCTGCCGTAATTGAACACACCACATCATATTCTTTTGAAGCTTTTTTCCAAGCTTCAAATCCGCCTTTTAAGTAGCCTAAAGTGTTATCGAAACCAACTCTAGAAAGTCTAGTTACAGCTTCTTCTTCACGTCCCGCATCTGTAACTAAAAGAAGTGGTTGTTTCACATCTGCAATTAGCGCACCAACCCAAGGTGCAAAAGCACCATCCAAACCTATAAATATAGACCTTGGAATATGTCCGTTAGCAAAATCGTCTTGATGTCTAACATCTAAAATAACTGCTCCAGTTGCGTTTGCAGCAGCTTCGAACGTATTGGGTAAAAACTCTTGTGTTCCTCTGCTAAGTACCACCTCAATATCATCGTACCCTTCCTTATTCAATTTAACATTAGCAGGGAAGTATTGAGGAGGAGGCAATAAACCATCTATCACTTCAGCAATAAATTCTTCTTTAGTCATAGTTGCACGCAGCGCATAATTCATTTGCTTTTGGTTCCCTAAGGTATCCACAGTTTCTTTCATCATATTCTTTCCGCAGGCCGAACCTGCACCATGCCCTGGATATACTGTTACGTCATCAGCAAGAGGGATTATCTTTTCACGCAAGCTATCATATAAGAACCCCGCTAAGTCTTTCTCGGTTAAAACACCCATTTTTTGAGCTAAATCTGGCCGCCCCACATCTCCTAAAAAAAGAGTGTCCCCACTAAAAATAGCGTGGTCCTTACCATTTTCATCTCTTAATAAATACGTAGTGCTTTCCATGGTATGGCCGGGGGTATGTAATGCTACAATGGTTACATTGCCTAATTTAAACTCCTGTCTATCTGTTGCAATTATAGCATCGAATGTAGGACTGGCGTTAGGTCCAAAAATAATAGGAGCCCCCGTTTGCTTAGCGAGTGTTACATGCCCACTTACAAAATCGGCATGGAAGTGTGTTTCAAAAATATATTTAATTTTTGCATTGTCGAGTTTAGCCCTATTCAAATAAGGGGTTACCTCTCTTAGCGGATCGATAATCGCAGCCTCACCATTACTTTCGATGTAATAAGCACCTTGTGCTAGGCACCCCGTATAAATTTGTTCAATAGTCATCGTATTTGTTTTTTAATTAATGAACTCATCTTGACGTTTTGTTTTTAACCGAAAATGAGTTGAAATTTAACCAGATGAGGCACTTTTTGAAGCTCATAGCAGCGCTACGGACAAAAAAGTAACGAAATATGGGTGAATTTTAGCCATTTTTTAGGAAATAGAAAAAGTCAAAATAAGTTCAATGTGAAATTATAGAGATATAGTAATATTTACAGTAACTTATGTTACATATAGTCTGGATGTAATAAAAGGATCCATATTAGATGTTTAAAATAATTAATTGACCTCTTTAGTTTTTTAACGAGTTGAAGTTTTTGTTTTGTAATGTGATTATCTCTTGTTCTTTTGTTTTATTCGTTGGTTTAAGGCTATAGTCGTAAGCTTCTTTTGTCGTCACAAAAAGGTGCTCTTTTTTAATACTGTTTGTTAGATCACTATTGAATAAAATATCCCGCACGGGACCTATTGCTCCAGAAAACAGCAATTGAATTCCTTTATTTTCTAAATCTGCCAATACTTGTTTGAGCATATATACAGCACTACTATCAATATGGTTAATAGATTCCGCATTGAGGATTATCGTTTTTAAGGCAGCCCCTTTTTGTAAGATATTTTTGTAGAGTTCTTTTTTGAAAAAATCTTTATTTGCAAAAAATAATTGTGCATCAAAACGGATAATTAAGATGCTGTCATCAACTTCGGTATGCGTAGAAAATCGTTCTGTGTTTTTGAAGTAATGAGTGTCTTTTATTCTGCCTAATATTGCTATATGGGGTAGTGCCGTTCTGTAAACTAATACTAACAAAGACATTAAAACGCCTAATAGAATCCCTTCTTTAATTCCTATAAAAAGGGTTATTAAAAAAGTAGCTACGAGTAAAAAAAACTCATCTTTTCTGTTTCTAAATAATTGAAGCGGGTAGTTAAAATCAATCAATCCCAAAACAGCAACCATAATAATGGCGCCAAGGACTGCATTAGGTAAATAGTAAAATAATGGTGTTAAAAATAATAATACAACCCCAACTATAACAGCACTAATAAGAGATGAAACACCCGTTTTAGCACCTGCTTGGTCGTTTACGGCTGTTCTTGAAAAACCTCCTGTGGTTGGGTAGGATTGAAATAAAGCACCTACCATATTAGACATTCCCAATGCGATGAGTTCTTGATTAGCATCAACTTCATAATCATTGTGTTTTTCTTCTACAGCTTTAGCTATAGAAATAGCTTCCATAAAGGCAATAAGTGCTAGGGTTAATGCCATGGGAATTAGTTTCGTTATTTGGGAATAGTCTATTGATGGAATTGCAAAATCAGGCAGACCTTCAGGAACTGCTCCAACTATCTTTACTCCAAAAGTGTTTAATTTAGTAAGCTGGATTAATAAAATACCCAAAACAACGGCGATCAAAGCTGCCGGAATTTGTTTGTTTATTTTTTTTATTCCTTTAATTACTACTATTGTAGTAATACTTATTGCAATGGTATACCAATTAACTTGATTGATAGATTGGAGAACATTTTGCAAAAAAACGTGAATTTGATGACTGTTTTTAATAGCAACACCCAATACATGTTTAAGTTGACTTAAACCAATACTAATTGCTGCTGCGGAAGTAAATCCGCTTATTACAGGTTTAGATAAAAAATTGACTAGGAATCCCATTCTAAATAAACCCAGAAAAAATTGAAAACTTCCCATTAATAATGCTAAAAAAATAGCCATAGCGCTATATTCTTCAATACTAGATAAGGAAAGTGCCCCCAATCCAGAAGCTACAAGTAAAGAATCCATTGCAACGGGGCCTACGGCTAATTGCCTCGAAGTTCCCATAATAGCATATACCACTTGAGGTATTAATGCAGCGTATAACCCAAAAACGGGAGGTAATCCCGCTATCATAGCATATGCCATCCCTTGAGGTATGAGCATAATGCCTACAGTAATGCCTGCCGAAACGTCTCCAGAGATATAAGTTTTTTTGTAATCTTCAAGCCAAGAAAATATTGGAAAGTACTTTTTTAACATAAATGAATAAGAGACTTGTATGCTTCTATTTAAATAAACGTTACATACCCTAATATTATAAATTTAGGATTTCAATGTAATTTCTATGAAGTTTAATGCGCCCCATATTTTCTAGTTTTTTAAGCAATCTAGAAATGACCACCCTAGAACTATGTAACTCGTATGCTATTTCTTGATGTGTATTCCGAATGGTTTTATCCTTGTTAATACGAACTTTTTCTTTTAAATAACTAAGAAGCCGTTCATCCATATTATCAAAGGCTATGCTATCCATAGTATGAAGCATTTCATTTAATCTGTTGTGGTAACTTTCGAAAACAAAATTTCTCCAAGACTTGTATTTGGATGTCCATAATTCCATTTTTTGTATTGGAACCATAATGAGTTTGGTATCTGTTTCGGCTATAGCTCTAATTTCACTTTTGGTTTGGCCCATACAACAGGACATTGTCATAGAACAGGTGTCTCCTTTTTCTAAGTAATATAAGAGCAACTCGTCTCCATTTTTATCTTCTCGAAGTATTTTGATAGCACCAGAAACGAGTAGAGGCATGCCTTTAATATAAGCGCCTATTTCTATCATTTTGTCCCCAGCAGAGACCTCTTTGTAAGTGCCAACTTGTATAATGTCATTAATTAGTGCATCTTCAAAAAGATGCCCATAACTATTCTTTAGTTCTTGAACCATCCTGTAGGTGTAATTTGTATGTGTTAATAGCCTCCTTTTTATATGGTATAAACATAGGTGTCCAGATTATTTGGGATAATGTGTAGATTATTGGTAATACTAAAACAAGAACAATCACGAATGCTACCATACCATTTGAGGTATGGAGTGATGGTTTCTCCAAAATATAATTTAAAATAACTACAGCTACAAATAAAGTCTCTACTATACTATAAGAAAAAGGGGTGTATTTTGTTTTTTTAAACATCAACAATAGTAATTTACAGTAAAAATAGAAGATTTTACAATTAGCGTTGGTAACATAAGTTACACTGGTCGAATATTTACTATTTAGAAGCGTAGTTAATTGTTTTTAAATTGATTGTGGTTGGGTCTTGATTTGAAAAATAGAATACTTTTTTAGAACCAAAGATGATAGGGAAAAAAATTGTTGTAATTCGTAACGAATCTGCTCCTTTTGAAGGTAATATTAATAATTGAAGATTTTGTAAATAACCATCACATTAAAATTTGTTTTTCAATATCTACTTTAATTCGGGATATTAATAGGGCTTTTGATATGCTACTATAAGCTTAAAATAGCATGAGATTTTGAGAGTATTTGGAAGATATCGTTCTTCAAAAAGTTCGAATTCTGTCCCTTCGCGGTCACAATTTTAATTAAATCGCTTTAAACGAGATGTTTGAAGCGATTTTTTTGTTTTATCTTGATTTATATTTTTGTTGTAGTGGAATGTCTAGTTTTATTGGTACGAATTTATGTGATTGAATTAGATTTGTATTATGGGAAAAAAACTTTATAACCA
>CANLCJ010000047.1 GCA_947489085.1 uncultured Flavobacteriaceae bacterium
CTGTAAAATCTATTGTGAGTAATAAACACTATTTGAATAGTTTTAATACGACATTTAATATTTAAATTGGTATAAAACTGAATTTAGCACCCTATGCGCTAAGCGTGTACAATCAATTAAGCGCAATACAGTCCTTTTTACAAAGAAGAAAAACCATTAGGCAATAGGAGGGAAAGCGCTAATGTTTAAAAATCCATACTAAAATCTAAAAAAAGCCAATTAGAAATTAGTACTATAAATGCGAGTACCACCCCTAAAAGTCAAAATTGCTTAAATACAAAGCGCCCTAATAATTAACGTATTCCACAATTTCCAAACCATAACCAATCATACCCACACGCTTGGTTTTTTCGCTGTTAGAAACTAAACGCAGTTTATGTATGTCTAAATCGTGCAGAATTTGAGCTCCAATACCAAAATCTCTGTTATCCATGTTAATTTTAGGAGCTTTTAAAACCTCATGAGGTTTTTGGTTGTCCTTTAAAAACGAAAGTCTGCTTAAAATATTGGTAGCCTTAACCTCTTGGTTTATAAAAATGATAGCGCCCTTACCGTTAGCATTAACAGTATCGAACATGGCATCTAACTGCGCATCGCTATCGTTAGTTAACATGCCTAAAATATCTGTATGAATTAAAGTAGAGTTAATGCGGGTAAGCACAGGTTCATCATTTTTCCATTGCCCCTTTGTTAAAGCAATATGTATTTGATTGTTGGTGGTTTGCTTGTAGGCGCGCAATCTAAAATTTCCAAAACGTGTATGGATTTCAAAATCCTCACGTTTTTGTATAAGAGAGTCGTGTTGCATTCTGTAAGCCACTAAATCTTCTATAGAAACAATTTTTAAATCGAATTTATCGGCCACCTCCAAAAGTTGAGGTAAGCGTGCCATCGATCCATCTGCATTCATAATTTCTACAATAACACCAGCAGGTGCCAAGCCTGCAAGCCTAGCAAAGTCTATGGCCGCTTCGGTATGCCCTGTACGTCTTAAAACCCCACCTTCTTTAGCCACCAAAGGAAAAATATGTCCTGGTCTTGCCAAGTCTTGAGGTTTGGTATCGGCATCTATTAAGGCATTTATAGTTTTAGAACGGTCTGCAGCAGAGATACCTGTAGTAACACCATGGCCTCGCAGGTCTACAGATACTGTAAAAGCCGTTTCCATAGGGTCGGTATTGTTACGTACCATCATATTTAAGTCTAGCGTCTTACAGCGGTTTTCCGTTAAGGGCGCACAAATAAGACCACGACCGTGGGTGGCCATGAAATTAATCATCTCTGGAGTTACTTTTTCGGCTGCGGCCAGAAAATCGCCTTCGTTTTCACGATTTTGATCGTCTACAACAATAATAACTTTACCATTACGAATGTCTTCTATAGCATCGTGTATGGCATCTAATTTTCTGGATTTGCTCATTGGTTTTGCTGCTGTCTTTTTGCAAAGATATTGGTTATTTTAGACTATCTAAACAATTTTGTTTTAAGTCTTTTTTTAGTTTTTTTCTAAAAACGAAGTGTAAAATAAAGTATAGCGGAAAAGCCACAATAACTAAAAAAACAGGTAGTGGCTTTAATTTAGGCGTTAGGTTTTTGTAAAATTGCTTTACAGCACTAAAGGTTTTCGCAAAATAAATGCTGTAGAGTATAAAGGCCACTCCACTTAACTGTATAAAAGCTTTAGCAAATAGCGGTAATTTGTTGTTGGCAAGTATAAAATAGAATACTAAAAAGGCCACCGCAACTGTATAAAGCACATAAGTAAAAATGGTATAATCTTTATAATTTTTATGATGATCCTGTGAGGTTTCGAAACCATTGGCAATAGCAATTTTGCCTTGCGTTCTAAGCTCTTTTGTGCTGGAACCTCTGGTATTTAACAGTTTTAGAGCTTCATAACGAGCAGCTTCACTGTAATCTAAAGTGTCGTTACTGTTAACAATAGCAACAAGCTTATCGTTTGTAAAAGAGTTAAGGTATTTAAAGTTTTCCTTTTCTTTATCCTTAATTCTTAAAAAACGTTTAATGGGTATAATAATACCATCAAAATCGAAAATACCACGATCTGCCGTAGCGCGTCTCGTTAAAAATACGCTTAACGGAAACATAATTAGCGTAGAAAACCAACTGGCTAGTATAGGATCGAAACCACCGTTTTTAGCACTGTTTAAGGCAAAAATACCAATAAAATGATAGGTTAAAAATAACAGTATGGCAATAACCATAGGTAAGCCAAGTCCACCTTTTCTAATAAGTGCACCAAGAGGTGCGCCAACAAAAAATAAGATAATACAGGCAAACGGTAATGCCAACTTTTCATGGAATTTAATAACGTGCCTGCTGTAAAGTTTTCTCCGTATTTCTAAACGGCTAGTTTTATTGGTAATTAATTGATCTATACCATTAACAGCGTTATAGGTATTATTAATAATTTGCTGCTTTTTTTCATCATCAAAAAGCTCCAGAATATCATCTCTATAAGGCGTAACAATGGCGGTAGTAGTGTCTTTTATCTTAGTAGTAAGACTGTCTTTAGATTCTATTTTAGTAATAAGACTGTCTTTTGCACTTTCGTCTACTTTTAATTTGCTACTCGGCTTTTTAAGCGCTTCTTTTTTTAACGGATTGGGGGTTTTACCGCGTTCTGCCTCCTTTATAGTGCCACTGCGTCTTAGTAACAACTTACTGAATTTATTTGTTATGGTATCATACTGCACCGTTAGCGAATCGATAGTATAATCTAATTCACTAATATTAAGCATACTGGATTTGCTGGAATAGGATTTATCATCAATGTCTACCTTATTAAGGTTGGACAAATCAATATTCATAGTGTAACTTTTAAAAGTACTTTTTGCAAAAGGATGCTTCTTTCTTTCGGCCTGGTTAGCGATACCGCCTTTGTGGACATCTTCATAGAAGTTACCATCAAACAATACTAACTTTAAAATATCTGATGTTTCGCTAGATACTAGCTCACCACGTTTAGCCATAATCGTGGTTACATTTTTTTTACCTTCGTTACCGCCTTTTTTATGTATAATTACGTTGTGTAAATACTGGCCTTTATCTCCGGATTTGTCCTCAACTTTTATATTGTAGGGGGTAGAATCAATTTCATTAAACTGCCCTTTGGCTATGGCCATAGAAGGCTTTACTTTGGCTAGGTTTTTCCTTAAGTTGTAAAAATTAAACTCACCCCATGGAATAACATTATTAGAAAACCAAAAGGTTACAAAAGCAAGTGCTACAATAAAAACACTTAGACCAGCCATGGCCCTTTGCAGGGAAATACCTGTAGACTTCATAGCAGCAAACTCGTAGTTTTCTGCAAAACTACCAAATACCATTATTGAAGTTAATAGTATAGTTAAGGGTAAAACAAGGGGTATTAGCTTAGGTAGCCCATAGGTAATAAACTTAATAACGGTATCTAAATCTAAATCTTTACCTGCTAATTCCTTTATGTACAGCCATATCATTTGCAGTATAAAAATGAAAAGCAATATGGAAAAAACACTTAAAAATGTTTTTAAATATGTGATAAGTATGTAGCGGTCAAGTATTTTCAAAAGACAAAAGGAGCCTAATCTAATTTATTAATGTAATAATCTTTGTATTTATTAGCATCAAAGGTAAATAAGGTTTTTGATAAAGGCGCATTTGTTTTAAAAGAATTAACGGTTAATGTGGTTTTTGTTCCGTTTTTTCCCATTTGAATCAAATTGTAAATATGTTTTGTAGAAGCATCGATACCTAATAAAATTGTTTCTATTTCGGAGTTAGAATCTATAGGCGTAAGCTTTACATATTGAATTTTTCGTCCTTTTATATTTTGTACAATGTCTAAAGCATACGTGTAGCCATCTTCATAAAACGAAAGCATTTTGCTAGGTGTTATCGCTTCAGCATCATCTTCAGTATGAGAAGAAATAGTTACTTCTTCGTCTTCTGGGCTAATAGTATATAGTGTTTTACCATCGTATAAACGGGTTAAACCTAATATATTAAGTTTGTATTTTTCTTTGGCTAAAATAACATCACCACGGGTTTCTTGCTTAATATTTTCCGCGGTATTCTCTAAAACGTATTTAAAATCTATAGCAATATTATCGTAGTTTTTAACCTTTTCAGACACTTGAGTTAGCAGTGCTTTGCCTTTATTTTGAGCATTTGTAAAGGTAATGGAAAGCACAAAAAATAGTAAAGTTGTTATGTATTTCATACGTATGGTATTAGTTGTTGTATTATGATAATTTGTGGGCTGAGTGTGCATTACTTTAATTCGTTTCGTTTTCTAATAATTCATCTAAACTTATCAAATCGGGAACAAGCACTTGTCTTGCCTTACTACCTTCGAAAGGGCCAACAATGCCAGCAGCTTCTAGCTGGTCTATCAATCTGCCAGCTCTATTATAACCTAATTTTAATTTTCGTTGCAATAGAGAAGCAGAACCTTGCTGCGCAGTTACAATAACAATAGCAGCGTCTTTAAAGAGTTTGTCACGATCTGATATGTCTACATCAAGACTTGTGCCACTTTCTTCGCCAACGTATTCTGGCAGCATATAAGCATCTGGATATGCCTTTTGCGCACCAATAAATTCGGTTATTTTTTCAACTTCTGGTGTGTCTACAAAGGCACATTGTACACGAATTATGTCGTTACCCTGTGTGTAAAGCATATCACCACGACCAATAAGCTGGTCTGCACCAGAACCATCTAAAATTGTTCTGGAATCTATTTTAGAAGTTACCCTAAACGCAATACGGGCAGGGAAGTTGGCTTTAATTATACCTGTTATAACGTTAACCGAAGGTCTCTGCGTTGCTATAATTAAATGTATGCCAATGGCACGAGCTAGTTGTGCCAAACGCGCTATGGGGGTTTCTACCTCTTTACCTGCCGTCATAATTAAGTCGGCAAATTCGTCTACTACTAAAACAATATAGGGCAAAAATTGATGTCCGTCGTTAGGATTCAGCTTACGCGATTTAAACTTCGTATTGTATTCTGCAATGTTTCGACACAACGCGTTTTTAAGCAACTCGTAACGGTTATCCATTTCAATACATAAGGAATTAAGTGTATTGATAACCTTGGTATTGTCTGTAATTATGGCATCTTCACTATCTGGTAATTTTGCCAAATAATGGCGCTCTATTTTATTGAAAAGCGTAAGTTCTACTTTTTTAGGGTCTACTAAAATAAATTTAACCTCCGCAGGATGTTTTTTATAAAGTAAAGAGGTTAAAACGGCATTTAAACCTACAGATTTACCTTGTCCTGTAGCACCAGCCATAAGCAAGTGCGGCATTTTAGCAAGGTCTACAACCAGCGTTTCGTTACTTATAGTTTTACCTAAGGCTATAGGCAATTGCATTTCGGAATTTTGAAATTTCTTCGATGCAATCACAGAACGCATAGAGACTATTGTGGCACTCTTATTAGGAACTTCTATACCAATAGTGCCTTTTCCAGGGATAGGCGCTATAATACGTATGCCTAGAGCTGCAAGAGAAAGTGCAATATCATCTTCAAGATTTTTTATTTTAGAGATGCGTACACCAGCATCTGGAACAATTTCGTATAGAGTTACCGTAGGCCCTATAGTAGCTTTTATACTGGCAATGCCTATTTTATAGTTGTTAAGCGTTTCAACAATTTTATTTTTATTGTCTTCTAGTTCTTCTTGATTTATTGTAATGCCTTCAGTATCGTATTTTTTAAGCAAGTCTAAATGCGGAAATTGGAAATTTCCAAGCTCTAGAGTAGGATCGAAAAGTCCAAAATCTTCCACCAATTTATTAGCAAGATTATCTGTTTCTGCCAATTCATCTTTTACAGTTTCTACTTTTATCTCTAATTCTGGTGTGTCTTCTACTTCTATATCTTCTTCGGGCTGAGAAACTTCAACCTCCATTGCAGCAACAGTTTCTACAACCTTTGTTTTTGGTTTTTCTTTTGGTAGTGTTTCAGTTTTAGACGATTTAAGATCGAAAGCAGATTTAAAGGCTTCAGCTTCATCAGATAAATTATTGTCTACAATGGGTGTATTTGTGGTGTCTTTAGCTGTAGAAAATTCGTCTTTTAGATCCTTTTTAGCGGTTTTAAACATGCTTTGTATGCGACTGAAGGTAAATCTAAACCGAATAGCTAAATACGTTATAATGCCAAATAGTAATAAAAAAACAGTTCCCGTTTTGCCAATGTAATCCTGTAAAAAACTGTTGATTTCGAATCCTACTACACCAGCAAGTATAGCGCTTTTGGCCGTAAAAAAACCAAAGAATATGGCTATCCAGAGCATAATTAAAATGCCCCAAAACCAGTGCTGTCTTAGTTTGGCTTTAGTTATATCCATAAGCACATAAATGCCAGAAAGAAAAACAAGCCCAGACAGTATAAATGCAGAAATACCAAAACCTTGTTGTATAAATGTATTGCTTAACCAAGCTCCAACTTTACTTAACCAATTTTGAGTAGGTACAGTTCTGGATGTAAACTCAGACAATACACTTTGATCTGCTTTGCCCGTAAAAAAGAAAGAAATAAAAGAGATACATAATAGGATACCAAAAATAACTAAAAAACTGCCAAACACTAATTTTTGTTGGCTAGATAGCTTAAAATCAGGTTTTTTGAATTTAGGTTTAGTAGGCTTTTTCGTTTTGGATCTTTTCGCCATTATGAGCGTTTAATTTTAGCAAAAGTACAAATTACTAACGTTTATCCTAGACGCAAAAGTATTTTTAAAAAACTTTAGGAATGTAAATGATGCCTCCTAATATGGCAGCAAGTATGGCTGCTATAAAAACAGCACCAGCTGCTACGTCTTTTATATAACCAATTTGTTTGTGGTATTCCGGGTGTATAAAATTAGCAATTTCTTCTACAGCAGTATTCATACCTTCTGTAGCCATAATTACTGCAATGGCTAGAATTTGTACCAACCATTCTGTGTGAGATATATTGTAATAAAACCCAGCTATAGTCACTAAAATAGCAATGACTAGCTGGATTTTTATACTAGCTTCTTTTGTAATGAGTAATACCGCGCCTTTAAAAGCGTATTTAACACTTTTTAAGCGGTTTACTAAAAAAGACTCTTGTTTAGGCATTTTTTAAAACTTCTAAAGCAGTATTGTAATTAGGTTCGTCTCCTACTTCTGCAACTTGTTCTGTATAGACTACTTTTCCAGAAGCATCAACAACAATTATACAGCGCGACAGTAAACTATCGAAACCACCAGTTGTCATTATAAGCCCATTGTTTTTACCAAAAGTACCAGCTTTAAAATCTGATAACATTACAACGTTATCTAAACCTTCAGCAGCACAAAATTGATCTTGCGCAAAAGGCAAGTCTCTAGATATGCACAATACTTTAGAATTATCTAAAGCACTAGCTTCAGAATTAAATTGTCTTACAGAGGCAGCACACACTCCTGTATTCACACTAGGAAAAATATTTAAAAGTAATTTTTGTCCAGAAAAATCAGATAATGTTTTAGTAGATAAATCGATTGCCACTAATTCGAAATCTTTAAGTTGAGAACCAATAGCAGGTAATTCGCCAGCGGTTTTTACGGGTGTTCCACCCAAAGTAATATCAGCCATTTTTATAGTTTAAATTAATTGGCATCTAAAATACGCATATTTAGGCAGCCCAAATCTTTATAGATTCAAAAATAACACAATTATAATTGATATTGTTAAAATCTATCATTTTTTAAAAACTATAGTTTTTGATTATGTTTTAATAATTTTAAAAAATATAATATAAAATTTTTACCACTTTAAATTTATAATTTTATATTGTTGAAAAAAAATTAGAGAACCGTAAACAAAATAAAATAATGGATAACAACAATAACAAAACTAACGTTTGGGATATAAATAGCTCTGATGTTAGCAAATGCCCATTTTTAAGTGGCTCACAGAAGCAAACAGCTGGTGGAGGGACTAAAAATAGAGACTGGTGGCCTAACGAATTAAAGTTAAACATTTTGCGTCAACATGGGAAAAATTCGAACCCTTTTGATGCTGATTTTGACTATGCAGAGGCTTTTAAAAGTATAGATTATTACACTTTAAAGCAAGAGGTTATAGACTTAATGACAGACTCTCAAGATTGGTGGCCGGCTGACTACGGACACTATGGGCCTTTTATGATACGTATGGCTTGGCATAGTGCAGGGACTTACCGTGTGGGCGATGGGAGAGGTGGTTCAGGGTCTGGAACACAGCGTTTTGCACCTTTAAACAGTTGGCCAGATAATGGAAACTTAGACAAAGCAAGACTATTGCTGTGGCCAATAAAGAAAAAATACGGTAAAAAACTATCTTGGGCAGATCTTATGATTTTAGCAGGAAACTGTGCATTAGAGTCTATGGGCTTTAAAACATTTGGTTTCGCTGGAGGAAGAGAAGATGTGTGGCAGCCAGAAGAGGATGTGTATTGGGGTTCTGAGACAGGATGGTTAGATAATGATGAACGCTATGATACTAGTGATGGTGATCTTGAAGGCCACTTAGGCGCGGTACATATGGGATTAATTTATGTAAACCCTGAAGGACCAAACGGAGAGCCAGATCCTGCAAAATCGGCACATGACATTCGTATTACATTTGGACGTATGGCCATGAACGATGAAGAAACTGTGGCGCTAGTAGCTGGAGGGCATACTTTTGGTAAGGCACATGGCGCAGCTAACCCAGACGACTACGTAGGGCCAGAACCTCACGGCGCTTCGATAGAAGAAATGAGTACAGGATGGAAAAATACTTATAAGACAGGAGTTTTAGACGATGCAATTACCAGTGGTTTAGAAGGGGCTTGGACGCCAAATCCAACCCAGTGGGATCATGATTATTTCGATGTGTTGTTAAATTACGATTGGGAGTTAACACAAAGCCCTGCAGGTGCACACCAATGGACACCAAAAAATGCAGACGCTAAGCAAGCGCCAAAGGCGGGAGATGCTAATGGCACCCAAGCCTTAATGATGTCTACTGCCGATATAGCTTTAAAAACAGATGCTAAATATTTAGAAATATCTCAACGTTTCCATAAAGACCACAAAGCTTTCGAGGATGCTTTTGCACGCGCATGGTACAAATTAACCCACCGCGATATGGGACCTGTAGACCGTTATTTAGGCCCAGAAGTGCCTCAAGAAGAGTTACTTTGGCAAGACCCTATTCCAAAAGTAGACTATACATTAAGCACAGAAGATATTACGTTACTAAAAAAGATGATTTTAGCTTCGGGTCTTAGCGTTTCGCAATTGGTAACTACGGCTTGGGCTTCAGCATCTACTTATAGAGATTCGGATAAGCGTGGTGGCGCAAATGGCGCACGTTTACGATTACAACCGCAAATAAGCTGGGAGGTAAACAATCCTGAAGCTTTAAAACCAGTATTAACGGTTTTAGATGGTGTACGTAAAGACTTTAAAGGGAATGTTTCTTTGGCAGACCTGATTGTTTTGGCGGGGAATGCTGGTGTCGAAGAGGCTGCTAAACACGCAGGACACACTTTAGAGGTGCCATTTTCTCAAGGTAGAGGAGATGCGTCTCAAGAACAGACCGACGTAGAATCGTTTAGTCATTTAGAGCCGCTGGCAGACGGGTTTAGAAATTACATAAAGCCTGGATTAAAGGTTGCCGCAGAAGACTTGCTTATAGATAAAGCCAATTTAATGGGCTTATCAATACCAGAAACCACTGCTCTTGTTGGTGGTTTAAGAGTTTTAGGTGCGAATTACGACGGCTCTAAGCATGGAGTGTTTACAGATAATGTAGGGCAACTTTCTAACGATTTCTTTAGTACGATTTTAGATTTTACGTACACGTGGAGCGCAACGTCTAGCGACGATACTGTTTTCGAAGGTAAGGATAGAAAAACTGGCATTGTGAAATTTACTGGAACACGTGCAGACTTGATATTTGGATCGAATACTGAATTGAGAGCTATAGCAGAAGTTTACGGCGCAGATGATGGCGAAGAGAAATTTGTAAACGATTTTGTTAAGGCTTGGGCAAAAGTTATGGATGCCGATAGATTTGACTTAAAGTAATTTAATATTGATTAATAGCTGAATTGAGACGAACTTGTATTACCTACTTGTTCGTCTCATTTTTTAATTTAAAAACAATTGAAGTAAATGGACATGACAACTTTGTTTGGTGCAATTCAATCGGGAAATACAGCACTTGTTGAAACACAAATACACAGCACACCAGAACTTGCAAATGCCAAAGATGCCAGAGGATTTACGCCTCTTATATTTGCGGCTTATTTCGATAAAAAAGAATGTGTTGAGGTACTTTTAAAACATAATGCCAACGTAAATGCTACCGATGGTTCTGGTAACACGGCATTAATTGGAGTAGCCTTTAGAGGCAATTTACAACTCGCTCAATTACTTTTAAAACACAAAGCGGATATAAATGCACAAAATAATTTAGGGTATACAGCTCTTATTTTTGCAACGCAATACGAACAAGAAAAAATGGTTGCATTGCTTTTAAAGCAGGGTGCGGATGCGGCTATTACAGATAACGATGGTAAAACAGCATTAGCGCATGCTAAAATTAAACAAAGCACTGCTATAGTAAAAATGTTGTCGTAATTTAAAAAGAATTCAAGTCCTTCTATCTTAAGTATGTAAAAGCGATATATGAAACACAAAAAATAAGAAGGGCACTTGAATTCTATTTCGATTATATATTATCTAACATGAGATGCAATTTAAACTATTTAATAAGTTGAACCTCGGGATGCGAGGCAAAAAAGCCAAACCAAAACGCATTGTAACTGTGTAAGCGTTCTAATGTTTTGCCTGTAGAGGTATTAACAAGCATATGCTCTTTAATTTGCCACTTGGTATTGTCGTTTGCAATTAGAGTATAATCGTCCTCGTAACCTGTAAACGTAATATTTTCGTTATAATAGGTCCTGTGAGCACCTTTTTTACTCGTAAGTACAGCAAACGATTTACCATTTAACGAATGGTAATAAATAGGTTTGGTTTTTAAAAATTTAGAAGCAATAGCAATGACTTCATCCGTCTCTTTAGGGCTTTTAATAACCAATACTTCATCTTTATTTTTTAAACGATTGTCTTGCTTGGGTGTGTTAAACATTAATTCGTCTGTAGAAAAATAGCTCTTGTAGGCAATGCCCTCGTCATAATCTCTCTTATGCCCTGTATTTAAAGAAAGTACTTTAGTCTCAGGATGTAAACGCCTCCATTCTCCCCATGTAGTAGTTACCACACTTAAATAATCTAATTTAATATTTTTTCCAACCAGCGGGCCTATAACAGGTTCGCCCAAAGAGGTACTCCATAAACTCTGTGTGGCTTTGTCGTACATGAGTTTATTGGACCTGTATAAAAAACCACTAGTACCTAATTGATGGTTGGTACCTTTGTGTTGGGTTTTGTAAAGTATAACCGTGCCACATAAGGTACAGTAAACTCCCGCTACAGGAATACCACCCACAGTGTCTGTAAACATCTCATGCCAAGCTAATATGCGCTTGGGATAAGCTCTAAAATCGCCATTAACAGCAACACCAAAAACAATATTAGAATCGTCTAAATACTTTGCTTTACTTACAGATAGCATTTTAGGGTTACGTAAAGGTGGTATGCCATCTTGCAAAACGCCACCCCAGCGCACTTCATCCAATCTTATTGTAGCAGTTTTAGCTCTGTTTTTAAAATAAGTAAAAAACTTAGGATCTCTAAAGCGGTGCAATTCTGCCTTAAAGTCAAAATAAGCCTCATTATACGCTTTTGGTTTACGCCATATGTACTCGTACCATTTGTTAAAATCATAACCAAAAGATTGACCTGTTTTTGCTTTTAACATACGTAACAGTTTGTCACTATTTCTATAACTTCTTAGATTGTAAATGGTTTCTAGTAGTAAAATTTCATCATTTTCAGACCAATTTTTTTCAATATGATTAAAAGCTAATTTATGTACCTGAGGCTGTCTGGAGGCAATAAAGTCTATAAAATAACTGTGGTGTTTTTTATTTTGAGAAACAGTAGAAATCGATTGCGATATGCTATACTTGGGTACTAGAAAGTATACAGCACATACTAACATTAAGGTCTTAATTCTTCCCATTATTTTATTTAAGTGGTCGGGAGTATTAAGCTTTAATTACTTGATAGACCTGTTTTTAAGTTTTAATTAAGATATAACGTAGTGCAGTATCATAAAAAAATGACATATAGCACCTGCCAGTACAAAGCAATGCCATATCACGTGATTAAAAGGAATTTTTTCGAAAACATAAAATACAATACCAACAGTATAAGCAATACCACCTGCAAAAAGCAAGTTGATGGCATTGGGTGCTACACGTTGAGATAAAGTTGGAAAATCGAAAACAATAAGCCAGCCCATGGCCAAATACAATAATGTAGAGAAAGTTTCTAGTTTACCAGTAAAGAACAACTTAAGCACAACGCCAAAAAGTGCTATGCCCCAAACCGTATATAGGAGAGGCCAGCCAAGGCTGTCTTGTAGTACCAAAAGCAATACAGGAGTATAAGTACCTGCAATTAGTAAATAGATGCTAATATGGTCTAAAATTCTAAAATAGTGTTTTAACGTTTTATCTTTTATAGCGTGGTATAGGGTGGAAGCAGCAAACAATACAATAAAACTACATCCATAAATAACTGTGGCTAAAAGGCTAAACGTAGATGTGTTAGTGTTAGTTGTTACCAACCAAACTAAGCCGATAATACCAAAAATAAAACCTAATGCGTGACTTGCAGTATTAAGTTTTTCTTCTAAAGGCGATTGTAGGCGCATTTATTCTGGTTTCACTTGCTTGTTGTAAATCCATTTATCTGTTAAATCGAAAAAATTAATATCGAGTGCAGAGGGTTGGTATTTTAGCGCACCACTTCTAAAGTTACGCTGTAAAACATCTTCTATAAGGTAATCTTCTTCGTTTTGCCATGGGTCGAATTTTTGCTTTAACGAAATGTCGAACATAGAGGCTGTAGTGTTATACCAAAAAGCACGCCACCCATTACGTAGTTCTTTAACCAAATCGAAAGTTGTGCGCCCCGTTTGGCGGTGAATCAGCTTTACCAGAATTTGCCCTTCAGTACGTGTAAGCTTTTTTAATTCATCAGCAAATTCCCCTTCAATATATTTCTGTACTTTTTTGGTGTGTCGCTTCTTATGCCTTTCTTTAGTAATGCTTTTTAATTCAGAAGTTAAAGAGTCTAAACGTTCGGCAGCCAATTTTGCATAGGGATACACTTTAAGTGTTTTTCGGCGTAAAATTAAATAGCGTATGCGCTCTTGCTTGTTGTCGAACTTTAACCTGTGAAGCAACATAACTTCATCTAGGTTTATAGATGTTTTAGGAATAGAATCGCCTTTTATAAATAAATAGATCACCCGTGTTGAGTCGTTCTCAACATTACCCTCCTGAGCAAATGTCAAAAAAGGCAGTAGGATGCATATGTATTTTATATAGTTCATACTAAAAGGCTGTTAAAAATAACAATATTTTCGAAATTAATAATTTAGATCTGGTTATTTCTTTAACATTAATATTATTATTTTAGTGCAAAATATTCAAAACATGACGAAACAAAGTATTTTAAACGAAAAATCTTTAGAATTTTTAGAAAAATATTTAAACAATGCTGCTCCAACAGGCTATGAATGGGAAGGACAGAAAATATGGATGGATTATTTAAAGCCCTACGTAGATGAATTTATTACTGACACCTATGGTACAGCGGTTGGTGTTATTAATCCAGATGCCAAATACAAAGTAGTAATAGAGGGACATGCCGATGAAATTTCATGGTATGTTAATTATATAAGCGATGATGGACTTATCTATGTGATTAGAAACGGAGGTAGCGATCACCAAATTGCACCAAGTAAAGTGGTTAATATCCATACCAAAAACGGTATTGTTAAAGGTGTTTTTGGCTGGCCAGCCATACATACAAGAAACAGATCTAACGAAGAGGCACCCAAGCCAGACAATATTTTTATAGATTGTGGATGTAAAACTAAAGACGAAGTAGAGGCTTTAGGCGTGCATGTAGGTTGTGTTATTACCTACCCAGACGAATTCCATATATTAAATGGCAACAAGTTTGTATGCCGAGCTATAGATAACCGTATGGGAGGTTTTATGATTGCGGAGGTAGCCCGTTTATTAAAAGAGAATAAAAAAGAGTTGCCTTTTGGTTTGTACGTTACCAATGCGGTTCAGGAAGAAATAGGCTTAAGAGGGGCAGAGATGATAACGCAAACCATTAAACCTAATGTTGCTATTGTTACCGATGTAACTCACGATACAACGACGCCTATGATAGATAAAAAGAAAAATGGACATCTCGAATTAGGAAAAGGACCAGTTGTAGCCTATGCGCCTGCTGTACAACAAAAATTAAGAGACTTAATTACAGATACTGCAGAAGAGAAAAATATTCCTATACAACGCTCTGCATTATCTAGAGCTACAGGTACAGATACAGATGCATTTGCTTACAGTAACGGGGGAGTAGCTTCCGCATTAATTTCATTACCATTACGTTACATGCATACCACAGTAGAGATGGTACAACGAGAGGATGTAGAAGGTGTTATTCAACTTATTTACGAGTCACTTTTAAAAATTGAAGCAGGAGAAACGTTTAGTTATTTCGAATCTTAATTTTTAATTGAAATTATAAAAAATAACTTGTTTTATAATTAAGATATATTATATTTGCACCGCTTTAAGCATTATATTTAAAGCATTGTTTAAATATAATGGGCTCTTAGCTCAGCTGGATAGAGCACCTCCCTTCTAAGGAGGCGGTCGAAGGTTCGAATCCTTCAGGGCTCACTTAAATCCTCACTATTCATTTAGTGGGGATTTTTTGTTTTGTAAAAGTTAGTGTTTACAAGGGTTTAGGGATCAAGTCCAAAAGTTGTGTTTAAGCAAAAATTTGAGTTAGTCTGAATAAAAAGAATTCCACATTTCTGACGCCT
>CANLCJ010000048.1 GCA_947489085.1 uncultured Flavobacteriaceae bacterium
TTTTCTTCGTGTCATATCAGTAAATTTAATGTTTTTTTTGAACTTAATTTACTGTCCTATTTTTGGGGGAATGATTATTAACTTGTTCTTTTGTGAGGTATATTAAATTATTTGCTTTGACTGGAAACCACTTAAAATCTATAAAATGTCTTCCGGTGCCTTTTGTGAAAAATATAAGATTATAAAATTTAAGTTGATGAGGGGATTCTGGATTGTGATCGTATTGCTCTTTTTGTCGTATTAGTTTTTCAATAGGAAGAATTTCAAATCCAAAATTTTCGGGTATTATAGAATTAAATTGGATATGAGGTATTTCTGTTTTCATATTATCTACAAATCTGTTGCACTGTACTTTTAAAATTCTTATGACTTGTTTGTTATGCCAAACCCCATGTCTTCTATTTTATACAAATGCGAATGGTCGTGCATTAAAAGATGTCGCAGCAATACATAAGGTGTATAGATTTTATATTCTGGATGGATGGCTGTTTTATCCCAATCGGTTAGGGCTAATGCTCTGGCCTGCTTTAGAGTTTCCGCTCTAATGGCAAAAAAATCGTCTATGGCTTGCATAAAATCGATTTCTAGAAAAAAAGAGGGCTTGTAATCATCTCCAGAAAAGGGTGCTATTATTGGCTTGTCTTGATTTTTAAAATTTTTAAGCCGCTGTTGGAAGCCCTGAAGATCGCAAACAGCTATGTGTGTAGCATGCTCGTGTATGGTCCACTTTCCTCCTATTAATTGTTGCTTATAGCGTTTTGGGTCTATTTCTAGTACTAGTTCTTTGAGCAATTTTGGTGTGGCTTCCAATGCTCGCAATATTTCTGCACTATATTTATATACTTTTAGGGCTGTTGTAATTTAATTTTATATATTAAATTACACAATTTCTGCGCTAAGTCCAGCTTCTAATAACTTTGTGCAACGCGGTTTTAAATCGTCGTAATCGCCAGTTTTTACAGTACATTTTCCTTTGTAATGTACTATTAACGAGCATTGTTCGGCTTGTTCGGCTGTATGTTCGCAAGCATGGATTAACGCATCTATAACGTGGTCAAAAGTATTTACATCATCATTATATAGCACAATCTCGTTTTGCATCGCTACTTCTTCTTCGAGAAGTAACTCTTCCGATATTTTTTCTTTTAAACTCATTTTCAACTGTTTTGTATGCTTTACTACTACTAATTTAAGAATTTTAACGATACCCATCGGTTGCGTTCTCGTTTTTCTTCGAATTTTAAACCGTGTTTTTCACATTCGGCTTGTATCATTGAGATGTCTTCTTTATAAAATCCGCTTAAAAACAGCATGCCTTTAGGGCGTAAACAAGAAACGTATGTTGCCATATCTTGCATTAATATGTTTCGGTTTATGTTGGCTATAATAACATCGTATTGGCGCGCACCTAATACGCTTGCATCTCCTTCTATAACTGTAATTTGCTCGCAATTATTGCGTTGCACGTTTTCTAAACTGTTTAGGTAACACCAATTATCGTAATCTACAGCCTCTACAGGTTTTGCGCCTTTTAAAGCCGCTAAAATGGCCAATACACCTGTACCACACCCCATATCTAAAACGGATTTGTTCTCGAAATCGTTGTTAAGTATATGTTGAATCATCATGTGCGTAGTTTCATGATGTCCTGTACCAAAACTCATTTTAGGCTCTATAACAATATCATATTGAGTGTTAAAGGCTTCATGAAATGGTGCTCTTACTGCGCAGGTATTATCTACCACTATAGGGTTAAAGTTTTTTTCCCACTCTGCATTCCAATTGGTTTGCGCAATATCTTCGAAGGTGTATGTTATTTCAAACTCTGTAGTGTTTAAAATTTGTATGTCTTCTAAAATTGAGGCATGCCATTCTTCTTTTTGTATGTATGCTGTAACGCCTTCTTCGGTTTCTACAAAACTTTCGAAACCTGCATAGCCTAATTCTGCTATTAAAATTTCTACTGCGGGTTGTAGGGGTTGTACTTTAAAGTAATAGCCTATATATATGGTATTGGACATTGTGTTTGCTATAATTTGGCAAATGTGCCTGCGTTAGCGATTGAAATGAAAAGCCCGCAGCTTCCCCGAAGGCTTCGGGGAAGTGAGGACTTGTAATGTAAAGCGCGACCCGCAGGGTAACGCCATTATTTATATTTTTATTAAAATGCGTTTACTATGGCAAAAAAGTCTGCTGCTTTTAAAGAAGCGCCTCCTATTAATCCGCCGTCTACGTCTGGCTTAGAGAAAATTTCTTGTGCATTTGCTGGTTTTACGCTGCCGCCATAAAGTATAGAAACACTATCTGCAACCTCAGCTCCATAAGTATTTGCTAATGTTTTTCTTATAAATGCATGCATGTCTTGTGCTTGTTCTGGGCTTGCTGTTTCTCCAGTGCCTATAGCCCAAACAGGTTCGTAAGCTAGTACAATGTTTTTAAATGCTGCTGCTTCTAGGTGAAATAATGCATTTTTTATTTGGCTTTCTACTACGGCTTCTTCTTTACCTGCTTTTCTATCGGCTAACTCTTCTCCAAAACAGAATATGGTACGCATACCGTTTGCCAATGCTGCATCTACTTTTTTAGCTAACAACTCGTCGGTCTCGTTAAAATATTCGCGACGTTCGCTATGGCCTAATATTACTGTATGTACACCTACACTTTTTAACATGGCTGCACTTACTTCTCCTGTATATGCGCCGTTTTCTGCAAAGTGCATGTTTTGCGCTATTACTTCTATAGCATTGCCTTCTAAGGCTGCATTGGCGCTAAACAGGTTTACTGCTGTTGGCGCTACCATAACTTCTGCGTTGCTACTAATTGTTTGTGCTTTTAAATCTGCGATTAGGGCTTCTGTTTGCGCTAAATCGTTATTCATTTTCCAGTTTCCTGCTACGATGTTTTTTCTCATTGTATTAGTTTAAACTTCTCGAAAAAAGTGTTTTATTACTATATGTTATTTAAGATGTACTTATTTTGAGTTTTTACTTCGTGGAAATAAAACGGCTGCATAAGTGTGTTGCAAAAGTACTTATTTTTTTAGAGCTTGGAGCAACTTTTTATCATCTGCTTTTATGGCTTTAAATAGGGCTATTTTACTAGTTGTATCGATTACCATATAACGTGGTATCCAGTTAATGTTTACAAAATCGCCTATTGCAGACTTTTTACCTGAAGGAAGGTAATAGTGCTCGCCTACTACGTTGTATTTTTCGATACCGTATTTCCAAGCGGCTTGCCCTCTATCTAAAGAGAAAAACAGGTATACTACGTCTTTAAATTCGTTTTGCAATGCTTTTACCTTGGGCATACCGTTAATACAATCTGAGCACCAAGATGCCCATATATCTATAACTATGGTTTTGCCTTTGTGCGTGTTTAATATGTGTTGTAGCGTTACTTTTTCGCCTGCTTGGTTTATTAAAATATCGTTTAAGGCTGCCTCGCTAAAGGTTGTTGGCGCTTTTGTATTACAACTTAACAAACTTGTTAGGGCTATGAGTACGTAACTTAACTTTTTCATAAGTATTTTTATTGAAGTTTTACTTTTGGGTCTAACCATACGTATATAAGGTCGACTATTATGTTTATAATTACAAACAGACTTGCTATTACTAACACAGCTCCCATTATAACTGGAAGATCTCTTGTATTTAGTGCGTTTACAATTTCTTTTCCAAGCCCGTTCCACCCAAAAATGTATTCTACAAATACTGCACCTGCTAACATGGACGCAAACCAACCCGATATTGCTGTTACTACTGGATTGAGCGCATTTTTTATGGCGTGTCTTTTTATAATTTGAAGTTCGGAAAGGCCTTTGGCTCTTGCGGTACGTATGTAGTCTTGGTTAAAGACTTCGAGTAGTGAATTACGCATAAGTTGTATAACCACTGCCAGAGGGCGTATGCCTAGTACTAGTGCTGGAAGTATTAAGTTTTTCCATTTTATATGCATAGCTTCTCCAAAATCGTCTAATTCGTAGAGACTACCCGTCATCTCTAAATGTGTTATATCGTGCAATATGTAACCAAAAAACCATGCAAATAGTATGGCACTAAAAAAGGAGGGTACACTCATACCTAGCGTACTTAGTATTTGTATACTTCGGTCTATCCATTGGTCTTTTTTTAGTGCAGATAGTATCCCTAAAAACACTCCTAAAATCATGGCTAATGCTATTGCAAATAGAGCTAATACAAATGTATTGGGTAGTGTTTCTCGCAGTACCTGAGTTACTTTTTTGCCTTGTTTGGTAAAAGAATCTCTTAAATAAGGGTATTTAATTACTGTTGTGGTATTACCTATTGTAAATAGACTTGCGGCTTTATACTTGCCTTGCTTTAAATGGGTGTAATCGCCTTTTGTTTTCGAGTGAAAAGAAATGGGCAATAGATCGTTAACATAATATACGTATTGTGTAAGTACGGGCTTATCGAAACCGTATTTGGCTTTAATTTTTGCCAATTGCTCGCTGTCCTCATTTTGTCCTAACATCATCTGTGCAGGGTCTCCAGGCAGTACATTAAACAGAAAAAATATTACGGTTATTACGCCAAATAAAGTAAGCAGACCGTATAAGCTTTTATGTATAAGATAATTTAACAGAAGGTTTATTTTTAATGGTTAGTATTTTTAATTTATACAGCAGCTCTAAAAGTTTACAGTGGTTTACCAATCTGCGCTTTGAGGTATATGCTAGTTAAGGGTTTACCTTTGGTAGCTCTAAGTCTTCCAAATCGTTAAAATGCACTTTTTGTTTTACTGTTCCATTATCCAACTCTAATATACCTGGATTGGAACGCACTACGGTTTTTAATGCTTTTTCATCGCATAGGTACCATTCAAAATCGATATTATACGCGTCTTTTATACGCTGCTTTGCTGCGGTTCCTGATGCTGTAAGACCTATAATTTTATAATTATTTTGCCTTGCTCTGTCTTGCAATGCTTTTAATTTGGAGGCGCCGTTAAAATCGATTTTTTCTAAACTATACGAAATAACCATGATAACGTTATCTTGGGTTAAATAATACTCGGTAAGGTCGTTTTCGCCTTCTATTGAAAAATCGACTACTGGCGGTGTGTACCCTTCTTGTATTACTTTGGTTTCTACACTTACAAAATCGCCATCTACTGTTGGGTAAGCACCATTTGTTTTTACTATTTTTTCTTTACCGTTTACACTGAATTTCCATGCATATTCTTGCAAGGGTTTAGCGGCGTCTTTAGGCACCGTCATCCCTTCTCGAATATTTTTGCCTATGGCATAAGCTCTAAAATCTATAGTTGGTAAGTGCATGAGTACGTGGTAACCAAACCAAAGGCTTGCTATAAAGCCTAAAAGCGCTAATAGTGTTGTTGGCAGCTTGGAGAATAGGGGTTTTATATAATTTACTCCAAAAAACAATACTAAGGTAAGCACTAATAGCACTAAATCTTTGCCAAAGGACTCCCATGGTTTTAGTTTTAAAAAATCGCCAAAACACCCACAGTCTTTAACTTTATCGAAATAGGCTGCGTAAAAGGTTAGGAATGTAAAAAACAAAATCATACCTAAAAGACTCCATACCGTAAACTTAGGTTTATACCCTATTAATAAAAATACACCTAAAACAACCTCGTATACTACCACAAACACTGCTATTAGCAAAGCATAAGGTTCTAAAACGGGGATATTAAGTACATCTGCACTAAAATATTCTTGTAATTTATAGGAAAACCCTATGGGGTCGTTTAACTTTATAAATCCTGAGAATATAAATAATACGCCTACTAATAGTCTGGATATGTGTACTATAATCTTCATAATGTATCGTTTACAAGTGTTGCAATTGCTTAGCTGTGGGTTTACGCGTTCTCGCTTAAATGTATCATTGCAAAAACAGCATAGTTAATTATATCTTGGTAATTGGCATCTATACCTTCGCTTACTAAGGTTTTGCCTTGGTTATCTTCTATTTGTTTTACGCGCAATAGCTTTTGCAAAATTAAATCGGTTAAGCTACTTACACGCATATCTCTCCATGCTTCGCCGTAATCGTGATTCTTGGCTTCCATAAGTGTTTTAGTCGTATCTATTTTAGTTTCATACAACGCAGTGGCTTCTTCTGTAGATAGATCGGGCTGGGCTACCACGCCTTTTTCTATTTGTATTAGTGCCATTATACAGTAATTTATAATACCTATAAATTCGCTTTCTTGCCCCTCGTCTACTTTCTGTACCTTATTTTGCTGTAAACTTCTTATGCGCTGCGCTTTAATAAAAATTTGATCTGTTAAGGATGGTAGTCTTAAAATACGCCATGCACTCCCATAGTCGCTCATTTTTTTAATAAACAAACTTTTGCAGGTGGCTATTACAGCATCGTATTCTTGTGAGGTATTTTGCATAAATTAAAAAGTCAATTTTGCGTAAATTTCGCGTAAATAGTTTAAACTTCAAAGTTACCAAACTATTGTTTTAACTTCGCTATTCTGTTTTGTTTACTATTTTTAACTTTTAATGCTTAACGCTAATTTTAAATGATGACGATAAATTGTAAAGGCCAACTCGTGGCGCTTTCTACACCTAAGGTTATGGGAGTTTTAAATGTTACACCAGATTCTTTTTTCGACGGTGGCAAGTATAAAGACGAAACTGCAATTTTAAATCAAGTGGAGGCCATGCTTGCTAATGGTGCTACTTTTATAGATGTTGGGGCTTACAGTTCTAAACCTAATGCTGCCGAAGTTAGTGAGGCTGAAGAATTACAACGCATTTTGCCCATTGTTGAGTTATTAATAACTACTTTTCCTAACATTTTAATTTCTATTGATACTTTTAGAAGCGAGGTGGCCAAACGTTGTATTCATACTGGTGCTGCTTTAATTAATGATATTTCTGCGGGCTTACTCGACCCGCTTATGTTGCCTACTGTTGCAGATTTAAAAGTGCCTTATATTATGATGCACATGCGAGGCACACCGCAAACCATGCAGGGGCTTACCTCCTACACTAATCTTATAAAAGATATTATTTTCTATTTTTCGCAACGCATTGCTGCTGCTAGAGATTTGGGTATTGTAGATCTAATTGTAGACCCTGGTTTTGGCTTTGCAAAAACTTTAGCGCAAAACTTTGAACTTTTAAATGGTTTGGAGTTGCTTAACGTTTTGGAAAAACCGCTCTTGGTTGGCGTGTCTAGAAAATCTATGATTTACAAATCTTTAAATACCACAGCACAGGAGGCATTAAATGGTACTACTGTTTTAAATACTATTGGGTTACAAAAAGGGGCTTCTATTTTGCGTGTACACGATGTTAAGGAGGCTGTCGAGTGCGTAAAACTATTAGAGCTAGTAGGTAATTAGTTTTTGATGATATTGCAACGGTATTGGTCTGCTGTCTATTTCTATCTAAAACCTGCTAGGCATTCAAAAAATGTGTTGTTTATATACTTAAAATTTGTGCTTTTAAAATACGTAGAGCTACCAAATTAAAAAATCTTGAGGTATCGTGCCGAGAGTGTATTTATAATTAACTTCAATTTAGTAAATTTACCAAAAACCACTTTTCTGTTGAACATCTTTGACGACATTCTTAACTTTCGTTTTATAGATTATCTGGATGTTATTCTTGTAGCACTTCTACTCTACTACCTTTATAAATTGGTAAAAGGTACTGTTGCCATCAACATTTTTCTAGGTATTATTATTATTTACGGGGCTTGGCGTCTTACCGAATTTTTAAACATGGAACTGCTATCTAATATCTTTGGTGGTTTTATGAAGGTAGGTATTATTGCCTTAATCGTTGTTTTTCAACCAGAAATACGTAAATTTCTACTTATGGTAGGGTCTACTAATTTTAGCAGACGACGTAAATTTTTGGAGCAGTTAAAGTTTTTAAGAACGGAAACTACTAATACAACCGATGTGGATGCTATTATTTCTTCTTGCAACAAAATGTCGATGTCTAAGACTGGGGCTTTAATTGTATTTGAACGCAGCAACAATCTTGATTTTTTAGCTGATTCTGGAGATGAAATGAACATCAAAGTTACACAACCTATTATAGAAAGTATTTTTTTTAAAAACAGTCCTTTGCATGATGGGGCTATTATTATAAGTGAAAATATTGTAAAAGCAACACGTGTAATTTTACCTGTTAATAACGAAAAGCGCATACCTCAACGTTTTGGCCTACGCCATAGAGCCGCCATAGGTGTTACCGAGAAAACAGATGCTTTGGCTCTGGCGGTTAGTGAAGAAACAGGATTAATTTCTTATTTTAAAGATGGCGAATTTGTTGTTTTCGAAGATACTGTAGCTTTAAATGCCATGATAAAAAAAGATTTAAGCTAGGCCATTGCCTAGCTTGCTAAAGCTTTTTCGTTTAAAAACTGTACTTCGTATAAGTTTTTATAATAACCATTTTCTTTTTCTAACAGCTCTGCATGCGTGCCTTGTTCTACAATCTCGCCAGCATCCATAACCAAAATTTTGTCTGCTTTTTTAACGGTTGCCAAACGGTGTGCAATAACTATAGATGTTCTGTCTTTTGTTATTTTTTCCGTTGCATTTTGTATCAATTGTTCGGAATAAGAATCTACCGAAGATGTTGCTTCATCCAGTACTAGTATGCTTGGATTGGTTACATAAGCTCTTAAAAATGAAATGAGCTGGCGTTGCCCAGACGATAGCATAACGCCGCGTTCTTTAACATTGTAATGATAGCCTCCTGGCAAGCTGCTAATAAAATCATGTACACCTATAGATTTTGCTGCGGTTACTACTTGAGCCTCTGTTACCTCTGGATTGTGTAGCGTAATATTATTTAAAATGGTATCTGCAAATAAAAATACATCTTGTAACACTACAGCTATCTGGCTACGCAAAGAGGCAAGCGTCATATCGCTTATAGTAATACTATCAATACAAATGGTACCCGAGTTTATTTCGTAAAACCGATTTAATAAATTTATAATTGTAGATTTTCCTGCTCCCGTAGACCCTACTATGGCTACAGTTTCTCCTGCATTAACTTTAAACGAAACGCCTTTCAATACAGGTTCGTCTGGCACATAATTAAAATGTACGTTTTTAAACCCGATAGCACCTTTAAAATTGTGTGCTTCGTGTGTGCCTTTATCGTCTATTTGGGAGGTGGTATCGATAACCTTAAACACACGATTTGCGGCTACCATACCCATTTGTAGGGTATTGAATTTGTCTGCTATTTGGCGCAGCGGTCTAAACAGTTTAGGAATAAACATGATAAATGCTAAAACTACACCTTGAGAGGCTGTGCTACTTAATACGTGGGTTAACCCACCATACCATACAACTAAACCTATGGTTATAGAAGATGATAGTTCTGCAATGGGAAAAAATATAGAGTTGTACCATATCGTTTTTAACCACCCTTTTTTATGGCGCTCGTTAATTTGTCTAAACTTCTCATTTTCTATAGCTTCTCTAGCAAATAATTGTAGAATTTTCATTCCTGTAATGCGCTCTTGCACAAAAGAATTGAGGTTAGACACTTCATTCCGTACGTCTTCAAAAGCTCTTTTCATGTACTTTTGAAATACTTTTGTGGCATATAGCACTAAAGGTAACATGGTAAATACAATGAGACTTAAGCGCCAATTCATGTAAAACATGGCTCCAGACACAACAGCCATGGCTAAAATGTCTTTAAATATTTGAAATAGGCCTTGCCCAAAAATATCAGCAATACGTTCCATATCGGTTACAGAACGTGTTATAAGTACACCTACCGAGGATGTGTCGTAATACTTCATTTTAAACCCCAATAAATGGTCAAACAATTTTACACGTATATCTTTAACTACATTTTGTCCTAACCATCCTGAATAAAACATGAAAAGGAGTTGAAATACAAACTCTAAAATCAAGAGTGCAACCATTATTAGTACAAAATCTAAAAATCCTTCTGCTACTTTTAATTTTACGTTTTCGTCTACAGTATATTGTAGCAGATATGGTATAGCAGCGCCTAATACCGCTATACATATTACTGAAAAAAACACTACAAAAAACACCGTTTTATAGGGCTTTATAAACTTAAATAAGCGCTTAAAAAGGGTAATATCGAATAATTGTTCTTTTTCTTTTCCCATTTATAGTTTTAGGGTTTCTGGATAGGCCACTTCCGTTAAATATAAACCATGAGCTGGTACCGAATAGCCTGCTTTACTGCGGTCTTTAGAGGCTATAATTTTATGCATGTCTTCTACGTTTAACTTGCCTAAACCTACATTTATTATAGTGCCTACAATAGCACGTACCATATTTCTTAAAAAACGATCTGCTGTAATGTTAAAATGTAGCTCGTCGGCTTGTGTTGTCCATGCGGCATGCATTATAGTACAATAATACGTTTTTACATCGGTATGAGTTTTCGAAAAGCATTGAAAATCTTTATATTCAAATAAAATTTTTGTAGCCTCTTCCATCTTTATTACATCCAAGTTTGGCCTTACATAATAAGCTGCTTTGTGGTTAAATACGTTTTTCTTTAAACTTACTCGGTACAAATAACTGCGCTTTGTGGCATGGAAGCGGGCATGTGCATCTGGTTGTACTTTATAAATTTGGCTTACAGCAACATCGTAAGGTAAAAATGCATTGAGCTTGTATACCAAATTGGTACTATCTAAACTTATGTCTGTATCAAAATGTGCCAGCATTTTTTGGGCATGCACACCTGCATCTGTTCGTCCTGCACCCATTGTTGCTATTGTTTCGCCCAATAACGTAGACAATGCTTTTTCTAAAACCTCTTGAACCGTAATGGCATTGGGTTGCATTTGCCAGCCATGATACGCACTACCGTTGTATGAAAATTGTATAAAATATCGCAATTCTGCTTTTGTTTTTTAATACTTTTATTTGGGTAACTTTTGTTTTACAAAGATAGTTACATTTTAAATTTTACAGGGTTTATTATGTATCATTTCGCAACCATTCTTCGCAAGCCATTTGGTGTTTTCTACTGCTTCTATTGGTGTTAAGCTTAAGTTTGGTCTACAATCCCAATGGTAAATTATGGAGCCTACATTTTAATAGTTTTATATGTTATTTGCTATACTAACTGGGATATTGTTTTTCTTATCCAATAGACCTTTAGAATGTGTGTATTCTACTAAATTGATAATACTATTAAAACTATTTTATTCGTTTCTTTCTATTTTTACTCTTTTTAAGCTGCTTTTATTATAACTAGAAAAAATGATTTTTATTCATGACCAAAATCTTATTACTCTCCGACACTCACAGCTACATAGACGATGCTATTTTAAAACATGTTAAACAGGCTGATGAAGTATGGCATGCTGGAGATATTGGAGATATTGCTGTAACAGACGCTATTAAGGTTTTAAAACCACTTCGCGCCGTGTATGGTAATATAGACGGCAAAGAAATTCGTGCAGAATTTCCAGAACATAACCGTTTTAAGTGCGAAGATGTAGAGGTTTGGATAACGCATATAGGAGGGTATCCACCGAAATACAATAGTCGTGTAGCTGAAAAAATAAAAGAGAATCCACCACGCTTATTTATCTGTGGGCATTCGCATATTTTAAAGGTTATGCCAGATAAAAAACTAAACCTTTTACACATGAATCCTGGTGCTGTTGGCAAGCATGGGTTTCACAAATCTAGAACCATGCTTCGGTTTACCATAGATGGCAAAAAAATTGAAAACTTAGAAGTTATTGAGTTTGATAAAAGATAAGTGCATAAAAAAGCCCAAGATCTTCACCTTGGGCTAACGCACTAATACTACTAAGATGTTAGGTTTAACGTAACCGATCTACAGATTTCACAAGATCCTCATCCTTCTTTATAGCTTTATTTGCTAAAGCTATAAATACGATAGAAATTATAGGAAGAAACATCCCAATACCTTTCTCTGAAACTAATGTTTCTCCAGATAAATTTTGAGATAAGTACACGAAAAATCCTAGTAAAATAAAGTTTAATATGATGTTAAGTCGCCCCAATACAAATTGAAGCTTCCTGTTTTTAAATAAAAATAAAGTTATTAAAGACATTATTCCTGTTGCTAAAAAAGCAACAAAAGCATAGGTATTGTCTTTTGCAAATACAATACCTCCAGAGTTGGTCTTCCACAAATAAAACACAGACGAAGCACCTAGAGCATTTGCTGCTGCTAGAATTAAATAAATGCTTTGTATACGCTGTAACATATTTGTAATTTAATTTTAGATTGCAAAAATAGCAGTTTCTTTTAAAAAAATGGCAGTTTAAATTAAAATAAAGTTGTATTATTGCATTAGTAATTCCCAACAATCTTTATAATAGATTGTTAACTCTTCAGAATATAACATCTATTTTTTTCATAAACTCAAATTTTACATCCAAATAATAGCATTCAACTAAACATTTATGTTTGAAATTTCACAATTAAAAGAAAAAAAACTTACTGATTTACAAGAAATTGCAAAACAATTAAGTATCCCTAAGTACCGTACATTAAAAAAATTAGATTTGGTGTACCAAATTCTAGATTATCAAGCTGCTAACCCTAAAGCGACAAAAGAGGTGACTCCTACAGAGGATGAAAAAGTAGAGCAACCTGTTAAAAAGACAAGACAGCGTATAAAGAAACCTGCTAAAACTATAGAAAAAGCAGAAGTTAAAACGAAAACGGACTCTAAAGCTCCCGAAAGTAATACCACTACGCCTGTAACTGTTATTAAGGATAAGGAAACGCCTCCTGTTGCTAAAAAAGTTGCAAACACTACTAAAGATAAGGAAGCTGTAGAACCTGCAAAACAAAGTGCTAACACCACCCAAAACAGGCCGCAAAAAGAGAACAAACAGAGACACCAAAAGCGAGATAATAACCACCAGCATAATAAAGGTAAAAACCAAGGCAATAACGGTAACAAAGACAATAGAAACCGCTACCGCGAGCCAGATTTTGAGTTTGATGCTATTATTGAAAGTGAAGGTGTGCTAGATGTAATGCAGGATGGTTACGGTTTTTTGAGATCTTCTGACTATAATTACCTTTCGTCTCCAGACGACATTTACGTTTCGCAATCGCAAATACGTCTTTTTGGATTAAAGAAAGGAGACACTGTTTTAGGCCATGTTAGACCGCCTAAAGAGGGTGAAAAATACTTCCCACTTATTAAAGTGAGTAAAATTAACGGCCAAGACCCTAATGTGGTAAGAGACCGTGTGGCTTTCGAGCATTTGACACCTCTATTTCCTGAAGAGAAATTTAATATTGCCGAACGACAAAGTACAATTTCTACCCGAATAATGGATTTGTTTGCGCCTATAGGTAAAGGGCAACGTGGTATGATTGTTTCGCAGCCTAAAACTGGTAAAACCATGTTATTAAAAGATGTGGCCAATGCCATTGCTGCAAATCATCCAGAGGTGTACCAAATGATTCTTTTAATAGATGAACGTCCTGAAGAGGTTACCGACATGCAGCGTAATGTAAGAGGCGAAGTAATTGCTTCTACGTTCGACAAGGAAGCGCATGAACACGTGAAAATAGCAGATATTGTTCTTGAAAAGGCTAAACGTCTTGTAGAATGTGGGCATGACGTTGTTATCCTACTCGACTCTATTACACGTTTGGCTCGTGCTTATAACACTGTTCAACCTGCTTCTGGTAAAATACTTAGTGGTGGTGTAGATGCTAATGCGTTACACAAACCTAAACGCTTTTTTGGTGCTGCTCGTAATATTGAAAATGGAGGATCGCTTACTATTATAGCTACTGCACTTACCGAGACAGGTTCGAAAATGGACGAAGTTATTTTTGAGGAGTTTAAAGGTACTGGTAATATGGAACTTCAATTGGATAGAAAAATATCTAACCGTAGAATTTTCCCTGCAATAGACCTTACGTCTTCTAGTACGCGTCGCGATGATATTTTATTAGATGAAACTACTGTACAGCGCATGTGGGTAATGCGTAAGTACCTTGCCGACATGAACCCTGTTGAAGCTATGGAATTTATAAACGATCGCTTTAAACAAACTAGAAATAATGAAGAATTTTTAATTTCTATGAATGGTTAAAGTATTTTAGCCTTCTTATACACAAAAAAGCCTTTGTAAATAACGTTATTTACAAAGGCTTTTTTTTAGTTGTATCTCCCTGTAGAATTAAGTCCGTTTTTTATATGCACTAGGTGATGCTTACAATGCCAGGCATAGCTACCTATAGTCTCGGCTATGTTAAATTGAAGCCCATGTTCTGGATGCACAAATTCCATTTTAAGTTGGTCTTTGGTCAAACTTTTTAAAAGTCTAGTCCATTTTTTATGCATGCCTTTTAAAAGGACTAAGGACTCCTCTATCTCAGTGGTTAAACCGTCTTCCAAATTGGCCCACCTGTCTTCGTAATATGGACGTATAACTGGAGTATCTTCTGTCAAAGCCAATTTAAATCGAATTAAACTATTCATATGGCTGTCTGCACAATGGTGAATTACTTGTTTTACCATCCAACCATCTGGCCTGTATTTCCAATTAAGCTGTTCACTTGTGGTTGCCGCTACCAACTGCTCAACCTGTGCTGGAAAAGCTTCGATAGTCTCTATCCATATTTTAAGTTCTGTATTGCTTGGGTTTTTATTAGGGCTGTAGTTTCCTATTGGAAATTTAAGTTTTTCTAAATCCATAACTGTTATATAGGGTTTATTTATATTCTAGAGTATAAAAGGTCTCGATTTGAAAAAAGAGATTATTCACTATCTAAGGCTATTACTATTCAAAATAAAAGTTTAAACCTTAGTTATCATTAGTTTACAAAATGTTTTCTATATTTTTTTCCATTAAAACCACTTTGCTTTTTATACCATTATCCAATTCAACTTTATACCGCTTTATGTCTTGAAATGTTTTCTATATTTTTTTCCATTAAAACCACTTTGCTTTTTATACCATTATCCAATTCAACTTTATACCGCTTT
>CANLCJ010000049.1 GCA_947489085.1 uncultured Flavobacteriaceae bacterium
TTATTGATAACACGCTTTGCTCTACCTCTGAATATCTCTATTAAATTGAATATTGATTTGTTTTTTATCTGCATGGCCTCATGGTTTTAATTATATTTTACAAAGATACATACACAGTACGTATCGAAACGTGTTGCATTCACCCTTTAGCTTGTCAATTATTCCCTGTTTGTTGTTTTTATAAGAATGACTTGTTTTTATGCTAGTTAGCATGAAGTATTCTGTAAAACTACTTCGATTCTCAACAAAAAAAAGACTATTCTAGAATTAGAATAGCCTTTTTTGCTTTATTTAAATGTCTTGTTTTATTTAATTAACACTGATATTTTCTACAGATTTTTTAAAATCGGATGGAGAAAATGTTGTGTGCCTTTTAAAAAGCCTGCTGAGATGAGAAGCATCTTCAAAACCTACATCGTAAGCAATTTGCTTTGCTGTTTTATCTGTATATATAAGAAGCCGTTTTGCTTCTAATATAATACGCTCATGTATAATTTGAAGTGGGCTTTTATTTAGCTTAGAAAATGTATTGGACAATGTCTTGGGCGATTTGAATAATTTATCGGCATAAAAAGCCACGCTATGTTCACTTTTAAAATGTGTTTCTACCAACAGGTTAAAGTCTCTTAACAAATCTACTTTCGAATTTTTAACAGTGTCTGCTAAACCTTCTTTTAACTTAAGCAATCGTGTTGTTATTATAATAAAACGCGCTAACAACAATCTCAACATTTCTGCTTGAATGTTGTCTTTCGTTTCTAATTCATCTAAAAACATTTCGTGTAGCACACAGTATTTTCTAAACTCTTTAGGTTCTAGCTCTATTATTGGAATATGTGCATTCCCAAAAAATAGTAAGCCCGCGCAACTTACTTCTTTATCATGATCTTTAATGCAATAAAATTCTCTGTTAAATTGATATACTATAAGATCTTTACCTGATACAAATTGAAAAAAATGGACAGTGGTTAGTGCCAGAATACTGTTTGGAGCGATGGTATAGGGAATACTATCTACTACAATCTCTACTGGACTTTTGTTCGTTCTTATAAAAGTATACAGGCTAGGATGCTTTGCTTTTTTATAAGGTTCTAGAAGTGTTTCGTCTCCTAATTGTAAAATGCCGTTAGTTGAGAATTCTGTAAATTTATTTTGCATGCTTTGTTAGTCCGAAATAACGTGGCAACATTACATAAAAAAACCCCAACTTTTCACGGTGGGGTTTTCGAATTGTATGTAAAATTAGTGCTTATTACTGCGCTTCTTTTTCTGCATCGCTTATCATTTTCTCATTTGGCACTATAGCTACGTTTACACGTCTGTTTTTAGCACGTCCAGCTGCTGTACCGTTATCATGTAATGGCTTTGTTTCTCCATACCAGTTTGTTGTTAATCTTCCTGCACTTACACCGTTGCTAGTAAAATAGTTTGTTACAGCGTTTGCTCTGTTTTTAGAAAGCGTCATGTTGTACGCATCGTCTCCACTGCTATCTGTGTGTCCTATCACTAATATATTAGTGTCTGGGTATTCTTTAAATACTCCAATTAACTTATTTAATGTGTTTTGAGAGTCTGCATCGATATTAAATTTATTTGTTGCAAAGTGCACACCGCTACCACTACCGTCTTCAAAAGTTACAACAATAGCATCGTCTACACGCTCTACCTCTGCTCCTGGCACTTCGTTTTCTATTTTTTGGGCTTGCTTATCCATTTTGTTTCCAATGATAACCCCAGCGGCACCACCTACAACACCTCCAATTACAGCACCTAACTCTCCGTTACCACCTTTACCTACGTTATTACCAATAATAGCACCTAATACAGCTCCTCCAGCAGCACCTAACACGCCACCTTTTTGTTTATTATTTGCGTTTTGCACAGCAGTACAGTTTGTTAAACTAAATGTTAGCGCAAGTGCTAAAAGCACTGTAAAAACTTTTGTTGTTGTTGTTTTCATGTTTGTCATTTTTATATTTAATATTTAGTATCCATCAGACTCGTAATCTGCTTTATTAAAATTCATACTTATTGTAAAAGGCTTCCCTTCTACGTTTATTGTTTGCGTCCACTGCATGTCTGTATCAGACAGTGCCGAAAGCTGCATTCTAAAACCACTATTAGTTACAGACTTGTATTTCTCGTCTGTTGGTTTTAAAAGAAAATCGTACAGGCCTGTTTCTGGATCTACTTGTTGTATGTCGAATTTAAAATGTCTTATATCCGCATTACAAGAAGCCCCATCTAGAACATAAGTCCCTTTGTAATCGTTTGGAATAAACTTCCAAGTACTAGATTCAAAACACGCTTTAGCTGCATCTGCCAAGAGTTTAATATTGTAGGTTCCAGCTCTATCATAAGTTACAGACGTTAGCGTCCAGTTTCCTTTTATTGATTTCTGTGCTTGTCGCACTACTTTAGTAGACCCACAAGACACCACTAAAGTCACAAGCGCTATTAGAATTATTTTTTTCATCATTAATTATTTTTTAGTGCAAAATTAAATTAAACATTATTTATGAGTTGACTTATATGCCAATATCTTTTCACTTAGTACCGCTACTCGGCAAACTCTACCAAATGATAAATTCTATCTTCACTTCCTATAAAAGAGAAATAAATTTTACTGTTGTGCCTAAAAACATTTGTAAGTTTAGGAATATTCCTTGTGTTTAAATACTTAGAATCTTTTTCGTAAATATCGTAATCTTGAGTTGTTGCTACATCTTGTTTTTTTATAGAACGAAGCCAATCTTCAAAAGCTTTAATATCGTCGAATACGTTATTAGGAACTTCACCTTGCTGGTGCTCGAAAGCATCATTAAACAAGCACTCTATACGGGTAGACTTGGTAGACGAATAACCACCGTAAGCAAAAAAAGTAGGATTAAAACCTACTGATATTGGCCCTATAGCACCTACAGGTATTGCACCTACTGCTCCAAAGGCACCTATACCACCTCCACCGCGTCTTACTTCTACCTTACCTCCTAAAATAAGCTTATATATATTGTCTTTTTTATATGTAGAAATACCAATATCGCCGTTAGATATTTTTCTTAAAAATTTGCTTGTAGCTTCCATTTCTCGAGTTCTGGTACCTAAAATAAAACCTGGACCTTCCTGGATTATTGGAGTATTCTTAAATGTTATGGAATCTTTCTTGTTCAAGTAGATTTCTTTTAATAATTTTTTCGATTCAAAATCTTTTACTGTAAACTTCATTTCTGAAGCGTTGGCTTTGATTTGAAAAATTTTACCATCGTAAATGTAAGAATTATGCTTTACATATTCTTGTCCATATTCAGGCTTTTCAAATTCTATAACTTCTTTTTGAAAATCTGGAACGGTTATTTTATATGCAATGGTTTTACTTTTTAGATGGTCGAAGGTAATAACCAAAGCATCATCTATAGTATATAACTTATTAGGTTTAGATGTTATTTCTATGGCATTGGGTGTATTATTATCCATTTTAACCAATGAGCCTGATGACGCTATACCCTTGTTGACTAGCAAGTTATAAGCTCTTGAGGTGTAATTATACGATTTATACTCTACCTCGTCTAAAGAAAGTGATTTTAATTTCGTGAATGCTTTTGCCTTGTAGCCGTAAAAGTTAATCGTATTTGTGCCTTTATTTGAACTTATCATGTAAAACTTATCTTTAACAGTCACACCTTGTACATGAGCTTCTTTTTTAAATTTAAAATCTAACGTTACAACTTCTGTTTTTTGGTTAGCAAAATCCAAATGCAGTGCACCGTATTTCTTTTTACTACTATTTGTAAAAATCATTTCGTACATGTCGTTTTCATAGGCATTATATCCTATAAAATCTTTAAACTTGTTTGGCAAGTTCTTAAATTGCAATGTGGATTTAACCTGTAAATCCTTGTCTAGCAAATAGGCTTTAGTTTGAAAGTCGTCTTCTATATATATTACTAGTTCTCCTGTCTCTTCGTTGGAAATAGCTAAAGATGCCTTATCGCTATAGTAAATAGATTTATAATCTACAGGGATTTCTAAGACTTGGTTTTGCGCAAAACATGTTAGCGACATTACTGTTAGAACAAAGAGAATTTTTAGTTTCATTTTTTTGTTTTTTGGTTATCAAAGTGATTTTTGTTAATCTATAAGCACCTTTTAGTTGTTAAGTAATCTCAAATAAAAGGAATTATCTGCTTGGGTTTTTCTACTTGTCCTTCTTCATTATAAAACCCAATAACACCCCAAATTCCTTGAGCAGTTACACTAAAACTGCATAATATAAAGGCGAGACAGCACAACAATTGCTTCATAATTTTTTAACTTATTTGCAGACCGTTACCAACGTTGCCTTTGGTCTCATCTGGATTTACAAACACCAAAGTTCCGTCTGGCGTATCCGTCATTAATATCATACCTTGGCTTTCTACGCCACGTAAAGCTCTTGGCGCTAAATTTACAAGCACAGTAACTCGCTTGCCTATAACTTCCTCTGCTGTAAAGCTCTCTGCAATTCCAGACACTATAGTTCGCACATCGATACCTGTATCCACCTTTAATTTTAAAAGCTTTTTAGTTTTTGGCATTTTCTCTGCCTCTAATATAGTTCCTGTCCTTATATCTAGCTTTGTAAAATCTTCGAATGTTATGGTCTCTTTTTGTGGCTCTAAGGTGGCGTTTGCCGCTTCGTTTGCTTTTTTACTGGCTTCTAACTTATCCAACTGCTTTTGTATGGTTTCGTCTTCGATTTTAGAAAACAGCAATTCTGCTTTGCCTTTTTGTATTTGGTGTCCTGCTGGTAATAAACTTTCCAATTGCGCAACACCATTCCAAGTAACAGCTACAGTGCTTTCTGCTGTGTTAAGAATGTGTTTTAATTTTTGAGATGTAAATGGCAAAAATGGTTCGCATAGTGTTGCCAGTGCCGTAGAAATTTGCAGTGCCACGTACATTATAGTTTGGGTACGCGTCTCGTCTACTTTAACAACCTTCCAAGGTTCTTCGTCTGCCAAGTACTTATTACCTAGTCGTGCTAAATTCATTAATTCCTGACCTGCTTCTCTAAAGCGGTAACGTTCTATAGAACTTGCTATTACGTTAGGGTAGGCTTTAAGGGCTGCTAAAGTTTCTTCGTCTACTTTTGTAAATGCTCCAGGTTCTGGAACTATACCGTTGTAATACTTATTTGTTAGCACCACCACACGGTTTATAAAATTGCCAAAAATGGCTACCAATTCGTTATTATTACGTGCCTGAAAATCTTTCCATGTAAAGTCGTTATCCTTAGTTTCTGGTGCACTTGCGTTTAAAACATATCTTAATACGTCTTGCTGCCCTGGAAACGCTTCTAAATATTCTGGCAACCAAACTGCCCAATTTTTAGAGGTGGATAGCTTATTGCCTTCTAAGTTTAAAAACTCATTGGCCGGCACATTTTCTGGCAGAATATAACTACCTTCTGCTTTAAGCATAGATGGAAAAATAATGCAGTGAAAAACGATATTATCTTTACCTATAAAGTGAACCAGTTTTGTTGCTTCGTCTTTCCAATAGGGCTCCCAATCTTTACCTTCTCTCTCTGCCCATTCTTTTGTAGAGGAGATGTAACCTATTGGCGCATCGAACCAAACATACAGTACTTTGCCCTCGCCACCTTCGGCAGGCACGGGTATGCCCCAATCCAGATCTCTTGTTACGGCTCTTGGGCGTAAACCATCGTCTATCCAAGATTTACATTGCCCGTACACATTGGGTTTCCAATCTTTTTTGTGGCCATCTAAAATCCATTCTTTTAAAAATTGCTCGTGCTTATCTAATGGTAAAAACCAATGTTTAGTTTCTTTTAAGGTTGGCGTATTTCCTGTTATGGCCGATTTTGGATTTATTAAATCTGTAGCATTATGGCTTGTACCACAGTTTTCGCACTGGTCTCCATAACTCTCTTCGTTACCACATTTAGGGCAGGTGCCCACCACAAAACGGTCTGCAAGAAACTGCTTTGCTTCCGCATCGTATAATTGTTCTGTACTTTCTTCTATAAATGCGCCTTTTGCATCTAAAGTCTTAAAAAAATCAGAAGCAGTGTCGTGGTGTATTTTAGCGGATGTTCTGGAATAATTATCGTAAGTAATTCCAAAATCTTCAAACGACTTTTTAATGATAGCATGGTACTTATCTACAATATCCTGAGGCGAAACTCCTTCGTTTTTTGCCTTAATTGTAATGGGCACGCCATGCTCGTCGCTTCCGCCTATAAAAGCAACATCGTTTCCTGTTAACCTTAAGTATCTGGCATAAATATCTGCTGGAACGTAAACCCCTGCTAAATGCCCTATGTGGATTGGGCCATTAGTGTATGGTAATGCCGTTGTAATTGTATATCGTTTTGGTGTATCCATTAATTATTGCTTAAAAGTTAGATTGAAAACAACCTAAATTATTTTTTATAACGATTTTTGTGTCTTATACCTCTTAAAGGCCGCACAGGTTTTGTTGCTATTAACGCTAATTTTAAAGGCGTAAAAGTACACATTTTAAGGGCTTTTTAGAAAAAAAATGTACTTTTACCTTATGCTTAAAAACTCATTTTTTTTTATTCTTATTTGCCTTGTAATTTCTTGCTACCCAAAAGTTATTAAGGCTCAAAACAACACCTTAACACCTGTTAACAGTTTGAAACAACCACCATTTTTAAAAACAGGAGACACTGTTGCTATTGTTGCCCCTGCTGGTATCTTAAAAAACAGAACTGCCGAAATACAAAACGCCAAAGCTTTGCTTAAAAGCTGGGGACTACATGCATTGGTAGGGAAACATGTATTTAACCAGGCGCAGCATTTTGCAGGCACAGATGCTGAGCGTTGCGAAGATTTCCAGAATGCTTTAGACAATCCTAAAGTAAGTGCTATTTGGTGTGCACGTGGCGGCTACGGCAGTGCGCGTATCTTAGACCGTTTGGATTGGAGTAAATTTAAATTACAACCCAAATGGATTATTGGTTATTCTGATATTACTGCACTGTTAAGCGAAACCTACAATTTAGGATTTCAGTCCATACATGGCATGATGTGCACTAGTTTACAAGACAATATTACATCCATTCCCGAGACCGTATCTTCCTTAAAAAATGCACTTTTTGGAAACACGCTATCTTACACATTACCTGCTTCTACTTACAATAAAACAGGTGAAGCCTCTGGACTGCTTATTGGGGGCAATCTTACCATATTGCATACAATGTTGGGCTCTAAGACCAGCTTAAACACTTCTGGAAGTATTTTATTTATAGAAGAAATTGGCGAATACAAGTACCACATAGATCGTATGCTAAGAAGCTTAAAGCGCGCTGGATATTTCGAAACTTGTAATGGGGTTATTATTGGAGACATGACCAAGATAAAAAAGAATTCTACTGTTTGGGGCACTAGTATAGAACAGCTTATTTTAGATGTACTTTCAGAATATTCTTTTCCAATAGCATTTCGTATGAAGGCTGGACACGAAAAAGATAATCGTGCTATGATTTTTGGAAAAACAATAACGTTGAAAGTTGATAAAACTAAAAGTACGTTTCAATAGAACCTAAAGCTTTTAAGCAGAACAATAGCGATTTAAGGACATAGTCATTTTTTTACGAAAAACACAATAATTTAAGTTTTTTTTGAAAAAAACTTAAAAAAACATCCTAAACATATTAGCAATAGCATTCGCCGATAGTTTTCTACCACTGGACTAAAAACGCAATAAAAATAGCTATTGCAGATGTACCTTTACAAAAGGAAAAACAGATATAAAATAATTTTAAAAAAGTTAATTTAAAATGTAAGGAATAGGAAAAGCGAGCTACTAAGTAAAAAATTATTAAGAACTCTCTCACAAATTATGTAGCCTAAAATATATTAAATTACTATTATTATTGACAAACAATCTCTTATCAACCAATCGCTGTAACAGTGATTGGTTTTTTATTTTATGCTTGCTAAGCTTTTAAATTTTAAAACTAAAGCCTACTTTTTTTAATTGTTCCTTAGAAATAGGATTAAACTATTATCGCACAACGTCTTTTCTACCTAAACGCTCCTAAAACTTAAACACCAAACTGCGATAAATGATGATCTAAATGTTTGTAGAACATGTTATTCCATGCTTTTGCGTTTAGCACACCGAAAGAATGAGAACGTTTACCTTCAAAATGGCCTGCCCCTAATTGCTGTACTTTTTGTATGTAAGCTACTAAACGCTCTTTTTCTTTTTCAAAATGCTTTGCATCTGTGATAAGAAACTGAGTCGCTGTTCTCCCGTTTTTCTTAAATGGTTTTTCGTTAACCACTATATTTTTTATAAAAAGCTTTAGTATTAAGCTTGTAAAAGCATTTGGTTTAGGGTGTTTATCGTCAAAAACCATTTCGTAAGTAACATTGCAATGGGCCAACATTTGGTCTACGCTCATCTTACCCCATTTAGGCTGGCTTGTTGCTTCTAGAGTCTCAATTCTATTTATAATAGTATCGGTTTCGTTTTTATCAAATATATTTTTCATGGCATTTTTGTTTCACCTTATGTTACAGCACCGCAAAGTATTTAATTTCTTCGAATTAAAACACTTTTCTACTACTGTTCTAGCATTTGCACTAAAATACGATTGAATACCACAAAAAAACCAGATGCGTCTTAAGTAATTTTGAACAAAACAAATACCATTATGAAAAAAAACGAAAAAGATTTCGAATTTGTAAAAAATAGTGAAAACGATAAAAACAACTACATATTCCAGAATGACAATATTACAAAAATAGGCACTGTAATTGTTGCTGCCTTTTTAGTAGGTTTAATTTTAGCTGTAATATTTACTGGTGTATTTTTTTAAACTAACGTTTTAAAACCTCATTTCCTTTTGCAAACGCTCGTAAGCGTCCTGCACTTGTCTAAACTTTTCCTCAGCTCCCTTTTGGTGTTCTTTGCCTAAGTGGATTACACGGTCTGGATGGTATTTTTTAGCCATTTTTCTGTAGGCGCGTTTAATCTCATCTACACTAGCAGTTTTATCGATTTCAAGAATTTTATAAGCATTGTCTTTACTGTTGTAAAACATTGCTTTTATACTTTCGTAATCCTTATTACTAATGCCTAAATATCCTGCGATGGTACGTATTTGTTCCACTTCTTTTTCAACTACAATACCATCAGATTTTGCAATGCCAAATAAAAAATGCATCAATTGCAAACGCGAGGGATGGTCCATCATCTGTCGTATCTGTAAACATACAGGTCTTACCGATACACTTTGCTTACTAATGCCTTTAAACAATTTAAAAGCATGGTTAGCACGCTCCTTACCATACATATTTACAAACTGTTCCCGTACAAAATCCAGTTCTCGTTGGTCTTGAACACCATCTGCTTTTATAACTACAGAAGCAAGTATTAATAAACTTACTTCAAAATCTCCAGAACCAGTTTGAGAATGCCTAGAAGTTGTTTGCTGCCCTCTATTTTCTCTACTGTTGGTTTCACCTCTCCACCTCTTTTTTTCTTCACCGTCCATCATAGAGTCTATAATACTACCTATAGCCAAACCAATAATAGCACCTATTGGCCCACCAAACGACCACCCTAAAGCACCGCCTATCCATTTTGAAACACTCATCTTATTTTTTATTTTTATTTACAAACCAAACCTACGCATAAATTCTTGCTTATAAAAGCTGTAATTCTTCTCTACTAAACTCTTTTAATAAACACTAATTTAACAACGGTTAGTTGCTTAATACCTTAATTTGTTACAACAATTTGGTATCTTTGCCTTTCTTAAAAAGTTAATTTATAAAATTTCAAAATATGTATCCAGCAGAATTAGTAAAACCAATGCGTGAGGATTTAACCAGTGTTGGTTTCGAAGAATTACTAACCGCAGAAGCTGTTGAAGCAGCTATAGCTAAAGGAGGTACTACTTTAGTAGTCATCAATTCTGTATGTGGTTGTGCAGCTGCTAATGCAAGACCAGGTGCGAGAATGAGTTTAGATAACGCTAAGCACCCAAGTAACTTAACAACAGTATTTGCAGGTGTAGACAGAGATGCTGTTAATAAAGCACGTGAATTTATGATACCATTTCCACCAAGCTCTCCATGTATGGCTTTATTTAAAGATGGCGAACTGGTACACATGTTGGAGCGCCACCATATTGAAGGCAGACCAGCTGAACTTATTGCAGAAAACCTAAAAGACGCTTATAACGAACACTGCTAATTGTACGTTTCGTTAAAATTATAAAAAACCACTAAAAACGTGGTTTTTTTTATGCCTTATTTGCTAATTAGATTAATTTTGGAGTATGGTAAAACTACTTTCATATCCGCTCTCTATAATTTATAACATCTGTTTTTTATTAACGCTTGTTATTTTTCATCCCATACAGTGGGTATGCTTTAATGTATTTGGGTACCAAGCGCACAAAAAAAGTGTTGATGCGCTTCAATTTTTTCTGTTACGCTGTGCAAACGTGCTCGGCACGCGTTTTACATTTAACAATACACACCACATACCTCTAGATACACCTTTAATAATAGTGGCCAACCACCAAAGCATGTACGACATATCGCCCTTAATGTGGTATTTGCGCAAACACCACGTAAAGTTTATTAGTAAAAAGGAGCTTGGAAAAGGTATTCCTAGTGTATCTTATAATTTACGTCATGGCGGTTCTGTATTAATAGACCGCAAAAACCCCAGACAATCTCTACCTGCTATAATGAAATTTGGAGAATATATAGAAACAAACAAAAGAGCAGCGGTTATTTTTCCAGAAGGCACAAGAAGCAAAGACGGAAAACCCAAAGCTTTTCAAACTAGAGGGCTGGAGATATTATTTAAAAAAACACCTTCTGCATTAGTAGTGCCTGTAACGATTAATAATTCCTGGAAATTGCAACGTTATGGCAAATTTCCTATGGGCATAGGGGCACATATCAAATTAACAGTGCACAAACCTTTAAAATTGGCTACCTTTGCAGATAAAAAAGCGCTTATTGCTGATGTAGAAAACACTATTAAAGCACACATTCACTCTTAAAATTGTATTATGTCGTTGAAAAATGTTCGATTGGAAGTTATGAAATTCTTGGAAAAAGATGTCGATGCACTTATGCAGAAATATCTAATTCCCATAGATAGTATATGGCAGCCCACAGATTTTTTGCCAAATTCTGAAACTACTGATGACGCTTTTTTTGAAGAAATTAGAGAAATTAGAGAATTGGCCAAAGAGTTGCCTTATGATTTTTGGGTTGTACTGGTTGGCGATATGATTACTGAAGAAGCACTGCCAACTTACGAGTCTTGGTTAATGGATGTTGAAGGTGTAGATCAAGTTGGCGAACGCGGAAACGGCTGGTCTAAATGGGTAAAACAATGGACTTCTGAAGAAAACAGACATGGCGATGTACTTAACAAATACCTCTACTTATCTGGTCGTGTAAACATGAAGGAGATAGAAAGAACTACACAGTATCTTATTTCTGATGGTTTTGATATTGGTACAGATCGGGATCCTTATAAAAACTTTGTGTATACTAGCTTTCAAGAATTGGCTACTTACATTTCGCATAATCGTGTGGCAAAAATAGCGAAGAAGGCAGGAAATAAGCGTTTGGCAAAAATGTGTCAAATTATATCTGGGGACGAAATGCGCCACCACCATGCTTATTCTGAGTTTGTAGAACGTATTTTTCAAGTAGACCCAAGCCAAATGATGATGGCGTTTCATTACATGATGAAACAAAAAATAACTATGCCTGCCCACTTTTTAAGAGAATCTGGAGATTCTATTAGTACTGCTTTCGAGGAGTTTTCTAATACTGCACAACGTATAGGCGTGTACACCTCTAAAGATTATGTAGATATTCTGCAAAAGCTAATAGACCGTTGGGAAATAGACAAAATTACCAATCTTACAGAAGAGGCAGAGAAAGCTAGGGATTACCTCATGAAGCTTCCCTCTAGAATGTACCGTTTGGCAGATCGCGTTAAAGTGCCAGAAAACTCATATCAATTTAAATGGGTAGAGCCTGCCCTTATTAAATAGAACGCGATTTTGATTAATTATGATAACAAAACATTTAAACTAGTAAGTAGCTCTGGCAATAGCGAAACTTCGTCTCTTACCCTTTTCAACTATAAACAAAAAGGCGCTATTTTAACAGCTACCTATAAAGGCGGTGCTGTATTATCTGGACATTTAATCGGTCTTGTAGATAACAATGGCGTTATTAATATGCGTTACCACCACATAAACAACAAGAACGAGTTAATGGCAGGTATTTGCACATCTACTCCTGAAATAGATGCCGAAGGAAAAATAACACTTCACGAATCTTGGCAGTGGACTACTGGAAACTGTACTAAGGGCAATTCTATATTAAAAGAATTGTAACCGTATGAGCCAACAAGAGATTATAGATAAAACACTAGTATTTGTAAAAACTACTCTGGAAAATGCCGAAGGAGGTCATGATTGGTTTCATATAGAACGCGTGTATAAAAATGCACTTTTAATATCTAAACACGAATCTGTAGACCGTTTTGTAGTTGCATTGGGTGCTTTGTTGCATGATATAGCTGATAGTAAATTTTATAACGGAGACGAAAGTATTGGTCCTAAATTGGCTACAAATTTTTTAACACAACTAGGTGTTGCGCCCAATATAATTACTCACGTTTGTAATATTATAATCCATATTTCATTTAAGGGAGGAAATGAGGCTCAAAAATTTAGATCTCCAGAATTAGATGTTGTGCAAGATGCCGATAGGCTAGATGCTATTGGCGCCATAGGGGTTGCGCGTTGTTTTAATTATGGCGGTTTTAAAAACAGAGCGCTTTATAATCCTGAAATTCCTCCAAACCTAAAAATGAGCAAGGCCGAATACAAAGCCTCTACTGCCCCGTCTATAAATCATTTTTACGAAAAACTATTGTTGCTTAAGGGCAGGATGCATACCAAAACAGGAAAACACCTGGCCGAAAAACGCCATAGCTTTATGGAAGCCTATTTAGAGCAATTTTATAACGAGTGGAACGGGCTTAGTTAAGCTTTTGCGGCACCGAACCAACCTTAGTTGTGTCTCTTAGCTACTGTATGATATGTTTAATTTCTTTGCGGTACTGCGATGCACTTTTTCCAGCAAATTCGTTAAATTGTTTATTAAAATGCGAAAAATTATTAAATCCACACTCGTAGCAAATGTCCGATATGCTCATTTTACTTTCGTTTAAAAGTTTTGTAGCATGCACAACACGGTGCTCATTTACAAGCTGCGTGAATGTTTTTCCTGTAGTTTTTTTAAAATATCTACAGAATGCAGGTACCGTCATGCTCACCTTTCCTGCAATATCATCTAAAGATATGTGCTCTTGAAAATTGGCATTAATGTATTTATACACCGTATTTATCTTTTCGCTGTCTTGCGGGTTAGTTTCAAAAGCAATACCATCGGCATTTAAAATCGTAAAATCTTCTGTATTGGCTAAGTAATCGAGAATCCACAGAAATTTTATAATCAGCTTTAATCCTTTAAAATCAGAGAGCTCATCAATCTTACCACCAATAACTTTTTTAGCCTCTGGGCCAAAACGAATGCCTTTTTTGGCCCTCTCGTACAAGGCCAAAAGATTAGACATTTCTGGCATATTGGTTAAATCGCTACCTAAAAAGTCTGATTTAAATTGCACAATTGTCTCAGAACCATTAGCCGTTAAACGGTCTGTAAACCCATTATGCGGCAAATTTGCTCCAATTAATATCAATTGACTGTTATTAAAATAAGACAAATGGTTACCTATATGCGTTTTTCCCTGTCCTTTATTAACGTACACCAACTCTAATTCTGGATGAAAATGCCAAAAAGCCTTGCTTTTATCCACGCGTTCTAGGTGTTGTTTTATTAAAATAGAACTTCCAAAACTCGGTGTAACCTTCTCTAATGTAGGTTTTTTTATTATCATCTCTAGCTAATTTATGCAAAAATAGGACATATTGCATTCAGTTTGTATATATTTTTACCACTATTGTGTGTTATTTTAACTTAACACTGACTTAACGTTTCTTTAACAGATAATATAGCATATAAATTAGCTAAAATTGATGTTTTTAGTAACATACAAGCCCTGTATATTTGTAGTGTAAAACATTAGAAACGTTCTTAGATAAGAAAAGCGTTCTGCTTTAATTATCAAGACTAATTTTAATAGATAATAGTTTTGCAACGCCTTAAGGTAGAGCAAATTCTAGTATTGCATTAATAATTAATTTAATGTCTTATTTAGTTTAGTTGGTTAAAGTGAGCTGTGGTGGCTCACTTTTTTTTTGCGTTATTTTTAGGAGTCAGTCGTAAAAGTTGTGCATCAAGAGTAAAACTTGGGGATCAATATATAAATTCATAGTTTTGAATAAATTATACACATACTAGCTTAGCCT
>CANLCJ010000050.1 GCA_947489085.1 uncultured Flavobacteriaceae bacterium
AGAAGTTAAGCCCATTAGCGCCGATGGTACTACATTTGTGGAAGAGTAGGTCGTCGCCTTTTTTGAATCCTCAATCTGATTTTTAGATTGAGGATTTTTTTTTATACCTATATCTCAGTTTTACTTCTAAATAAAGAGATTTACTGCGAAATATATACTTATTTTTATAAAAATAGTCTTTCCACCAAGAGAAAAAGTGCTTTTGTTTCATATAATACCATTTAATATTTTATTTTACTCAATTAATGGTTTTGTATATATATCATATGCAGTAATGGAGCTAATCAACTCCTTATCCATAGATTTTATTAATTGAGTTAATCTGTCCTGCAAATGTTTAATTGATTCATTGAATTTCATAGCGACCTTACTTTTCATGTACTGCCAAACTTTTTCAGCAGGATTTAACTCAGGAGCATATGCAGGGATTCTTAAAAGCTTAATATTTGGTGGTATTGAAATGTTTTTTTAGGCATGAAATCCAGCATTATCAATAACTAATATTATGTATTTATTAGGGGTTCTTTGACCTAGAGCTTTTAAATAGGCTTCAAATATATTGTTGTTAACAATTGGAGTTTCCCAATAAAAAGCATCACCAGTCAAAGGAGAAAAGCTTCCCCAAATCCATAGATATTGATAACTATGCTGATAGTGAACTTTTGCTTTTACTCCTTTAGAAGTAATGGTTCTTTTTAGACCAGTGATAAGTCCATACCTAGTTTCATCTTGAAACATAAGTTCTATACTATCGTATTTATCTTTATTAAGATTAATTCTAATATCAGATAGTAAGTTGGGGAGTTTTTTTAAAGGCTTCTACAGCCTGTTCATCTTTTTTATGATGTGATTTTCTTGCAACCTTTAATTTAGATTTGTGTTTGCGTTTGCAATGTTGATAAATAGTAGCGTATGTTAAATTATCTTGTGTTTCTTCTAGAATACTAACCAATTCAACATAACTAGTAATAGTACTGTAGGGATCATTTAATAGTTCATCTATTTTAACTATGGTAGCTTGTGATAATAAAGGCGTATTATTACCTCCTTGATTAACTTCACAAAGCTTTTTAATACCTTGGTCTTTATAAGCCTCAAACCAATTGTAAACTGTTTTTCTGGTAACTCCAACTTTTACTGCAACTTCTTGAGTATATCTACATTTACCTTTTTTTACTAACAATAATGCTTTAACACGTTTTTCTACTAATTTACTTTTAGTAGTTCGTAATATGGATTGTAATTCCTTTTCTGTTTCAAAAACTTGAATATCTATAGTTTTAGCCATAAGATAAAGATACTTATTTTATGAGAAAATTAAAAGTTAAAAACGTATAAGACGAAGACAGATTGTAAAGAGAAAATTGAGTTCGATGGCTCAAGGCACTCTTACTACATAAAGTTTTTCTTAAAATTATCAGCTAGTACTATTAGGGTTAAACCTCTTGGAGGTAACTATAAGATTAATGACAAACGCTTACAAAGACATATTACTTAAACCCAATTAAATTAATTTCTAAACTAACTCCTCATACCGTCAAAAAGACTATTTCAAACAGCTTAGAGAGCCAACTTTATAAGTTATAACCAAATACATTGTTTAGTATTTTATTGTAAGCTATTTTATACCTAATAATTTTAGATTTCGTTTTAAATACAATCTGATTGATAAGGTTTGTTCAAACTACTATTAAAGTCATTTTAATAGTAGTTTTATTAAGATGTTTGTTATCACATTATCAGTAAATTAGACTTGTTTTAAAGAAAATAGTTTATAAGTTGTTTTATTTAGAGTTTTATCGAAAACATAATTTTTATATATAGTAATAAAAAATAACTAAAAAAAATAAAGTTTTTAGTACACTAAATTAATAGATTCTTATATTGCCGAACTATTAATAATAAACTTAAAATATACATGAAGAAAACACTAATGTTCATTTGTGTTGCAGGTATGTTGACATCTTGTACAGTTGCAAGATCTGTACAACTAACAGGGCAACCAATTGGAACTAAATCGGGAGAAGCTACAGCAGCATTAGTTGGTGATAGCTCTTTAAAAACAGCAGCAAAAAAAGGGAACGTAACAACTATTGGAGCATCAGAGATTGTTTACAAATGGTTCATCATTCCTATTACTAAAACTAAAGTACACGGAGAATAAATTATACATTATGAGAAAAATTAACATCTTAGCTTTAGTTTTATCTATGGCTTTAACATCATGTACTGTAATAGCACCTGTAACAGCTTCTAGAGCTGAAATAGGGGATTTAAGAGGCGTATCTGAGACTACTGTTTTTTTTGGCATTGAATTGAACAAAAATTACGGAGTAAAAGAAGCAGCTACAAATGGAAAAATAAAATCTGCTATAGCAACTGTAGACGAAAAAGTAACTAACTATGTACTTTTTCAAAAGAAACAACTTATTGTAACAGCTAAATAAGAATAACATGAAAAAAATAATATATATAGTTTTATTGGGAGTTTCATTAACATCTTGTAGTGTAACATACCCAGGAGTAGCAACTGGAAACAAAGCAGAAAAACAAGGCATTGCAGAGCGTAAAGTATGGTTAGGAATTGCTCTTAAACCTGTAGACGTTAGCATAGAAAAGGCTGCTAAAAATGGAAAAATATCCAAAATAGCAACTGTAGATCATCAAGTAATTGGTGGTCTTTTCAGCACGACATATAAGACTATAGTAACTGGTAATTAATCAGTATAAAGTTTTAGAACGAGACTGCCCTTTTTGGGCGGTCTTTTTTATGCAATATATCCAAATATTATTCATGCAATACGTTGTAAATTAGAAAGTTAACAAAATTAATTTTAAGTAATACAAAACAGATTTACTACACAGTTTGCGTCTACCAATAGCTTATGTACTAATAAGAAATATCTAGTTTAAAAAACGAATAATGATAAAGATTTCAAACAAATTAGATGATATTTAATTGTTGATTTAAGTCTCTAAGCATAAGAAACTTTTATATGCAGTAATTTAATGCGAATTGGGCGCAAACAATTAAAATTATTTTTAGCGTTTTTTTATTTTTAAAACGTATTTATATAATTTATTCGATGTTATATTTTAGTAAATTAGTCTAAATTTAGTTAGCGTTGTTTAATCGGCAATTTTAAGAGTAAGATGTCCAAAAATAAAGAACTAGAATTAGCTTGGGAGTTTATAAATAACACTAATCAATCTATATTTTTAACAGGTAAAGCTGGTACGGGTAAAACCACTTTTTTACACCGTTTAAAGCAAAAAAGTTTAAAACGTATGGTTGTTGTTGCACCAACAGGCGTAGCTGCAATAAACGCAAAAGGTGTAACCATACATTCTTTTTTTCAAATACCTTTCGGTCCCATTTTACCCAATACGGACTTAAATGGGAGTAAAAGTTTTAATAGAAAATTTAATAAAACTAAAATAAATATTATTAAGTCTATGGACTTATTGGTCATAGACGAAATTAGTATGGTGCGTGCCGATGTTTTAGATGCAATAGACAGTACACTAAAGCGCTTTAAAAATAGAAATAAAGTTTTTGGAGGCGTACAGGTATTAATGATAGGAGATCTACACCAACTATCTCCCGTTATTAAAGATCAAGAATGGGCATTATTAAAAGACGTTTACAACACCATATTCTTTTTTAGTAGTAATGCGTTTCAAGCTTCTAACGCAATTACTATAGAATTACAGCACATTTACAGGCAAGACGACCCAACGTTTATAGAGGTGTTAAATGCAGTACGAAACAATACACTTACCCCAGAAGTTGCCAAAACGTTAAATGCGCGATATATTCCAGATTTTATACCCGATAAAGATGAAGGGTATATTTCTCTTACAACACATAATCATCGGGCCAAGGCCACAAATATGGAAGCTTTACAGGAGCTGAAAACAGAAATTAAAACTTACACAGCAGAAATAGAAGGTAAATTTCCTGAGTATGCTTATCCAAACGCACCTCAATTACAATTAAAAGTAGGTGCTCAGGTAATGTTTGTTAAAAATGACAGCAGTTTAGAAAAACGTTATTTTAATGGTAAAATAGGTAAAGTAATCCACTTAGATAAAGATGAAGTTATAGTACACTGCCCAAACGATACTCATAATATTATTGTAACACCAGAAGTCTGGGACAACATCTCTTATACCGTTAATAAAGACACAAAGGCGATAACAGAAGAACGCATTGGGAGTTATACGCAAATACCATTACGATTGGCATGGAGTATTACAATACACAAAAGCCAAGGCTTAACATTTGAAAAAGCGGTGATAGATGCAGAGAGTGCTTTTGCTCACGGGCAAACCTATGTGGGATTGAGTAGGTGTAAATCTCTAGAAGGTCTGGTACTAAAAAGTAAAATAAAGAATAATCAGATTATAAGCGATGGAAATGTTTTAAAATTCAATTTAGAAGCAGAAGAAAAGATGCCTAATGCATCCATACTTAAGGCTTCACAGAAAAAATTCCAAATTGAAATAATTCAAGACATATTCGAGTTTTATGATTTTTTATATCCTATAAATCGCATTTTAGATATTTATTACAAAAATAGAACAGTTGTAGAAGGTAATATTGAGGCCTCATTTTTAGAACTTAAGACATGCATTACACACTTTTTAAAAGTAGCGAATAGCTTTTCGAACCAAATAAAAGAGTTGGCGCAAACAGAAGACTTACCAGTAGACCATGAATTTATACAGGAGCGTTTTAAAAAAGCCATTGCATATTACAATACAGAAACAGAATCTAAAATAATACCATTATTAAAACATATTAATTTTACTACAGACAATCAAACTGTTGGAGGAGAACTAACAAAACATTTAGATAGTTTTGAAGATTTATTAAAAGTTAAGCTAATTTATTTTGGAGGACTTGGTAAGGGCTTAGACGTAAAATTATTTTTAGAACTACGAGCAAAAGCTGTTTTCGAAGGTAGTAAAAAGTCGAAAACACCCAAAAGAACTGCTGTAGATGGCACTAGTAATGTAGAACTGTTTGAGGCTTTACGTATATTAAGAAATACTATAGCAGAAGAGAAGGGTATAATTCATTTTCAAGTTTTTACCCAGAAGGCCTTATATGCCATGTGCGAGACCTTACCACTGTTTTCAGAGGAGTTATTGCAAATAAATGGTATGGGGAAAACTAGAGTAGAAAAATACGGTACAGCTATAATAGATGTTATTAAAACCTACTGCGAAGCTAATGGCATTGAAACCAATAATACGCCATTGGTGTTCAATTCTAGCACGGAAAAAACAATTAAAGAGAATACCAAAAATATCTCATTAAAGTTATTCGAACAAGGCAAAACAATTAAAGCTATAGCAGATTATAGAGCACTTAATGAAAATACTATTTTTGGGCATTTAGCACATTTTATAGATACGGGAGAGGTTAAGGTCTCAGATTTGATTCCTGAAAATCACTATAACGAATTAAAGGGAATGATACCTCAAAAAAAGTTCGAAAATTTATCAGATTTAAAACAACAATTAGACGAAAAATACAGTTATGCAGAATTGCGTTTAATGCTTAAAATACTTTAAGATTGAGTTTAATTGAATTGTAAAACGTATTATTGCAAATTAGAAGCCCATAAAAATTAATTTTAATCAATTTCTATAGCTCAAATTGTAAGTTTTTAATTTAGTTTTGACTAAATCAAAATTCTGTTTGAAATTCAAATTATTTAGTTATTTTAGTGTCCATGAATATTATCATCCAATCTACTTTAAAAACGCTGAAAAAGTCAGAAATATTATTAGATAATCTATCTAACGATCAACTTTGTAACGCTTCAGTACCCCCGTATTTCTCTAGTATAGGTTCACATATTAGACATATTTTAGACTTTTATAACTGCATTTTCGACGTTAACGATTCTAATAAAATTGATTTAACAGCAAGAAGTAGAGATAAAGCTGTAGAATCTAATTGTGATTGTGCTAAATCATATTTAGAAAGCACTATAAGTAAATTAAAAGACAGTGTAAAGCTAGATTTAAATGCAACAGTAGTTGCGATAGACGATTTAGGTTTAGGAAAAACTGAGATAATTTATACTTATGCTGCTCTGCTAGCGCAGGCTAACAGTCACACCATTCACCATTATGCTATAATAAATTTTATATTTGATACACTAAATATCGTTATAGACGATCCTGAATTTGGATATAACCCTACAACACCTAAAAAGGTAGTAACAGTTAAATAATAACGATTACTTGTATCTAAAACATATAGAGCTTTTAAAAATTAAAAGCTTAAATGTGATTGTTAGTTACTATTTTTATACCAATATAGGTTTTAGCAGACAACCTATTTTTTAAAGATAGAGATACCTAAATATTCTAAGGCTTCTTCTATCTGCTTTCATCTTACACTCTTTAGTGTAGTTTTAAATGGCTGTAAAGTTTCCAAATAGTAAAAACATGCTATGTGTTTCATTACTCTTATAAGAATTGGCGATTAAATGCTACACATGTATTTTACTATGTATGGTGTCTATCTTATTTATTTACCAAACATGCTAGACATTATCGTTCTTATACCTTTAAAAAGCATAATAACAGCCATAGCAGATATAGCACATCCTGTAATTAAAAGCGGATAGTATAGCTTATCATCAGGTTTACTAAAGGCGAAACTTAAAAGTATGGGGCCCATAAATAAACTAAGCAATGCGAAAAGCATTGTTTTTATGCCTTTAAAAAGTATTTTTTTATCAGTTCCTTTATTTTTTTCCATTATAGTGTATTATAGCGTTACGAACGTTTTTATGTTCTTCAAGTAGGTGTTTTGCATTTTCTTGAGTAGTTCCAGTAGCTTTTACAATCATTTTTATACCCCTGTCTACAAGTTTGTTATTACTAAGCTGCATGTCTACCATTTTGTTTCCTTTCACATGTCCAAGTTGTATCATGGTAGCTGTTGTAATCATATTTAAAACCAGTTTCTGGGCAGTACCAGCCTTCATTCTAGAGCTGCCTGTAACTACTTCGGGACCAACAACAACTTCTACAGGGTATTGAGAAGCTTTTGCCAAAGGGCTATTTTTATTGCATGTAATGCAACCAGTAATTATACCCTTAGCATGACAGGACTTTAAGGCATTAATTACGTATGGGGTGGTTCCAGATGCAGCAATGCCTATAACCACATCTTTAGCGCTTATTTGGTACGCTTCTAAGTCTTCCCAACCTTGAGTTGTAGAGTCTTCAGCAAACTCTACTGCTTTTCTTATAGCAACATCCCCTCCAGCTATAAGCCCAATAACAAGATCGTGAGGTACACCAAAAGTTGGAGGACATTCAGAAGCGTCCACAATGCCTAATCTACCGCTTGTACCAGCACCTAAGTAAAACAAGCGACCCCCTTCCTTTAGTTTACTTACTACATTGTTAATTAAAACTTCTATTTGAGGCAAAGCATGTTCTACAGCCAAAGGAACTGTTTTATCTTCATTGTTAATTGCTGTAAGCAATTCTGCTACAGTTTTTTTTTCTAAATGGTTGTAGTGTGAGTCTTGCTCTGTTGTTTTTATAAAAGTCATTTGCCAAAAATACTAATAATTTCAAAATAGCGAACTGTTTTTGTGTACGGTAATACAGTTAAAGCACCCCAATTGTGCTTATAAAACCTCTTTGTTTCAATACTTTTAAGATATATCTCATTATAAAACCAATGTAACTATTTGTGTGTTCTATAAATCTCAACAGTGTAATATAAAGCTCTTTTAGTGCTAGTGTTGTATATAAAAATTACTGCAATTAAATTTTACAATACTGTAATGTTCCTGTTTTTAATAAGTTATTGTATACCTTATATTGCCTTAACAAATTTATTCTATCTATTTAGAGCTTGTTTGTAAAAGGTAGAAGGCTGTTATAAATTTAGTCAAGTTGTAAAAAATATTACTTATAAAGCAAATCAATATTGATTTACAACAATTTAATCGGATGTTTAGCATAGAAATTTCTTATATATCAATTTGCAATATAAAAAAGGAAATTTTGTGTATCTATTTGTGATTAATAAATGTTAAAATTGTAGGACTAAACAAAACCATTAACAAGATGAAAACTTTTAAATTAGCTATTAAGACTACAATTTCACTTTACTTTCCTACACTTTCAAAAATAAATAGCTGTTAAATTTTAAATTCCAAATGTAAAAACGGATTCAAAACTTTTTTGAGTTCGAAATTTGGGGTTCGACACAAGCGTTTTTTAAGACGCAGTGAAATTTGTTGAGATTTTAAGCTATTATGTATTGGTAAACCGATATCAGCTAGCTGTGTTCATGAAATTACTATTGGTTTCATGTGATAATAGTACTTAAAACTAATGTTTAAGAGGTGCAAACGTGCTTTTTGAATGCTACTCACACAAAAAGAAATATAGTTTCAATTAAACCTATGTTTAACTGAGCATCTATAATTTCAAAACCCTCTAATACGCCTTTCTGTAAATTAAAAGAGCAACAGGCGTAAGCTAAATTTTATAATACAAAAATAATATAGCGGTTACTGCTCTAAATATTAGGTAGTTGACCCGTAAAAGCATACATAATTATGATTAAAAAAGATAATATATTTTTCGGTGTTAGCATTGTTTTATTACTACTGTTAGTAGTGTTATACAAGAATTTTTTAAACCTTAAAACAGAACATAATATTTTAAAATCGGAAGGCTTAACAACTTATGCCGAACCAGAAGACGATACTACCAATTACAAAAAAGGAGACGTATTCTACAGCGTACAAGGTGTAGATTTAAAGCATCAAAATGTTACTTTACCAATTTTAAATTACAAAAAGAAGGTATTGGTATTTACCAGTTCAGAATGTAGTTTTTGTAAAGAATATTATCCTACAATTAATACATTGGTAAAGGAGCAGCCAAACCTTGAGGTTAAAGTGTTGCAAACCCAAACGTCTCCCGAAGATAATGCTGCGTTTTTAAAAGCTAATAATTATAATTTTGAAATAGTAACTGTTAGCGATGCTGTTTTTAGTGATTTAAATGTGTTTTACACGCCCACTACATTTATTCTAAATGCAGATAATACAGTTGCAGAAGTTTTCGATTACGCAGTCCCACTAGACAAGATAAAAGCAATTTTAGAGTAATTGATAACCAATAATTTATAAATATAAAATATAACGCAAAGCTAAATTGAGTTTAAAATTCGATAGGGCGTAAAAAAATATAAAATGAGGGCAAAACACAACTATTTAACAATAAATAGCATATTAAGCTTAGCACTATTAGCTATATGCTTGTCTGCTTGTAATAAAACTAAAAATTCTACATACGGTCTGGCTAATACTGTACCGTTACCAGTGGGGGCTGAGACTGTTTCTTCAACACCCAATACAATTAAAAACGATCTTAAATATAATGAGACCATAGCCCATACACACGAGCATGGTGCATCACACAGTCATAACCACAACGAAGAAGCGTATAAAAATGAGTTTGAAAAAGCACCTATATTAAAACGCCAAAAGGTGGCAAGTACTTCTCATCATACCTCTGGAAAATCGAAAGAAAATACAAAAGCGAAGCGTACAATATATAAGTACAAACACGAAAAGAAACCCGTTTATGAGGATGTAAATTTTACAATAACTATAGATTGGGATACAATCCCTATTTTTAAAAAAGGAGATGTATTTAAGAGTATTGAAGTTGCTAATTACAAAAGCGAAATTAAAGTACTACCAACCCTAAATGAAAAAGAAAAATTAATGATTATTACATCTTATGAAGATGATTTAAAAGAGGGCTTTTTGAGAACATTAGATGCTTTAGTGAGAGATTTTCCAGAGTACGAAATAGACATCATACAGTACGATATAGAACCCCGTAAAACATTGGTGTTTAATAAAATGAATAACCTTAATTACGATACTTACACAAGTAATGTAAGTTTGTTGGATACTTTAAACATTACCTACTTACCAGCTATATTTTTATTGGATGGTAGTAACGTGGTAAAGCAGGTAGAATCAGGTTACATGCATTATCTTGATTTTCAGAAAATGTTAAATTAATTAGGCTTAGATACCTCTTATACAGACTTAAAAATTAAAAAGATCTAGACGCTAAAATACTAGCGTCTAGGTTAACAGTGCAATATTTTTATAAAAAATACACGCAAAAGAGGAATATGGCAATGTTCTAATACAAGAAACAAATGCGGGTCTTATCCCCAACGCATAACACATAAGTTAACACCTATTTTCTAAAGCTATTACAGCAGGATAATACCACACTTGCCATAGGAAGTATTGGTGTGTCCAGATGCAACACAAATAAAACAACACTACATGCAAAATATTATTACGCTTTATATATTATTTTTCTCGACACTAATTAGTGCTCATAATTTTAAAGGCATAGTAAAAACTAAAAACGAAGGCGCTCCTATAGAAGGCGTAAGCGTTTACAATAAATCTACAGGGGCTTACACCTATACAGATAGTATAGGGTATTTCGAGTTAGGCAATGTAACGTTAGGCGATACCATACTATTTTACCAATTAGGTTACAAAAACCTAAGCTTAGTTATAAATGCCCAAAATGTAAAAGGCACGCAGACTATAAGTTTAGAAGTCGCCAGAGCAGCATTAGATCAAATTTTTATAACAACCAAAACAAATGTGCAAAGTCAAATAGCAGCTGTAGATTTAGAAACAAATCCAGTGAGAACATCTCAAGATATTCTTAGAAAAGTGCCTGGCCTTATAATAGGGCAGCACGCAGGGGGAGGCAAAGCCGAGCAGATATTTTTAAGAGGTTTCGATATAGACCACGGTACAGACATAACCATAAGTGTAGATGGTATACCTGTAAATATGGTATCGCATGCACATGGACAAGGCTATGCCGATTTACATTTTGTTATACCTGAAACCATAGCACATGTCGATTTTGGAAAAGGGGCATATTACGCAAACAAGGGTAATTTTAACACAGCAGGTTATGTCGATTTTACAACTAAAGCCACATTAAAAGACAATCTAGTTTCTGTAGAAGCTGGACAATTTAATACCATACGTGCATTGAGTATGTTAAAAGTACTTAGTAGTAAAAAAAATAATGTTTACATAGCGAGTTCTTTAAATCTTACCGACGGCGTGTTTGAAGCCCCACAAAATTTTAATCGTTTCAATATTATGGGGCGCTATAATTACAATAACTATAAAAATGAAGAACTAAGCCTTACCCTTTCTCATTTTCAAAGCAAGTGGGAAGCCTCAGGGCAGATTCCTCAACGTGCTGTAGATCAAGGACTCATAGGTCGTTTTGGAGCTATAGATGCTACCGAAGGCGGCAATACTAGTAGAACAAACCTTATAGGTAATCATAAAAAACAGCTTACTACAAACTCTCAGATAAACACTACAGCCTATCTTACACGTTACGATTTCGAGCTGTTCTCTAACTTTACTTTTTTTCTGGAAGACCCTGTAAATGGCGACCAAATACGACAATTTGAAAATCGTACCCTACTAGGAGCGCATACCACTTACAAACACACCTTGCACATTCCAAATCACGATGCTAGTTTGTATTATAAATTAGGTATAGGCTTTCGTTATGATGATGTAGATGATGTACAACTTTCCCGTACACAAAACCGCCGTAATTTATTAGAACGTTTGGCTTTTGGAGATGTAGACGAGACAAATGGTTATGCCTTTGCAGAAGCCATGTATAAAACAGGTGCTTGGACGGTAAATCCTAGCTTGCGTTTAGATTACTTTACGTTCGACTATGTAGATTTTTTATCGGAAATGTTTGATAGTCGTAGTAAAAACGAAACCTTATTAAGTCCAAAACTTAAGATTAGCTATAACACAGGCCAAAAAGCTCAATTTTATTTAAAAACAGGATTAGGGTTTCACTCAAACGATACACGTGTGGTTACTGCAAATACAGGAGAAGACACATTACCAGTAGCATTTAGTACAGATTTGGGAACAGTAATAAAGCCAACCAATACCCTTATTATAAATGCAGCGCTTTGGCACTTATTCTTAGAACAAGAGTTTGTGTATGTAGGAGATGCCGCCATAGTAGAACCTAGCGGAGAGACCCGACGCTTAGGTATAGATTTTGGCCTGCGTTACCAACCAATAAGCGGGTTAAATATATATACAGACGTAAATTATACTTATGCCAGAAGTAGAGAAGCACCAGATGGCGAAGATTTTATACCACTAGCACCAGATTTAACTTCGACGGGAGGGGTAACACTAAAAAACATTAAAGGATTTTCGGCAGGCTTGCATTACCGTTACATAAAAGACAGGCCAGCAAACGAAGACAATAGCATTGTAGCAGAAGGGTATTTTGTAACCGATTTTAATATTAACTACACCCGTAATAATTGGAATTTAGGCATTGCAATAGAAAATTTATTTGATACCGCATGGAACGAAACTCAATTTGCTACAGAAAGTAGATTGTTTAACGAACCCAACGCTACAGAAGAGATACATTTTACACCAGGCACGCCCTTCTTTTTAAGAGCAAAACTAAGTGTACGTTTTTAAGGGTATGTAAGTACTCTAAAAATTCTTAGGTATAAAGTATATGCACTATCAAATCATTCTCTAAAATTGCAAGCAACATAAGTTCAATTTTTTTAATACCATTTTAAAAATAATTTGACGTATATTAGCATATGAGTTTACGCCAAACATTACAAATTAAGGAGAGTTTA
>CANLCJ010000051.1 GCA_947489085.1 uncultured Flavobacteriaceae bacterium
TAACACTGGTACTGGAGTTCTTTTTTAAAGTCATTATGTGAGAATAACACTTTAATATACTGAATTCCAGTATTTTACACAACTAAATTAATGCCTATTTGTTTGAAAATTAATGATTTATGTCATTTTTGTCATGTACTAAAAAAAGCGAATTGTAAATTATCTATATAGCATAACTCTATTCATTAAATAAATAGCTATAAATGTGTGTTAAAGTAATTAATAAGCTTTTCATAGAAAATTTTTGATTTACTAAAGGACTTAGGAGATATTTACGCCAAATATAACCAAACCAATAATCTGTCTTTTTTTGTCTTATGGTATTTAATTCGCTCGAGTTTTTTATCTTTTTACCAGTTGTTTTTATACTCTACTGGTTTGTACTAAAGAAAAATTTAAAAGTTCAAAATGTATTTCTATTACTTTGCAGCTATTTGTTTTATGGTTGGTGGGACTGGCGTTTCTTATCCTTAATTTTTCTAAGCACCTTAGTCGATTATTTTATAGGGCTACAAATACATAAAGACACGAATAGAAAGCGTGTTTGGCTATGGTGTAGCATATTATTTAATATAGGATTATTAGGCTTTTTTAAGTATTTTAATTTTTTTATAGCGTCTTGGATAGATGCTTGCCAGCTCGTAGGATATGATATTAAAAGTACATGGACGTTAAAAATTTTATTACCCGTTGGTATTTCTTTTTATACGTTTCAAACCATGTCTTACTCTTTCGATATTTATTACCAACGTTTAAAACCAACAAAGGACTTTTTGGGTTTTGCGGCTTTTGTGAGTTTCTTTCCTCAGCTTGTTGCAGGTCCAATAGAGCGAGCTTCGAACTTACTATCTCAAATTTTAAATAAACGCACATTTAGCTACGAGCAATGTGTTTCTGGGTTAAAATTAATTCTGTGGGGGCTGTTTAAAAAAGTGGTTATAGCAGATGCTTTAGCACCTATAGTAGACGATGTGTTTGCTAACTATAACGACTATTCAGCATCTACTTTAATAATGGGTATTGTGTTTTTTAGTTTTCAAGTGTATGGCGATTTTAGTGGCTATTCTGATATTGCTATAGGAACCTCAAAACTATTTGGAATTGAGTTGATGTCGAATTTTAAATTCCCCAATTTTTCTAGAAATGTTGCGGAATATTGGCAACGTTGGCACGTATCATTATCTACTTGGTTCAGGCACTATATCTATATTCCTTTAGGAGGTTCTAGAGAAAGTAAACTAAAATCGATAAGAAATATATGCATTATATTTTTAGTGAGTGGGTTTTGGCATGGTGCAAATTGGACGTTTATATTCTGGGGTGCATTTCATGCTATAGTTTTTGTGACTGTATTTTTAATGGGAAGAAATGCGATATACAAAAACTCTGTTATTGGGCAAAACACAGTCCTTCCGTCTTTTTTAGAAGTAATACAGGTATTGGTAACTTTTGCCATTGTTTCATTTTCTAGAATATTTTTTAGATCTCAATCTATAACAGATGCTTTTCAATTTATAGGACGTATGTTTTCGAACTTTTCTTACGCACCCTATGCACATCCTTCTGGTTACCGCATGTTAGACTATTACATTCTAATTGCATTATTTGTAATCTATGAATATGCTATTAGAAAAGACGAAAGAAACCCTTTTAAATTTAAGTACAAAGCTGTTAGGTTTGTTTTATATACTGTTGTTATTCTGGCAATGCTTTTATTTTATGATAGTAGTATCGATAGATCATTTATTTATTTTCAATTCTAAGAATTATGAAACGACTTATTTTTAAATCTTTCTTATACGTCATTCTAATAATAATAGCACTAGAGGTTTATGTTAGAGTTTTTCACCTAACAAAAGATTACCCGTCAAGGTATGTCGATAACTATGGCGTAGAGAAATGGCGTCCTAACCAATCAGGCTTTTCGGTTACTGGAAATAGAAAGCAAAATTTTTCTGAATACCACATCAATAGTCATGGCTTTAATTCCTATAGAGAATTTAATCCTACAAAAGAGAATGTGGAAATAGCATTAGTTGGAGATTCTTTTATTGAGGGATTTCACCAAAATTACTACAACTCTATAGGTAAGAAAATAGAAAACGACTTGCCAAATGCAGACGTTTATGAATTTGGCTACGCAGGGTACGATTTTGCAGATCAATTGCATTTGGTTAGCGTATATAAAGAACTATTCGAAACTATAGATCAGGTATATTTAGGGATTAAATTTAAAAACGATTTGTACAGGGACAAGTATGCTGTATTGGAGGAACGTATGAAGTTAGAGTTGCCCCTTTATAAAAACCTACGTAAAATTAAGATTTTAACCTATGCACAAAGCATAGGACTTTTAGATCCTGTAAGAGAAGCAATAACTAAGTTATTAGCATTTAGAAGTGCCCAAAAAACTGTTAACAATACATTAAGTGAAGCTGAAAAAAAGGATATAACACTTGAAAAGCACAAAAAATACCTTGAAAACTTTAAACATTTATTGAGTGAATACGGATATGATAAAACTAAATTCATATTGTTTTTAGATGAAAGTGAAACACCTAAAATTTTTACTACATATTTAAAAACAAATGGTTTTAAGTATTTAGATATATCCAAAGCTTTGCATGCTTCTAAAAAACCAACAACATTAATTTATGATAAGCATTGGAATAACAATGGACGAAACATAGTGGCTAAATGTATTGTAGATTATCATAACAATAATTTTAACAAAAAAATACGGTAATAAACCAGATATGTTGTTTTTTTGTAGCATCAAATAAATCACTATTTCAAAATTAATGAATATACTCATTACATCTGCAGGACGCAGAGTGTCATTAGTTAGAGCTTTTAAAAAAGAGCTCAAAGCTATTTTCCCCGAAGGAAAAGTTATGGCTACAGATAATAATGCAAAGCTATCAGCGGCTTGTCACGAAGCAGATCAGGCTTTCGATATTCCTTTGGTTTGCGATAAGAACTACATAGAATGTTTAATAGATCTTTGTAAAGCTAACAATATAAGCTTAATAGTGCCTACTATAGACACAGAGTTAAGCGTATTAGCAAGTAAAAAGAAAATGCTACTAAAACATGGCATAATTCCTATTATATCATCAGAAGAGTTTGTTAAACTATGCAGGAACAAAAGAGATATCCATACTTTTTTCGAAAAACATGGTATACAGGTAGCAAAGGAATACTCCAAATACGATTATAAACTTCCACTTTTTATTAAGCCAATAAATGGAAGTAGAAGTGTAGACACCTATTTAATAGAAAAACATGAAGATCTTACAGAATATCATTTTAAAAATGAAGATTTAATGTTTTTAGAGTATTTAGATCACAATGAATTTCGAGAATACACCTGCGATTTGTATTATGATAAAACACACCACCTAAAATGTGTTGTGCCTAGAGAGCGTATAGAAGTGCGAGATGGTGAAGTAAATAAATGCGCAACTGAAAAAGGGGTGTTAGTAGATTATATTACAGAAAAGTTGGACTATATCGAAGGCGCTGTAGGTTGCTTAACAGCACAATTTTTTAAGCATAAAACTACAGGAGCTATTTATGGTATAGAAATAAATGCACGTTTTGGTGGAGGTTATCCATTAGCGTATTTTTCTGGTGCAAATTACCCTAAATGGATAATTGAAGAATATTTAAAAGAGGACACTACTGAATTACCATTCTTTAGTAATTGGGAAGACAATTTACTAATGTTACGTTACGACCACGAAGTTTTAGCACCAAATTATGAAAGGTAATATAGTATTTGTTTGCGATCTGGATGACACCTTATATAAGGAAATCGATTTTTTAAAATCTGCTTATAAGGAAATAGCGCATTACATTGCGAACAAAACTGAATGTAATTTAAATGTAAATTCACTATATGATGTTTTAATAAAAGCTTATAATAATGGAGAAAACGCTTTTGCTAAAGTTATAAGTACATATAATTTATCTCAAATAACCACGGTTGATTTATTAAATGTTTACCGTAACCATAAACCAAATATAGAATTGCCTAATTCTAGCCACACACTTTTAACCTATTTAAAACGTACAGTATTTAAAATAGGGCTAATAACAGATGGTAGAAGTAGGCAACAACGTAGCAAAATAGAAGCATTAGGTTTAGAGAATTTTTTAGATGATATTTTAATATCAGAAGAATTTGGAACTGAGAAACCAAATTTAAATAATTTTAAATTTTACGAAGATAAATATGGCAAAAGTGCGCATTATGTTTACATAGGCGATAACACCAAAAAAGATTTTGTAACCCCAAACTCTTTAGGCTGGACAAGTATATGTTTGTTGGATGACTCTCGCAATATCCATAAACAGGACTTTAATTTACCTACTAATTTTTTACCTAAATTTAAGATTGAAGACTTAAATGAGGTACCTAACATTTTAAACCAAATTTGATGAAATTAGTTGTTAATAAAATAAACAATGAGAGGGATTTTGATACTTATTTTAATACTGTAGATACTTTTACGCGTACCAATCCTTTTTGTAAAATCTTAGGCACAAACTTAGACGAACTAGAAAACGAGGAGCTTTGCTATTTTACGTATAGAAATGATGACAAAATAGTTATTTTAATGCCTTTTCTTCTACGTAGAATTATGAATGAAGGCTTTACAGATTATTACGATGTGTCTTCGCCTTACGGTTATAGTGGCCCTCTGTTTAATGAGGATACCTCTAGGGCTTATTTGTTAGATTTCTGGGAAGCCGTAGACAATTGGTATAAAGCCAACAATATTGTATCTGAGTTTATGCGATTTAGTTTAAATTTAAATCATCAATTTTATACTGGCAAATTAGTATCAACATTAAATAATGTTAGCGGTTTTATTCATCCCGAAAAAGAAACACAATGGGAGAATTTCAAAGCTAAAGTTAGAAATAATTATAGAAAGGCAGTTTCTAATAATTTAGCAATTAAAATAATTAACGATTCTAAAAATTTCGATCATGTCTCTATTTTTTATGACATCTACATCAAAACGATGAAGCGTTTAAATGCCGATAAATCGTATTTTTTCTCTTTAAATTATTTTAAAAACATTATTAAACTTAATAAAAAAAATTATGCTATAGCCTTTGTTTATAAAGGAGACGTAGCAATTTCAGCAGAATTAATTTTTATATCAGGACAAACACTATACTCTTATTTGGGCGGTACCTTAGCCGATTTTTTTGATTGTAGACCGAATGACTTTTTAAAAATACAGGTCATGAAATGGGCACGGGCAAATGGTCATAAATATTATGTTTTAGGAGGAGGACGCAGTAACGATGATAGTTTGTATAAATACAAAAAGACGTTTTTCCCTAATGACGAAGATCTTATTTTTTACACTGGTAGAAAAGTAATTAATCAAGATGTTTATAAGAATATTGTAGAAAAAGCTAATATTAATTATTCTCAATCTACTACGAGTATAAGCTATTTTCCAAAATATAGGAAACCCGTTTAATAGTGGTACATGTAAATAAGCGTAGTACTAACAATCTTAGCCTTCTACTCTGTATAGTGGGAAATATTCTGTTTTTGATTCTTCTTTCTTGTTTCGTGTAACTAATTCGTCGTAAACATTTTGGTTGGAGATGTATTTCCAAACTTTAAAAGGTTTAAAATCTTTTGAAAAGGAGGCTTTAAACCGAAAAAGATCGTCTGCTTTACTACCAAGACCACCTCCAAGATTATAAAACTGGAAACCTTCTGCTTTGCCACGAATACGCATAGCATCAATTACCAATCGAATAGGAGAGAGGTTTAAATAATCGCCATGTGTTCCAGAAACGTGGTATTGAATAACGCGATTTGTTTTCAACATCATTGCGGCGCAAGCTACAGCACCATTTTCTTTGTCTATTGCAAATAATACATCTACGTGTGCATCTAGTTTTTTTACAATATCGAAAAAATAGGCTTCAGAAAAATAATAATCGTTTTTAGCGTTAACTCTATCCATATTTTCATAATAGAGTTCTATAAACTTTAAAATATCTTCTTTAGATTTACTAAACTTTAAATCGAAACGATTTTTGCATTTATTAATGTAGCGCTTGGTTGTTTTAGAAAACTCTTGGCGTTGTACTTCTAAAGGTTTTGTAATATCAATATTTACAACATCACCCAATGTTGTAACGGTTCCTAAGCTATTCAAAACAGTTTCCTGGTAATTTATAAAAGGATTTAACCTTGAAAAAACAGAAACTATTTTTTCCTCTTTAAAAAAACATTCTAATTTATTTTTAAAAGAAGTATTGTCAAACTCAGTTGTTATGCTATTACCAATAGGTCCAACATAACCGTATGCAGACGTGATATCAAAATACTTAGTATTTTCTATTGGCCTTTTAATTAAAGGGAAAACGATATGTTTGTCGTTATCAGTAAATTTTAGAAGTAGCGGGATATCTCCTTTAGACTTTGAGAGTTGATGATATTCATAAGTATGATATACATCGTAGTCTGTTATAGCATTTAAGGCCTTATCCCATCCTTCTTTATCAAAAATTAGATCCAAAATTAGTTAGGGTTCTTTGTAAATAATCGGACTTTTTAATTTGGGGACATATTAATTATCGCGTCTTGGTCGAGCACAAATGCAATACATTACAATTTTTAATCAAAAAAAGACATTATTAAATTTTGAAAAACTAAAAAACGGTATTAAAGTAGAATTAGACCTTAATTATTACCTTTAAATTCAGGCATAGTAGTGCCATCACTATCAGAATTATTAATGCCTTCTGGTTTAATAATTTTTTTTACAGTTAGTAGAATAATTTTTAAGTCTAAAAAAAACGATTGATTGTTTACATACCAAACATCATAGGTAAATTTTTCGTTCCAAGATAGCGCATTTCGTCCTTTTACTTGTGCCCATCCAGATATACCGGGTCTAACATTATGTCGTTTTTTCTGCTCGTTATTATATAATTTTAGATAATTTACTAGTAAAGGTCTTGGCCCAATAATACTCATATCGCCCTTAATTACATTTATAAGCTGAGGAATTTCGTCTATAGAATATTTTCTAATAAAGCTACCTACTTTAGTAACCCTACTAACGTTATGAAGGCTGGATTCTTCTCCTTTTTTTGCATCTCGCATTGTTTTAAATTTTATAATACTAAACAATTTTTCATTTTTACCAGGACGTTGTTGGTAGAAAAAAGGTTTACCATTATTAACTATAAGCAAACAAATAGCTGTTATAATAAATATAGGAGAAAGTAGTACTAAGGCACATATGGCAGCAAATACGTCTAAAAATCGTTTCAATAATTTATACATAGTAATTTAAGAATTTTGATATATAATTTACGGTAGTTTATCAATGTGGTTTTTTTCGATTTCTACTATAGTATCTAAAATTATTTTTTTGCCTTTTTTGGCAAATTTTGGATACAGTGTATCGAAAGTATCGGTAGCAGCAACTTTTATTGGTGTCTGGCATAGTATTGTACCTTCATCTATCTTATCGTCTATAATGTGGGTTGTAATTCCTGTTACTTTTACTCCATAATCTAGAGCATCTTGAATAGCGGTTTTGGTTGCTAAAAAACTTGGAAATAATGACGGATGAATGTTTACAATTCTATTAGAAAACGCATTGAGCATGTTTTCTTTAATTATGTATTTAAAGTTTAGCATAAAAACATAGTCAATATTATGTTTTTTAATCTCATTTATTAAGTGGTCTTGGTATTTTAGATTGCTGGTAAAATTTTTGCGGAGTACTTGTAGCGTTTCAATGCCATGTTTTTCTGCATAATCTTTAGCGCCACAAGGCTCAGATTCGTAAATAACTAAATTGATTGTAGAATTATTTAACTTCTTTTTTACAAAAGCTTTTAGCGTATCTTTTGCATTTCTACCCCAGCCAGTTACTAATATGGCCCATTTTATATCATGATCTAATTTCATCTAAATCTTTAATTACAGCGTTAGGATCAGCAACAACATCTTTTGATGTTAAAACGTTTTTAATGGTTTTTAGAATTATTTTCAAATCTAAAGCAAAACTCATGTTTTCAACATAATCAATATCCTTTTGCAGGCGGTCGTCCCAATTAAGGAGATTTCTTCCAGATATTTGTGCTAGGCCTGTTATCCCTGGTTTTATAGAATGCCGTTTTTTTTCGTTTAAAGAATAAAAGGGGAGGTACCTTACCAACAATGGCCTTGGCCCAATAAAACTCATATCTCCTTTTAAAATATTGATAAGCTGCGGCAATTCATCTAAAGACGTCTTTCTAATTAGTTTGCCAACAGAGGTAAGTCTTTCCCTATCAGGCAATAAATTACCATTTGCGTCTGTAGCATTAGTCATGGTTTTAAATTTAAATATGCTGAATATTTTTTCGTTTTTACCTGGTCGCTTTTGCTTAAAAAAAGGCTCACCAGAATTTAGAAACCATAAACAAATTGTTACTAATATAAAAACAGGAGACGCAACTATTAAAGCTATTAGAGCCACACTAAAGTCAAATACCGATTTAAAAAAGTGCTTATACATATCTTTATAAATTAACTGTAATAAGTATTACAGTTTGAGCATAACTTATTAAAGCTTCAAATATAAAATTATATTTATATGGAAACTCTAGATATTATTTAAAACCGTTAATGTAACATGTTTTAACGTTTTAGTACATGTTTTAATAAAGCAAATAATTATTTATAATTCAGCAAAAACATTAAGCTACAGATAGGGCGTGTTTTCTTCTCTTTGTTTAGTTACTTTAGCAGGTACTCCAATAGCTACAGCGTTGTTAGGGATATTTTTAACAGCAACGGCACCAGCACCTAAAAGTGCGTGTTTACCTATTGTAAGGTTACCAAGCACAGTAGAACCAAGACAAATTATGGCGCTTTCACCAATTTTAACACCGCCTCCCAACGTAGCTCCAGAAGCTACACTAGAAAAAGATGCTAAGGTACTATCATGGCCAATTGAGGCTTTCGTGTTAATAATACAGTGATTGCAAATATTACTGTTACTATTTATTATAGTGCCTGCAACAATTACATTACCAAAACCAATAGTAACACCTTTTCCGATAATTGCAGATGGGTGAATAGCGTTGATAAATGAGAAATCGGGGGCTATAGTTTTTATTTTTTCTACCATCAATTTTCTTGTACTATTGTCTCCGATGGCTACGATACCTCCAAATATTTGTTTTGTTTGTATGAGCTGCAAAATATCAGTTTCAGCTCCAAGAATTTTATAATCGAAAAGCCTACTATTTTTAGGTTTATAGCTGTCTATTAAGCCCAAAATATTGTATTGATTGTTTTGCTCAATAATATCTATTATAACGCTGGCATGGCCAGAAGCACCAATTATTACAATATTTTTTTTTGTCATTAATTTTGGGGTTAAAATTTTAAGCGTATTGTAAGTTAATAAATATATGTACGGAACTTGTTATGGGTTCAAATTACATTACTATGCTAATTGGAGTTGTAAATATTATAAGTATATTTTCGTTTCCCTGAAGAAAGTAGGGGAATATCGTCCACATAATTAATTTTTAATATTGCATCCTCACCTAAAAAAGATTTGAACATTTTTAAAAGTTCTTGTTCTTCATTAAATTTTTTAGCTACACTTATTTTTAACTCATAACTTGTTTTACCATATTGTATAAACTGTATTTGATTGATATTAGTATAATTTACAATTTCTGTCATCATAAAAGAAGATACTAATTTACCTTTAGTATCATATATAGCATCAGACTTTCTACCTTCTATTTTTGTGCAAACCAAATCTCCGTTAAGTTCTTCAATAATTCCTAAGTCTCCAGTGTCGTATCTAATAAGTGGCATCGCATAATTGAATAAATCTGTAATAACAATTCGGCCTAAAGTGCCTTTAGCTACAGGTTGGTCGTTATTTATGTCTAAAATTTCAAAATGGTAAGACGCAAAGTTGAGTTTAAACACATTTGTGCTGTTTAATGTTTGCTGTGCTAAAATACCAGCTTCCATGTTAGAATACCTAGAGAGTACAGTTACATTAAAATAATGCTGCATTCTTTTTTTAGTATAAGAATTTAAAGCCTCTGCCATTGCTATGGCAGAATTGATGTTAAAACGTTTAGAATAAGATGGTGTATTGTCTAAATACTTGCATATCTGTTCTAAAGAAGACGGAAAACCTAAAACGCTTATTTTTCCTGAGGATTTACCAAGCGTCTTTAAAAGTTTAGGTATGCCTTTATTCTCCAGTCCAACTACCTCTATAGGTATAACATTTTGTAACCAATTTGCCAATTTAGATTTGCTATATGCGGCATTCCAGTGCCTCAAATAATAGAGGCGGTATCCGATTTTATATCCAGCTTTTTTGGAAAAATACAGATTATCTGCTGTATTTCTGTATACTTTATTTACATCATGGTCTACGGTAAAAGGGGTGCCTGTAGAACCACTTGTTTTCCTTAATATAGTTTTTTTATCTTTATAAATGGACGATTTAAAATCGGCATAGGTACTAGAAATAATGCCTTTATCAACTACCGGAAAATACTTTAGATCTATTTTATGGGGACTAACAGTTTTATAATGCGGTACAGTCTCTACAGCATGTACAAGCAATTTTTGCAATTCAGTTTCTGTGTGAGTACCTAAACCATATGTTTTTTCTAAGGTATTGGTAATGTTCTGGTAATGTTTTTTTACAGGATTTCCTTTGATAAAATCTACGAACCAAAACGCTTGGTAGCGTAGCCATGAAAATATAGTATTAAAAATTGCTGGTTTCATTCTAAAAGAGTGTTTAAGAGAGCGAATTGTATTCTTTCAATAGGCTTTCCCACACTAGTTTGCGTTTAAATCTAGAAGCAATTAATTCTCGGCATTTAGTGCCGCTAAACGTATCTTGTTTTTTATAAAGTTTCAACATGCTTTCGTACAATGCGTCTTCATTCTTAACAGGTATTATAAAACCATTTTCACCATCGGTTATAATTTCATTACTACCGTTAATATTTGTTGCTATTGTAGGTAAACCCATAGCTCCAGCTTGTAGCACTACATTAGGGAAACCTTCTCTGTAACTCGGAAAAACCAAGCAGTTGGCTATAGAAAAATAAGGCCTTACATCGTCTACCCAACCAGTTGATATAATATTAGCATTCGTTTCAATAATATGCTTTGTACTTTCTAACACAGGGTCTAATTCATTTTCGTACCCGCCCAATAATAGTAATTTAGCACTAGGATGTACTTTACTTATTTTTTCAAAAACATTAGCCAATTCATTAATACCTTTGTCTTTAACCAAGCGCCCCACAAAAATAAAAACGTAATCATTTTCGTTTATATGTAGCGTTTCTTTGAGTTTTGTTTTTGTATCAGCATCAAAAACATCTGGAGAAAAATAGTCTAAATCAATACCATTTACATTGCCATTAGCTATTATTTTTAATGGCTTAGACGTTATTTTAAAAGCTTGTAAATCGTTTTTTACACCGTTGCCTTCGGGATAAATTTTGGTAGCACACCAACAAAGCAAACGGTCCATTGTTATTAGAAGTTTTTGGCCAAAGCCCGTTCTCGTAGGGAAAATTAAGCCTGTAAAGGTGTGCAGTCTATGCGGAACACCAGCAAGTTTAGCTGCAATCATACTTAGCAAACCCGCTTTGGGCGTTATAGAATGTACAATAAATGGTTTTTCTTTTCTAAAATAAAAATAAAGTTTAACTAAGGCTTTGATGTCATTTAAAATTGAAATTTGACGTGACATGTCTATAGCATGAGTTTTTATTTGCTCTCTAGATTCTAGTTTTTTTAAAATTTCTTCATCAGATGATGAGACACCAATAACTTCATAATGCTGAGATAAAAATTTTAATTGTCCTTCTAAAAGACCAGACAAAGACACAGGAACCGTAGAGGTTCTAATTACTTTTTTTTTCATAAATGAAAATATTACACCTAATATATATTGCAAACAAATATATAGAAAAGAAGTTCACTTTTAGTCGTGAAAAACTTTCTAAAAATTTTATTTGTAAATGTTAAAAAAAATAATTTTAAGAATTATTTTAGCGCAAAAGATCTAAATATGGGTTTATCTCCTAATTAATTGATAAAGTACACGACTTTTAATTAAAGTGGTTATTTTTTCGATTAAAAACACTTTATTTGCATTTTATCGGAAAAATACAATACTTAAACAGAGGTTAAAAGCGTTAGTTTTTATACATTCGATCTAAGTACACGACAAAAATTGGATAAGGTTTAAGTTGTATTTATTAAATCCTGATAACAAGCATTTTGAGAGATAGTCTAATCCGTATTTAAATACAGTTATAGCTCTTCTTCCGTGTTTTTTAATGGTTATTGGTTTTATTTTTTCATCAATAAAGTCTCCAATTTTATAACACCATACAATGGAATGCCTAGTTTAGTTGGTAGGATAAGTTAAGAGAATTTCTTTAAATTAGAAATTATGAAAAAACGCCAATTTGATAAAGAATTCAAAACGACTATTGTCAATTTAATT
>CANLCJ010000052.1 GCA_947489085.1 uncultured Flavobacteriaceae bacterium
TGGTTATAAAGTTTTTTTCCCATAATACAAATCTAATTCAATCACATAAATTCGTACCAATAAAACTAGACATTCCAATAGCTCCAACTTCTGAACATAAAAATAGTAACGGAAAATTTAACTTTTAAATGGAAATATTACAGTAATAAAATATATAAACAATAACGGTTTGAATATGAATTCGAACCGTTATAGCATTTAATTGTGTGTGTCTAAAAAGTAAGTAGATATGAATCTACCATCACTAGTATACAAACAGATAATACTGTTTCTGAACTTTATTATAGTAATATGTAATTTGATAATTGAAATACAAAAGCTCAAAAACATGTGTTCAATTCAAAGAAAATTCATCCTGCTTTGCGTATTAGAGATCAATAGCTCTAATAGAGTTTCTAAGGGACAAAATAGATTTAAGTTGTAAAAGCACCCTTTTCATTATTACATTTAGCGGTTTCGTTCCAAAATACTTGGGCTTTATAGCTATTTACACTAGTAAATAAAGATAATTCTTCATATTTGAGAAGCAGAATAGTATAAGACATTAAGATTTTTACAAGTTAACTTTACCAAGTTAATTCTTAATGTCTCGTACTAGAAGCAAAAAATTGTAATTGTAGGGGCATATTCGATTAGGTAGCTACTATCAGCACTTCCAATTACATTAAAATAGTTATAAACACAATTAAACAATTAAAACATGTCCACACAATTAACAGGAGCATTTACACCGTACACAAGCGAAATTTCTGCAGAAGCTAAAAAAGCATTTACAGCAGCTATTAAAGGGATTTTAGGCGTAAACTATTCACCCGTAGCAGTATCAACTCAAATAGTAGCAGGAACAAACTATAAGTTTTTCTGTAATACAGAAGCTACAACTGCTTCGCCTGTAGCAGGAGCAGCTATTGTAAGTGTGTATGCACCATTAGATGGCGATGCTCACGTTACGCACATCCAAGCGCTTTAGTACCTACTCGCCATTATAGCACTTTAAGTTTGAAAAACTAAAATACGTTTACACTTTTAGTGCTTAAATACCATTCAAAATTTATAAATAAATAATGAATAAAAGTATTAGCCCTAAGCTTATGTTGTAGCCATTGTGTGCTGCACTAGAGTTTACTAATAATAGCGATAATCCATCTGTATTGTGTGCAAAACATATTTTGAGTACGCAATACAGATTTTTTATTTTAGGCTATAAACTGAAAATTCAACTAAAAAATGAAATACTTTTAATGTCTAAATATTTTACATTAAGCGCCATTTAAAGCAACCATAACTTTTAGATGTAATAGTTTAAATGCTAAAGTTGATAAAAATAAGCAGGTGTTTAGAGATTCACAACATTTACAGCAGCACCATTAGTATAGGCTATTAAATTATCTACGGCAGTTTGCATTAAGCGCAGTCTTGCGGCTTTAGATGCCCAAGCTATATGTGGTGTAATAATGCAGTTTTTGGCATTTAGTAAAGGGTTATCTTTAGCCATTGGCTCTGCAGAAATAACATCCAAAGCAGCACCAGCCAGTTTTCCACCATTTAAAGCGGCAGTAAGATCGTTTTCTACCACTAAAGGCCCTCTGGAGGTGTTTATTACCATAGCACCATCTTTCATTTTAGAAATAGTATTGGTGTTTATAATACCTTCCGTATCACTATTTAAAGGGCAGTGTAGACTTATAAAATCAGATTTAGCTAGCAAGACTTCTAAAGATACAAATTTAAGTGTATCACTTTCAAAAGTAGTGTAAACGGTACGGTTGTAAACCAATACATTTAAGCCAAATGCTTCGGCAAGCTTAGCGGTTGCTTTACCGATCTTACCAAAACCAATAAGCCCAATAGTCTTACCATCTAATTCTATAAGTGGAGCGTTCCAATAGCTAAAATCTTTAGAGCGTACCCAATCTCCTGCTTTTACAGAAGCGTTATGCGCGCCTATTTGGTGGCACAATTCCAACACTAAAGCCATGCTAAACTGTGCAACAGCTTTAGAGCTATAGTCTGGAATATTAGTTACTGTAATATTTTTAGTTTTGGCAAAGTTTACATCTACAACGTTAAACCCTGTGGCAAGAACACCTATATACTTTACAGCTGGTACTTTAGCAAGTACTGTTTGAGGCAAAGGCGTTTTGTTGGTAAATACAATTTCAGCGTCTGCTATATGCTTAAGTATTGTAGCATCGTCGTATGGTGTTCTATCAAAAACAGTAAGAGTGCCCAATGCTTCCAGAGCTTTCCAGCTGATGTCTCCCGGGTTTAACGTGTAGCCGTCTAATACAACAATTTTCATTCGCTTTAGTTTTAGTGTTTGTTACCTGTAGTATGCAATTCGCCATTAATATTTCAGTGTGGGTACTATTTAGCTATTGTGGCGCATTGCACAATATGAGTTTAAATGGTAAAGATAGGATAGAATTTCGTCTTAAAAAAAGAAGAATTAGAGGTACTTTTCGCTTAAATATTTCCAGTATCGTTTTGGAACATGTTTAATGTGCAAAGCCATATTTACACGTTCTTCTATATTGGTACTTTTAAAATAAGTTTTCCAAAGGGTTTCGTATGCAGCTTCTTCGGTAGTAAACAACTCTTTTTTTGGAGTATTGGAGTCAAAATTTATAGTTATGGTTTCTGTGCTATTTAAATCGTAAAATAATCCGTAATGCCTTTTTAGGTCGTAAATTATCCACTTTTGGTCGGCGTAGCGGTTGGTAAAATGTGTTTTAATTAATGGTAGAACATTAAAATCTGGAGATACATTAGCAAAATAAATACCGTCTTTGGTAAGTTGAAATCGTACAAACGCTTCCATACGATGTTTTTCGCGATTTACTTTTTGGGCTGTTTTGGATAGTGTTAATACATCGTTATCACTATAATCTGTAAGGATATTTTTTTTAGCGCTAAACGTATAATTAATTACATTTAACATTATGTTTTCTATACCATGTAGCTCGCTTAAAAAAGTTCTATAGATCATGTTTTGCCCAGCAGTGCCAAGGTATTGGTTTAAGCCTTTCCACACACGTTCTGCTTTTTTCTTTTCCGTAATTACCAATTCGGGAGTGCCAAATAGTTCATTTTCAAAGTTTTGATTTGGTGTGATTATAGGGTGTTTGATGTGTTGCTCAAAACAAGAAAAAATACAGGTTAAAAACCCATTAAATGTACCATCGTATGTTAAAATAGTTTGTTGCATTTAAAACAAAGTAAGTTGTCCTGTAAAAGCAGTTTTGTATTTACTGTTGGAGCTATTAACGATAACATTTTTTAATTGTGCAGCTGTGTAATCTTTAGTTTCAAAATCTTTAGAATTACAGGTTATAAAATAACGCGCTCTATTAAGTTTAACACCTATTGTTTTTAAATGGTCCCAGTTTAGGGCTCTAAAACGTCTTGCATTTAAAATTTTGTTTACAGATAGCATGCCTAAGCCGGGTACACGCGCCAAGAGCATTTTATCTGCCTTGTTTACGTCTACAGGAAAAAGTTGTAAGTTACGAAGTGCCCAAGAGAGTTTAGGATCGATATCTAAATCCAGATTGGGTGTGGACTTATTAAGCAACTCCCTTATATCAAAGCCATAAAAACGAAGTAACCAATCGGTTTGGTATAATCTATTTTCTCTCAATACAGGAACTTCTGTACCTATAACAGGTAAGCGTTTGTCGTAACTTATAGGTATGTAGCCAGAATAGTATACTCGTTTTAAATTGAATTTTTTGTACAGTTGATTAGAGGTGTACATAATCTGCATGTCGTTTTCGCCACTGGCGCCAACAATCATTTGCGTGCTTTGCCCAGCAGGAGCGTATTTTGGAGTACTTTTTATAATTTTCTTTTCAGACTTGTATTGTATAATTTCATTTTTAACCTTTTCCATAGGTTTTATAAAATCGCTGTGATTTTTATCTGGGGCTAAGGCTTTTAGGCCAGATTTAGTGGGTATTTCTATATTAACGCTTAGTCTGTCTGCATAGAGACCTGCTTCTCGCATAAGAGCATCCGAAGCACCTGGAATAGATTTTAAATGGATGTAGCCGTTAAAATTTTCTTCTAATCTTAGTTTTTTGGCCACAGCAACTAAACGCTCCATAGTATAATCAGCACTTTTAAAAATACCAGAGCTTAAAAATAAGCCTTCAATATAATTTCGTCTGTAAAAATTAACGGTTAAATCTACAACTTCTTGTACTTTAAAAGCGGCACGTTTAATGTCGTTACTTTTTCGAGTTACGCAGTAGGCGCAGTCGAAAATGCAATAATTGGTAAGCAATAGTTTTAACAAAGAGACGCAACGCCCATCTTGGGTGTAGGTATGGCAAATTCCCATACTTGTAGCGTTACCTAAACCTTTGTTGGTGTTTTTTCTATTGCTGCCACTAGAAGCGCAGGAGACGTCGTACTTGGCGGCATCTGCAAGTATGTTGAGTTTTTCCCTAATGCGTTCAAAAGACATAGGCCAAACGGAAATTAAATGAATAAAATAATGGAAACTGGTTATTCCAAAGGTATAGAAATTATAGTAATAAAAATGTTAAAAAGAGATTTAAGACGTAAAGAATGCACAAGAATTTAGGTGGCTATATGGCTTTAATTACGCTTGTTTAAAGGTGTTGAAATATTTGATTTTTTAGTGAAACAAGAATGCGTTAGAAGTTTTAAAATAGACGTGTTTTTAGAGTTTATAAATAACTCGTAGGGTGAAATGATTGAATGTGGTATTTTTAATTTTTGACACTATGAAAGGATTAATACCTTTAAGCCTGTTTTGAGTTAGTTTGCTTTTAAGTGGTAAAACACATTTAGAGTTTGTAAGATGCAATCGCTTTGAGCTTGATACGTTATAATAGTTATATTTATGCATTTTAGGTTATGTTAAATAGAGTTAAGATGTCTTTTTTAGGCCACTTGTGTTTGCCGCTATATGTATATTTGTTTACTATACAAGGTATGGGGCAAACACAACAACATATATATCCAAAGGTTATCGCTACAGCGGCAGCGAAAGCATTATCGTATTATCCAGAATTAAAAAATGTAGCGATTACTTTTAAATTCAAAAAAAACATCAAGAAATCTACAATGCAGGCGCAACCTAGATTAGCCAGTGTGTTTAAGCGTAGACATAAGAGAAGCTATGTTATTTTAATTAGCAAGCGCATTAAAATAGCACGTAGCGTTTATAAAACCAAGGATGTTCCTGAGGGTGTAATGATAGGTTGGCTGGGACACGAACTGGGGCATATTATGGATTACCAACGCATGTCGAACTGGCAACTTATTGGATTTGGCTTAAAGTATTTAACGTCTGATGCACATATTGTAGAGGCGGAGCGTGCTGCAGATACTTTTGCTGTTTCTCACGGCATGGTGGACTACATCCTGCAAACCAAAAATTTTATTCTTAATAATGCAGATATAGATGATGCTTACAAGCTACGCATACAAAAGTATTATTTATCTCCAGAGGAAATTATGGAGATTGTAGCAAAACATTAAAGGTATTTTAGCTGTGTTCTGCCACAAAGGTTTCCCATGTTTTAAATTTTTCCTCGTTCATTACACGTTCCATTTTAACTTGTCCGCCTTTTTTCTTGTTGGCGCCGCTCCAGTCGTGAAAAATCGCTGTCGGTACCACTTTTACCTTAACGCCTTTTAAGGCTTTGGTGCGAGCTACTTTGTAGTTTTTGTTGGCATTGCTTAAAAAGGTATCTAAAAGCTTTGAAATAGTTTCTTCGTCTGCATCTTCAATGTCTGAACCCAAATACCAACTGTGGTAAAACTCGTCGTTATACCTTTTAGCACAAAGTGTATATTCGGGTATTTTAATATTCAATTTCTCTTCCAAATATTGCACGGCATCGTCCATTTTATTTACAGAAAGTTGAGATCCAACGGTGTTTAGAAAAAATTTAGTACGCCCTGTAATTACAATTTCTGCACGATCTATATCTGTAAATGCTATGGTGTCTCCTATAAGGTAACGCCATGCGCCGCTTACTGTAGATATAACCAAAACGTAGTCTTCATCCAAAGTTACTTCGGCTAAGGATAGAGCAGGAGCATTTTGCTTTAAAGAGCCGTCTGTATTTATATATTCGGGTTTAAAAGGCACAAATTCAAAATAAATACCATTATCGGTTACAAGTTTCATCGCATTTGTTTCTGGACGCTCTTGAAAGGCTATAAATCCTTCGGATGCCAGATAGGTATCTATAACCGTAACAGGTTTACCTAGTAAGGCATTAAAGCTTTTAGCATAAGGCCCAAAGGCAACGCCTCCAGAAGTATACACTTGAAGGTTTGGCCATATTTCATGTATGTTAGACACTTTATTGTAGGCTATAACTTCTTCTAGCATTAGCTCTATCCAAGATGGAATACCGCTTAATGCCCCAATATCCCATTGCTTTGCTTTTTCTGCGATACGTTTTACGCGCTTGTCCCAATCGTCTATTTGGGCAATATCTTCCCCAGGTTTGTAATACCCTCTAAACCAATCGGGGATGTTACTGGCGCTTATTCCACTAATTTCGCCTTCTTTGTGTTCTGCTTTGGTTTCTAAATTTGTAGAGCTGCCAAGCATCATTATATCTTTTTCGAAAAAATCTACGGGCAAGTCAAAATTGTTTAGGGCAAATACTTGAGCTATACCAGCACTTTTTATAGCGTTTAACATCGCATCGGTTACAGGTATGCGTTTGCTTTCTTTTCCTGTAGTACCAGAGCTAAGCGCGAAATAGTTGGGTTGTCCTGGCCAAGTTATATCTTTTTCGTATTGCAGTACTTTATGCCACCATTCGCTTTTCATTTTACTGTAGTCGTGGTAAGGTATAGTGTTAGCGAAGGCGTCTTTTACATCTTTTGCTTCTAATAGGCCAGAGAAATTATAGTGCTTGCCAAATGCCGTGTCTTTAGCAGTATTTAAAAGAGATGTTAATACTTTTTCTTGTGCTTCTACAGGATTAACTTCTGTGGTTACTGCTTCTTTAATGGCAATTACTCCTTTAATGATGCCTCCTATTAATGCCATATTGTTTTATTTGAATATTAGTGTGTTGAAAAAATGATAATGGAAAATGTAAAACCTGCCAAGTTTGTTACTTAATATAAATAGTTTTCTTATTTGTAAAGGCTAGTATACCTTCTCTAGATAATTCTCTACCATAACCAGAGGCTTTAGTACCTCCAAAAGGTAATTCTGGGCTAGATTTAACCATTTCATTTATAAAGAAAGCGCCATCTTCAATATCAATAATGCGGTGTTTGGCATCTTCTGTATCTTTAGTAAATAGCATGGTGCCTAATCCAAATTTTGTGTCGCTAACCATTTTATAAGCTTCCTCTTTATTAGCTACTTTTATCACGGCTGCAACAGGACCAAAAGTTTCTTCTGTAAATATTGGCATCTGTGGTGTTACGTGTGTTAGTATAGTAGGTTGGTAGTAGTTGTCTTTTCTGGTATTGCCAAAATGTACCTTGGCGCCGAGCTTTATAGATGAGTCGATTTGCTCTTCTAAAGTGTCTGCCAAATCCTTGCGCGCCATAACACCTATCTCGGTATTTTTTAATAGCGGATTCCCACTGGATAACACATCTACTTTGGCAGTAAACTTCTCTAGAAAGGCATCGTAAATTGCATCTTCTACAATAAAACGTTTGGCAGCAATACAACTTTGCCCAGTGTTTTGCATGCGGGCTTGTACCATAGTATCCATGTAAGTATCTAAATCGGCATCTGCCAATACCATGCAACCATTATTACCTCCAAGTTCTAAAACTGTTGGTTTTAATACGCCCCCTGCAATTTTTGCTATGGCTTTACCTGCTTTTTCACTTCCAGTAAGTGAAACGGCTTTAACGATGTCGTTTTTAATAATGTGCTCTATAGTGTCATGGTCTGTTAACAGCGTTGTGAAACAACCAGTAGGATATCCCGCAGCTTCAAAAATAGATTCTATAGCAACAGCACAACCTGTAACATTGGAGGCATGCTTTAAAAGCACTGTATTTCCAGCGGTAACGGTAGGTACAGCAAAACGAAATGCTTGCCAAAATGGAAAATTCCAAGGCATAATCCCCAAAACACAACCTAGAGGGTCGTAAGATATAAAACTCTCTTGTGCATCACTTTTAATCATCTCGTCGGATAGCAACAGTTCGGCATTTTTACTGTAAAATTCACATAGTGCTATACATTTTTCAATCTCAGAATAGCTTTCACTAATAGGCTTGCCCATTTCTAAAGATATTAATCTACTATAGGTATCAATATCGCTTGATAATTGCTGTGCTAAATTATCCAACAATTTAGTGCGTTCTGCTATAGGTTGTTTTTTCCAAAAATTAAACGTTGTATTAGCATTTTCTAGCTTATCTTTAATGATTTCAGTAGAAAAATAATCGTATGTTTCCAATTTGGTATTGGTATATGGATTTTGTGTAGTGATGTGAGTAGGCATATTTTATTTTTAAAAGGATAAATATACCTTAAAGCAGCTTATGTTTTTTGCTCAGACCATGAAAATATGAGCACGTATCATGATTTTAAATGCACTAACAAGAATAGCTTTTGTGTTAATTTAAACAAGGTATAGGTTGTAGATTTGCTGAGAGACAAATGTTTAACTAAAAAAATAGAATTATGAGTAATAATGGAAGTACAGTATTAGGAATATTAGCAGGTACAGCTGTTGGGGCAGCATTAGGTATTTTATTTGCACCAGACAAAGGGAGTAAAACAAGAGAGAAAATAGCAGCAGAAGCAGCTCTAGCAAAGGAAAAGATAGCAGCAGAGGCTGCTAATGCAAAAGAAACTATAGCTAAATCGGCAGTTAATTTAAAGGACAGCGTTGTAAACACGGCTACTAGTAAAAAACAAACGTTAGATGAGCAAGTTGATGCCGTTGTACAAAGTGCAAGCCACAAGGCTGATGATGTTATTACTGTTTTAGAGAAAAAATTAGCCGAATTAAGAGTTAAAAACAAAAAAATACAATCAAAATCTACGCTAAATGGGGCTAGCTAATTCAATAGGTAATACTAACGATAGTGCTACAGAGGTTGGAGAACGGTATTTAAAATCTTCTTACAAATATTACAAGCTTAAAGTTTTTAAGCAACTTACGGTCTCCGTTAGTATGTTATTAAAAGCTCTTGTAATTGGTAGTCTTTTATTCTTGGGTCTAATTTTAAGTGCTATAGCCTTGGCAATTGTTATAGGTAATAGGCTTGGAAGTGTGGCAATAGGTTTTTTGTCTGTTGGTATTATTATATTGATTTTAGCAGTAGTAGCCTATTTAATTAGGAATAAAATTAATAATGTAATTGTAAAAAAACTATCTAAAACTTTTTTTGACTAATATGAAACACTACAGTGATGTGGAAAGTATAGAACGCGATCTAAAAATTTTTAAGCTAGAACGTGATATTGCCTGGGAAGAAATTAAAGCTGTAAAGGAAGAATATAAAGAAAACCTAAAACCACTCAATTGGGTACAATCTGGTTTGAAATTTTTAGGCAAGTATGGTCTTACGGTTTTACTAAAAAAGATACTTACCAAATAAGGAAAAGTTTTTATAAGCAAAAAAAAGCTTCCCAAGGGAAAGCTTTTTTTCGTTTTATATTATATCTCGTCCTGAAATAATGATACACACTAAAATCATTATTTATGGAAAACATACCTGATAAGCGCACTCAAAAAG
>CANLCJ010000053.1 GCA_947489085.1 uncultured Flavobacteriaceae bacterium
CATAGCTACAAATTTTTGTAGTGACAAAACTAAAACCTTAATCAAAAATAGTCAAGATGGGTTAGACGGAGGGATACTTTAGGTTTACAAATGCAATAATTGAGAACGTAAATAGGTTAAAAGTTTTTCTGAAAGTAAGGTGAGTCTATCTTTATTCCCAGCTATCGCTAAGCTGAGCTTAGTGGCGTAACATAAATAATAACGGCTATAATGTATTCTAGAAGGGTTAGTATAAATCTAGCAATAGTTTTTTGATTTAGTAATTATCTTTGTAAACACAAAAATACTTTTAATTTAAGTACTAGCTTTTGTTGGGTTTATATAAAGTTGATAGTAGTTTTTTTCCTATAATCATTTGTGAATAATAAACTAAAACCGATATGGTAAAACTAGAAGCCATAAATAGGAATATGTCATATAAGATTGTCTCAAGGTTATATCTTAAGGAGCTAATTAAAATTATTAATCCCCATAAAATACTTATAGAAATAAAAAGCAATAAATGATTAGAATAATTTTTAATCCAAAGAATCGAAAGAGGAGCGAGCCACCAAAATATAAAAATATAAAAGTATAGAGCATAATTTGCAGTTTGACCTAATTCCATGTAGTGACTCACATATATGTCGGCTATATTTTCAATAAGAGGGAATGCAAATTGACCAAATAAAATAAGGATTCCTATATTAACTATAACTGTCATTAAATAAAATTTTTGCATTTTTAAAGGTAATAGTAGGAATGATTATTATTCTCTAGTTCTTTTTTTCCTGAAAAAGTAAAAGCACCATCACATTCTATGCTTCCCATGTAAGATTTATTCTTTCCTCTACCTGCTCCAATAGAGCAAAATCCGTCGTCAGCAATCCAATGTTTTTGGATGCTTGTTATAATTTCAACATGAGACCAATCTCCATAAAAGTTTCTAAAAACACAAATGTCACCAGTTTGAACATCCTTGTAAGAACTTCTCTTTCTTAAAAATGATTTTCCCTTATAAATTTGCGATGGATCATAATAATGATTATTTCCAGACGTAAAGTTCTTCCCGCTATACATATAAATTGCATCTCCAACAAAGACATTACACAGCCACAACTTACCGTTTGGAGCTGAATCACTCCAAAATATGCTATACAAGTCGTCCCTCCAATTACTAATACAGGCTTCCCTTAACTTGGAAAAATGTGTCATGTTATCAAGGTTAATCCCTCTACCTTCATATCCGAATCCAGCAAGAGTAGAAATAGTCATTCTTTGCCTTAGACTTAAGTTGTTCCATTTGCTTTTTCTTTCTGCCGTATTTAGTCTCTTCCAAGTATCAGAACTAGGAAAAGAAGGTTTTCGGGTAGCACTCTCTAAATTAGGATTGGGAGAAAAAAACCAGTTTTGTTCTTTTTCATGATAAGCCCAATAAGAATCCATAATTTCTTTATCAGAACCTAGTCTTTTTGCGGCTTCTACCAAAAGTAAGCTCATATGTTATAATCCTTTTTGTTATTCACACTATAAATTTAATGTATTTCTTACATTACGCAAATAATTTGTAGCAGCATAGATATAAATTTCTATGGTTTCACCAGAGCAATCTGTCATCTGGTAATACTTGCAAGCGTTTTAGGTTACTTAATACCGTTTTCTAACAAATGTAATGCAAAAACATCCCATATATATGGGATGTTTTTGCATTACATATTTTTAGAGATATGAGACCCTAAGTAAAAACATAACTAAGCTAAAAAGCGTCTACCTAAACAAAATGGGTTTTTAAATATTAAAAGAAAGCCCTAGAGTTAAATTAGAGTTTCTTCTATCTATAGTTGCAGTATCAACTAAGCCAATGTTGAAAAATGGAGTTTCATCGGTACGTTGCCATTGATCGAAAGTAAGATCTAATTTGGTATTACCAAAATTATAACCCAAACCTAGAGAGAAACCATTTAAATCGCCAACAGTTTCGCCGTTTTCATAAGGACTTTCCTCAAAACGATATCCGCCTCTAAAACTAAATCTCTCGTATTTGTATTCTCCACCAATTCTATAAGTAGCAGCTCTGGTTAAAACATCTCCAATGTCACTATTTAAAGTAGAAAAATCACGTTCAGGACTCAATTCTATAGCGCCATAGTCTCTTGTAGAATAATCAAAACTCAAAAGACCTCTTTGTCCAAAAACGTAAGCCGCACTAGCAGAAATTTGCCCTGGTGTTCGCAGTCTGTAAGAAGGGAAAACATTAGTGGAGTTAGGATTGATAACAATTTCTTCCAAATCAGGGTTTAGGGTATCGTCAGGATTAAATATACTACTTTGGGTTAATAGAAATTGAGAAGTTTCTTCCTCGATAGTATACCATATAGGCGACTCGTACGTCAAGCCTACTCTAAATTGAGACGTAAGTTTTATAATACCACCTAACTGGAAAGAAAACCCTCGTCCAATAGTAGAAATTCTATTTTCAAAATCTATAACGTCGATCAATCTTGGGGTTTGCTCATCTAAATTGCCATTCAAATTTGTTTCTATTAGAGAGGTAGTGCTTTCGTAATCTATAAAGTGAGAGTTAAGGTTTAAACCTAAATATAGATTATCTTCATACTGTGTCGCAAAATTAAAAGCCAATTTGCCACTGTATCCACTAGAAGTTGTTAAAAAATCATGATTAAAATCGCCCTCAACTAAGTTAAGCGTGTAAATACTATTATCAGGTGTATCTTGTGCAGGAGATAAAATAGAGGATGTTACACCCAAAAAAGCTTGTTGGTGGTCGAAACCAAACTCATTACCAATACCAAGATAGGCTTGATTAATAGATTCGTCTTGAAGTGCGCTAATCTCATTTAATGGTAAGCCGTTAGCTAGATCAGAAAAGTAACTACCTACCGTATTGTTAAAATTATCGCTATTAGTATTGGTGCCGATAGCATTCCAATTATCGTTAAAATCGTTTGTTCTATCGTAAGCAACACCTAAGGTGAATTTTTTCCAAGGAGAGCCATTTGTGTTTTTAAATACAAAAACAGCACCTGCTTGGGCAAAATTAAAATTAGAATCGTTAGTGTCGGTAGAATTGCCAAAATAATCAGCATCATTATTTATTTCAGAAGTGCCTAAGGACAAAGAAAGGTTGCTTTGATTAAATACAGCAGATCCAGCTGGATTTAAACTAACTGCACTTAAATCTCCTCCAAGCGCACCAAAGGCACCACTAAGCGCTCTAAAGCGTGCAGATCCTTGAATATTACTTTGCGAATATCGTAAAGCATCAGCTATATTTTGACCATACATAAATGATACACTACAAAAACTTAAAACTAATAACTGAAGTTTTTTCATAGAAAATATTTTTGGGTAATATTAAAAATTGTTTAAACAATACTTTGTGTTATAAATAGTGTGTAAAGCGTAGTTTAACGCCTTCTGCTATACGAACTACCTGAAGACCTTGAAGAGCCTCTCGAAGATCTGGAATAAGAACCAGAGCTTCTGGAAGAAGAAGATCTTGAATAAGAACGACTACTACTGCTGTTAGATGAACCACGACTGTAACTAGAACCAGAACCAGAACTGCTTCTTGAATATGTAGAACTTCGTCTAATAGGAGAAGAGCTTCGACTCGTAGAAGAAGATCTAGAATAAGACGGTTGCCTAGAACTACTGCGTCTTACAGTAGAATTTCTATTGATGGTCGATCCAGAACCAGAGCGTCTGGCTGTAGAGTTTCTACTTGCTATATTGCTGGAACTGCTTCGACGTATCGAGCTAGTTCTAGAAGAATTATTTGATAATGTGCGTCTCGAGGTACTACTATATCTAGATGACGTGCCCCTTCTGCTACTTAAATTATTTGAATTTGTGGCCACTCTAGATCTGCTGCTAATAGATCTATTGCCATTAAATCGACCACCTCTTCTCGAATTAATTCGTGAGATAGTATTGAATCTTGATACACCAAAGACAGCACCACCACGAAATCCAAAATTGTTGAAACCACCATAAAAGAAAGGATCATAATACCCAAAGCCATTGTAAAAAAATGGATCATGAAATCCAAATCCACCATTAAACCCGAAGCCTCTGTTAAATCCAAAGCGATTAAATCCAAACCCTCTATTAAACCCGAAGCGATTGAAACCAAAACCTCTATTAAATCCAAAACTATTAAAACCACCATAAAAGAAAGGAGAATTCCAACCATTGTCCACTATGTTAACAACAACATTGTCATTAGACTGTCCCCAACCAGCATTACCTTCATAGTCATTGTAAATAGTATCGGTAATTGCCCTATTTTCAGAGCTATAAGATTCTACATCAGTAAAAATTTCACCGTCTCCAGTAGCTACTTCGTATTCTTGAGCCTTATTTTTAAAATAATTCTCATAATAATTGCTAGAGTTGGCTGTATTACTTTTTTTCTGGGCAACTTGAGGTTGCTGTTTTACGGGAGCAGGTGCATCACCATATATGCCGTCACTATCAACACCTACATATTGGTAAGATCCACAAGAAACCAAACCTAGAAACATACCAAAAACCCAAGTAAACCTTATTTTCGATCTTATATCACTATTTATCTGCATATCTCATAGAAATTAATTGTTGAACAATACAAAAATAGTTAGTTTTGCGCAACTATTTTTTTATTTAACACAGTCACAATATTTGTGCCAAAAAAAGGATATGAGTAAAAAACTTACAAGTAGAGCCGAGGATTATTCAAAATGGTATAACGAATTGGTTGTCAAGGCCGATTTAGCCGAGAATTCTGCAGTTAGAGGCTGTATGGTAATTAAACCTTATGGCTATGCTATTTGGGAAAAAATGCAAGCAGAATTAGATAAAATGTTTAAAGAAACAGGACATCAAAACGCATATTTCCCTCTATTTGTACCAAAGAGCTTATTTGAAGCAGAAGAAAAAAACGCGGAAGGTTTTGCAAAAGAATGTGCAGTAGTAACGCATTACAGGTTACAAACCGACCCTGATAACGAAGGGAAATTACGTGTAGACCCAGAAGCAAAACTAGAAGAAGAATTGGTAGTTAGGCCAACAAGTGAAGCTATTATATGGAATACCTATAAAAAGTGGATACAATCCTATAGAGATTTGCCATTACTTATAAACCAATGGGCAAATGTAGTACGCTGGGAAATGCGTACACGATTATTTTTAAGAACTGCAGAGTTTTTATGGCAAGAAGGACACACAGCTCACGAAACCAAAGCAGAGGCCTTAGAAGAAACTAAATTAATGAATGGGGTTTATGCCAAGTTTGTGGAGAATTTTATGGCAATACCAGTTATACAAGGTGTAAAATCGGAAAGTGAACGTTTTGCAGGAGCAGAAGACACTTATTGTATAGAAGCACTAATGCAAGACGGGAAAGCATTACAAGCAGGAACCTCTCATTTCTTAGGACAAAACTTCGCAAAAGCCTTCGATGTTAAGTTTGCAAATAAAGAAGGAAAGCAAGATTATGTGTGGGCAACATCATGGGGGGTGTCTACACGTCTTATGGGAGCTTTAATAATGACGCATAGTGATGATAAAGGTTTAGTATTGCCACCAAGTTTAGCCCCTAACCAAGTTGTTATTGTACCCATTTATAAAAGTGATGAAGATTTTGATGCGGTAGCTAAGGTTGCAAACGCTATAATGGCTAATTTGAGACAAAAAAACATTACAGTAAGTTTCGATAAAAGAAAAACACATAGACCAGGTGCAAAATTTGCGCAGCACGAATTGCAAGGTGTACCTTTACGTCTCGCTATAGGGGCTAGAGATTTGGCTAATGGTACAGTAGAATTAGCAAGAAGAGATACCTTAAGTAAAGAAACATTGCCTTTAGAAGGTTTAGAAGATAAAATACAAGTACTATTAAAAGAGATTCAGGAAGGTTTATTTGCTAAGGCGTTAAAATTTAGAGACGACCATATAACAGAAGTAGATACATTCGAAGAATTTAAAGAAAGTCTAGAAACCAAGGGAGGGTTTATTGCTGCACATTGGGATGGTACAATAGCTACAGAAGATAAAATTAAGGAGTTGACCAAGGCAACAATACGTTGTATTCCGTTGGAGTTCAAAGCAGAGGAGGGTATATGCGTGTATTCTGGAAAGCCTTCTAGTAAAAGAGTTTTGTTTGCTAAGGCATATTAAATCAAAAAAAATCAAAAAAAAATAATTAATGCTTGCAGAATTAAGAATTAGTTGTATATTTGCACCCGCAATGCAAAAACATTGTAAGTTATTTGAAAATCACAATTGCTAATTTTAGAATAATATTTAAATTTGCAATTCAAAAAAATAACCTAATGGCCCGTTCGTCTATCGGCTAGGACGCCAGGTTTTCATCCTGGTAAGAGGGGTTCGATTCCCCTACGGGCTACAATATTTAAAACAAGATAATAAACAAAATGGCAAATCATAAGTCAGCTTTAAAAAGAATTAGAAGTAACGAATCTAAAAGAGTGTTGAATAAGTACCAGCACAAATCTACTCGTAATGCTATCAAGAAATTACGTGAGTTGACTGATAAGGCAGAAGCTGAAAAATCATTTCCAGCTGTAGCGTCTATGTTAGACAAGTTAGCAAAGAAAAATGTAATACACGCTAATAAGGCTGCTAATTTAAAATCAGGTTTATCAAAACACATTGCTGCATTGTAAAATCAGTAACTAATAGTTATATAATAATAAAAAGGCTTTCCATAATGGAAAGCCTTTTTGTTTTTTAATAGATTTCATTATTTAATAGAATAAACAGATTAACGGGCAAGAACAAAAGCTGTGTTTAAGTAAAAATTTGAGTTAGTCTGAATAAAAAAGAATTCCACAGTTCTGACGCCTCTGAATTGCCTTCTAAAGCCTTTGATTTTTTGCATTACTTTTACTTAGTATTAGATTTTAAAGGATTCTACTGTTTCAAAAACAAAAAAAATAGTCGACAACAAAAGTTGACTTCAATGTTTTGTTTATTGGAAAACTTTGAATACGATATGCAAATTTCAATATTAAATAGCATATTATAATATAGTGTAGCTCTTTAATCTGATGAAAACTATAAAGGTATTTGCTATCTGGCAGTTGGTAAAGGCAATCTTGTTCTGATATTTGCTTTAAACAATGGCATTTTAATGATGCTATAGAGATGGAAGTGACGCCTCGAAAAGAAGCTCGAATCATTATTTTAATGAAATCGCGCTAATGTCTAGAATAAAAGACAAGAAAATTTGAATTTTAAACACCTGTTTTTTAATACATTACATTCGATATGAAAATTAATTAAAAAAAAGCGCAGAAAAGTCATTGTCATAATGGAGATAGGTTGTATATTTGCACCCGCAAAACACACGAATAGTGTTTAAGCAAAACGTTCTTTAACAGATTAATTTTGAGGAAACAGAAAACATTACAAGAGTAATGCAAAACTAATAATTGGTGTAAAGAGAAGAGAGGACAAGAGCAGGAGATTAACACTGAAAAAAAAGTTTTTAAAAAAAACCTCAAAATTAAGTTGCGAGTTTAAAATTAAGTTTTATATTTGCACCCGCTTAGCAAGGAAACAAGCTGA
>CANLCJ010000054.1 GCA_947489085.1 uncultured Flavobacteriaceae bacterium
AGTTCTTTTTTAAAGTCATTATGTGAGAATAACACTTTAATATACTGAATTCCAGTATTTTACACAACTAAATTAATACCTATTTGTTTGAAAATTAATGATTTATGTCATTTTTGTCATGTACTAAAATTAAAAAAACTAAAAACAGAATCATTTTTTTATTAAGTTTGTAATATAATGAGTTCATAAAACTTAGGACGCATTGCCATATTTGAAATGAAAAGTTTTTTCATATTCGGGCTTAGAAGGATAAGGAGGTCTACTTCAAAAGCTGCTCTAGGGATAGAGAACCGAATTATTAGGCTGACTTCCGAAACCTATATTATATTTCTTTTGTTGAAGCAAAACAGCTTCGATCCTTCTACTGTTTTTATTTTTCGTATCTGATGTTTTAGATAAGTAGTCCGTTGTTCTTTAGAACAAATTACATTTCTAATTTTTCACATACACACTATGAAAACAAAATATATTGATCTTATAGATCAAACTTTTGATTTTCCACAGGAAGAATTCACCTTAAATGTAAATGAATTAAACTTCCATGGAATTGACTTAATGGGATTGGTAAAAACCTATGGTGCCCCTTTAAAATTCACCTATTTACCTAAAATATCAGAGAATATCAATCGTGCTAAAACGTGGTTTGCAGAAGCCCTAAAAAGCAATGGCTATGCAGGTAATTACAAGTATTGCTATTGTACCAAAAGTGCTCATTTTAAGCATGTCCTTGATGAGGCTTTAAAAAATGATATTCATATAGAAACCTCTTCCGCTTTCGATGTGGATATTGTTGAAAACCTTAAAGCAGAAGGAAAAATAACAGATAGCACCTATGTAATTAGTAATGGTTTTAAACGCGATCAGTACGTTAAAAATTTGGCCAATCTTATAAATCAAGGTCATAAAAACTGCATCGTAGTTTTAGACAATTACGAAGAAATCAACCTGTTTAATCAAGTGGTTGAAGGCCATTACAATGTAGGCATACGCATTGCTTCAGAGGAAGAACCTAAATTCGAATTTTACACATCGCGCTTGGGCATAGGTTATAAAAACATAGTCCCCTTTTACAATCGGGAGATAAAGAACAACCCTAAGGTTACTTTAAAAATGTTACATTTTTTCATCAATACAGGCATACGTGATAATGCCTATTATTGGAATGAACTTTTAAAATGTATGAACGTTTACGTAAAACTAAAAAAAGAGTGCCCAAGCTTAGATAGCCTTAATATTGGAGGGGGCTTCCCTATTAAAACCTCTTTGGCGCATGATTACGATTACGCGTATATGGTCAATGAAATTGTTCGTCAAATTAAACAGGTTTGCGATGAAAACAATGTTCCTGTACCTCATATTTTTACAGAATTTGGAAGCTTTACTGTTGGCGAAAGTGGGGGTGCGATTTATAAAGTACTGTACCAAAAGCAACAAAATGATAGGGAAAAATGGAACATGATTAATTCTTCGTTTATTACAACCCTTCCAGATACTTGGGCGATAAATAAACGTTTTATAATGTTACCTCTTAACCGCTGGGATTCAGAATACGAGCGTGTGCTCTTAGGAGGTTTAACCTGCGATAGTGATGATTATTACAATAGCGAACAGCATATGAATGCCATTTATCTTCCTAAATACAAGCAAGACAAACCATTGTATATAGGTTTTTTTAATACGGGAGCCTATCAAGAAACCATAGGAGGCTTTGGAGGATTACAGCACTGTTTAATTCCATCCCCCAAGCACATCCTTATAGATCGTGATGCCAATGGAACACTAAAAACCTCGGTATTTACAGAACAGCAAACCTCAGAACAGCTGCTTTCTATTTTAGGTTATAAGTGTAGCATTAATACTGCTTTTTCTAAAGACAATACAAGAAATGCGGGAGACTTAGACACCATAGCATTATCATACTAAAGTAAATATTTTAATAAAATGACAACCAATACCTATGCTGGAATTCCAAAAGAATTAGGCAAATTAGAAAACGCAAAAATTGTATTAATCCCAGTGCCTTATGATGGTACAAGTACTTGGCAAAAAGGCGCCGATAAAGGGCCTAAAGCCTTCTTAGAAGCATCTGAAAACATGGAGTTATACGATATCGAAACCGATACCGAAGTGTACAAAAAAGGCATTCATTTGGCAGACCCTATTACCGAAAACAGTTCTCCAGAAGCTATGGTAGATGCCGTACATACTGTAACAAAACGTTTTATAAAGAAAAACAAATTTGTTACCCTATTTGGGGGCGAACACTCTATTTCTATAGGCACTATTAAGGCTTTTAACGAATCTTTTAAAAACCTAACCGTGTTGCAATTAGATGCCCATGCAGATCTAAGAAAAACCTATGAAGGCTCGTCTTGCAATCATGCCTGTGCCTTGTATAATGCCAGCCAAACAACAAACTTAATTCAAGTAGGTATCCGTTCTATGGATATATCAGAAACCCCTATTATGGACGAAGAGAAAACCTATTTTGCCCATGATATGCTAACAGACGATGTTTGGATGGATTCTGCAATCCACCAAATGACCGAAAATGTATTTATAACGATAGATCTTGATGTGTTTGACCCTTCCATATTACCAAGTACAGGAACCCCAGAACCAGGAGGTTTACTTTGGTATGAAACCTTAGCATTCTTAAAACAAGTGTTTCTAGAAAAAAACGTTGTTGGGTTTGATATTGTAGAATTATGTCCCAATACCCATGCAAAATCATCAGATTTTTTAGCCGCAAAGCTCTATTATAAACTGTTGAGTTATAAATTTCAAGATGACGGGTTAGAAGACGATTTTGATGCCAATTATACCGAAAAAACAAAACCTACATTTACAAAATATAACGAAGACGATGCATACTAAAGGCCCTATTTCTCAATTTATAGAAACCCATTATTTACATTTTAATGCTGCGGCGCTTGTCGACGCCGCAAAAGGTTATGAAGCACAGCTCGCATCTGGAGCAAAAATGCTAGTAAGTCTTGCAGGTGCCATGAGTACCGCAGAATTAGGTAAAAGTTTTGCCGAAATGATACGCCAAGATAAGGTACATATTATATCCTGTACTGGAGCTAACTTAGAAGAAGATATTATGAATTTAGTAGCACATTCCCATTACAAGCGCGTGCCGAATTATCGAGATCTTACACCACAAGACGAATGGAATTTGCTTGAAAAAGGCTTAAATCGCGTAACAGATACCTGTATTCCAGAAGAAGAAGCTTTTAGACGCCTGCAAAAACACATTGTTAAACTTTGGAAAGCAGCAGAAGCTAGTGGCAAACGCTTTTTACCTCATGAGTATATGTATAAAATGTTATTGTCTGGTGTCCTAGAGGATTATTATGAAATTGATTTGAAAGATTCTTGGATGTATGCCGCTGCCGAAAAAAACATCCCTATAGTTTGTCCTGGCTGGGAAGACAGTACAATGGGGAATATTTTTGCAAGTTATGTCCTTAAAGGAGAATTGAACGCCAGTACGGTGAAGTCTGGCATTGAATATATGACCTTTCTTGCAGATTGGTATACAAAGCACTCAAAAAAAGGCATTGGTTTTTTTCAAATAGGAGGCGGTATTGCAGGAGATTTCCCTATATGTGTTGTGCCCATGTTGTATCAAGATATGGAACAGACAGATACACCCTTTTGGAGTTATTTCTGCCAAATTAGTGATTCTACTACAAGCTATGGGTCTTATAGTGGCGCTGTACCCAACGAAAAAATCACTTGGGGTAAGCTAGATACAAACACGCCTAAATTTATTGTTGAAAGTGACGCAACTATTGTTGCCCCTTTAATTTTTGCTTACCTGCTAAATATGTAATTATGGATACTAGAAAACGCATTATCATAGACTTTAAAAAGCTTACACCAGAACTTTTAGCACTTTTGGTTACAACCTACCCAGACGGGTATGACGACCACCATATTATAAAATTTAAAAATGCACATAACGAATGGATAGAAGCTGTACAATTAGAAACCGAAGAGGCGAGATATTTGGTAAAAGTAAGTACCAAGTTAGCCCTAACGATGGAAAATTATGATGAGGAGGATTATGTAGGCTATCAAGCCAACGATCCCGATGCGATTCAAGATCCAGAGTACTAATCACAGCGTAATGAAAATTATAAATAAAACGCGATTACTAGCCATTAGAAAAACTAAGCTATTAGTTTTAGAAAACATAAAGCCACCAATACAATTCACGCTAGTTGGAGGTGTTGCTAGAAAAAGAGAAACCTTAGAAGACAGTCTTATTAGAGAAACCATCGAAGAAATCGATTTAAAAATACAACGAAGTGCTTTGAATTTTGTCTATGCGCTATCAAAGCCAACGGCTCACAAAATAATTGTAAAACATTATTACACCTGTTTTAAGGTAGATAATAGTTTTAAAATTAAAGAAACAGAAAAATTTAAAGACGTCTATTGGTTAGAATGGAAAGAAGCTATAAAGCATATGGGCAAACTAGACAAAATAGCCGTAAAAAGATATTTTGAAAACACAACTACAACTTAACTAAAGCGCATTTTATGAAAGCACAATTTCACCTAGCACTACCTTGCGAGACCATAGAAGCAACAAAAGCATTTTATCTTAATGTTTTAGGCGCTACTCAAGGCCGAGCAACAGATCAATGGATTGATATAAATTTATACAACAATCAACTTACTTTCACAGCATCTGGAACCTTTGATTTTAAATTTAAAAGTTACAAACTTGATGACACTGTCTTACCATCTTTTCATTTTGGCGTTATTGTAAGCATAGACGTTTGGGGCGCATTGTATAAAAAGCTATTACAATCCCATCAAGAGGTAACCACCGAATTTACCTTTATGGAAAATAAAGTCGGCGAGCATGTTTCTTTCTTTATCAAAGATCCTAATGGATATATGATAGAATTTAAGAGTTTTAAAAGTAAAAATGAGGTTTTTTCATCTTAAATATGACTAAAACAGCCTTTGCTTTTCAAATCGCCGAACACATAGACCTTAAACGTCTTAAAATAGTATTTAAAGAACGTCCACTTGTTTCAGATAGTGATGAATTATTTTATCAGTTTGAAGGCCATAAGTATTTATATGCCTTTAAATATGGCATTATTTGCGTGTTCGATTATAGCTCAAATGAATTAGAGCACTTAAAAAAGAAAATGTTGCCAGTGCTAAAGGGTAAAAAAACAATAGGTTCATTAGTGTCAGAAACCTTAGAGATTAATACTAAAGGAGATGGGTTTTCTACAGATTTTGAAACTGTAACTCTTAAAGAACTTAATGCTGAAAATTTGCGCTTAGTACTGTTAAATTTATCGCAGTCTGTTGCTTTAGATCATTATGCCAATATTACAGAGCAATTATTAGAAGACACTAGGCAACATACAAACTATTTAGAACATCACGGAAAGCTGGATATCGGTGGAAAAAAGTTAAAACGCTACATTGGTAAAGTTTTAAATGTTAAAAACAAAATATCTGAAAACCTCTACATATTCGATTCACCAGATGTAGCACTAGACGACGAAGTACTCAATGGATTTAATCTAGAATTAAAAATTAAATTCGATTTAAAGGATCGTTACCAAATCATAAGCCAGCAAGTAGACATTATAAAAGAAAACTTAGACTTATTTAAAGACATTATGTTTCATAAAGAGAGTAGTAAACTTGAATGGATTATTATTGTTTTGATAGTTATAGAAGTCATAGATTTATTCATACTAAAAATCATAACATAAACATTGAAAAATTTAACTATTGTAGGAAGGGAAGAGTGGTGTGCCTTCGAAACATTTGGAATTCCAGCCATTAAAGCACGTGTGGATTCTGGGGCAAAAACCTCGTCCATACAAGCAAATAACATAAAACTATTCTATAAAGAGACAGAAGAATGGGTGCGTTTTAAAGTAAACCCGCTTCAAGACAACAGAAGCGTTAGCATGAGTTGTGAAGCCAAAATTCATGCCAAAAGAACTGTAAAAAGTTCTATGGGCATTACAGAAGAACGTCTTGTTATAAAAGCACCTGTAACCCTAGGCGCAGTGACTTTCGATATTGAATTAACTTTGGCCAATCGCGATTCTATGGAGTTTAGGATGTTACTTGGACGGGAGGCTTTGTCTGATCGCTATTTAGTAAACGCTTCAGAAACCTGTCTTTTAAAATCGTATACTGAAGATGAACTAGATGTAAAGTATGCTGCCTTTCGAAAAAAGAAAACAGGCTTAAAAATAGCACTTTTAGCCAGTAACCCAGACCTGTATAGCAACAAACGCCTTGTAGAGGCAGGACAAGCACGCGGTCATGATATGGTATTTCTAAATGTGCAACAAGCTTACATGAAATTTGATGCCACAGAACCACAAATACGCTATAGAGGAGGGAATGTTATAGACGAATTCGATGCCATTATACCACGTATAAAACCCTCGGTAACCTTTTATGCCTGTGCGTTAATACGACAGTTCGACGCCATGAATACCTATTGTCTTAATTCTGCCGATGCTATTACCAAGTCTAGAGATAAGTTACTCGCTACGCAGTTATTTGCAAAACACGATATACATATTCCAATCACTGGTTTTGCCAATTCACCGTTAGATACTAAAGACCTTATTAAAATGGTAAACGGAGCACCTCTTATTATAAAACTACTAGAAAGCACACAAGGCAAAGGTGTGGTTTTAGCAGAAACGACTAAAGCTGCCGAAAGTGTAATTAATGCTTTTAAAAGTATTAAAACAAACATACTCGTACAGGAATTTATTAAAGAAGCCAATGGTCAGGATATTCGTTGTTTTGTCGTAAACGGTAAGGTGGTCGCAGCTATACAGCGCCAAGCAGAAAAAGGCGAATTTAGAGCCAATATTCATCAAGGGGGTAGTGCTTCAAAAATAAAGATAACCACAGCAGAAAAAAAGCTTGCTATAAAAGCTGCTAAGATTTTAGATTTGCCTGTGGCAGGTGTAGACATTATCCGTTCTAATAAAGGGCCCTTACTATTAGAGGTAAATTCATCGCCTGGACTAGAAGGCATCGAAGCAGCAACAGGTCTAGATATTGCAAATATTATGATTGAAGCCATAGAAAAGAAACTTAAATTCAAAATATAAGTGAGTTAGCAACACAATTACAAATCAACATTCCTCTTAATATCTCTAAAAGTACGGTAGTATCTCACCAAGTGTGTAAATATTAAAAATATCGAGGGGGTGCATCCCTCGATATTTTTTGATTAATTTTAA
>CANLCJ010000055.1 GCA_947489085.1 uncultured Flavobacteriaceae bacterium
GGTTATAAAGTTTTTTTCCCATAATACAAATCTAATTCAATCACATAAATTCGTACCAATAAAACTAGACATTCCACAGGTTCTATTGTGTTTTTGTGTTTAATTTTCACGCTTTTTCAAATTAGAGATTTACTGCCTTAATATTTTTTCAACTTCTTATCAACGTGAATTGAAAAAATAACACTTTCAGGCTTTAAATAAAAAAAGTACAATTCTTAGGCCTTTTTTGTAGCTTTTAAACTTAAGTTCTGTTGCATATTTGCAAGAGTGTAATAATAAAAAACAAAAAATCACTATCAAAGAACAGGTAAAAGCATAGGTGCAGTAGTTTTAAAAGTACAATTGTAGACATTCTAAAAGAACTTTTTGTAAATGCTTTCTAATATAGAAACAGTGCCGCCAGAGGGAAACAGAAATGATTGCCAAAAAAAAAGGCTATGCTTCAGTATTGCCAGAGTAAACGTAATTACACATTAACGTTCTTTAGTAGATGGTAATGTATTCGCATCTGCCTTTACATTCGATTTTAATACAAAAGGTGGAAGTAAAACTTACTGGAAGGAGATTATTCGTAGCATTTGAAATAACAAATGCAAAGCTATTCAAGAAGAATACTCTAATGCAGTGTAATTATAACATATTTTAAAAAAAGTAAATAAACACAGATAAACAATTAGTAAAATAAACAACTCAAAAAAATAGAAATTATGAAATTTGTAACCAAGAGAATACACGCGTTTTTAGATTATCCAGTAGCTATTGCATTAATAGTGCTTCCTTTTCTACTCGGTCTAGGTAGTTCTAGTCCTTTAGCGCTTCAGCTATCTGTAGCAACAGGAATAGCCGCTTTGATTTTAACACTACTTACAGACCACCATCTAGGGTTAATTAAAGTAGTACCTTATAAAATACATTTATTAATCGATTTTTTGGTAGCAATAGTCTTTATTATAGCACCTTTTGTCTTTTCTTTTAAGGGGTTGGATGCTTCTTATTATTGGATCAACGGTATTGCAGTTTTAATTGTAGTGAGTTTACACAAACCAGAGATAGCTGCATAAAGGCTATTTAAAAATAGTGTTTGCTAGCTTACTATTATAGTGCTTCTTAACAGATGTGCAAAACAGACTTTCAAAGCTGTCCGATAGGGCAGCTTTTTTTTACATATTATAGAAAGTTCTTTTTTAATAAACTAGAGTATATTTATCCGCTAGGAGCTACTTGTTTATAATGATCCTGTTTTGACTAGGGTAGTAGTTTAAGTTATTTTATGATTGATATTCTATATGCGATAGTAGTATTTAGCTTTATTTATCGTTAGGTAGCGAAATAACTGTCATTTAAAAAATGAATTATGGCAAACGCATATCAGCTCAATTGTAAATCTATTTTGCTTTAAATTTTGGTATTGATATGCAACATAAGTTTAACGTCAATCGAACAATGCAACCCTTAGCATTTTAATAATTGTTAATAGAAAACTTTCTTGCCTAGCAAAAAAATATAATTAGTAGTGTAATCTTTAACAAGACTTATGCATAAGTTTATTGTGTATAATCAATGGCTAGTTTTCGCCTTCTTAACAAAAATAAGAGAGGATTTTTTATTCGATTTGTATTTGCTATTTTAGTGTTTAAAAGGCACTATAGCCAATTTTGATATCCTTAAAATAAAACTAACTTTTATGAAAAAAAACATGCTAATTATCTTGTTATCAATTTTTATCTTGAGTTGTAGCTCCGATGATGACAATTCCAACCCAACAAATATAAAATCTACTTTAATTGCAAAAGACAATTTATATGGAAATGGAGCAGAAGGAATTGCAAAACAGAATTTAATTATTTCTAATCAAACCGCATGGGATAATTTAATAACTCAAATGAATTCAGTAAACAACGTATCAGATAGCTTTACAGAAACAAATATAAATTTCTCTGAATATACGGTTATTGCTACATTTGATGAAATAAGAGGAAACGGAGGGCATAGTTTAGAATTAAATATAACGTCAAATTCTGAAAACATAATTGTAAATATTATCGATTCAGTTCCTGATGGAAATGCTACCACTGTTATTGCACAGCCTTTTAACATTACAAAAATCCAGAATTCTGATTTGCCAATACTATTTGAATAAACTTGAAACAACAATCAATAATATGCTATGTTTTTATGTTGATTGATCTGCTATTTATACGAGATGACAAGACATATTTATAAGCTTAAATTAACACAAAATTTGGTAAGAATATTTCACGGATACTTCTCTAAAGTGCGTTAAAAAATATCTAAGTAAAATGAGATGCTTTACAGTTGTAATTTATAAAGGTACATTAGAATTAAAGACCAGAAGACATAAGATAGAGGACTATCCTTTACGTTTTGCAAAGGGTTTAGATCGATTGCCTCAATCTACCCGAAGACTTAACTATTAGCTTCAATTTAAAAAAATGAAAACATTAAAAGCGATACTATTTGTTTTTCTTGCTTTTGCGCAACATAGTATTTTTTCTCAAAATGTTGTCGGTAATTGGTATTCCAAGGCAGTAGTTAACAATAAAGAAAATCATTTTTCATTCCAAATTCTTAAAACTGAAAATAATTATACTGGAATTGTAGATTTTTTGTCAGAACAAAAATTTAGAGTTAAAATGGATATCGTAAGTATTAAGGGAAATGAAATTTTATTAAAAAATAAAGAACTGAATTTTGAATTTACTGGTAGAGTAAACTCTAATAAAAATCAAATAAGTGGTTTTTTAAGTAAAAAAGAGTTTAAAGACTCTATAGTTCTTACGCGTTATCCTCAAGTCGAAAGGACACAAGTTGTTAAAGCCCCCTTACCTTACATTAGTGAAAATGTAACTTTTTATAATAAGGAAAACACTAAGTTTTCAGGAACGATTACATACCCTAAAAAAAGTAAAAATTTAAAGGCTGTAATTTTGATTTCTGGTAGTGGAGCACAAAACAGAGATTCTGAAATACTGGGCCATAAACCATTCAAAATACTAGCAGATTACTTAACGCGTAAGGGAATCGTTGTTTTAAGGTATGATGATAGGGGTTATGGCGAATCAGAAGGAACATTTCGACCTGCTACAACAAAAGATTATGCAGATGACGTGCTTGGAGCACTAGACTTTTTAAAAAATTTAAAGAAACCTAAAATACAAGAAATTGGTTTAATAGGACATAGCGAAGGAGGTAATATAGCACCTCTAGTGGCTACGCTAAATCCAGAGGTAGATTTTTTAGTCTTGTTAAGTGCACCAGGAACCTCTAATTATGAATTTATGGTTAATTCTTTAAGTTTTATGTTTAAAGAGCAATATCCAGAATTGCAAAAGACACATATTCCTTTCTACAAGCAAGTTTATAGCAGTATGTCTTCAATACATACAAAAACAGAATTGGAAGATACTCTAAGATTGAAATTTAGAAATTTTGCAAAAAGATTAGGGGAAAAAGAATACGGTGATTACGGTAATATTGATAATTATGTTAATGCTCAGATAACACAATATACTTCTAATTGGTGGCATTATTTTCTTAAGTTTGATGTTACAAGCTATTTGTCGAAATTGAAAATCCCAATATTAGCATTAAATGGAGACAAGGATACAGATGTTGTATCCAAAATAAATTTAAGCGGAATAAGGAATACTTTAAAAAAATCAGGAAATGACAATTTTAAGATTTTAGAATTAAAAAATGTGAATCATTTTTTTCAAGTTAGTAAAGACAACAAAATTGAGAGTTTATATTTTAACAAAGAAACTTTTTCTAAAATTGCTCTCAAAGAAATATACCAATGGATAGAAAAATTATAGTTGACGTATGTAGATTTTAAAATGAGAAAATCTGGCTTTGTACTACATTTAAGCATTATGTATAATTACAAAAAAAATGAAGATTTGTTAAAAACAAAAGTGAATAATGCTCTATCTCAAAAATGAGATTATTTTATCTCATAGTGATAAAATAATGCGGTATTGAATATCTTAGTTTAAAACATTATGTTTATATAAAATGTAGGATTTTTATGAAAACATTGAGAATAGATTCAAGTATAAGGAAAGAATTATCTAAAACCAGATTACTGGCTGATTATTTCGAATCTGTAACAACAGAGAATACTCATGCCCATTACATAAGAAGAGATGTAGGGCTAAACCCTCCTGATTTCCCTTCAGAAAAATATACTATTGCCAATTATACATTGCCTGAAGAGAGAACTCCTGAAATGATAGAGGTTTTAAAGTCTTCGGATATTTTAATAAATGAACTTATTGATGCAAGCAAAATAATAATTGCTTCTCCTATGTATAATTTTACGATATCATCAACATTAAAAACTTATATAGATAATATTGTTAGAATAGGAAGAACGTTTCATATAGACGAAAATGGAGACTTATTAGGGTTGTTAAAAGAAAAAAAGATGTTAGTTATTACCACTAGAGGCGCTATGTCCTATGTAAAGGGAGGTAATTTAGAAAACTTTGATTTTCAAGAAAATTACTTAAGGGCTATTTTTGGTTTTATCGGAATTACCGATATTACCTTCGTAAATGTCGAAGGTTTAGATTTTGGAGACGAAATGCTGCAAAGAAATGCTCTTAACGAAGCAAAAGAGAAACTAAAAGTAATAGCTAAGACTTGGTAGTATGATAATAAATGATGCCATTTTGCTAAGAAAGGGAGCTAGAAAAGCTATAGACATTCCGAGTGAGGTGTTAAAATTACTCAATGCAGGAGTTCTTGAAAGTGCAAATTTGACCGAATGGCTAGCCATAGACCACATAAAATTAGTTAAGTCTGTATTTCCAGAATTAGATTTAGAAAGTTTGTTAGTCGGGGTATGTGAAGGTTTAGTGAGTCTAAAAAAAGCTTCGACAATGAATTCTATAAAATATATAGGAGAAGCACTTTATAGCTATGCCGAAAGTAATGATATTAATGTTTTTGAAATTTTAATGGGTCATAAATCTGACTCTGTACGAGCTTATGCATGTTATGTAATTGCATTAAACAATAAAATTAGTTTAGCAGAAAAAATAAAGCATTCAAAAAAATTAATTAACGATACTCATTTTGGAGTGCGAGAAATAATTTGGATGGCTCTGCGACCAGAAATATCAGAAAATTTAACAGAAGCTATTGCATTATTAACTAATTTGAGTTTAAATAAGCATGAGAATATTCGTCGCTTCTCTGTTGAAGTTATTAGGCCCAGAGGTGTTTGGTGCAAGCATATTGATCGTTTAAAAACTAATCCAGAAATAGCATTATCTGTTTTAAAAGTTTTAAAAAATGATTCTTCTAAATATGTCCAAGATAGCGTGTCTAATTGGTTAAATGATGCAAGTAAAACATCTCCCGAATTTGTAATCGATTTATGTAATAAATGGAAGGTAGAATCTAATTCTAAAAATACTCTGCGAATTGTAAAAAGAGCATTAAGATCCATTAATAAGTAAGTTTTTTGATTTTTTATAATGAAGTGATTCAAATTTTTTTCAATTCGCATTAAAAATACTTCGATTGAACAAAAAATCTAGAATTTTCGCTAGAATCAAAAAAGTTTAAATCACTTCAATAAATAAGACCTATTATCTACTATTATCGTAGAGGCATTAGGTCTTACTATATATTTAAGGAGATTTTTACTAGGTAGACATTTAGGTAATCGTATATTAATTGCCCAACTGTAAGGCGTGTTTTTAATAATTATAAAACTAGAACAAATGTTGCTTTTTTGGAATTTAAGGATTAAAGCTGACCAAGCGTTTAGAAGTCAGAACTCTTTTTCTCCCCAATCATTTAATTTCCAAAGAACTTCAACCAATCCTTTTCCTTTTTCGGTTAAAGAATATTCAACCTTGGGTGGCAATTCCGAATAAATCTTTTTTTCTAGAATACCATCATTTATCATTTCTTTAAGTTGATTATTAAGAACTCTTCTGTCTATAATTCCCCCTTTGTTTAGGACAATTTAGCAGTCTATTTAAGTTCAAATATCTAATTTTATGCTGCTATATTT
>CANLCJ010000056.1 GCA_947489085.1 uncultured Flavobacteriaceae bacterium
ATAAAGAGAAAAAAGTTCATAAACATATTGAATTGACAGCGTAAGATCGAGCTGGAAACGGCGAAGATCAACAAAGAGAATATATCATACTTTGAGCAGAGACTTATTAAGTTGTTAAGCGTTTTACTATTAAGTAAGACACAAAGATTTAACGATGAAGAGTTTGATCCTGGCTCAGGATGAACGCTAGCGGCAGGCCTAACACATGCAAGTCGAGGGGTAACATTGGTTGCTTGCAACCAGATGACGACCGGCGCACGGGTGCGTAACGCGTATACAATCTACCTTATACTGGGGGATAGCCTTTAGAAATGAAGATTAAGACCCCATAGTATATAGATTCCGCATGGGATTTATATTAAAGGTTACGGTATAAGATGAGTATGCGTTCTATTAGCTAGATGGTGTGGTAACGGCACACCATGGCAACGATAGATAGGGGCCCTGAGAGGGGGATCCCCCACACTGGTACTGAGACACGGACCAGACTCCTACGGGAGGCAGCAGTGAGGAATATTGGACAATGGAGGCAACTCTGATCCAGCCATGCCGCGTGCAGGAAGACTGCCCTATGGGTTGTAAACTGCTTTTATACAGGAAGAAACACTAGTATGTATACTAGCTTGACGGTACTGTAAGAATAAGGATCGGCTAACTCCGTGCCAGCAGCCGCGGTAATACGGAGGATCCAAGCGTTATCCGGAATCATTGGGTTTAAAGGGTCCGTAGGTGGATAATTAAGTCAGAGGTGAAAGTTTGCAGCTTAACTGTAAAATTGCCTTTGATACTGGTTATCTTGAATTATTGTGAAGTGGTTAGAATATGTAGTGTAGCGGTGAAATGCATAGATATTACATAGAATACCAATTGCGAAGGCAGATCACTAACAATATATTGACACTGATGGACGAAAGCGTGGGTAGCGAACGGGATTAGATACCCCGGTAGTCCACGCCGTAAACGATGGATACTAGCTGTTGGGTTTCGGCTCAGTGGCTAAGCGAAAGTGATAAGTATCCCACCTGGGGAGTACGTTCGCAAGAATGAAACTCAAAGGAATTGACGGGGGCCCGCACAAGCGGTGGAGCATGTGGTTTAATTCGATGATACGCGAGGAACCTTACCAGGGCTTAAATGTAGATTGACAGGTTTAGAGATAGACTTTTCTTCGGACAATTTACAAGGTGCTGCATGGTTGTCGTCAGCTCGTGCCGTGAGGTGTCAGGTTAAGTCCTATAACGAGCGCAACCCCTGTTGTTAGTTGCCAGCGAGTGATGTCGGGAACTCTAGCAAGACTGCCAGTGCAAACTGTGAGGAAGGTGGGGATGACGTCAAATCATCACGGCCCTTACGTCCTGGGCTACACACGTGCTACAATGGTAGGGACAGAGAGCAGCCACAACGCGAGTTGGAGCGAATCTATAAACCCTATCACAGTTCGGATCGGAGTCTGCAACTCGACTCCGTGAAGCTGGAATCGCTAGTAATCGGATATCAGCCATGATCCGGTGAATACGTTCCCGGGCCTTGTACACACCGCCCGTCAAGCCATGGAAGCTGGGAGTGCCTGAAGTCCGTCACCGCAAGGAGCGGCCTAGGGTAAAATCGGTAACTAGGGCTAAGTCGTAACAAGGTAGCCGTACCGGAAGGTGCGGCTGGAACACCTCCTTTCTAGAGAAAGACGACTAATAAGTAGTATTGACCATAGTATGGTTATTCTCAAAGCTGTTAATTTAAAGATAATAGTAAAATAGTAGAGTCTCATAGCTCAGCTGGTTAGAGCGCTACACTGATAATGTAGAGGTCGGCAGTTCGAGTCTGCCTGAGACTACTAAGTTACTAGAAGGAAATTTTAGAGGTTGAGTAGCCGTTATAAGTACTGTTAACTACGTAACTGTTAACTAACTACTAAATAGACGGGGGATTAGCTCAGCTGGCTAGAGCGCTTGCCTTGCACGCAAGAGGTCATCGGTTCGACTCCGATATTCTCCACGAAGTGCCGAATTTATTTCAGTACCTCTTTCAAGTAATCATTAGGTTACAAAGAAAGAGACCTTGAACTAGTTTCAGGGTAAAAGGTTCATTGACATATTGAAACAAGATACATGAAAAATTAGATAGAAATATTTAATGTATAAAAAAATAGTTTATTTACTGCTGTACGAGCACAGTAAATAGACGGTAATCAATTGATTTATCAATTGACTTATAACTCATTAAAAAGACAAAAGTACAATAAGCTACATAAGAGCGTATGGGGAATGCCTAGGCTCTCAGAGGCGAAGAAGGACGTGATAAGCTGCGAAAAGTTGCGGGGATCTGCACACAAGACTTGATCCGCAAATATCCGAATGGGGCAACCCACTATATTGAAGATATAGTATCCTTTAAGGAGGCGAACCCGGAGAACTGAAACATCTAAGTACCCGGAGGAGAAGAAAACAAAAGTGATTCCGTTAGTAGTGGCGAGCGAACGCGGATTAGCCCAAACCAGTATTGTTACGGCAATATTGGGGTTGTAGGACCACGATATTTGAGTTAAAACGAATTAGAATACTTTGGAAAGAGTAACGAAATAGGGTGATAGTCCCGTATAGGTAAGTTTTAATAAGATAGTGGTATCCTGAGTAGTGCGGGACACGAGTAATCCTGTATGAATTTGGCGGGACCATCCGTTAAGGCTAAATACTCCTGAGAGACCGATAGTGAACTAGTACCGTGAGGGAAAGGTGAAAAGAACCCTGAATAAGGGAGTGAAATAGAACCTGAAACCATACGCTTACAAGCGGTCGGAGCACGTTTACGTGTGACGGCGTGCCTTTTGCATAATGAGCCTACGAGTTACCGTTGCTAGCAAGGTTAAGGACTTCAGGTCCGGATCCGTAGCGAAAGCGAGTCTGAATAGGGCGCTATAGTTAGTAGTGGTAGACGCGAAACCGTGTGATCTACCCATGGGCAGGTTGAAGCTGTAGTAACATACAGTGGAGGACCGAACCGGTTGACGTTGAAAAGTCTTCGGATGACCTGTGGGTAGGGGTGAAAGGCCAATCAAACTCGGAAATAGCTCGTACTCCCCGAAATGCATTTAGGTGCAGCGTATACATAGTTTTATAGAGGTAGAGCTACTGATTGGATGCGGGGGCTTCACCGCCTACCAATTCCTGACAAACTCCGAATGCTATAAAATGATTGTATGCAGTGAGGGCATGGGTGCTAAGGTCCATGTCCGAGAGGGAAAGAACCCAGACCATCAGCTAAGGTCCCCAAATGTATGTTAAGTTGAAAAAACGCGGTGGAACTGCTTTGACAGCTAGGATGTTGGCTTGGAAGCAGCCATTCATTTAAAGAGTGCGTAACAGCTCACTAGTCGAGCGGTTCTGCATGGATAATAATCGGGCATAAACATACTACCGAAGCTATGGACGAAAGTGGTAGGGGAGCATTCTATATGTGTTGAAGGCTTGTCGTGAGGCATACTGGAACGTATAGAAAAGAAAATGTAGGCATAAGTAACGATAATGCGGGCGAGAAACCCGCACTCCGAAAGACTAAGGTTTCCTCAGCTATGCTAATCAGCTGAGGGTTAGTCGGGACCTAAGGCGAACCCGAATGGGGTAGTCGATGGACAACAGGTTAATATTCCTGTACCTGCTCTTATTAAAAGTGACGGAGGCGAAAATTTGGTGCGTACTGACGGAATAGTACGTTGAAGCCAGTGGTAACACGGTGATAGTACACTGCGACTTCGGTCAAGGTGATAATCCAGAGGATCGACTTCCAAGAAAAGCGAAAGTGGCAGCCCGTACCCTAAACCGACACAGGTAGTTGGGATGAGAATTCTAAGGAGCTCGAGAGATTCATGGCTAAGGAACTAGGCAAAATCGACCCGTAACTTCGGGAGAAGGGTCGCCCATCTTCGGATGGGCCGCAGTTAAAAGGTCCAGGCGACTGTTTATCAAAAACACAGGGCTATGCTAAGTTGAAAGACGACGTATATGGCCTGACACCTGCCCGGTGCTGGAAGGTTAAGTGGAGGGTTTAGAAGTTTACTTCGAAGATCTGAAATGAAGCCCCAGTAAACGGCGGCCGTAACTATAACGGTCCTAAGGTAGCGAAATTCCTTGTCGGGTAAGTTCCGACCTGCACGAATGGTGCAACGATCTGGACACTGTCTCAGCCATGAGCTCGGTGAAATTGTAGTATCGGTGAAGATGCCGATTACCCGCTGTGGGACGAAAAGACCCCGTGCACCTTTACTATAGCTTAGTATTGGTTTTGGATAAGTAATGTGTAGGATAGGTGGGAGACTTCGATCTAGCGTCGCCAGGCGTTAGTGAGTCATTGTTGAAATACCACCCTTTGCTTATCTAGAGTCTAACTTTCGAGAGAAAGGACAGTGCTTGGTGGGTAGTTTGACTGGGGTGGTCGCCTCCAAAAGAGTAACGGAGGCTTCTAAAGGTTCCCTCAGCACGCTTGGTAACCGTGCGTAGAGTGCAATGGCATAAGGGAGCTTGACTGAGAGACCTACAAGTCGATCAGGTACGAAAGTAGAGCATAGTGATCCGGTGGTTCCGCATGGAAGGGCCATCGCTCAAAGGATAAAAGGTACGCCGGGGATAACAGGCTGATCTCCCCCAAGAGCTCATATCGACGGGGGGGTTTGGCACCTCGATGTCGGCTCGTCACATCCTGGGGCTGGAGAAGGTCCCAAGGGTTGGGCTGTTCGCCCATTAAAGTGGCACGCGAGCTGGGTTCAGAACGTCGTGAGACAGTTCGGTCTCTATCTACAGTGGGCGTTAGAAATTTGAGTGGATCTGACTCTAGTACGAGAGGACCGAGTTGGACTAACCTCTGGTGTATCTGTTGTTGCGCCAGCAGCATTGCAGAGTAGCTACGTTGGGAAGGGATAAGCGCTGAAAGCATATAAGCGCGAAACCCACCACAAGATGAGATTTCTTTAAAGGGTCGTGGGAGATGACCACGTTGATAGGCTATAGGTGTAAAGGCAGTAATGTCATAGCCAAGTAGTACTAATAACCCATAAGCTTATTGTACGCCTGTTTTTTTAAAATAGGAGTTATAAAAAAT
>CANLCJ010000057.1 GCA_947489085.1 uncultured Flavobacteriaceae bacterium
AAACTCTCCTTAATTTGTAATGTTTGGCGTAAACTCATATGCTAATATACGTCAAATTATTTTTAAAATGGTATTACACTTTTTAATTAAGCAATCAAGAGGAAAGTATGTTCGCTTTCAATCCCTTTGAAATAAAAATTGTTAAATATGCGCTATTATAATCTTCTGGTATATAATTTAAGCAGACCGATAAGCTGGTTGTTTAAAATTATATGTCATAGATTAATTTAAATAATAGTATTCTTGGTAAGATAAAAGTTCTTGAATCTGAAATGAAGAATACATTAAATCTGCTTTGGTTAGTAAATCGGGTATTAAATATGTTTTGTGTAGATATTTGAACTTGCCATGGTTTATTTCTTTTTCTGTAGTTAATTGACAAATTACCTAGACTATAAGTGTTGTCTATATCTTGGTCTCTATTTTGATAATTATAAAACCTATAATCAGACGCCAATATAAAATTCTTTAGTAAATTAATTTTTACCTTGAAATAGGGTTCGGTTGTTATAAATCTGTTTCTGTTATTCTCTGTTCCAAAAACACTTAAACCTTGTTCTATACCAAACTCCAATAATGGAATAAAACGAAAAGAAGAAGTGCGTAGAGATAGCTTATAAGAGGCACTTATGTTATTAAACGAGGTGATCGTATTGTTGATTATTTGAGTGGTTTTACTAGAAGAAAAATTTGTTTGTAAAGCAACCCTTTTGTTTTTAAAAGTTTTTCTGTAAACTAAAAAACCACTAAATGTATTCTCAGGAGTATCTAGCATTAAAAAAGATTCGGATCGATTTTGATTAGAAGTTTCAATATTGTTAACAACACCTCTTAAGCTGTAATTATATTGGAGCTCCCCCAAAAATAGAGACTTTGACAAGATGCTTCTCTTGGAAAACCTTATCGAACTATTGTGAGTAATCTCATTATCTAAATTGTTATTGCCTCTTAACACTGAATTGTATGATCGAATAAAAAATCCATCAGAAAACCTAGATGCCTCAGAAAAACTATTTCTCAAATTTGTTTGAAATGTTAAAGAACCTTTGCCAGAGGGACTTCCTGTGTTAATTTGAATGTTTGGCAGTAATACTAGTTTAGATTTTTCAACATTATTGATTTGGTTTGTGCTCCAATAATAATTATGCAAAAATAAGCCAAATTTAAAATCAAAAGAATTAGTTGAAAAATCTGAAGATAGTCCAGTATAAAGATCATTTATTTTAAATAGGAAATTGTTTCCAAAAGTAGAATCAAAGCTATTTGACGTCCCATTGTCTAAAAATTGAGAATCCTCAGTAAAAAAAGCTGTTCTTTTTTGATTGGCACCTAAAGTTACGTGAAATATATTCCCTAGTTCTGAAGCACTTAAATACTTAAATACAAAGTTATAATTATTCTTTTTTACATTTCTCAACAAGTTAAGACTTAACCTGTTTTGATCAATAAAAGGTATAAAATTATTATTTATAGTTCTATCTGTATTCCATAAGGCATGCGAATTATTATTATCGTAAGTTAAATCTAGAACCGAAGAAAAAGCTCTGTTTTTTTTTATTTTTTTATGCCACTCAGCAACAGAGGTAAAATAATTACTCTCTATATCGGTTGATCTGTTCAAATTTATATTCGTACCGCTTACTTGAGAAAATATAGAATTAACATTACTATTTTGACTGTATTTGCCTATAGATTTAACAGAGAATTGTTCTGTGATACTTTTAGAATATTTAAATTTTAATTTAGCTACTGCTAAATCTTTTTGTTCAAAAGTTGTATTTACTACATTTTCATTTAAAGTACTGTCTTGCAAAATATATGCATTATCTGTAATTTGTAATTTTTCGTTTTCTAAATTCGAACCTATTACATAGCTAGATATCTCAAACTTGTTTCCTGCTTTCTTAAATAAATTTAAAGCTCCAATTCTAGCTTGCGTTTTAAGGGAGTTACTATTATCATTTATACTCTCAGAAATTATATTGGTTTCTTTATTAAAATCGTTATTTGTAAAAACAGAGGAAGGACGACCAACAAACCTGTTGTAGTCATTAGATGAAAAAACTTTACTTCCCGTGTTGTTAATGGTGCCAATGAAGTTTATATTTAATTCTGGTCTGTAATAAAATAAATTTAACTGTGTATCATAATCAAAAGTGTTTTCAACTCCTGGTCCGGTACCAGAAAATACATCTCCAAAAACAAATTGCTTTTTGTTTTCTTTCAATTTGATATTTAGAGCCATATCCTCAGTCTTATTTAAGCCTTTCAAAAAAGCGACATTATTGTAATCATCAATAACTTCAATTTTATCTACTGAATTAGCAGGGATACTTTCAATCCCTAATTTAGTGTCTCCTCCAAAGAATTCTCTATTTTCAACTAATAAATGTGTTATTTTTTCTCCCTGACTGGTTACAGAGCCATCGTCTTCAATTTCTATACCTGGAAGCTTATTTAGCAATTCTTTAAGTTTCCTTTCATCACCCGATTTAAATTTATCAGCTAGATATACAATAGTATCCTTCTTTACGGTAATAGGCATTTCTATTATAATTTCGTCTAAAGCTTCCGTTTTTTCTTTTAATGTAAAAGCCTTAATTTCTTCCTGAGCTTTATATCGAAAAGTTAGTTCTTCAAATCCTAAACTACTAATAGAGATATCGTACAATACGTTTTTAATTAATTCTAAACTGAATTTTCCTCTCTCATTTGTAATAGCATAGTTTGCAGAAAAACTATTATCAATTGGCTTTGCTAAGATTGTAGCGTAAACTATAGGTGCATTGATGGTATCGCTTATTGTACCTTTTAGATGTACGACCTGGGAATTACATTTCAAAGCAAACAAGATAAATACTATCCTAAATGGCAACCAAAAATCGACATTAAAACTTAAATTCATTTTTAATATTTAGTTCTTTTTAAACTCATGGCTTCTCTCAACTCGATGTACTTTTCTTCTGAAATTTGCTTTTTACCTTTAGGTCTTCTAATATTAACTTCAGTATTCAATTCAATCTTAGTAGCCTTATAAAATAGTTTGCCATTTTCGTAATTTGCAGTAAGTTCTAATATTAAACCTGGTAGTCCTGAGAAATTTTGTATACCATAACTAACAGGTATTTCTGGTGTAAACCACGCAATTACAGGAGATAAATAGTTCATTCCTAAACTTTGCTTTTTTGTAATTGTAGCTTCTGCCTTAAAACAATTGTAATCCCCTATTTTTCTTGTTTCGTTAGTCATAGTCCAATTTATATTCTCTTGATTAACAAGAACTTCTTGAGTCCAGAAACTTTGAAAAAAGGATTCATTTTTTTCTTTATTAGAGTAATATATCCTCTCGTGTCTTGCAACATTTCCTGTTTGATTTAGTAACAGGCCTAGTTTCCTATTAGTTTTCATGTCGTACTGAGATTTATACAATGATTCATTTTCATTAAACGTCAAATAAAAGATGGTGGGAACTGCATTATGCGCTCTTCTCACCTTACTTTCTTTTCTTTTTTGTGTTAGCTCAGTGTTTTTTTTTACATTTTCTAAATAGAGTTCAGGATCTAAGCTTGCCTTGTAGGTTACTTTGCCACTTGATATTTGTGAATGTAGAGTAATTGAAAAAATCAGCGCGATAGTTATTAAAATATTTAATTTTATCATGTATTTATTTTTTAGGATTTTTAACTGGCTTGATTACAGGCACCAAACATACACGCATCGAATACGTCAAAATCATTTGGATTATACATCATCCACTGCCACTCACAAAATCTTTATAATTCTCTGTTTCTGTAGATAATAGACTTGTCGATTGTATTAATATAATGCCTTCTAATTAGTAGTGTTTAAAAAAGTGATAATGTTACGCCTGAAGCTCAATAATTTCTGATATTTTTTTGCCTTAAGATTTGTTTTATTATTAATAAATTTTTAAAGGGATTCCCTTTGGACGTATTGTTTGTTACCTCTACAAAAAACCTTTTTTAATCGAAAATAATTTATGCCATATAGCGTAACATGAAACCTCATATTTATTTAGTATTACAAACAATAAGTCACTAGTGTCCACTGTAAACAATTAAATGTTCTTTTAAATTGCTGATAGCATACAAGTTATAAGGCTTTGAGTTGCGTGTAGATTTGAATTGACTAGGTTTGGTCGATTTAATTCGATATTTATGAATCAAGATAAGTGTGTCTTCGCTCAGTTATTGGTTTTTTACCAAAACGCACTTTTGATGGTGTTGTCAATACGTATAATGGAAATAAACAAGTCCGTCATTTTATATCATGGAACCAATTACTTTGCATGATTTTTGTATAACTTATAAACCATGATAGTTTACGAGATTTTACGGTTACTTTAGAAGCACACAACAAGAAATCTTACCACTTAGGGATTGGTAAAAGAGTTACAAGAAGTAATTTGGCTAAGACAAACCAAAAGCGTGATTATAAAGTCTTTGAAGGTTTTGCATATCATTTAATGGCTATAACAAATACCAAACTTTCTGATCAAAATTCTGATGTCGCAAAACAAAAGATTTATGTTTTAGATTCCTCTACAATTGATCTGTGCTTAAATGTTTTTAATTTATCGTAGCGCTAACTACGCTGAAACTTTAATTAGTTTATAGATTTGTACTAATGAGAGCTAATACCCTATGGTACGCTGGCTGTTTTTTAATGCCACTTAGAAACGATACTATCCAAAGCCATATCTACTCCAGAATAAAATTCATTTTGCTTAAACTTAGGAGTTAATGTTGTAGTTATAATATATTTACAGATGCTATCTGTAAGCGTTTTTTCTGTACCTAGACCAGTAGCTATAGCTACAGTTTTACAAGTTTTACAAATGCTTATAATACCATTTCTAAGATAATATGATTTTTTTAAAGATATCCAAATATCTATGATTACTTACAATTGATTTGATAATGTCTTTGTCCATACCTATAACGATTTGATTTA
>CANLCJ010000058.1 GCA_947489085.1 uncultured Flavobacteriaceae bacterium
TTTAGGGCTTTCTTCAAAATACAAATGAAGTTTTGAATCTTGTAATTCATGTTTTAATAAATCAAAGTGTGTGACTAATAATTCTGGTAAAATAAATTTTAATACCTCTCTGGTTAATTCCAATGCGCAACGTTTTTGCAAAAATTAAAATTTTATCTCATTTCACACACAACTTTTGGACTTGATCCTTTTAAAATGTAATTTTAGGCTATTAAATATAAAAATATGATTAGAAAGCTACTAAAATTCTATAAAGAGGAACTTTCATTTAAGGCTATAATTGGAAAAGAAAGAACTTTAAAGCAACGATTATTTTATTACCTAGTTATACTTTATTTAATGCTGTTGCTTTTAGCAATGTTATTATCTTTAAGTAAAGATTATAAATACTACTCATTTATTCCAATTCTGTTTTTTGTTATTGATATAGTTTTATTGATAAAGTTTGATTACGGGTTTCTAAATTGGCATTTTAAAAAAGGAGAAAAAATAAGCCTTAAAATTTTGGAAAACTATAAAAGTGAATTAGACATTAAGTTTAAAACAGTTAATGATGGGCTCTTTAAGATTAGAAAGAAAAAATTTAAAGACTTCTTAAAATCACATAAATTAAACCCTGACAAAGAAGTATTTATATTATCTTCATTAAGACACAAAGAAACTATTGAATTAGCAATTTTTATAATCCTCTTTACGGGATATACTGTTGCTATTTCAACTGTTTTTGTTAATATACTTGAATTTATATTACCTTTTGAAAGGCTAAATGAATTGAGGGATACTGTTCCTGAAATAAATGATGCTACAATATTGCAAAAAGACAAATTGCTTTTTAAGATAAATGGAGTAGCAGTTTTAATAATTGGAACGATTGGACTTGTGCAAATTTTTCCTTACTTTTTTACAAAGGGGTATTTTGAAGCAAAATTTAATAGTTTAAGAAATTTACAAGAATTAATAGAAGATTTGTATTTGTCAAAAAAATAGATTTATCACTTTGTTTTCTGTTTTAAAAGGAGGGTAACAGTAAGAGAAATAATTTATAAAAAATAGTGTTTAGGGTATTAGACGTATGATATTCGATAAAAAGTTCAAAGAAGCAATAAGCCATTTACCACCCACAGAAAAGGATAAACTAATACTGCGTTTACTTAAAAAAGACTTAAACCTAGCCAATCTTTTGTATTTTGATTTAGTAGATGCAAGAACTACAGATGATAGAAGATTAGATGTTGAGAATAGAATTAAAAATAGAATAGAACGTTTTTCTCAACATTATTCGTCACCTGGATATTTAATGATGGATATGCGAGAAATTAGTGGAGAAATTACTGAACATGTTAAAATAGCAAAGGATAAGTTTGGAGAAGTAAGCTTAAAATCTACTAATGTTAAATGAGGTATTAACTATTCATAACAAGCGTATTTTAGAAGCTACCCAAGGAAAAGCAAGGAAATGCTGTACATACATAATTGCAAGAGCATTTAAAATACTAATCTTAATAAGGAAACTACATGAAGACTTGATGTTAGATTTTAATGATGAATTAGAAAGATTAGGACAACTAATCTCTGAAAATGATTATTTAATGAAAACTGCTATTCAAAATGGTTTCGATGTTAATTGGTTATTACGTGTAGATACTCCAGAAGATATAGAACAAATACATAAAGACATAAGAAGTCAAGGATATTTAACAGGAAGAACCTATTTAAGAACATCTAATTATATAAGAAAAGTTTAAAAACAAATAAGCGAGAACAAGCAATTACTTATAACCATTGTTAGGCAACGTTATTTGTTTAGTTTCTTCCATAAAAAGAGTGTCAGACCGATTCGTTAAAAAAAGATAAATAGTACCGTGTCCCCTCTTATAATAAACAGTCTCCAATGAATCTGTAATATATCCGTCTTTAACAAAAATTAAATCATCAACAAAATTTTGACTTCCTCTTTTCAATAAAAAACACCCATTTTTATTGGTTTTAGTACATTCTAAATTAACTACATCTGCGCAAACTATTACCCCAGATAAAGGTTCTTTTTTTAAGTTATATACATAACCTCTGTAACTGTCATGTAATTTCTCATTACAACTTGCAGTTATAAGTAAACTAATTAATAATAATTTTTTCATTAGTTTACTTCTAGTTTAGTTAACCATAAAAGTCCTAATAAATCTTTTTTAGATAGAATTACTCTTTTATAATAGTCATAAGGGTAAGAATCATCTGCGTATTTCATTAAGTCAATTTCTTTACCATCAGTTGGATATCTTGTTCCTTTAACGGGGTCTTGTATAATTACACTTGGGTGAGAAGTTCCTTTATGGGTGTATGAGTGATATTCTCCTTCTAGTTGAACTAATAGTTGATGCCCAATTTCATGTGCAGCAGTTTCTTCAAAATATTTAATAGCAACTGACGAACTTCTATAATCCCATCCATCACTTTTTAAGTACCCTTCTTTATAAAATAATTTTCTTGAGGCAAACCAATTATGAGAACGATTAAACGTACCATTTTCTGAATTCGTAAAATAAATTATCTCAGGAGCTATCATACCTTGTTCATCCTGTTTACAGCTTATATATACTTCGTATAATTCTTTATTTATAAAAACACCTTTGCCTATATTACCTGAATGTCTACTCCAATATTTTTTTATACCATCTAAAGCTAATTGTTTTAAAGCTTCGGAATTATTGTTTTTATCTCTTTTTTGTATGGGAGTTTTTCCACTTCTTTTGATATCCTTTTCAGGTATTTTATCCCAAGGACAATGTTTGGTTATTGGAGCATAACTGCCACTACCTGTTTCATAACAGTCTTTTTCTGTTCCTTTTTCCCCTCCATCTCTTAAATTTACTCGAAGCGTAACATCAATTCGCTTAATGCTTCTATCTATCTTTGTATCAACCCAATCCACTTCTTTATAAGCAAAAGTAAACTCACTGCTTTCCGCAGTTTTTTCTTTTCCGTCTTGCCTTGCTTTTATACGAGCTTTTAATTTTCCTGAAGTAAAAATTGTACTGTCGTAAATATCGTTACTATCAAAACCATCCCATTTAAAATTGTACTTGCCAACAGGATAATTTTTTTGCGCAGACTGTTCATTATTTGCTTCTGAATTATTGCTTGAGCCTTTTGCAGTAATAACAACTTCATCTAATGTCTGTTTACTAGAATGATAGTTTTGTATAATGCTATTGTTATGTAATATTTCTATATCAAAATCGTCTATATCATTTTTTTTAACTTCTATTTCAAATTCAATGTATTTATTTTCAGCAATTCCTTTAAATGAAGGAATTCCAAGAGGAACAAAACTACTTTTGTTAGTAAGGTGTTTTATACTAATTTCAAAATCTTTCTCTTCTTGTTTATATGAATATACAGGCGTTTGATATTCTTGCGGAGGTTTCCAGTTATGATTCCAAAGTTTTACTAAATCAGCTCCATAATTCTGAATAGCAGGCGAAATAGTTAAAATAGTTTGCATAAGCTGTGTACCTTCGGCAAAAAATATTTCTCTAAAGTAAATCAAATGTGTGTCCTCGAATTTATAAGTTTTGGTTGGCGGATATTCAAATCCATTTTCATAAAAACAAACTTTTCCTCGCTCCATTTTGTCGACTTCGTTCCAAGTTTCGTCTTCATTCTTTTTTGTCATCCAATGTAGTACTAAATCGGAATACCTATCAGTGGCATAACATAGTGTTATTAAACCTCCGTTAGTATCTGAAGCAGGTTTGCCATTTATTCTTGTATCTCGATAATAATTCATGTCTGTCCATAGTAATTCTATTTCTTGTCCTAATATAAATAACTTTGCTAATGTCATTTTTTATTTCTTTTTGAGTGAGTAATGTACCTAACATACTAATACTAAGCGTGAATATGTAACGGAGTAGGGATACCTAAATATAAGAATTTAAATGCAAAACCTTAAAAAAAGGACTAATATCTCCCTAATTTTTAATATTTAAAGCCTCCTTAAGCAGCTTTAGAAAGGCTTTAAAGCGCATTGTTTTTCATCTAAAATATTTGCTAAATTAAAAAAATGAGAAAAAAATAAAATAAAAAGAACCAAACAGCTAAGTCTAGTCGTATATTGATTGCGGATGAAAATTGTTACGCAAATGCATAGCGAAGTCTGGTGAAAAACAAAAAAATTGCTACATTTTAACCAAACATTACCAGACCTTCGGTATAAACATTAGCATAATCAGCGCAAAAAATTAATTAATCCATTAATTTTTGTTGATACTAACAATTTAAAGCCCTGTAGATGTGAGAGACCTGCAGGGCTTTTTTTGCATCAAGAGTAAAACTTGGGGATCAATATATAAATTCATAGTTTTGAATAAATTATACACATACTAGCTTAGCCT
>CANLCJ010000059.1 GCA_947489085.1 uncultured Flavobacteriaceae bacterium
TGTAAAATTCTTCCTCTACAGACTAACTAAATTATATGCCTAATTTTATGACTTCCCCAAAAATATGGCTTGATCCTGAAAAATCAGTGGGAAATACATTTTAAACTAAAAAACGTTCAATTCCTAAGAATTGAACGTTTTAAATTAAGCGAATAATATGTTTTACAATAGGCTAAAGCGCCTTATTTTACTTTATCAATAATAGCTTTAAAAGCCTCAGGATTATTCATAGCTAAATCTGCTAAAACCTTACGGTTTAATTCAATATCATTAGCTTTTAATTTTCCCATAAATTGAGAATACGATAAACCATGTTCTCTGGCACCAGCATTAATACGGGTAATCCATAAAGCACGGAAAGTTCTCTTTTTGTTTCTACGGTCTCTATACGAGTATTGCATCGCTTTATCAACCGCGTTTTTAGCTACTGTCCAAACGTTTTTACGTCTTCCAAAGTAACCTTTTGCTTGTTTAAGAACCTTTTTTCTTCTGGCTCTTTTTGCTACAGAATTTACTGATCTTGGCATAATTTTAATGTGTTTTGTAGTGGGCGTCCCAGAAATTCTAGATTATAAATTTCGAATTCTAAGTTCTTTAATTGGCCACACTCCAGGGTTTATAAATTGTTTTTAACCAATTAAAACAAACGTTATTTTAAACGTAACATTGTTTTAATGTTGTCTTCGTCAGCCTTATGTACTAATGTATCATGGGTTAACGCAAGCTTACGCTTTTTAGATTTCTTTGTTAAGATGTGACTCTTAAAAGCGTGCTTTCTTTTAATTTTACCAGTACCCGTTAACTTAAAACGTTTTTTGGCACTAGATTTTGTTTTCATTTTAGGCATGTTCTTCTCCTAGATTTTAATTATTGCGCTTAATTATCTTCTACTAAAAACTAATTTTAGCATTTATATTCTGTATCCACTAGTATATTACTTTTTAGGAGCAATAAACATCGTCATACGTTTGCCTTCTAACTTAGGCATTTGTTCAACCTTGCCAAACTCTTCCAAATCTTGAGCTAGACGTAATAATAAAATTTGTCCCTGCTCTTTAAAGATTATAGAACGTCCCTTAAAAAACACAAAAGCCTTTAGTTTAGCACCCTCTTTAAGAAACTTTTCAGCATGTTTCTTTTTAAACTCATAATCATGATCGTCGGTTTGTGGTCCAAAACGAATCTCTTTAATTATAACTTTAGTAGCTTTGGACTTTAAAACCTTTTCACGTTTCTTTTGTTCGTAAAGAAATTTTTTATAATCCATAACCTTACAAACAGGAGGATCAGCATTCGGAGATATCTCTACAAGGTCTAGACCTTGCGTATCGGCAAGCCTCATGGCATCGCCTTTAGTGTAAATACCTACTTCAACGTTGTCTCCTACAAGGCGCAGCTTCTGCGATGTAATTTTGGAGTTAATCTTGTGCTTGTCCTCTTGAACCACCCTTCTTTGGGGCTGTCTTCTTCTTCTAATTGCTATGGCTAACTATTTTTTAATTAAACTTAAATTTATATAATTTTAAAACGTCTTTAACGTTTTACTAATATCGTCTTTAATAATATTGGCAAAATCTTCAATAGAAATCATTCCTAAATCTTCGCCACCATGTTTTCTAACGGTAATCATGCCTTCTTTTTCTTCTTGTTCACCAACTATAAGCATGTACGGATATTTTTGCATTTCAGCCTCTCGTATTTTTTTTCCTATAGTCTCATTTCTGTCATCAGCAAGCGCGCGAATTTCGTGATTTTCAAGCAAAGTTAAAACTTTTTCAGAATATTTTTCATATTTCTCACTAAGTGATAGTATTTTAGCTTGAATAGGCATCAACCAAATAGGGAAATTTCCAGCCGTATGTTCCAATAAAATGGCAACAAAACGCTCTAAACTTCCAAAAGGCGCACGGTGTATCATTATAGGGCGGTGTAACTCATTATCACTACCTTTATATGTCAAATCAAAACGCTCAGGCAAGTTATAGTCAACCTGTATAGTACCCAATTGCCAACGTCTACCAAGAGCATCTTTAACCATAAAATCAAGTTTAGGCCCATAAAAAGCAGCCTCGCCAGTTTCTACAACATAATCCAAGCCTTTGTCTTTAGCAGCATTAATAATTGCATTTTCCGCTTTTTCCCAATTCGAAACATCACCAATATATTTATCAGGATTCTCAGGATCTCTCACAGAAACCTGAGCCGTAAAGTTTTCAAATCCTAAAGATCCAAATACGTAAAGCACTAAATCAATAACACTTTTAAACTCCTCATCTAATTGTTCAGGAGTACAAAATAAATGCGCATCATCTTGAGTAAATCCTCTAACACGAGTTAAGCCATGCAATTCGCCACTTTGTTCGTATCTGTAAACAGTACCAAACTCGGCATAACGCACAGGCAAATCCTTATAACTCCATTGAAAATTATTATAAATTTCGCAGTGGTGAGGGCAATTCATTGGTTTCAATAAAAACTCCTCACTATCTTTAGGTGTTGTAATAGGTTGAAAACTATCCTCACCATATTTGGCATAATGTCCAGAAGTAACATATAAGTCCTTTTGGCCAATATGAGGTGAAACCACCATTTCGTAACCCGCCTTTTTTTGTGCAGCCTTTAAAAAATTCTCTAAACGTTCACGCAAAGCAGCCCCCTTAGGCAACCAAAGTGGTAAACCCTGTCCAACTTTAGCAGAAAACGTAAAAAGTTCTAGCTCTTTACCCAATTTTCTATGGTCACGTTTTTTAGCTTCTTCCAGCAAATCCAAGTAAGCCTTAAGTTCCTTTTGTTTAGGGAAAGAAACACCATAAACACGCGTTAATTGCGGTTTATTCTCATCGCCCCGCCAATAAGCACCAGCAACACTCATTATTTTAACAGCCTTTATAATACCAGTATTAGGTATATGGCCACCCCTACACAAATCTGTAAACGTACTGTGGTCGCAAAAGGTAATGGTACCATCATCCAAATTCTCTATAAGTTCCGTTTTAAAAGGATTGTCCTTATAAAGATCCAAAGCCTCATCCTTACTAACAGCACGCATATTAAAATCATGCTTGCCACGGGCAATCTCTAACATTTTAGACTCTATGGTTTTAAAATCCTTTTCAGAAATAGCATGCGAACCAAAATCAACATCGTAATAAAACCCATTATCAATAGCAGGTCCAATAGTAAGTAAAGCACCAGGATACAAATCTTCAATAGCTTGGGCTAAGACGTGAGCAGAAGAATGCCAAAATGCAGTTTTACCCTCATCATCTTTCCAAGTATATAAAACAAGAGCACCATCAGTAGTTAATGGAGTAACAGTCTCTACGGTTGTACCATTAAAACTAGCCGAAATCACGTTTCTAGCCAAACCTTCACTAATGCTCTTAGCAACATCCATAGGAGTTACGTTCTCTTCAAACGCTTTAATACTCCCATCAGGTAATGTAATATGTATCATTAAATCAAATTAAAATAGGCAACAAAGATAACAGTATAAACAAATCCACACAATATATAAGTAAGTATAATTCATATAATGGCGTTCCCTTAGTTCCAGAATAAAAAACTGGAACTAAGGTCGAGCTTTCACTACTCGCACCTCCGTTGTCGGGCGCTCAAACACGCCGTTCAATCTCTAACGCAAAAAGGCACATGCATTCAAGAATAAAATAAAGAAGATTAAAATAAAGGAGTACAATCACATACCTATATATAGGTAAGAGAAAAACAATATGCATACAAGTAGGGATAAGTAACCTCAAATTGATAAGCAGAATAAAGAAGTTAAAGGGAAATAAGATGCCATATCGTAAGCTAAAAGCAGAATAAGTACAGAATAAGTACCCCTAAAGAGAGTTTTAAAGTCTAGAGGGTAATTTAAGGCTAGTAGTTTGAGTTTGTAAACCCATGATTAATAATGCATTAAAAATTAATTAAAAAAAAGCGTAGAAAAGTCATTGT
>CANLCJ010000060.1 GCA_947489085.1 uncultured Flavobacteriaceae bacterium
TTTTCTTCGTGTCATATCAGTAAATTTAATGTTTTTTTTGAACTTAATTTACTGTCCTATTTTTGGGGGAATGATTACTATTTAATAAATGAGAAAATTACAATGTTTTGAAGAAATTTCTTTTTTGGATTGGCCTGGATGGGGTGTGGAAAATAATGCTTTTGGCAACGAATTTGATAAGGAAGCAAGAAAAAGAATGATAGTAGGTGGTAAAAAGTTGTTACCGACACTAGAAGAATACTCAAACTGTTTTGGATCTAAACTTTTAGAAATAGGTCCTTTTTTTAATCCTCTAACAGAGCACCTTAGCCTTTCAAATACAGAAGTTACTTATTGGGAAAACGATGCTAATGTTTGTAGTTGGTTGAAAACAAAATCTAAGGGAAAAGTAATTCTATGTGACGTAAATAATATTGAGAACTTTAAAAGTTCAGAGACGTATAATACTATAATTTTATCTCAAATAATAAATTATTTGAATTTTGATTTTTTCTTAAGATATTTAACCAAGTACATTGAAACCAGTGGCTTAGTTTTCATTAATAATGTGGTAAATTATGGGATACCCAATTTCTTTTCTAGAGAACGTCCCATAAGTATAGAACATACTATTCAACTGATGAGAAAGAATAATTTTGAGTTAATAGAGAAGAAAATTTTGGAAAAACCAAGAACTAAAGATGATTATAGGTTAATTGGTGTATTTAGATATTTGCGATAATGGATAAAAAAAAATTGCAAGATATACTTAAGCTTGCTGAAAACACATTTTTTGAAACCCCTGTTTTTTTAAGTAAAGTTAATCCATTAAAGGAAATAGCAGCCCCTTTTAACGTTTATTCAGATCTGCTGAATAGTCTCTATAAATATAATAATTTATCTAGTGGAGGTGTAAGGAAAGTAATTAAAAAAGTATTATTGGAAAAAGAATTCAATTTTGATAATATTAAAATTTTGACTAAACTAGAAAAAGAAAAATTATATTCCGTTTTAGCTATTCTATGCCATTGTTACAGGTGGGATTATTTACCCCCAAGTAAGGATCAATATAAAATAACTAAGCTTGATTTTCCTAAAAAACTGTGGACACCTTTTTGTTTGCTCTCTGATGAATTTGAAATCCCATATTGTGGCACTCTATTTACAACTACAGTTAGTAATTTTAAAATTACGAATAAGGCTTGTGGAGAGAGCTACGATTTTAAAGAAATTGAATTTGATGATATTGAAGTAAATCATATTTGGATAGAAGAGCGATACGCTAAAGAATTAGAACAATGGATTAAAGTCTTTGTAATGACTGAAATGAAAGGAGGGTATTCCAACTTAGCTTGTTTAGACATATTAAAAGCCATAGTGTTAGATGATTTAAATAGATTGAAAAAAGGACTGGAAAATTTGCATCAAGGAATAAAAGAAATTACCAAGGTTTTTAATACCCAAGTTCGTAATGTATTTTTAAATATTGATCTGTGGAGAAATTATGTGCAACCTTCATTTATTTGGGGGTTAGAGTCTGACCCTAAGTTTAAATATGCATTAGAGGGAGCCAGTGGTTTACAAGTTGGGTGTATACATTTATTGGATCTTGTTTTAGGTATAGAAATGCAGTCTAAAATGGGGGAAGCTATGATGAACTCAAGAAAATATTTTCCCAAAGAATTCAGAGAACTATTGAATTCGATAGAGCCTTACAGGTATTTATTAAAAGAATATCTCTTTAAGATTAATAATGACGAATTGACCAATCTTTATAATAGAAACATATCTGCTTTAAAATCTTACAGGAAAAGTCATAAAAATAGAGGGAAAGTCTATATTAAAGGAGATGGTAGCGAAAAACAAATAACAACTACTGGTTTAAGTATAAAAACCTCCGATATTGCAATCGAAGATTTTGAAAAAGATATGAGTGAGCGCATTAAAGAAACTTGCGCTATTACCAGATAGTTTTCCTTTTAGGTAATCTATATATAGGAGTGATTTAGACTCAGCATTAATTGTTACATTATTTATAGGAACAATATACCAGTAGATTAATATAACTATCTCTTATATTAATAATCAGTGCTCAAATAACCTTTAAAATTACATTTCGTATATTAGAGCATCAACAAAAACACTCAACAAAAACATACAATTATGAAACAAGTGGTTTTACTAATAGCGGGGCTTTTCTTTATAACGTCTGTTACATACGCGCAACAAAAAAGTTTCTTCAAACCAGACTCCACTTTTAATAATTTAACAATATTTAAAACTAAAAAACCAATTCAAAAATCTGTGTTTGGGAAACCAAGTACATTAGCGGATAACTCGCATATTAGATTGAAAAATGATTTTTTTAAAGTGACACCAAAGAGCTACCAAAGACATTTAGCTCTTGAAAAAGAAAGGCTCCTTGATAATATGCTAGTAGCTCTTGAAAAAGAAAGGCCCCTTGATAATATGCCAGTAGTTGTGCCAGAAGGCAACTACGCTCTACGAGTACTTCCCGCAGACTCTACACAACAATACAGTTTACTTATTGTAAAGCCTAACTAAATATAGGTGTTATTGGAGTATGCCGTTACAGTTTGTCTTTAAAACGTGAAGCGCTAGGTGCTGCAGCTCTAAAATGCAAAATAGTATTAAATTTTATGTTTAAGGCTAAGTAAAATACTTGCCTTTGGCTACCTTGTAAATTATAACAAATATGATTTGTGGGTAACGATTTCTATAAATATATCGAATTATTTTCCACTAGTCTAAGATGAAAAAATAGAGCTTAGCTGTAGTTGAGGTTTTTACGTTCTGCCATAAAAAGTGCAGAAAAACAAATACTTATATGCGGAATTTCAGTTTGCAAACCCCATAAAAGCTTGCTCTTATCAAATCAAGAAGCAATTTACGTTCAATGAATTTAGAAGATTATAAAAGCCCGGAATTTATAAGTACACTTTTAAGTAAACCAGAACACGTAATAGATGCAATAGACTTGGTTTATGTGTATGATGATGCTTTAACTATACAGCGTGTAAAAACCAAAGATAGTTTTGCGTATACATACAAGGGTAAACATCTGGATAGTAAAACGCAATTAGACCGTATAGAAAAATTAGCAATACCTCCAGCCTGGCAAAACGTAAAAATAGCCTACCCCGACAACGGACACTTGCAAGCGGTGGGTAGGGATGCGAAAAAGCGAAAACAATACCGCTACCACCCGTTATGGAATACTGTTAGAAACCAAACTAAGTTTTTAAAAATGTTAAGTTTTGGACGCCAGTTGCCAAAAATAAGGGCACGTGTAGATGCCGATTTAGAACAGCAAGGATGGCCAAGGGTTAAAGTGTTGGCTCTCGTTATTAGGCTTATGGAGGAAACATACATTAGAATAGGTAACGAGTACTACGCCAAACGGAATAAAACCTACGGGCTTGCTACAATGCGCACACGACACGTTTCTGTTGTTAAAGATACAATCAAATTTCATTTTGTAGGAAAGCGAGGAAAAGCCCATAGTGTAAGTCTTAGAAATAAAAAATTATCTAAACTGGTAAGCCGCTGCGAAGAGATACCTGGTTGGGAACTTTTTAAATATTACGATGCTCATGGAGAAAAACAAACTATAAATAGCAGTATGGTAAATGCGTACATACACGATATTTGTGGAGAATTGTTTACAGCCAAAGATTTTAGAACGTGGGGAGGTACTAGTATCTTTTTAGAAACTTTATTTGAATTGGGTTTAGCACCTACAGAGTATCCCCTCGAGCAACTACACCTTAAAAATTTCCGAGAAATTATCAGGCAATAGTTCATTTAAGTTTTGAATATTC
>CANLCJ010000061.1 GCA_947489085.1 uncultured Flavobacteriaceae bacterium
GTGCACCCCCAAACCGCATTTTTAAGCAGCCCACCATTATACCAAACCACCACCAGAGCCACCACCTTAGTATACGGTCCCGCCCAACCCCCACTATTAAACAACAAACGCTACGCCTGGCGCATACGTGCCAAAGCCCTGCAAGGCGCAGAGGAAATAGGGCTGTTTCGCAACAATGGCGAAAGCGAAATCTATTGGTTTAGTAAAACCGAAACCTGTGCCACACCCACAGGCGCTTATGCCGAGCCCAAAGGCATCTCTAAAATGAATGTGTTTTGGGATGCAGACCCTACCGTGTTTAGCGAGTACACCATAGCCTACCGAAAAAAAGACCGTCCCAACTCCCGCTGGTTTACCAAAACCACCAATGCCAGTTGGGCCACCCTTTGGGATTTAACCCCCAACACCACCTACGAGTACAAAGTAAAAGGCAAATGCCTTTTTCAATACGGCGCCTACACCAACCCACAAACCCTTACTACCAATGCCGCAAGCGACCCCAATGCCAATTACAACTGTGGCATTGTGCCTGCAGCCACAGCCATTACCAACCGAGAGGGACACCCCAACCTGCTTATAGGCGATCGCATCTCGGCAGGCGAATTTATCATCACCCTTACCGATATAACCAGCGAAAACAACGGAATCATCTCCGGAACAGGCTTTGTACGCATACCCTATCTGGAAAACGCTGTCTTTGGCGTAACATACAATAACATACTCGTTAACACCGATTACCAACTTGCCGAAGGAGAGATTGTAACCTTGTATGATCCTGAGTTTGGAGAGGATGCGAGTTTTGTGGTTGAAATCCCTATATCAGAATGGATAAATTCTATTAGCCGTTTAATACCTAAACAACGCGAAACCATAAATACAGCTCTACAGAATGGTAATATAACAGAAGATGAGGCTAAGGAGTTACAGCAAAGTGTAGATACACAAGAAGCGCTTAGAGACGAGATAAAAAATGAATTGGAAAAAGGAGATGCCGCAGATAAAGATAAGATTAAAGAAAAACGAAAACAAGTAGACCTTATATCTAAGACTCTAGAAGAAAACTTAAAACAATTTGAGGGCAATAAAAATATATCACAAGCCAATACTTTAGAAAGTGATGGTTATTTTGATGGGGTTATATCATATACAGAAAAAGATGCTCTCGTTAAACTACCAAAACCACTTGATGTGCCAGATATCACAATTGGTAAGGTGCAATCTAAAGCAGATGGTAAAGAAACATTCTTCAAAACAAATACCATAGAGGTAAGTTCCAAAAAGGCTTTTGTGATATCGCAAACCAACCTAAATGCGTCGCAACAAGATGTAAATGAAGAGTATAAGGATATAAAGTCTAAAATAGCTAACATTGGGATAGACGAATATCTACTATGGATACATTACGATTTAAAAGCCAAAAAGATAAAGTATAAATTGGCATTTGGCACTAATTTTTTCAGTACTGGTATCACGCCAAAAGAAGTTACCGATTTATACAACGATATTTTAAGTTTTAATCTAAATAGAGCTATTGGCTCTGCTATCGTAGAGCTAAGCACAGCTTTAGATGGTGTTTTAGAGACCTATAAAGACGACTTTGCATTTTTAAATACAACGCTTATCAAAGGCTACACCACTTATGATATTTTGAAAATAGCTTTAAACTTTTCAAAAAACTGTGGTGAGACGTTTAAAAGTCAGCAAAGTGGTATTGTGCCAAGATGTTTATGGGATCAAAACACTGCGCCATTAATGGCATATTATTCAGGAGTTATCGATGGTGCTTGGGAAGCTATAGCAGGCGCTGTAGATATCTATAAGTTTAAAGAAGCTTGGGATCCTTTTAGTCCGTTTTTTAGAACAGAAAAGGGTGCAGAAATACGCAAACAAACCATAGAAATACTGACGTTAGTAAAGCAACTCTATGATAAAGATGAGTTGCTTAGTACAGCTGCTGCAGAATTTACCAAAGCATTTGCGGCCTACAAAGGCGAAACATTGGCATTAACACCACAAGCACGCTACAACCAAGGGAAGCTTATATTTGATGTAGGTTCTATGTTTTTCGGTATAGGAGAAGTAAAAGTATTGCTTAAAACAGGGAAAGTTACCTCCACTTTACTCTCCACCCTTAGTAAAGTGCCTAAACGCTTTACATCACTTATAAAAAGTGCAGGTAAAGGCATTCGTATCTCTATAAAACAAACAGACAATCTGGTTTCAAAATTAGTGATAGAAGGTCAAGATATAGCGCGTATTACCAAAGAAAAAATAATTATATTTGAGCAGGCGTTCTTAAAAAGTATTGATGATAATCTAAAACCCGTTGGCAAACTTGTTACACCAGATGGTATGGTTGTGCAAATGAACAGTGGTAAAAGCATTGAAAACACTGTTTTCGATATTATAAAGGACACCAAGGGCAATTACAAAATCGCTGTTAAAAAAGCGCTTAGTAATGTTGATGATCTTGTAAAAGCACTAAAAGCAAAAGGATATACCAAAGCCACTATAGATGCTTTACGTAAAGATTTTCCTGAGTTTTCTGATCTAAAGCGAGTTGTTGATGGAAACTTGATTGAGAGTTGGAAAGTCTTATCAAATGGCAAAGCTTCTTTGCGAAATATCGACAATATCAATGCGGTAGATGCCTTTAAGAAAGCAAATCAAAACGTAAGTGATGATGTTTTACAGACTGCTTTTGATGGGTTGAAGTCCAGTAGAAAACAATCTTTTGTAGATGCACTGGGAAGTTGTGCGGATAACAAAAACCTGATAGGTTCATTGAAAAAATCAAGGCTTGCCTCAGTTGAAGAAATCAAAGATGCATTGAACAAGATGCGTAATTACAAAACAGGGAAGCCGCAATCTGGAAATTTAGGTTATTTAGAAGGCAATGTATCGGGAGCTAATATTGATGGAAATAAGTTTTGGAAAAGTGTTTCACTTGCTGAAGCTCGTAAAGAGATACATATTTTTAATGCTATAGACGCAACAGGTTCTTCAGGAACTTGGAAACGTATTACAGACTCTGAATATCGTATGTTAAATGATTTAGCCAAAAAATTAGGTGGAGTTAAAGGTCAAGTAAAAGAAAGTGTTACTGGTTCATTGAAAATAGTGTCAGAGAATCCTTATTGCACTTCTTGTCAGGGTGTAATACAGCAATTCAGCGATATGTTTCCTAATGTAGAAATAATGTTAATAGATGGAGTCAAATAAAGAGTTACAGTTTAAAATAATGGTTACCTTTCCTCATCTCTTGGAAAAGGAAGTTAAAGATTTTAATGAGTTCTATGGGACAGATTTTAAGATAGTTGAGACTATCTATGACGAAGTGCCATTTTGTAGGCTAAAAGTAACTAAATATGAGCCTTCCCATGTTTTTGACTTAGGATACAGTCTAGCAGTCTTACAATATAAAATGCGAGAAGAAGGAGAGATTGATTGGTGATTTTAAAACATTTTGCAAGAATATATAAAGCCTGATTGAGAGATCGGGCTTTTTTATGCTCCGTAGGCTTGTTTGCCTTTATAATCTCGAATAATCAAATCCATGTAATGAAAGATACGCTGACGTTCCTCGTCAGGTAGTTTTTCCATGTCTTCCAATCTTCTGAGTGTGTCTTTATCAAAAGAAGC
>CANLCJ010000062.1 GCA_947489085.1 uncultured Flavobacteriaceae bacterium
AGGCTAAGCTAGTATGTGTATAATTTATTCAAAACTATGAATTTATATATTGATCCCCAAGTTTTACTCTTGATGCAGAATAATAGCACGCACACACATTTGAGATATAATATTCTAAATTATTGCTTTCGCAATAAGTCGTATGGTTTCGAAGAGTTGTTAGGAACTCTAAATGAAGGCATTTCTGAACTATATCTAGGTGAAGAAGTTTCAGAAAGAACGTTACGTGAAGACATTAAAGTGTTTAGAGATAAAGTTACTAGCTTCGATGCCCCACTTCCTGAAGGTCAAAGAACATATACATATATACATATTCTGATGCTCAACAACAAAAATATATCTAAACAAATAGCATATACAAAATTAGCCCACTGGTTTAGAGAAGTAGAAGCATCAGGATTTAAGGCTTTTAATACTGTAGCAAACTCTATTAGCTTGAACTATCAGTCCATATTAAACTACTTTGATAACAGAAGTACTAATGCCGCTGCTGAATCCTTTAATGCCAAAATCAAAGCCTTTAGAAGGCAATTCAGAGGCGTCAGAAATGTGGAATTCTTTTTATTCAGACTAACTCAAATTTTTGCATAAGAGCAACGATTAGATTTAATTTTGAAATTATTAACTATTTGCCTTTTGTTTTTCATAAATTATGTTTTCAACCAAATTTTTATCTGAGAATTGAGACTTAATATAAGTAAGCATTTCATCTAAATGATGAAATTCTTGCACCCAATTTCCTTTTCTCAATGGAACTGGAATATCGTTCTGTATAACATGATCATATATTTCGATAGTACGCTCATCAAAAAAATTATTCTTATCTAAAACAATAGAATAGTTTTTGTAGGCATCATTTTTAGTATCAATTAAATCTTTTCCCTTTTTAATGCGTAGCTTACGTTTAAATAGACGCCCAAATATAACGACTCTGTCTACTAAAAACCAACATGGTTTTTTTAGTTTTATAGCTTTCTTAATTTCCTCAAACGTGATATTTTTATTATCAATATTACCTGTGCCATAATATGGTCTTATAATACCCAAAAATAAATCACACTCTTCAACAGCATTTAAACAATTTTCCAAATTCGATAATTGTGGATTTACTTTAATTGTACCAGTGTGTGAGTTTAATACTGTATAGTTTAATGTCTGAAGTTGTGTTACAACTTTTGACAATTGATCTTCAAAACCGTAAACCGTAGATGCAATCATTATTTTTATGTCTTTTTCCTTATTAGACATAACTTGTTTTTTGTTCTGTTGAAGCCCCAATCTTTCTACAGATTTTTTTACGCAATTTACAGTCGAATTGTAATTGGAATAGGGTTTTTTAACTAAATTCGGTTTCTTTTTTTCTAAAGCAAAATCTATAGCGTTGGAAAAAAATAAGTTGTTAGAATCTTCTTCGATTTTAGGTACAAGAGGATTCCATCCGTTCATTAGCTTTATGCGCAATGCTTCTGCAAGCGCTCTAGCTTCAATTTCACGTTCACGTAGGTTTTTAATACGATTAAGTCCTTTTTTGTAGCGCTTTTGTTTTCCTTCGTAATAGAAAAAAACATACCAATACTTACCCGTCTTGTTTACTTTTGGTTTTGTAAATACTTGATTTTTCATTTTAATTTGATTTAATTAAAATGTCTGCGGAGATCAAAAAACAGTATTTATGTACTAAACGATGTACTTTTTATAAAATTCAATTCCTAAAACCCTTAATATAAGGGTTTTAGGATGAATATGCGGAGAAAGAGGGATTCGAACCCCCGGAGGTGTGACCCTCAACAGTTTTCAAGACTGCCGCATTCGACCACTCTGCCATTTCTCCTTGAGTGCCTCATCAAGCTATTTGCCTGAATGCGGGTGCAAATATAGAACCCTTTTTTAATTCTATCAAATAAAAACTCCCTTTTTTTAAAAAAATATTTTGAAGACCTACCAACAGCGTTTTCTGTTTACAATAGGGGTAAAGCTTTAAATATTAGAAGCCGTATTTTTCTAATAAATTGAATCGCAACAGACAGAGTATCGCATATTAGAGAAAGCGTGTCTGTAGGCAAACACGAAAACCAATTTTAATTTAATTCAAATCATGCAATTGAAAGTTGTAATAGACTTTTTAACGAATACCTTGAGTTTAAGTAAAGCTAGTAAAGCACGCAGATCTTAGCAAGCAAGCTAGTAAAAACCGTTTTCAAAGCGTATTTTTGCATAAAAACACATTGTAATGTCTAATACAATAACGCAATTGCAGTGGCGCTATGCCACAAAAAAATTCGATGCCAGTAAAAAGCTATCAAAAGAAAAACTAAATGTTTTAAAGCAAGCCTTTAATCTAACAGCCACCTCGTTCGGCCTGCAAACCATAAAGCTATTAATTGTAGAAGCAGCAGCTTTAAAAGAAACACTATTACCACATACATATAACCAAAAACAAGTTGTAGATGCCTCTCATGTGTTGGTAATATGCATACAAAACGATATTTTGAGTAACGATGTTAATGCGTACTACAAAAATATAGAAAACACCAGAGCAACGCCAAAAAACGTATTGCAACCCTACAAAGACGGTCTCCTTAAAATGATGGACAAAATGACGGTTGAAGAGCGCCAACAATGGTCTAAAAACCAAGCTTACATAGCTCTGGGTAATTTAATGACGGTATGTGCTCTAGAGCATATAGATGCCTGCCCAATGGAAGGCTTTAACCCACAAAAATATAACGAGATATTGGGCTTAGAAGCCAAGGGTTTACAATCTGTATTACTATTACCTGTAGGCTATCGTGCAGAAGATGATATGTTTTCCACCTTAAAAAAAGTGAGACAGCCTTTAGAAGAAACCGTAATAGAATTATAAAATAAATTTGGGCGTTACCCAAGGGTCGGGCTTTCGGCAGTCGCACTCTGCGAGGCGCTCCAACAAAGCCTCAATCCCTAACGCGGGGTGCAGTAAACCCATTTGCCCATTGTAATACCATTTTAAAAATAATTTGACGTATATTAGCATATGAGTTTACGCCAAACATTACAAATTAAGGAGAGTT
>CANLCJ010000063.1 GCA_947489085.1 uncultured Flavobacteriaceae bacterium
AAAAGAACTAGAATTAAGAATTATAAACAATAAAAAAGTAGCATAAAAAATAGTACCAAATTTATTGGGTAGTCCAAACCCTTATATTTATGGTGTAAATAACATGCACTAATGCATGTTATTCAATTGTTGCAACCATTTGAACTCACTCAAACTATAAAAACAATGAATTTAAACAAGACACTATCAGAATTCGAATCATTTTGCAATGAGATATTAGATTTTTATGTAAATCAAAGAAAGAATACAAAAAACGGAACTAATACGCATGATATATTTAATTATTCTTACAATATTAGTTTATTGTCTGAGTTCTTAAAAGTAGGAATGGGAAAAAAAGTGAAAAATAAAGCTGAAATGTTAATAACAGAATTTGACGGAGATAAAGAAAATTTGAGAGTAAAACTTCAGGAAATATGCGTAAATATAATGAGCAAAAAAAACAAAATACTTGACGGAAATTAAAGAGATTCTAAATCTTCAATAATTTCATTCCTCAACTTAATAATCTTATCTATTTATTTTTCAAATTCTCATTTTTTTCAATTGCTTTGTCTAATTCTTTTATTTAGAACATTTTTTTGCGTTTTAAATTCATAATAAATGCACAAAAAAACACAACGCAAACAAAAATAAAGTACTGACAAACAGAATTTAAACTAATAAAAAAACGATTTTCAAAGCGTACTTATAAACTCAAAATAGCATGGGATTTTGATAGGATTAGAGAAATATCACCCTTCAAAAAGTTCGAAGGCTGTCCCGTTGAAGCCGAAAATTTTATTTAAATCGCTTTAAATGAGATGTTTGAAGCGATTTTTTGCCTTGACTTTTTTTTGATGTAACTGTCATGTTGTGAACGAAGTAATGAATTTAACTGTTTAGCCATTTCTTGGTATTCACCAAATATACAATCGTTCTAAAAAGAAAGCTGAAATAAGAATACCAGCAACAGTCGTTCTTTAAGGTATTATATTACTACATACTTATTCCTAAAAATGCTGCATATTTTATCTTATTTTGAGTGAATTTCTGATACTTTTTAAGATTTAAACCATTACCGAGAATATTGCAACAACGTTAATTTGTTGTAAATCTACATACTAAAACATGATAGTTATCATGTTTCAGCATTTAATATGTGCTTTATTCATTTTGTTTAATTCTTTTCACTAAATTGTAAACAAAATATTACCCATGAAAAAAATACCAATACATTGGATAGGCATTGTCTTTCTACTTCTCATTACATTCGTAATTTTTACAGCTATGAATCTTCCTTTCGGTATCGCTTTTTATGCCACCTGCATTGGCCAACTGGTCATAATATTTACGGTATCTAAAATTCTTAGAGACGATTTTACTGCCAATAAAACCGTTAAAAACTTTTGTAAAGACCAACAAGATTCCCGCAAATAATATCCCCAACCTACTACTTTGGTATAGCGCATCATACTATTAGAAAGCACTCTTTATATCTTTTTTAAACCTAATACTCCTAATAATTACCCCAAATACTAATTGTTTTAAAAACATTTCCTCTTTTTAAAACGCAAGCACTTGAATAAATTACCAAGCTTTTACTGCTATACATTTTTGTGCAGTGCCAGCAATTCATGCAACCAAATTAATTATCGTAATTTTACGAAATATGGAGTACGCTGTACTGCATTCTATTTTACTAAATTTTATGACTTTAACGACTTTGCACAAGGGGATTTTCGACAACTTAAATAGCATTTACCCCCTAACCTTAGAGCAATTTGAGTATTGCAGGAGACCAAAGCTTTGCACAAAATATTAATGCAACTATACCGACCATTGGTGCAGGTATCTTATTTAACCACGCTACGTTTTATGTGGGGTTTTCAACACCAAATCTTATCGGCAACAGCTTAGCCTCTAGAGACGATTTTGAGCTAAGCACGCCTTATTTCGGGTATTTTGGTTACCGTTTCTACAACAACCGTTTTCAAGATTTTATTGTAAAACCAAACATGCTCATTAAATATGAAGAAGGTGCTCCTGTACAACTAGATTTTAATACAGCAATAAGCTTTAAAAGTAAAAAACCACCGTTAAAAACGGTGGCTTTGGATTTCAGATTAGCCCCATAGGGGCATCACATTAATTATTATCATGGTGAGATTGATACTTTACATAACGTTTTATCATATTTTCATCTAAACCAACCGTACTTACAAAATAACCCCTTGACCAAAAATGATTGCCCCAATATGGTTTCTGTTTCAAATTTGGGTAGGTTTTGAATAATTTGATTGCAATTTTTCCTTTCAAAACGCCCATGAATTCTGAAATTGAAAGTTTTGGAGGTATTGAACAAACCACATGAACATGGTCTGACTGAACATTCAATTCTTGAATTTGAACATTTTTCCATGAACTAATTGTTTGCAAATCATGTTCAACTAATGATTTGACCATTCCCTCTAGTATACGAAATCGATACTTTGGTGTGAAAACTATGTGATAGTCACATTTGTAATACACATGTGTTAATTTTCTATATTTACTCATCTGAAAAGTTTTAGATGAGCAAAGCTAAATATCGGCAGAGCCCTTAAAACATGACCACCGTCAAAGACGGTGGTTTTCTATATTTAAATAAATTTGAAATAGGAGCTGGTTACAGAACAAGTAATGCCATAAACCTACTGGCTGGTATTTATCTTTTCGATCGTTTAAGATTTATATATAATTATAATATAACCTTAGAAGGCGCTGCGCTCGGGAATACACACGGTTTAGTACTAAGTTTTCAATTTGGTGATGGTTATGCTATACCTTAGACTTAGTTTATAAGGACTTGCCTTTTTTAGCTACGACACTATCCCGTAAAGTGTGTAAATAAAATTTATCGAGGGTTTAACTTTTTTAGAGTTGAACCCTTTCTTCAAAT
>CANLCJ010000064.1 GCA_947489085.1 uncultured Flavobacteriaceae bacterium
TACCTTGGGCTATACGTCTTAGATTTCTGCACTTGTAAAAGCTTACTTTTAAAATCAACATCACTTATGTCAAGCTGCAAGCCCTCTGAAGCTCTCAAGCCACAACCGTAATAAATGGCTAGCATTGCACGGTCTTTATACCCTTGCATACTTTGATCTGTAGCCCTGTAGAGCTGTTTTATTTCTTGTTGATTCAGTATTGTTTTTTGAGTCTCTACGTATGGCGTAATGCGTAGTTTTGTAGTGATAATTGGGCTGTAACCGTAGCTTTCCAGATACTGATCTAAGAGCCGTAAACTACTCATGTATAATGCTATTGTAGTGCTTTTTATAGGAAGTTGTTCTAATTGGTTTTGGTACTGGTTAATAATTTCAGGGCTAACGTCTTCCAGTTTGGTAATGCCTTCGTTTTGTAGATATTCTAAAAACTGTTGTATTCTTTTGCTATTGCCTTTAATGGTACTTTTAGCATAACCTAGTCTATTTAGCCACAGCTTAAAGCCGATTAATAATTCTGTTAACTCATTTTTCATCTTTTACTAATTGGGGGTTGAGTCTCTCGACAAAATGGGGTCTTGTGCATTTCGAAGATTCCATTAGCAACTGAGTTAACTTATTTACTTCCAAGGCTTTCAGTTGCTAACTGGTCTGATTCGCAACTGTTAGCAGCATTATCAGCTTTGATTTTTACTAAAGCTTTATCTAAAGCATTGGTAATATTATCGTTTAGCTGTGTGTATTCTTCTTTACTAGTCAGTTCATATTCATAACCTGATTTATGTTTGCTACCTCCAATGATTTTAATATAACCGAACTGCTGTAATTGGTTGAGATAGTAGCGTAGATTGTGCGGATTGATTCGCATCCATTCCCTAACTGTGGAACGGTAAAAAGAGGCTTTCTTTTCTCTTAGTAGATATGATTTAAGTACCTCTAAAAAATCCCTACAAGCTTTCGTTAGTTCGTCAGATTTAGCCAACAATACTTCTTTCAATAACCAGTTCGCTTCTTCTATATCCTCTAAAGTGGTTTCAATATATCGCTCATTGGTTTGAGGATCTACCTTCGTTTGCCTTTGATACTGCTTGTAAAAGGTAATGACCTCAATAAAATTTAAGTAGTGGGTATTGGTTCGTAAGGGCTTAAAAACCGTCTCTGGAATAATGAGTTTAGTAGCATAAGGATTCCTTATTTTGATAGGCTTTAGTACACTTTGCATATCCTTGAAGAACGCTTTTATTTCTTCTTCTTTTTTGCGGTTTACTGCTCCTGCACTGATTTCTCTTTGATAACTCATAATGGCCTCTTTGTGCTGTTTACTATTGTCCAAGTAGATTAATAAACTCCTGTTGGCATTGTCTTCGTAGAGTTTTTCTCTGGTGGTTGTTCCTGCTAAACATATTGGGCCTTCTACCTGTAAAGTGATGGTTTTCAAGTTCCCTTTACTGTCTTTAATTGGGATGGTTTTACTGATGCACTTCTTGCTTTGTAACTCTCTAATGGCGAACAGTACTTTATCATCATTTGCCCCATCCAAGTCTTCTATCAGTACCAGTTTATGTTTAAGTTCTGTCCTGTCAAAGTAATACAGTGCATTTTCACTTAGTGCCGTAATTTCCAGTTTATGTTCCTCTGGGATTAACTCTGCTATCTTTTCTTGCAGGTAGGTTTTCCCTGTTCCCGAAGCTCCCAAGCTAATGATATGCAAGGGCTGTTCTCTAAGTCTCGATGTAAAGACCAGGTACATTAACAGGCGATTCGTCTCTTCGCCTATCATTCCACTTTTACCAATAAGCGCATTCGTCTTTTTTAATAGGTTTTCGGATTGTAAAAACGTGATAGCTCGTTGTTCTTGGGCTTTAGTCAACAGTCGTTTTTCGGTTTTCTTCGGCTTCTTACTTTCAATACGTTCCATTCTATACATTTCAAGAGCCTCCGTAAGGCCTGCTATGGCCAGTCGTACTTCTCGGCTTCCTATTTCTAGTCGTTCAGATGCTTTTCGTATCAGTTTTTCACTTTGGTCGTCATGGTATAAGTCCAGACTGTGGCGGATGCTGTGCAATGGACTATCACTATCCTTTCGCTGTATTTTTAGCGTTACTTTCAGCTTATCGACTGGATGGGTAGCGATGCCTCCAAGAATGGAGATTAACAAAACACCACTCTCATAAGTCATAAACTCAGGATTCTTTGTATCCAGTTTTGACTTGGATCGTATTTGCGTGTCGAGACTCTCTTTATTGCCTGCAGGTGCTACCTGCTCAGTTGAAGAAAAAAGGATAGTTCTTTCACTGATTAGATGGTCTAAGATTTCAGGTTCATGTGATTGTGTTAAACTGTTGGGGTCTTCGCCTTCTGGTGTCTCTACTTTACTGATTTGAACGTTTGGTAGTAGTTGGCTTAGTTGCGCTGCATATTTCGCTGTGGCCGTGCCACCTGCATTATCTCCATCTAAAAAGAAGACGATTTCTTCTAATGATTTACAGTTTTTTAATGCTGTGGTGTGTTCGGTGGTTAGTCCGTTTGTACCGTAAAGAGCTAATACTTCATACTCTGTAAATCGCTGAACCGTTAACGCATCAATGACAGATTCTGTAATTACAAGTTGCTTTGCTTCTTGGCTTGGGTAATTGGGGTAAAGCCCTTTTCTATTCTCTAAGTAATAATGTCCTTTGGTTAGACTTCTTCCATAAAATGATACGATTTGATTTTGGTTGTCTTTAAGTGGAAAGACGATGCAGTTTTGTAGTTGTTTGTAGCCAGTTCGGTAATGATTGTACCCTATCTCCAGTTTAATATC
>CANLCJ010000065.1 GCA_947489085.1 uncultured Flavobacteriaceae bacterium
CCGAAAGGGGTCAGTAAAACCATCTAGGAAAAGCGGTGTTCCTCCTTCGGTCGTCGGCAAATAACCGTGCCAGACCCATGCAGCCCTTTTTTTAAATTTTATTTTAAGAAAAAAAAGCGCTACACGTCCCCAAGGGGTGCTACGCTAAGCTCCGCAGTCTGTCACGGTTATTGCGCTCCTTGGTCAGTCGTCACGGCAGGCTACTTTGTCTGCTTAGGCAGCTTCCCGAAAAGGTCAGCAGCCACACATCCACCGCCTGCCATAATTTAGCTCGCCTGCGGGTCGCTGCGGGCTGCGGGCAAGCTGATTTATTTTAGCCTTCGGCAGATAGGAAAGCCCTTGTGTCTAGACATAGCTAGCCCCCGTGTTCGTGCCTCACACTCTAGGTCTACCACCCTTGCTCCACTCGCAGGTCGGCTCGCATCACCCATCGCACATACCCACCGCCGATTTAGCCGCAGGCGCTTTTACCTAGACCCAGTACGTAAACCCACCACACATGCCCAGGGGGTCTTCCACCCCCTTCAACCCCTGGATCATTTTTTTGCTTGAAGCATGCAAAAAAATAGTGTCTAAACTTTTAAGATCAGGACAGGCATACTTCAATCAAAAAAACGAAAACCCATTACCTTATTTTTTTTCAATTGAAAATAAAAGCTAAAATGGTATCTTGCGGTATGCTTAAAAAGTGGCTTTATCCGATATTTTTTGTCCTTCTATTTTTAGGAGTAGGACAGAGTTTTGCCTTAGAAAAAGAGGTGAAAGGCACGGACTTGGTCAACGCGTGGAAGGTGCTAGATGACGCGGGTTATGCAGCATTAAAGAAGAATCCTGTAAGCCTTGAAAAACTTAGTAATCTCCTAAAAAATCCAAAATTAGCAGATGCTGGTCTTGATGAGAACATGGTATCAAGGCTTATTAAGGGAAATAAAAATGCTGGAGGTGCAGCAGCAGCGCTTGATGATCTAACTAAAGGTCTTGATGATTTGGTTTCGTCAGGAACAAAATTTGAGGATATTGATAAGCTCGTTACAGACCTAGAGAAAGGAGGGAATTTTGCGGAAGGTGCAGGTTGGATACAAAGACACTTAACGAGTAATGTAGATGATTTTTCAGGTAAGACTTTGATTTTCGAGTCCGTTGAAAAAGTGGGCGAGTCTGTTAGGAGAGTGGATATAAAAATACCTGATGGAAATATTACTAAGTATTTTGAATTTAAGTCAGTTGGCGAAATTCCGCCTTCAAACTTTGCAACACAATTTGTTAAGGATATGCAAATATCTGATGTGTCTGACTTGGGGCAATTAAAATGGATTTTTGACGATAAGAAAGTGTCCTCTCTTCAAAATAATATAGATGATTTTATTGATGCGTTAGACAATGTTGAAATTCCTCAATCAGTAATTCACAAGTTAGTACCAGGGGCAGACAAGACAAAAGACGCTTTATTAGATACTATTGAAAGTAGGTTTGATGAAATTTTCCAAGTAAAATAAGAGCGAAAATGGATCATATTTTAAAACAGATAGAAAGAAATCTTGGTTTTCAGCTGCCTTTGGAGATAAGAGCGCTTTATGAGAAGTTAAATGATAATTATTATTTGTTTGATACACGACCATATGGCAGTCATTGGCTCTTGAATGCTGACTATTTTTTAGTAAAACCAGAAGATCGTAACACAGGAGAAAGAGGAGAGTTTTTTATAAAAGACTTTTACGTTAGTGAAGATGAAAATATCCTTGAAAGTCTGAATCAGAAGGTGTCAAAATCAATTAAAGAACATTGGTCAGAGGATAAAGTTTTTGTTTTTGCATGGAGTAATGATGTAGTAGAAAAAGATGCTTCTCTTGTTTATGTATTCGACAATGATGGTGAAGTAAAAGGGATTTATGTACACTCTTTGAATTACGTTGAAGACAAAGTGCTTGTAGCGAAAAGGTTATCGGATATTTTCAGACTTGATGATATAAATATAGAGTCGTCAAGGAAAGCTAGGTTTGCTATTAAGGGAAGTAAAGAAACATCTTCCTATAAAGAATTATTAAAAGGAGCTTATAAGGTTATTGATCTTGAATCGGTTGATGATGTAAAAGACTACGAATACATTATTGAAATATTTTCTAATCTATCAGGAGGGAAATTTACACCAATAATTAAATCTTTGAAGGAGCAGGGTGTAATTAGGAGTATTGATCTAGAGATTGATGGAGATGGTTATTCGACTCAATTACTAGGAGATACTGGCTACGTTGATTTAAAAATAATTGATTTTGTAAATGAGTGTCTAATTGATAAAGGTCATACCAGAAAGAAATTTATAGCTTTTAGTGATGCATCTTTTGGTCAAGAAGTGGGAGTTGCTTTTGCAAGTAAGTCCATACTGAAAGCGTTAAGGCAACTGAGACCACTAGAAATATTGAAAGGGTGATTTAAGAGAAAATGAAGCCTGATCTACGGATCGGGCTTTTTTTATGAGCCATAAGCAGCCCTAGCCTTAGAATCTCTAATATAAGTATCAATAATATCAAAAAGCTTGCTTTGAGAGTTAGCATCCATTTTTTGAATACCTTCCAGTCTTTTGATTGCTTCATTGTCATACTTGCCAAACCGTTCTCTTCCGAGCATATAATCAACAGAAACCTCTAACGCATCAGCGAGCTTGGTTGTGATCTTAATAGAAGGAGAATGCTCCCCACGTGTATCCCCTCGAGCAACTACACCTTAAAAATTTCCGAGAAATTATCAGGCAATAGTTCATTTAAGTTTTGAATATT
>CANLCJ010000066.1 GCA_947489085.1 uncultured Flavobacteriaceae bacterium
CATGCATCTTCAGAGTGAACAGTTAATTGCTCTGGTAGGATTTACACCTACTGGATGTATGCCACTTCGTGGCACACTAACGGACTTGTGTATGAAATGTAGCGTGTAAAAAGACACTAATTTTTCGGATTAACACAGAGCCGAATTTTTATATTTTGTTTTTAATTTTTCTCTTTTTAAAAGCCAAATTAAAAATTTGGCGGACTTTCTAAATATACATAAACCTTTCGGTTAAGCACTTATTAGCTATGTTTTATACACCGTGTTACCTACAGTTTTTTATGTTGATTGGTCTATCCAACTTACTAATTTCCATTTGTTGTTTATTTTTTTGAAATAAAATTCACAAGCGATTCCGTTTTCAATTCCATTTATTTCAATCAGCACATTATTTTCATTTACACTGATTCTCTGTTTATATTCATTAAATACCTCTAATTTATTGATTTCGTTAAAATCAAACTTTTTTAAATAATACTCTTCTTTATTTATTGTTCTTTCTCTGAGTTCAAAATCCTCATTAAGGTCTTTTATTTTTAATGGAAATTTTACTCGACTTATTTGAAAAGTAGAATCTTTATTAAAAAAGTTTAGAAATATTTTAAAGTCAGAATCTACATTTTTAGGTATCGATAGTTTAATCTCTTGTTTACGAAATATGCCAAAATTATCTTTGTCAAATTTAGTATTGCATACGGGGAATAAAAATACCATACCTGTTCCTGTTTTTTTGGTATTCGGAACTAATGTAAACTTACATTCGTCTTTACTCAACCATTGATAACCAATATTTTTAATTGAGTCTTTTAGGCAAAATTCAATACTGTAAGAAAGGTAGTGTTGATAGTCAATATCTTTTACTATTATCTCATTCTTTGAGTTTAAAAAGTAGAACCTGTTTTTCCAAGTTTTTAAATCTTTAGTTTGTCTACCTAGTATTGGCTCAATTTCGAAGTTATGGATTGGCATACTTTCATTTCCTGTTATATGAAGCATTTTAATCCAATCGAAATCGGTAACATCATTTAAGTCAAATATTACAGGTGAATTTTTTTCGATCGCATTTTTTTGCGCAATATCAATTTTATCATAAAACTTATACTCAAATTTGTTGCAACTGCTAAAAATAGAAGCTATTACGATAATAATTAAATGAGGTTTCATAATTGTAGGTAACATAGATATATGTGCAATTGCACATATATCTCATGTATGTGTTTCACAAATCTAAAGGATTTTTTACAGATTCAAAACTACTAATAGCTACATGTGTGTATATTCCTGTAGTTTTCGAGCTATTATGTCCCAATAGAATTTGTATCTGTCTCAAATTAGTGCCATTTTCCTGTAAAATACTAAGAGGTGGTTAAAACAGTTCAAACCACTACCTCACTTACAACATGTCCATTACAACAAAAAACACAAATCAAGGTAAAACAAAAAAACCGCTTCAAACATCTCGTTTAAAGCGATTTAAATAAAATTGTGACCGCAAAGGGACAGCGTTCGAACTTTTTGAAGCATGATATCTTACAAACACTATCAAAATCTAATACTATTTTAAGCTTGTAGATACGCTTTGAAAATCGTTTTTTATTTAAGTGGATAAAGACAATACCACATACAGCGTAAGCCTATCGGCACGCCATCTGCTTCTTAGTTGGCCTTAATTTTTCCTTTAACCCAATTCTTTATTCTTTTCCAAGACCTACTATTTTTTAATTTATCATTTCCCTGATTGCTAATAGAATAATCTTTACTTTTTTTATATTCTTCTAATAAGTCTCGTCTTTCAGGGTTGAATGTTTTCAGTAACTCGTCAAGCTCAATTTTTTTATCCCAATTATATTCAATCTTTTTTAATTCAATGGATATTCCATTATTAAATTTCATATACCATTCAAGATAGTTTTTAATTTTATATTGGTAAAAGTCAAGTGCAGCTTTATAGTTTTGGGGCAAAGGTTCTATTGGTCCAAAAAAATGAGCCTCTTCTAATCCTTTCCCAAAATCATAAAGTCTATTATGTGGATTAGATGGAAGTTGAAGTTCTTCTTCATATCGATGAACCATATAATCGATTACTGACTCAATTTTTTCCCACCACTCAATTATTTTTTCATTTGTCCAATATTTATTTCCATCGATGTAATATCCTCCTAATGGGTCTACTTCAGCAGATGATTTTATTTCTAATAGTTCTTTTTCATCAAAAGGTTGCTTGAATATAAATTCATAATAATTTTCATCTCCACCAACATTATTAGGTGCTTCTGGTTGTCCTGTTCCACAATTGTCAGTTTGCGTTGTGTAAATTGGTCCAGGTGTGTTTAACCAATATATTTCTTCATTTTTAAATCCTCCTAAATCATTTATATACCAATTTAATTCAACCAATTGTTCTTTGGTTAATTCTCTTTTAAAAAGATATAAAATTGATTTTAGTACATGACAAAAATGACATAAATCATTAATTTTCAAACAAATAGGCATTAATTTAGTTGTATAAAATACTGGAATTCAGTATATTAAAGTGTTATTCTCACATAATGACTTTAAAAAAGAACT
>CANLCJ010000067.1 GCA_947489085.1 uncultured Flavobacteriaceae bacterium
TTCTTTAATCGGTGTATTTAAAACTTTTCCCATGATGGAAAGTTAATTAAAAATCACGTTATTTCCGAATTGGTATTGCAGAATAGTTGTCTGGATATTTCTTTAATCTTGAGATACAAAACAGTTTCTTATTTTCAATCTTAACTTTTGCAAATGATTTGTTAGTTAATAATGTTGCTTTATCTGCACTTTCTGTTGGTATTTTCAAATCTCGATTTAATAGCATTCCATTTCCAATGACAGCCTTAAATTTTAAAGAACCAGCATCTTCATCTAGCGAATAATTCAAAGCTTCTCTTGGATTACTTTTTACTTTTGTGTCTACAAATGTTGTTAAAACACTTTCTCTGATTTTTTCGCCTAATTGTATAGAGTCTTTTAAGTAAACGCCATTTATTAAAGTACTTGATTTTTCATTTCCATAAATGACGATTTGTTTTGAAAAAGTCATTCCGTTTGCAGATTGGTCTAGCTCTATCAATAGTCCGTCAAATTCCGCAACTTTTATTTCCTTCTTTGTTTTCAATTTCATTCCTTGTTTTTGCATCATTTCGGAATTAAAACCTTTGGAAACTTCTGAATAAGGTCCCGGAATTTCCATTGTCATTATCATTGAAGTTTGGTCATTAGGGTTTTGGAAACCTTTAAAATTGTTTGAGGATTCAAATAAGGTTGGTGGAACCATAGAAATAGTTGTCCCTTTGATTTGAATATGATTTTCAGATTTTTCTTTTGGTAATTCTTGTCCAAATCCAATAAATGAAAATGAAACTAATAAGGCGGTAATTTTAATTTGTTTTATCATTGATTTTCGTTTGTTTTAATTGCACACAAGGTTTGTTGTAAAAAAGATAAGGCAGAAGATAATTACTGTTTTTCGAACCAGTAGTATTGTCTATTTGTGTTATGTAAATGGTTTTTTATAATGGTACAGGAGGTTGGTTTTAGTATCAGTTTTTAAAATTTTATTAAGTAATCAAGTACGAGCAATAAGTTATACTCGTTGTGCCTTTTGTACAAGTTTTGCTAAAGATGATCAAGTCTATTTCCGTTTTAGATAAATAGTGTTTACTTTTTTTATACACGAAAGTAAACCCACTGCTCTCAGCAGTTTTCTCTTTTCCGTCTCATCTTGCTTTTATGTGAGCTTTTAATTTTCCCGAAGTAAAAATTGTACTGTCGTAAACATCATTTCTATTAAAACCTTTCCATTTAAAATTCTACTTGCCAATAGTTAGTGTCTGAAGCAGGTTTGCCACTTATTCTTGTATCTCGATGATAATCCATATCTGTTCATAGCAATTCTATTTCTTGTCCTAATAGGAATAATTTTGCTAATGTTATTTTTTACTTCTTTTTGGTAAGTAATGCTGCTTAACGTTGACTGCATGGTTGTTGTTATATTAAAATACTCGTATTTTTAAATTTAACAATGACTTTTGTAAAAGAGCACTTTCCTTTTAATTTTGCACTTTTTAGCCATTAATTATACAGATTGTTGGCAAATGGGTATTGAGCAATTTACAAATAACTACTCCATCCTTTTGCTTTTCTTTTTATCTCTTTTTCAGGATATTGTTTGTTATATTTTTTATATAAACTGCCAAAAAATATAGGAACGTCTTTTGCGGGTGTTGTATCAAAGTCATTAATGATTGTAGTTCCTAAAGTCGATAACTTCTCAAGTTTTGGTAAATGTTTTACGAACTTTATAGATTCTAATTTTTTGCAATCCTCAATCTCTAAAACCTCTAATTCTTTTAACTCTCCAATAGGGCTAAAGTCTTGCATTTTCCAGCAATAGTCTATTTTTAGGTATTTCAAATTTTTTAGTGCCTTTATTTGGGATATGTCTGTTAAGCTACGATGTGCTATAATATCTAAAGCAATTAAATTTTTAAAACTCTCAACACCTTCTAAACTTTTTAAACTGCCAGTGTGAGTGCTTAGAAATTTTAGATTATTTAAGGAATTTATAGGAGTAAAATCTTTTGCTTTAAAATCAGATACAGACAAATATTCAATGCTTTTTTGAACCTCTAAGTTTTTTATATATTTAGGATACCAATTTGTGCCTAACCTTTTAAGAGGTGCTATTTGAGAAAAATCAATTTCTGTTTTTATGTCTGAATAAAAATGCAAGTATAGAATTTCTAGGTTTTTCAACTTATATAAAAACGAGCTAAGTACACGACAAAAATTGGATAAGGTTTAAGTTGTATTTATTAAATCCTGATAACAAGCATTTTGAGAGATAG
>CANLCJ010000068.1 GCA_947489085.1 uncultured Flavobacteriaceae bacterium
GCGCACTAGCAGTTACGGGTCTGCCTAGAGCTATACGAAGACTTAATACAATACGAAGTTGGAAACGTTTTAATTCGTTATGTAAACAAAATTCTTTAAATTTACGAGACAACGTTAGAGAAGTATGGCAGCGTGTCAAATCTGGAAGAGGCTTCGCTAATGGGGGGAGGTTTTCTACTAGAATTCTTAACGCTTCATCAGACGCTAGCTTGATAGCTAGAGTTAAAGAATTAAGACAAAGTTTAACCTCTGCATACAAGAAGAGCGGGAATTTTGGATACGCAGATGTAAATGTATCTGGAGTATCAAAAAAAGAATTTTTTGCTCATAGTCGAATAGATGAGCTAACTGGTACCTTACCTGAAAGAGTGCCTGAGATATCTTTGAAACCTAAGACAGCTGATGAGATTTATCCATGGACAACAGAACCTGCAATAAATGGTACTTTAATTGAGAGAAATATTGATACAGAGTATAAAATCTTAACCGAACTGACTCAAAAAATTGGGGATAATCCAAATGTAACAGGAACTGTAAAATTATTCACGGAAAGAGCACCATGCCCTAGCTGTAGTAACGTAATAGATCTTTTTAAAGAAAGATACCGTTTACTTGATATTGAAATTATTCATAATAACGGTACTACATTAACAAATTTTTAGATATGAAAAATTGGAGTTACAAAGAGCTAATTGATACAATAAAAGAATCTTATTATGATTTACTAAACCAAAGTGAGAGACCAGATCAAGCAATATCTCGAGTATTTGAAGACTTCTATTTTTATCCTGAAATAGAGAATAGGGTTGAGAATTTAATAACATCTATCAGTACGATAAATTTGAGATTAGAAAACCTTGGTTATGTTTATCATCCAGAAGTAGAGTTTTTAAATAAGCAATTAGAGGTAGTCACAGATAATATGTTAGAGAAAGAGCTTTCTATTGAAGAGATGAAAGATTTAAAACAAGAGTTATCAAGCTTTTTTGATAAGCTTGATACTATAGAGATTAGATCTGTTCATGAATCGTAAACTAGAAAATCACTGTTCTCTGATATCTTGTTTAATCTTTTCATCAGAAACTTCTTTTTTTAGTTTTGCAAAATAATCTGATTTTTGAGACCATGATTTGATATTGAAACAGCCAACAGTAAAGACCAAAATTATAATAAAAGCAATAACGTTTTGAGTATTAAATATATTAATGTCGCCATACCTAATCGTGTGGCGGATAAATTGACTGCTGTATACGACTACCTGCCTATAACTGAAGGCGGCGAATATGCAGTGCCTTATAAAGCAATATCGAATATCCCAAGCCACGAAAACGATATTATAACAGCAACAGCGACCTTTACAGATACTAATGTTACCAAAGATGATATTATCTTTAAAACTAAAGATGGTATAAAAGTCAATGCCACATGGAAAGGCAACACCGCCACCTTACAGTTGCAACAAAAGTTTGATTACGCTGTAGAAGAGATATTAGCCACCGTAAAAACCTAAAGACAGCGCAAGGCAATACACTGTTGCAGGAGTATTTAAACATGTACACCTTGCAGCACAAGAGTTAAAAGCCATAGACGTTACCCTAGTACCTATACAGCGCGAAGCCTTAGGCAATAGCCTAGTAAACCAAATAAACACCATATATGATAAAGCAGGCGCCCATTTTAATATTACCATAGCCCCACCTTTAGACATTAGCAAAGCCGATTGGGATTTAGACGGTAACGACACTGTAGGTGTAGGCGATAGCAGCCTCTTGGCACAGTACACCGAAGAAGAACGTGCCATATTTAGGTATTACAAAAGCCAACGCGCTTACGATAACAAGCGCTATTACATATTTGTACTAGGTGAAACAATGTCTCCATCTAAAGCCATAGAAGGGTTTATGCCACTAGGCCGACAGTATGGCTTTGTGTTTAACCCCAGTAATCTAGCAAAGACCATAGCCCACGAATTGGGGCATGGCGTATTTGGGTTACAGCACCCGTGGGATACTTATAATTTTGAGCCAGGCCAAACCGATTGGCTTATGGATAACAGTACCAATGGTACAGCTTTAAACCATATGGACTGGGAGCAAATGCATTCTGGAGGCATA
>CANLCJ010000069.1 GCA_947489085.1 uncultured Flavobacteriaceae bacterium
CGAAGTTGGAAACGTTTTAATTCGCTATGTAAACAAAATTCTTTAAATTTACGAGACAACGTTAGAGAAGTATGGCAACGTGTCAAATCTAGGGGTGACTTGGTTAATGCAGTGGATGATTTATTCTCAAGTTTTATAAATCTTAAAAATCTTTCTCCTGACTTTAAAATATTTCTTTCTGCTAAGAATTGGGATAATGCTATACTGACAAAGCTTGATAGAGATTTAGCGAATACAACTTTTAAAAATGCTATTGATGCTAAGCCACAATTGGTCGATAGTTGGAAGAAGTTAGATGACTTGGGTTTTTCTCAAGCTGCTAGGCGAAGTATTGATAATCTTAAACAGCGTAGTATTATTGATAAGTATGCCGATAATATTGCGAATGCTTCAAATGCAAGGAAGGGAAACTTTGGAGAGCTAGGAGCAGATTTAGACTTGAACGGAAAAGGCTATGAATCCCTTACCTCTCGAATTGACGACATAGATACACCCGGTCATAATGGAATTGACGGTGTGTACAGGAAACCAAATGGAGATTATGTCATTGTAGAAGGGAAGTACACAGGTTCTGCAAAGTTGAATAAGGCAAATCCTTCTACTGATTTGCCAAGACAAATGAGTGATGAATGGATAAGTCAGAATAATAATCAGCGTTTGTTAGATGCTTTAGGTGACAATGAGGATTTAGTCGATGATATTTTAGATGCAGGTTATGAGAGAGTTTTAGCCAAAGTTGCACCTGATGGTTCAGTAAGTTATCAATACGTTAGTAGTACAGGATACTTATCAAAAGGTAATGGGCCTTTAGGTGAATTCATTCCTTAATATTTTAGCAAATGGTTAGAGATAAACACAGAGATAAACAGCATTTTTTATCCTATATAAATAAGAAAAATGAATCCCATAAAAAGAGGGTTGAAAAGTTAAAACAAGGTAAAATAAAACCAGAAAGGTTAATACCTGTCCAGCAGGATATGGCTTCAAATCTTATTTCTAAGCTAGTTGCTAAATATTCTTGTGGCTTATCGATAGACACATTTACTGAAGACTTTGGTACTATTTTAGAACTCATTGAGTCGTCGTGGATAGACGGCTCGAGAAAGTTTGTCGGAGCAAGAAATACCGTATTAGACCAGTATAATATTGACCCACACACCCAACTTTTACGAATACTATCAATAGGGCTTTTGATTAGGTTTTCAGATGATTTTTTCGAGCGTATAGGTGAAATTGTTAGAGAGGATAATGTAATTGATACTGTTTTTGAGTTTTTACTTTCTTCAAAGTTATCTGCTTGGGAAATGAGAGATGAAACAAGTGATTATGCTTTTAAACTGTATCAGAATCTAAAAAAAGCAATTCAAGAGCCTAACAATGAAGAAGCTGAAAAACTGATAAAAAAGTTTTTGGAAAAAGACTGGCTTAAAGAGCAGAAGAAAGCTCAAATGCTTACCGATGTAGACAAAGACTGGTATTACGGCAGATGGAGTTTTGAGTCTGCTGCGATAGTAGCTATCAAAGGTTTGGATGATAGTAGTTTTAAAGAGAATGAGTACTACCCAAAAGACTTGGTTGATTACTACCGAGCGAATACAGTTTAAAACTTTCCAGCCTCACATTTTGTGGGTTTTTTATCCGTTTGTATTTTAGATTAGAATTTATCATAAATAGAATCTATCGTAGATCCTTTATACTTTTCATCATTAGTCCAAACAAGAGTGGTATTCAGTCTTTTTAAGGTTTCAATTAACTCAACAATATCTTTGGTATGGACTACCTAGTAAATTTGGTATAAACAGTTAAGCGACTTTTCTATAGTTATTGATTTTAATTTCTAATTCTTT
>CANLCJ010000070.1 GCA_947489085.1 uncultured Flavobacteriaceae bacterium
CAATGGTCACCACGGCACATTAACGTTACCAATGTAGAATACGAGTTTAGTCTGGTAGAAATATGGGATAACGGGGTACACCCCCAAACCGCATTTTTAAGCAGCCCACCACTATACCAAACCACCACCAGAGCCACCACCTTAGTATACGGTCCCGCCCAACCCCCACTATTAAATAACAAACGCTACGCCTGGCGCATACGTGCCAAAGCCCTGCAAGGTGCAGAGGAAATAGGGCTGTTTCGCAACAACGGCGAAAGCGAAATCTATTGGTTTAGTAAAACCGAAACCTGTGCCACACCCACAGGCGTTTATGCCGAGCCCAAAGGCATCTCTAAAATGAATGTGTTTTGGGATGCAGACCCTACCGTGTTTAGCGAATACACCATAGCCTACCGAAAAAAAGACCGCCCCAACTCCCGCTGGTTTACCAAAACCACCAATGCCAGTTGGGCTACCCTTTGGGATTTAACCCCCAACACCACCTACGAGTACAAGGTAAAAGGCAAATGCGTTTTTCAATACGGCGCCTACACCAACCCACAAACCCTTACTACCAATGCCGCAAGCGACCCCAATGCCAATTACAACTGTGGCATAGTCCCCGCAGCCACCGCCATTACCAACCGAGAGGGACACCCCAACCTGCTTATAGGCGATCGCATCTCGGCAGGCGAATTTATCATTACCCTTACCGATATAACCAGCGAAAACAACGGAATCATCTCCGGAACAGGCTTTGTACGCATACCCTATCTGGAAAACGCTGTCTTTGGCGTAACATACAATAACATACTCGTTAACACCGATTACCAACTTGCCGAAGGCGAGATCGTAACCTTGTATGATCCTGAGTTTGGAGAGGATGCAAGTTTGGTGGTGGACATAAACACAAACGTTGCAAAAGGAATTAACGGAGATGGAGGTCTTACCCAAGACATCACATTAGATTACGAAATAAAAGAGATAAGCATTAACGAATTTGGCGCCATTGTCGTAAAAGGTACAAACGGTGAGGAAGATATCATCCCAGGCGGTAAAGACGTAACCATAACCGATAAAAACGGTACGCCTTGGACAGTTTCCGAAAATGGTAAAATAACTAAAGGCGAAGCCGCCCCAGGCGGCAAACCCACTACAGCCAACACCCAAGGTATAGGAGACAGCGGTGTTACCCGAATAACAGCCCAAGGCGTAAACATAACGTTTAACAACAGCGGGTTTTACTACTACGATGCCATACCCAATCGTGTGGCCGACAAGCTGACTGCCCAATACAACTACCTGCCCATAAATGAAGGAGGAGAATATGCAGTACCCTATAAAGCCATATCCAACATTTCAGGGCACACCAGCGATGTAATAACCGCAACAGCAAACTTTACAGACACCAGCATTACCAAAGAAGACATTATCTTTAAAACCCAAAACGGCACAAAGATAAATGCCACATGGCAAGGCAACACAGCCACCCTGCAACTCGAACAAAAATTCGATTATGCAATAGAAGAAGTCCTCGCCACCGTAAAACCAAAAGACAGTACGGAGCAATACACCGTTGCAGGGGTATTTAAACATGTACATCTGGCAGCCCAAGAGTTAAAAGCCATAGACGTTACCCTAGTACCTATACAGCGCGAAGCCTTAGGCAATAGCCTAGTAAACCAAAT
>CANLCJ010000071.1 GCA_947489085.1 uncultured Flavobacteriaceae bacterium
CAGCTTGACATAAGTGATGTTGATTTTAAAAGTAAGCTTTTACAAGTGCAGAAATCTAAGACGTATAGCCCAAGGTATGTACCTATGAATCCTACTGTATGTGATGATCTTAAAGAGTATCTTAGTTATGCACGTCCATTACTATTAAAAGTAGCAAGCACTAAGGTTTTAATACACGGTAAAGGCTATTACAAAGAAGCTTCTGGTTTTAATGACCGCTTAAAACAACTTGCTACATTAGCAGGCATTACCAAAAACATTACACTACATGGTTTACGGCATAGCATTGCCACACACTTGCTTGAAAATGGGATGAAGCTTGAACAGATCAGACAGTTTTTAGGACACAGTAGCATGCAGACAACACAGCGATACACTCATTTAATGTATGAAGAAAACAACAAATAAAAAGCCTGCGGTGGCTCGCCGCTTTAGTGATTACCTGATTGATATCGGCATTACTCCGGGCATGTACATTAACCGAATGAACAACCTAGTAAACCCCTACTTGGAATGGTTGGAGAGTAAACAAATCATGATAGAAGCTGCCAAATACAAAGACCTGATGAACTTTATTGGTTACATGCTAAAACAAGGCAAAAGCAAGTTCCACGTCAACAGAACCCTGCAAGTGATTAGTCATTACTACCAATACAAAGAACTGCCCAACATTGCCCAAACTACAAGACTTAGAGGGCTAACCAGAAGCCAACCACAAAACCTACTCACCGAAGAAGAATTAGACCTTATTTATGGGAGCTATGAAACAAAGCAAAGTGCAGGCATCTACTACCACAGCGATAAAATCATACTTGGAATGATTATCTACCAAGGTTTAGATATGCGAGAGTTTATGGGGATAGAACTGCATCATTTACAACTGGAAAAAGGACAAATGTATGTGGGAGAACGGCAGCAGAAACGAGAGCGCTACTTGCCATTACAAGCCAATCAGGTACTAAGTTTAGACCGATTTATTAGAGAAACCAGACCACAGTTAATCCAAGAAGAAAGCGACAAGCTGTTTGCTCCACAAGCCGATCATTACAATTTATTGCATTGGCAGTTTAAACAGTTAAGTAAAAAAGTAAAAGAACAGACCAAAGCAAAACTAAACATAGACATCCATAAAATAAGCCAATTACGACAAAGCAGGATAGCTTATTGGGTACGAGAAGAAGGTTTAAGAAAAGCCCAGTACTTAGCAGGGTTTAAAACGGTAAGCAGTGCTGAACGGTATCAAAAAGCAGATTTAACCGATTTAAAAGCACAGGTAGAGATTTACCATCCTTTACAATACAAAGAAAGCAAACCAAGCAGTACGTAGTGTGGTTTTACTTCACCCGAAAGGGGTCAGTAAAACCATCTAGGAAAAGCGGTGTTCCTCCTTCGGTCGTCGGCAAATAACCGTGCCAGACCC
>CANLCJ010000072.1 GCA_947489085.1 uncultured Flavobacteriaceae bacterium
TATCTCGTCCTGAAATAATGATACACACTAAAATCATTATTTATGGAAAACATACCTGATAAGCGCACTCAAAAAGACTACAGTTTATCATTTAAGCTTCAAGTTGTCAGAGAAATAGAGTTAGGTCATATAACCCGAGTCCAAGCATTGGATAAATATGGTATTCAGGCAGGTTCAACGATTCGAAATTGGCTAAAAAAGTATGGTAATTTTGATTATAATTACACTGTTAACCAATCAAAAACGATGGATAAAACACCTGAACAAAGAATTTTAGAGTTAGAGCAAGAACTTCGATTAGCCAAAAAAGCACAATCTCGTTTGGAACATGAATTAAGTCAGTCTGATAAAAAGGTGGTTTTATTTGATATGATGATAGATATTGCTGAGAAAGAATTAGATATCACTATCAGAAAAAAGTCAGATCCCAAGTTGTTAGAACGTATGCAAAACAAGAAGGACAAAGCATAAGTGCTACCTGCACACTTCTTGGGATTAATCGGCAGGTTTATTATAGAGATTTACAGAGAGTTACTCGTTGTCAAGATATGGCCCGACAAGCCATTGAATTAGTACAATCTATCCGTATTCTAATGCCAAGGATAGGGACAAGAAAACTATATCATATACTAGAGCCAGGGCTCACTAAAATAAATGTAGGCAGAGATAAATTGTTTGAAATCTTAAAAGCAAATAATATGTTAATTCACCCTAAAAGGAAATACCACGTTACAACAAATTCACATCATCGTTTTAAAAAACATCAAAACATCGTAAAAGAATTAGATATGGTAAGACCTAATCAAGTATGGGTGAGTGATATTACTTATACAGGCAATAGAGAAGATCCAAGTTATTTAGCTTTGATTACAGATGCTTACTCGAAGAAAATAGTAGGGTATGATTTATCCGAAAGCTTGAATGTATCTGGATCATTAAGAGCATTAGAAATGGCTTTAAAAAATGAAAACTATTCAGCACAACCGTTAATACATCATTCAGATAGAGGTTTACAATATTGTTCTAATGAGTATCAAACGTTATTGAATAACAATCAAATATCAACTAGCATGACAGAAAAATATGATCCTTACGAAAATGCTGTTGCTGAAAGAATTAACGGCGTTTTAAAACAAGAATTTAACATTGATATACAAGAGATAAATCTAGAACAAAGAAAAAAATTAGTAAGAAATTCAATCCAGATTTACAATGAAATTAGACCGCATTGGTCTAATAATTTGTTGACACCAAATCAAATGCATAAGCAAGATAAACAGAAAATTAAAACATATAAAAAACAAAAGGTAGCAATATAAATATCACTACCTTATAACTTATAAATCTTGTATCGCTATTTTAGGACAAGACA
>CANLCJ010000073.1 GCA_947489085.1 uncultured Flavobacteriaceae bacterium
GGTTATAAAGTTTTTTTCCCATAATACAAATCTAATTCAATCACATAAATTCGTACCAATAAAACTAGACATTCCAAAAGATATTGACTTGTTAATAGATGGTAATAAGATATTTATAGATTCTTTAAATCAATTTACTAAACTAAATTTAAAAAAAGGAATTCATAAAATTGAATCTGAAAAAATATTCCCTGATTCAATTAATATTGATAATGATATTTTAATTACTAGAAGCGATAGACGATTTGTTCAGTTCCCTATCTATTATGAAAATAAACAAGGGGCTGAACTAATTACTGTTTCTTATCCATCTGGACCTATCGTATTAGATAATTCAATTGTAATTTATGACTCACAGAAATTTAATAATGTTGATGAATTAATTAAAGGGATTAATGCTTTCGAAGATTTTGAAAGAATTAGAATTAAGAAGGGATACTCCAAAACAAATCCCAATAAAAAACCTAGACTAAGATTAATTACTCCTACAAAAAATATAATCTTAAAATCTTGGCTTTATACTATCCAAGATTTACCAAATGAAATTGAAGTAAAAAAAACTATTACTAATGAAATTTTAGGAGTATCCAAAAGCATAGGAGTAATCACTAATTTTGAAAATTTTCTTTCCTTATCAACTAGTCAAGAAATATTCAAAGCAGAAAGAGTTTCTGATTCAATTAAATTAGCAAAAATAAAGAGTTATTTAAAAAAAAGATATGATATACAATAACAAAGCCTAACACTAGTAACCGTTGCACAAGTCCATAATTTCCTAAAATATGGCTTTAAATAAGGCACTATAAGGGCATTTCTAGCTTTATTTCCTTATCTAAAATATAGATTTTAGAAGGCTTAAATTTGATACTGGAGGCTTAAAATTCTCCTTTTGTAGAACACATACAAAAACAGTTGTCCTGCATCACTTTTTACACTATTTTGAGTGAACTTCAGGTATTTTTTAAGGTTATAAGCTATAGCAGAGAGCAGCATGATTGTATTGGCCTGTCTCATCCCTATAGTATTTATTTTTAGTAACCCCATAAACTGAGTAAGCGTTCCAAAAACAGGTTCTACGGTACTTCGCCGTTTGGCTTTCATTACTCTGCCTTTAGGGGATTGTATTCTTTTTTTTGTTTTACCTTGATTTATGGTTTTTGTGTAAAGGTCATGTTGTGAGTGAGGTAGTGGTTTGAACTGTTTTAGCCACCTCTTGGTATTTTACAGGAAAGTGGCACTAATTTGAGACAGATACAAATTCTATTAGGACATAATAGCTCGAAAACTACAGAAATACACACACATGTAGCTATTAGTAGTTTTGAATCTGTAAAAAAT
>CANLCJ010000074.1 GCA_947489085.1 uncultured Flavobacteriaceae bacterium
GGTAGTATCTCACCAAGTGTGTAAATATTAAAAATATCGAGGGGGTGCATCCCTCGATATTTTTTGATTAATTTTAAATTTTACACACAATGAAGAAAGAAGATTTATTAAACGACGAATTTTTAAAACAGTTCAAGACGGGTGAAGAGCTCACCTCATTCCTAAAGACAATCCAAAAACGTGGCATAGAACAGATGCTCGAAGGAGAACTAGACGCGCATCTTGATTACCAAAAGCACCAACCTTCTAATAATGCCAATTCACGTAATGGCTATTCTTTAAAAAAGGTAAAGACTTCCTTAGGAGAAACCAGTATAAAAGTACCTCGTGACAGAGAAGCCTCCTTCAATCCTATGTTGATTCCTAAGCGTACCAATATGGTCGATGGTATCGAAAATGTCATCATCAGCCTGTACGCTAAAGGCATGAGCAATTCTGATATAGAAGAGCAGATACGAGAGGTATACGATTTTGATGTTTCTACATCTACCATATCCCGTATTACGGATAAGGTGACCAGTGATATTGTCGCATGGCAGAACAGACCCTTAGAACCCGTATATTTAATTACTTGGATGGATGGTATCGTATTCAAGGTCAGGGAGAACTCCAAGGTGATTAACAAGACCATGTATATTGCTGTTGGTCTTCGTAGAGACGGTAAAAAAGAGGTGTTAGGATTATGGTTAGGTAAGAATGAATCTGCTGCCTTTTGGATGAGTGTACTTACAGATATAAAGGCTCGTGGGGTTCAAGACCTACTCATTACAGCTACAGATAACCTTAATGGTTTTACCCAGACTATCAAAAATGTATTTCCTAAGTCCACTACTCAAATCTGTGTCGTTCATCAAATTAGAAATGCCAGTAGATATGTGGTCTGGAAGGATAAAAAAGCGTTTTCTAAGGATATGAAAGAAATATACAATGCCCCTACAAAAGAAGCTGCTAAAGCCGCTTTAAATGACTTTGCTAAAATATGGGAAGCCAAGTACTCCTATGCCGTTAAAAGCTGGAAGGATAACTGGGAAGAACTCACCGTGTTTTATGAGTTTCCTGTTGAGATTAGAAAAATCATTTATACAACAAACCTTATTGAAAACCTTAATGGAAAGATTAGAAAATACACTAAAAACAAACTGTCGTTCCCAACCGATGAAGCTGTTATGAAATCAACATTTTTAGCCTTAAGAGAGGCTACTAAAAAATGGTCCATGCCAATACGTAATTGGGGAATTATTTTGAATCAGTTTTTAACTATATTTGAAGAAAGGGTTCAACTCTAAAAAAGTTAAACCCTCGATAAATTTTATTTACACACTTTACGGGATAGTGTC
>CANLCJ010000075.1 GCA_947489085.1 uncultured Flavobacteriaceae bacterium
GGATCAAGCCATATTTTTGGGGAAGTCATAAAATTAGGCATATAATTTAGTTAGTCTGTAGAGGAAGAATTTTACATCCCTAACCCCTCTAAATTGAGCTCTGAACTCTTTAATTTTAGCATTGAAAGATTCTGCAGCGGCATTAGTGCTTCTATTATTAAAATAGTTCAGGATAGACTCATAATGCATTTGTATAGATCTAGCTATAGTGTTGAATGATTTAAATTCAGAAAGTTCTACCTCATTATACCAATGCGCTAATTTTAGTCTAGCAATATTTTTATCTGTATTATTTTCAAAAATATAGCTTAGTCCCTGAGATAGGTTGTATGCTTTTTCAATGGTTGGATATAATTTGAATACTATTTCAGCTCTTTCCATTTGTCTTGGCGTCCATTTAGTTTTAGATTTGAACAATAAATATCGGCTTCTGGCTAACAACTGTCTGTGTGTATCTCCATTGCTTAGAAGTTCTGGTTTATATGCTTTTCCTGCTTTTCGAGCATCTTCAATGGCTTTATTTTCTTGTTCTATGATTTTCCATCTTAATCGAATACGTTCTTCTTGCACTGCTTCAGAGGCTAGTTTTTGAACATGAAATCTATCTGTTACAATTTCTGTTTTAGGAAAACATTTTTTAGCTATCAAATTCATATTTCCCGCCATATCCACAGTAACTTCTTTGACTATATTCCGTCTTTCTACAGAGATTTTATTAAGCACATTGATTACATCTTTTGCTTTTGTGCCTTTTACGATAGCTATTATGCAACCTTTTTTTCCGTTAGCATCTTTATTAGTTAAAATGGTATAAAGTTCGCCGTTGGATAACGAGGTCTCATCTAAACTTAAATATTTACCTAAATTCTTTCCATAGAGCACCCAATCTTCGGCATGCCCCTTTTGCGTCCAATCTTTAAAATCACTAAGGTGGTTTTTGTAGTGATACTGGAGTGTCTTTCCATTAATTTTATAATAGTCTCCAAATCGTTTAGCACTTACAAGATGAGTATCAAGAGATACCTTTTAAAAAAGAGGCGAACTCGTTGGTTATACGAGTGCCTTTAGCTACTAAAGCCCAGTCTCTTTTTATGATCAATCCATTTTTGACTAAAGTCCATCTACGCCGCTTAATATGAAGGAGTACTGATTTGCCTCGAAGTGGAAAGTCTTCAACTGTTATTTCGG
>CANLCJ010000076.1 GCA_947489085.1 uncultured Flavobacteriaceae bacterium
TGCTGTTTACTATTGTCCAAGTAGATTAATAAACTCCTGTTGGCATTGTCTTCGTAGAGTTTTTCTCTGGTGGTTGTGCCTGCTAAACAGATCGGACCTTCCACCTGTAAAGTGATGGTTTTCAAGTTCCCTTTACTGTCTTTAATCGGGATGGTTTTACTGATGCGCTTCTTGCTTTGCAGCTCTCTAATGGCGAACAGTACTTTATCATCATTTGCCCCGTCCAAGTCTTCTATCAGTACCAGTTTGTGTTTAAGTTCGGTTCTATCGAAGTAGTAAAGTGCATTTTCACTTAGTGCCGTAATTTCCAGTTTATGTTCTTCTGGAATGAGTTCTGCTATCTTTTCTTGCAAGTAAGTTTTTCCTGTGCCACTTGCTCCCAAGCTAATGATGTGCAAGGGCTGTTCTCTAAGTCTCGATGTAAAGACCAAGTACATTAAAAGGCGGTTGGTTTCTTCGCCTATCATTCCACTTTTACCGATAAGCGCACCAGTGCGTTTTAGTAATTCTGGTTGACTTAACCACTTAATTGCTGCTTGTTCTCTTGCTTTGGTCAGCAGTCGTTTTTCGGCTTTCTTGGGCTTCTTACTTTCAATACGTTCCATTCTATACATTTCAAGAGCCTCTGTGAGGCCTGCTATGGCCAGTCGTACTTCTCGGCTTCCTATTTCCAGTCGCTCAGATGCTTTTCGTATCAGTTTTTCGCTTTGGTCGTCATGGTATAAGTCCAAGCTATGGCGGATGCTGTGCAATGGACTATCACTATCCTTTCGCTGTATTTTTAGCGTTACTTTCAGTTTATCGACTGGATGCGTGGCGACTCCGCCAAGGATGGAGATTAGCAGCACACCACTTTCATAAGTCATAAACTCGGGATTTTTGGTATTGAGTTTTGACTTGGGTACTGATTGCACGTCGAGGCACTCTTTATTGCCTGCAGGTGCTACCTGCTCAGTTGAAGAAAAAAGTGTTGTTCTGTTCTCGATTAGGTGGTTTAAGATTTCTGGCTCATGTGATTGTGTTAAGCTATTCGGATCTTCACCTTCAGGGGTTTCAACCTTGGAGATTTGAACGTTTGGTAGTAGTTGGCTTAGTTGCGCTGCATATTTCGCTGTGGCCGTGCCACCTGCATTATCTCCAT
>CANLCJ010000077.1 GCA_947489085.1 uncultured Flavobacteriaceae bacterium
CTATATTTTTTTCCATTAAAACCACTTTGCTTTTTATACCATTATCCAATTCAACTTTATACCGCTTTATGTCTTGATATCCGTTTGCAGAATATAGTTTTTCTCCACTGAGAGTTGCTACAAGCTGTAAAGACTTAAAACTATTTGATTGTGCTTCCTTCTCGCATATCCTTAGGAGTTCTTTTCCTATTCCTTGTCGCTTAAACTCAGGATGCACAAAGAAAGCTCTAATTCTTGCTGATTCAGAACCAGGTTTTAACTCGGTTTTATCTAAGTTGACAGCGTCAGACTTTCCAAATAACAACTTTCTTTTACTCCATCCTCCACATCCAATAATTTTTCCATATTCGTTTTCTGCTAACCAATACGTTTTATCTGTTATAAGTTGTTTATCTACCGTCCATGCATTACCTAATGCAGCTTTAATTTCAGATTCACTGTAATATTCTGCGTTTATTGATTTTGCAGATACTTCTATTAAATGTTCGAGTTCGTTAACATCATCAAAATTTGCTTTTCGAAACCTAAAATTCATAATGCCATTTAATTACCTGAGACTATAGTATTGCTATATCTTGTTTTATTCTCTCAAATATAATTTATTTTGTTAATATTCCTTCAAACTTTTTAAAGAGCGATATCTTCCAAATATTATCAAAATCTCATGCTATTTTAAGCTTATAATTATGCTTTGAAAATCGTTTTTTACTTAAGCAGATTAGAAACATTACATGTAGGGTTGGCCTATCGGCACGCCATACGCTTCTTCGTTGTACACTGGCTTTTTAATTTTTTTTTAAGTTTATTGAATCCAATATTTTTTTCATTTCAGAGTCTAATCCGTTCATCACAATTTCTTTATTTAGTTCGATTGCGTAATCAGATTTGATACGGCAAAATATTCTTTTATTCTCTGTATAGAAATCAAATTCTAAATGTATAATTCCCCCTTTGTTTAGGACAATTTAGCAGTCTATTTAAGTTCAAATATCTAATTTTATGCTGCTATATTTAT
>CANLCJ010000078.1 GCA_947489085.1 uncultured Flavobacteriaceae bacterium
ACTTTAACATTTGATAGCATTGATTTGCGATTGACGGGATTTTATCATCTAATTCTGAAAGGTCGATATCACAGACTTCATACATAAAACTACAATATACATCTGAGAAAGTATCTGCTAATTCGTCACTCTGAATATTCATTAATTGCTGCACGATCGTGAAGATTTCAAGATAATAAAAACTCTCATCATCAAGACCTAATTGAAATAATCCCTTAACTAATTTGTTATGCTTTAGATCTTGTTGAATTAATTGGATAATTAAGTTTTCATTTTTCATAGAATTAATTATTTGATGGATAAAAAACAGATTCAAATGTAAATTATTATTACATTAATGCAAAACAAAATTACATTTACTATTACATTAATGTGAAATAATATTTCAAAAGTGCAATAATGGCTTACATTTTGTACTTTTGATCTCGATGGATAGAAAACTAAATAGGATTAAAGAAATTCTTGTAAGAGAGGGGGTCAGTCAAAAAGACTTAGCATTTAAACTTGAAAAAAATGAACACACCATATCAAATTGGTGTATAAACAAGTCTCAACCTCATTTAAAAGAATTATATAAAGTAGCTGAAATTTTAAATGTTAATGTCTGCGAATTACTTATTTCTGATTAATAAAAAGGAAACAGATATTTCTTGTATTAATAGGGTCTAAAGGAATAGGGAGTGTTAGTATGTACTAGTATCCTTATGCGTATTGAGCATTACCCAATAAAAGTAAGCCGTTAAGAGATTTTTTTCATAGTATTAATTTTAGAAAAGAACGTCTATCAGCCCTAATTGCCATGATAAAAAATTAGCTATTACCACTTGGAATATGGGGTTAAAGGAGTTGTGCATCATATCTTTATGAGGTAGAAATGAGGTTACACGTGTTGTTAGGAGATAACACTATTAAAACTACAGAAATTCACAAATCTATAACCAAAAATTATCTATAGGATTGTATAAAA
>CANLCJ010000079.1 GCA_947489085.1 uncultured Flavobacteriaceae bacterium
CTTTGTTTGATGTATGCCCAAACTTGTTCGCAAGGGTTTAATTCTGGAGTATATGGAGGAATGTTTATTAAGAAAATATTCTCAGGAACTTCAATATTTTTAGTAGAATGAAAAGCAGCATTGTCTATTACTACAATTTTAAATTGTTCTGTTCTGTGTTGAGAAAGTTTGGCTAAATAGTCTTCGAATAATTTAGCTGTTGTGTGTTCTAACTCATAGACAAAAGCATCTCCATCAATTGGAGAATAAGATCCATATAGATATGTATTTTGGAAATTGTGTTTAAATTTCACAATGGGCTTTATGCCTCTAGCAGTTAAGTAGCTACCAACATGAGTCATTAGCCCAAATCGAGATTCATCTTGAAAATATAAATTGACACTTGTGTACTTATCTTTATTAAGATTAATTCTAATCCACCTGAATATTGTGGGGATTTTTTAAAAAAGCCTCATAGGCCTGCTGATCTTTTTTATAATGTGATTTTCTAGGTTTTTTAAGTTTGGTCTTAAAATGCTTAATCATATAAGCTCTAAGATTAAAATAAGTAACATCTACATTATAAGTAGCTTTAACCCACCGTTGAGCGTCCCAATACCCTAGAAAACAATCGCTAGTTGAGTTTACTTTTTTCAATAAACCTTGGTGTATTTCATCAGTAATAATCGCTGACTTTTTTGAACTTTTTCGTTTCGCTACTAACTTTTCAACACCCCCTTCTTGGTAAATTTTCAACCAGCGTTCTTGAGTACGTGTTGAAATTTGAATAGTCTTGGCTGTCTCTGATCGAAGTAGAGTAGGATTCTCCTTGATAAGTTCCAGTAATTGAAGTTTTTGTAGTGCTTTGTAATTATTTTGCTTCTTCTTTAATATAAGGAGATCTTCTAAACTCTCCTTAATTTGTAATGTTTGGCGTAAACTCATATGCTAATATACGTCAAATTATTTTTAAAATGGTAT
>CANLCJ010000080.1 GCA_947489085.1 uncultured Flavobacteriaceae bacterium
TAGAAATCTGCTTTTAGAATTGTTACAAACCACACCTGCGCAAGAAGAATTAAGCGTTTTGCAACAAGGCTTTATTGCCAATAATTTTAATTGGTTAAAACTATTAACTAATCAACTTGCAGAAGTTGAAGATTTTAGAGAAGCAGAAGATCTAGTGGTTTTTTATGAGGTTTCAGATGTGTTAAACCCTATGATTATAAGAAATTTTCAAGCTTTAAGTATTAATAAAGCCGTTTCAGGAATCGTAGATGTAGATGTAGAGGGCTTGTCTACTTACAATTATCATCCTGGGGATGATAATTTTTATATAGGAGGAAAAAGCGGTAGGACTTATGATGTTTTTAGTAACTATAGCATAAGTTTTATAGGAAGTAGAAACCCTTATAACATTAACTTAGATGAAAGTTCAGGACATGTATTAATACAACAAGATTACAACTATGTAGATACAAGACCTCTTGTAAATGCTATTGGAAGTATAGCTCCAAATAGAAATATTCCATCCTATTACACTGCCAATTTTCATCCTTTTGAACCTATGACAATCACCTTTGTTAGAAACTTTGGTGTTTTGGGTTATAATAAAGGAGACACCTTAAAAGTGCCAGCTTATATGGCCTTACTTTTAAATAAATCTATAGCAGACGAGAATTTTGATAGAAATGTAAGGCTTATTACCAACTCAATACAAATTGCAGCAGCTATAGCCTCAGTTCCATTTACGGGCGCTTCTTCATTAGCAGCAGTTGCTGGAGTATTGACAAGAATAGGAGGCACTGTCGCAGTTGTAGATAACTTGATGAAAGATATAGGAACGTTGTCGAGAGAAGACTATGCCGCTAATAGACAGTATTACGAAGCTTGGGATACATTTTATAGAGCAACAGGTTTTGCTGAGTTGGGTGTAGGTAGCGCACTAGCAGTTACGGGTCTGCCTAGAGCTATACGAAGACTTAAT
>CANLCJ010000081.1 GCA_947489085.1 uncultured Flavobacteriaceae bacterium
TTTTTGAGTGCGCTTATCAGGTATGTTTTCCATAAATAATGATTTTAGTGTGTATCATTATTTCAGGACGAGATATTTTGTAAAACTAAAAAAGCACCTGTTAAAAACAGGTGCTTTTTTAGTTAAAACAGGCCCTTACTCTTTAATTTCTGTAGCGTACTCTAACTCGCTTAAAGTACTTGCTATAAACGTTGTTTCTACGTGCGTGTCTTTATCTAAAAGTACGCATGTTGGGGTGCCATCTATCTTATAATCGTCAAAAATACTTTGGTTTGCATTTAATACCTTAAAATTGTAACCTGTAGAATCTAAAAAGCGCTTATTAAGTGCTACACTAGATTCTGTTTTTGCTATAACTATGTCTATTTTTTCTGGGTATTTTTTTGCAAAACTGTCTAAAGATGAATAAAATTCGTCGCAATGGCTACAGCCTCTAGCAGAAAACACTAATAACGTATTGGGTTTTGTAGAAAAATCTGGCTCTATATATTCTCCTTTAGTATTTTCTAAATTAAAATTGGGCGCCGCTGTACCATTTTCTAAATACTCATGTTCTGGCGTTGGTACTTCCAGAAATTTCTTGATAATCTTATTTAATTTAATGTGCTCTTTTTGCAATACGACCACTGCTTTGTGGTATTTGCGGTTTTCTGCGTAGCCGTAGATAGCAATTGCAATTGCTATTACGCTAATAATTAACGTTCCTTTTTTCATCTATATTTTATTTAGTTGTGTATGCATATTACTACTTTTTTTACTAAAAACAAAAACGGTGTTAGGCTTTTATAATAATTATAACTTTTACCTGTTATAGTAATATTAAGAGACCTCATTACGCTCTCGTTAATAGTTTCTAAACCAGCATGAAATTGTAAGTATATAATTCCCCCTTTGTTTAGGACAATTTAGCAGTCTATTTAAGTTCAAATATCTAATTTTATGCTGCTATATTTA
>CANLCJ010000082.1 GCA_947489085.1 uncultured Flavobacteriaceae bacterium
AGCAAACAGGTTCAGTAGCTTTAAAAGATGGTGTTTCAGGAGATGAAGGAGGTCACTTAATCGCTAATATATTAAATGGCCCAGGAGAGCAATTGAATTATCTACCCCAAACAAGAGCATTAAATAATGGAGCATGGAAAGAAATGGAAACGCTTTGGAAAAACTCATTGCGTAGTGGCAAAAAAGTAGAAGTTGATATTAATCCAGTATTCGAAGGAACTTCTAAGAGACCTGAAGCCTTTGAAGTTACTTATTGGATTAATGGAAATAAAACTCAAAGAACGTTTACAAATTAAATATTTATGGAAGAGACAGAAATATTTAGTCTTTTAGCTAGCGGAGTGCTAGAACCTATTTCTATTCAAAAGAAGTTTGAAAAGGTGGTATTGAAAATAATGAGGTTAGAAAAAGTTGCAGAGCTTACCGCTGATATGATTGATTTAAATGGTGATAGTTTCAATTTAGACATAAATATGGGATATAAATATGCAAAAGCTATCCATAAGCTTTATGAGATAACCCAAAATCATCCTTTAGAGCATAAAAACTGGAACAGGGCAATTTTCACTTTATACTCAGACAGCAAGTTTGATATGGAATACATCTGGGATCAGGAATTACAAGACCGTGTGGATGGTTATAATAATGAGTTATCCTAATAGCTCGTTTATTGAAGGGATACTTACAAATCCCAAGAAGGAATAAAATACTTAAAGCTTGATCGATAGATCGGGCTTTTTTATGCTCCGTAGGCTTGTTTGCCTTTATAGTCACGGATAACTAAATCTATGTAGTGGAAGATACGCTGACGTTCCTCGTCAGGTAGTTTTTCCATGTCTTCCAATCTTCTGAGTGTGTCTTTATCAAAAGAAGC
>CANLCJ010000083.1 GCA_947489085.1 uncultured Flavobacteriaceae bacterium
CATTTTTACGGAGTTAATGGTAAAAAATTACAACGCCAATTTAAAGACTATTTGAGTGAGTTCAAACAATGGAAAGCAAAGACACATGCTAAAGACTGGCTCATTTTCCCTGAGAACATTGGTAAACAACTTTCTATTGATGAAGTTGCCTTATCTAAAGGAGAACTCTACACGATTGTTACCAACAAAAAAGCAAAAGGAAAAGCAGGTAGTATTGTAGCCGTTATTGCTGGGACAAAAGCAGAACAAGTCATTGAGCATCTTTTAAAAATCTCAAGTACTAAACGCAATAAGGTTGAAGAGATTACATTAGATATGGCAAACGTAATGAAGCTGATTGCTAAAAAATGTTTTCCTAAAGCTACACAGGTTACCGATAGATTTCATGTGCAAAAACTAGCCTTAGATGCCTTACAAGACATGCGTATCAAATACCGTTGGCAAGCTATAGATCAAGAAAATCAAGATATTAAAAACGCTAGAATTAAAAACGAAACATATAGTCCACAGTTTTTTATTAATGGAGACACTCTAAAACAGTTATTAGCTAGAAGTAGGTATTTATTATATAAAGCCAAAGCAGACTGGACTGAAAAACAACAACAAAGAGCAAGAATACTATTTGAAAATTATCCAGATATCAAGAAAGCTTATGGAATATGTCAAAAACTAAGAGGCTTATTCAACAACAAAAATATATCTAAACAAATAGCATATACAAAATTAGCCCACTGGTTTAGAGAAGTAGAAGCATCAGGATTTAAGGCTTTTAATACTGTAGCAAACTCTATTAGCTTGAACTATCAGTCC
>CANLCJ010000084.1 GCA_947489085.1 uncultured Flavobacteriaceae bacterium
TAAATCAAATCGTTATAGGTATGGACAAAGACATTATCAAATCAATTGTAAGTAATCATAGATATTTGGATATCTTTGAAAAAATCATATTATCTTAGAAATGGTATAAGGCATTAGCTAATTTAGAAAGTACATCTGTATTGGGTTTATTTTCTCCGCGTTCGTATCTAGAAATATTAGTAACATGCACTTGTACAATTTTAGAGAGTTCTGCCTGCGAAAACCCTTTAGCTGTTCTAGACTGTGATGATAGTGACTCAGAAGTGCAAACGTTTGAAGGTGAATATATTAAGTTACAAGATAACATTCTAATAGGAGGTAATGATTCTGAATTTATTGTAGATCCCCCTCAAAAACATACACCAAAGTCCACAGATAAGCATGTTAATAAGAATATAGAGGATAATATCAATAAGCAATTTAAAACTCAAACAATAAATGATTGCACGATTTTTGCGATGAGTTTTATAGGTGCTAACGTAAAAGAGGATGGTCACTCTTTAAAAGATTTGAGAAAAATTATTCGAAAAGATCCAAATCAGGAAGGAAACTTTTAAGAATGATGCAGATCGATGGGGTTAATAGAATTGAATTTTTTAAAATAATAAGAGCAACTTATAATATAAAAACAGTACCAAATGTAGATGTTAACGCTGGTGTTGATTCGGAAGAAGTTGAAAACAAGAGACGAAGAGAGGTAATACCAATTTAAATATTAAATGTCGTATTAAAACTATTCAAATAGTGTTTATTACTCACAATAGATTTTACAGTT
>CANLCJ010000085.1 GCA_947489085.1 uncultured Flavobacteriaceae bacterium
TACTTTAATATAAGTAATATCTGAGACCCATTTTTCGCCTAATTGACTACTAGTAAAACCCCTATTTAATATATTTTCCGCTATTGGAAAATCGTGATTAGAATTAGTAGTCATTACTTTATACTTTTTACTTAACACACTTTTTAAACCTAATTCTTTCATTAAAAAGGCTACATAGGATCTACTATAAAACAAATGCTCTCTTTCTAACATTTTTTGAACTCGTAAGCTTCCATATACTTGATTGCTATCATTATAAATACTTGTTATTCTTTGCTTTAAATAAATTAAAGAGGCTTTTTGTTTGTTGTCTGCCCTAAGCCATGTATAATAAGAGTTTTTACTAACATTCATACAACTACACATCTTTTCAACTGGAAATACTCCAGTATAAGTTTTTATAAAACCATACCTTACCTGTCGCTCTTGGAAAAGATGCTTACCGCCTTTTTTAATATATCACGTTCTAACTTCATTTCTTTCAACTCTTTTTCTAAAGCTTTAACTTTTTGCTTTTCAGTTTCTAATACAGATAAATCTTCGCGATTATTAGTAGTGCTACTAAATTCCTTTTTCCATCTATTTATTGAGGCTAAACTAACTCCATATTCCTGGTATAATTCTCTAGGTGTTTTTCCTGATTCTAATAAGTCGACAATAGTTTTTTTAAACTCTTGGTTATAAAGTTTTTTTCCCATAATACAAATCTAATTCAATCACATAAATTCGTACCAATAAAACTAGACATTCCA
>CANLCJ010000086.1 GCA_947489085.1 uncultured Flavobacteriaceae bacterium
AAATATAGCAGCATAAAATTAGATATTTGAACTTAAATAGACTGCTAAATTGTCCTAAACAAAGGGGGAATTATATTAATGCTTTTGATTTTTCAAAAAACTTAAATGGTTTTTGTATCATATTTACTGAAGAATATTTTGTGAATTGTTTTTCTAATTTATCAGAGGATTTTATTTTTAGATTATTTAATCCTCAATTGTTTTCTCCCATTCTAGAAATCCCAAGACAATCTGACTTTAAAATTTACTTTAATTTATTACAAAAAGAATTTAACAATGTGAAATCATTCAATCAAAAAGCAATAATTGAATCTTTGTTTATAATTCTTGTTTCAAAAGTAGAAAGTTTAAAACAAAAGCAAACTTTTTATATAAAAGAATCCTCAAAAATTAAAATATTTCAAAAGTTCACCTCATTAATTGAAAAGTACTTGTCTGAAAGTAGAAGTGCAGATTTTTATGCAACTAGATTAAATATTACATACAAACATTTGAATGTAATTTGCAAAGAATTGGTAAATAAAACTGCAAAAAGCGTAATTGATGATTTTGTAATCCTTCAAGCTAAAAGAAACTTAATAAACTCAAATTTAAAAATCTCAGAGTTATGGAATGTCTAGTTTTATTGGTACGAATTTATGTGATTGAATTAGATTTGTATTATGGGAAAAAAACTTTATAACC
>CANLCJ010000087.1 GCA_947489085.1 uncultured Flavobacteriaceae bacterium
ATTGGCTTATGGATAACAGTACCAATGGTACAGCTTTAAACCATATGGACTGGGAGCAAATGCATTCTGGAGGCATAAATATTTATGCGTTTCAGGACGATGTGGATGGGGAAATAGGAGGAAATGCGTGGAAAGTCTCCGCTATCATAAGTGCTATACAAGCAAACTCTGAGAACAACAGTTTTGTGTTTAATAATGCTTCAAATACGTATAAGGCGAGAGCTCCTCACGGGAACTTATCCAAAAAATTCGAGCACCAGGGGCAAACTTACAGCCTGTCAAAAATAACTGTTGCCTTTGGAGAAGCCATAGATCTTACAACATCATCTGCAAGCATAGACGAAACATCTTCAAATATTAATATATCTTATAAAAATGCTTCTGGAGAGAATAAACTTATTTTAACCTTCAATTCTTTTAAAGATATCGAAGGCTTTTCCAGTAAACTAGGGAGATCCCAAATAGTAACAGACGCATATTTGAAAGTCGTTGAACATTTAACCGATCTAGATACAAATACCTCTTTAGATGAAGACGATTTAAGTGAACATACAGCCAATAGTATCTCACTATTTAGAACTCAAGAATTAGAAAATCTAGACCTTCAAACCCGTCTTAATAGCTTTGGTAATATCGTTGTTGAAGATGGTAATTGGAGAAAACACG
>CANLCJ010000088.1 GCA_947489085.1 uncultured Flavobacteriaceae bacterium
TGTGTTATTTTTTTGTTTTCATAAAATAAGCTAGTCATTAGGTTAGAAGCATATTGAATGCCCCGATCTGAATGAAAAATATGATCCTGTGTTATTTTTCTAATTTTACGAGCTTTGATCCATGTTTTGTAAATGGTATTTTGAGTTGTCATGTCTTGGCTTAAACTCCAAGCTACCAGTTTGCGGTCTGCTAAATCTATAATTGTAGTTACGTAATTCCATTTCCCAGCAACTTTAATATAAGTGATATCCGAAACCCATTTTTGCCCCAATTCAACAGCCGTAAAATTCCTGTTTAATTGATTTTTAGATACAGGATAAGTATGATTACTATCGGTAGTACAGATTTTGAACTTACGTTTAAGAACGCTTTTTAATCCCATTTTCTTCATTAATTGCGCGATATAAGAGCTACTATAAATTAAGCCTTCTCGCTCTAGCTTTTTTTGAACCCGAATAGATCCATAAATTTCATTACTCTCTTTAAAAATAGCTTGGATACGTTGTTTTAAAAACTCAGTAGCCTTTTGCGGCCTTGTTATATCTTTATTTTTTAACCAGTTATAATAAGCATTGGGACTTACTTTCATAAATTTACACATCTTCTCAACAGGATATCTCGATCTATTTCTCAATACAAATCGATATCTTATCTGTCTTT
>CANLCJ010000089.1 GCA_947489085.1 uncultured Flavobacteriaceae bacterium
TAATTGGGGGTTGAGTCTCTCGACAAAATGGGGTCTTGTGCATTTCGAAGATTTCATTAGCAACTGAGTTAACCTATTTACTTCCAAGGCTTTTAGTTGCTAACTGGTCTGATTCGCAACTGTTAGCAGCATTATCAGCTTTGATTTTTGCTAAAGCTTTATCTAAAGCATTGGTAATATTATCGTTTAGCTGTGTGTATTCTTCTTTACTGGTCAGTTCATATTCATAACCTGATTTATGTTTGTTACCTCCAATGATTTTAATATAACCGAACTGCTGTAATTGGTTGAGATAGTAGCGTAGATTATGAGGATTGATTCGCATCCATTCCCTAACTGTGGAACGGTAAAAAGAGGCTTTCTTTTCTCTTAATAGATGTGATTTAAGTACCTCTAAAAAATCCCTACAAGCTTTCGTTAGTTCGTCAGATTTAGCCAACAACACTTCTTTTAAAAGCTGATTGGCTTCTTCGATGTCTTCCAATGTCGTTTCAATGTACCGTTCATTGGTGTTAGGATCTATCTTTACTTCACGCTGATACTGCTTGTAAAAGGTAATGACCTCAATAAAATTTAAGTAATGTGTATTGGTTCGTAAGGGCTTAAAAACCGTCTCTGGAATAATGAGTTTAGTAGCATAAGGATTCCTTATTTTGATAGG
>CANLCJ010000090.1 GCA_947489085.1 uncultured Flavobacteriaceae bacterium
GCGTCTAGTTTTGCATCGAAACTTGCGCCTCCTGCTCTTAATTCTAGAATTTGATCGTCTGTAAATCCATTCATCTTTCCTATAGCTGTGTGGGCAGAAAGACAGTAGGTGCAGTTATTAACTTGGCTTACTGCTAGGTTAACTACTTCTTTTTCTTTTGCCGATAGTGAGGTTTTTGCATTGGCAAAGTTTAAGTAATTTTCTAATGCTGTATCACTGTGTGCGTAGGTGGCGTATAGATTTGGAACAAACCCTAATGCTTTGTTTAAATTGTCGAAAATCGCTTGGTTGTTCTCGCTTACTTCTTCTCTTTTTGGTACGTTAAATGTGCTCATTTTTTTATTTTTTGTTTTGTTATTATTGTAATTGTTTTTCTTTATACAAAGGTAGTACTGTTTTAACTGCTAGGGGTGTCTAACTTTCCTTTTTAATTGTCAATATTTCCCTATTCGCTTTTTATCCTTATAACCTTCGCCTTTAGGTTATTTTGTTCTGTACTGCAATAAAAATCATGTATGTGTCTTTGCTCGCAATGCGTTTTTGGAATTACCTTATTGATAACACGCTTTGCTCTACCTCTGAATATCTCTATTAAATTGAATATTGATTTGTTTTTTATCTGCATGGC
>CANLCJ010000091.1 GCA_947489085.1 uncultured Flavobacteriaceae bacterium
GAAGACACACAACAAAGAGGAACAAAGCACATAAGATTTACCCTTATCTACTTCGCAATCTTGAAGTTAATAGAATCAATCAAGTGTGGGCTACAGATATTACCTATATACCCATGAAGAAGGGCTTTATGTATTTGACAGCAATAATAGATGTACATAGCAGGTATGTACTTAACTGGTCGGTCTCCAACACAATGGATGCCAATTGGTGCGCTCAAGTTTTAGAGCAAGCTATTGATTTACATGGAAAGCCTGAGATAGTAAATACAGATCAAGGAAGTCAATATACATCTGAGGTCTTTACAAGTACTGTGCTTTTAAACAATATAAAACTAAGTATGGATGGTAAAGGTAGAGCTATTGATAATGTATTTATTGAAAGACTATGGCGTAGTGTGAAATATGAAAGTGTATACTTGAATCCACCTGACAGTGGTGTTGATTTATATCATCAGCTTAAAGATTATTTTACATTTTATAATGTCAAAAGGAGGCATCAAGGAATAGATAATCAAATACCGCAAGAGCGGTACCAAAAGCAAATAAATATAGCAGCATAAAATTAGATATTTGAACTTAAATAGACTGCTAAATTGTCCTAAACAAAGGGGGAATTATA
>CANLCJ010000092.1 GCA_947489085.1 uncultured Flavobacteriaceae bacterium
TCCCAATGTTCAACTATTTGTCCATTTTCATATTTAAAAATATCAAAACCAACTTTTGGTCCGAAAAAATCATATATTGTATGTGAAAACGTATAATTTCCATCTTGAAAAGAACGAATTACTTTAGCTTTAAAACCTCCTTCTGGTGCATTTTGTAATACAGCACCAAAACCTTTTAGTCCGTCTGCTACTGCTAAATTGTGTTGCTTGTATTTATTTGGGTTTATAAAAGTAATAGTTGACTTGTCTCCGGTTTCAAGACTTTCTAATAAGGCAGAGGATTTTTCTTTGTTTGATAGTTCTGTTTTAGATTCCATTTTTTCTACATGTTTTGTTTTAGATATTTTCTGTTTGATTCCGCATGAGGCAATTAAAAATGCCATTAAAACTGTTGCAATTAGCTGTCTCATTCTTTTAATTTTTATTTGAAACAAAGTTGAAACAACTCTTGAAAAAACAAAAGGTTGAAAAAGGAATAATAATGGTTAAAATAGAACCTTACATACTTTTATGTCGATTCTAAAAATGATTTTGGGGTTAAATTTGTATGTTTTTTGAAATACTTTGAAAAATTAGTTGGATCTTCAAAACCTAATTTATAAGC
>CANLCJ010000093.1 GCA_947489085.1 uncultured Flavobacteriaceae bacterium
GAACAAGAGCAAGAAGGCTCAGGGGTGTACAAGAACATGCGGGAGTACTACCATATTTTACGCGCCACCCGAGATATTTTTAGAAACGCAGATCAGAACTAAAATGGACATCTCAGCAATCAAACAACAGCTAAGCATTGGTCAAGTCCTAGAGCATTACAACATAAAAGTAAAAAACAACCAATGCTGCTGCCCCTTCCATGATGATAAAAACCCCAGTATGCAAGTGTACCCCAAGACTAATACCGTACACTGTTTTAGTGGCAACTGCGAGCATACAGGCAAAGCCATCGACCAAATAGATTTTATTCTTCACATGGAGAAATGCACCAAGCATGAAGCCATCAAAAAAGCGAAAGCACTTTTAGGAGTAACAGAGCAACCAAAATCTAAACTGTCTGCAATCTTCCAAACCCTACGCCAAGCTTTGCCAAAAAGTAAAAAAGCGGTAGACTATCTGGAGAGCAGAAACCTAAACGATATTAAACTGGAGATAGGGTACAATCATTACCGAACTGGCTACAAACAACTACAAAACTGCATCGTCTTTCCACT
>CANLCJ010000094.1 GCA_947489085.1 uncultured Flavobacteriaceae bacterium
CCGTATACTAAGGTGGTGGCTCTGGTGGTGGTTTGGTATAATGGTGGGCTGCTTAAAAATGCGGTTTGGGGGTGCACCCCGTTATCCCATATTTCTACCAGACTAAACTCGTATTCTACATTGGTAACGTTAATGTGCCGTGGTGACCATTGAAATACAATATTCTCTACGGCTTGGGGTTCTATATTGGCTTCGTTTAGAGGAAGGTTGAGTAAGGGGGGCTGGTTGTTAAACAGTACTGTAAAAGCACAGGTTTTATCGCTTAGGGTAATGCCTCTTAGCACATCGAATACTTGAAAGCAGAATTGGTAACTGCCCTCGGGCAGGGCACGGGCATACTGCTGAGGGCTTATGCCTTGCAGGTTTTGTAGCTCGAAATAGGGGGCTAGATCGACATTGGTTAAATTTAAAGGCACACCGCCATCTATAAATAGAGGGCCTGCGCCTATTACATTGTTTCGGCTTTCTAAACGCAGGCCTTGGCCTTCTAAAAACACTTTTAAACGTATTTGCCTGTTAAATACTGTAATATCGTTTAA
>CANLCJ010000095.1 GCA_947489085.1 uncultured Flavobacteriaceae bacterium
AGTTTTAAAAAAATCAGCTTCCGCTTCCTTGTCTTTCTTTATATTACTCTTTCGAGGAATTTTAATACGTCCATCAAGTTTATCCGTAATGTAACTCCATAAGGTTTTATAGTTTACTTCCACACCATAAGTTTCTTGTACCCATTGCTGAGCATCCCAAAATCCATTAAAGGGATTTAAAGGATCGGATAAGCGTTTTTGTAAACCCTCATGAATCTCTGATGTAATGATCGATGAACTTCTTCTTCGAGTATCTTTCTTTAAATAAGCTTCTAACCCTAAAGAACGGTATTTATTTAACCATCTTCGAACGGTAGGCAGACTAACTCCAATATCTCTTGACAAATCTTTTAAATCTGTGTAGTCTCTAGATTTAAATAAAATTAGACAATCTAAACGTTTAGATGACTTGTAATTATCTATACTACGCTTTTTTCCTTTCAAAACGTCAAGTGATTCTTTAATCGGTGTATTTAAAACTTTTCCCATGATGGAAAGTTAATTAAAAATCACGTTATTTCCGAATTGGTAT
>CANLCJ010000096.1 GCA_947489085.1 uncultured Flavobacteriaceae bacterium
AAGATACGCTGACGTTCCTCGTCAGGTAGTTTTTCCATGTCTTCCAATCTTCTGAGTGTGTCTTTATCAAAAGAAGCGTTTAAGCCTTCTCCAAGGAGATAATCAATAGATACATCAAAGGCACGAGCGATTTTAATAATCACTTCCATAGAAGGGGTATTATCTCCACGTTCGTAATTACCAATCATAATACGAGAAGCATTGATTTGCTTCGCTAAATCTTCCTGCGACCATTTTTTGGTCTTTCTAAGCTGTATGATGCGTTCTCCAATGTTAGACATATCTATCTAAAGAAGGTGTTTTAATACGTTATTTGTCAAATGTAGAAAAATATATCTATCAAAAGAAATAAGTATTGTTTGTTGAATTGAATTATAAGTCATACATTTGATTGATATGTTTATCAAAAAACTTTTTCAAAAAAAATAAAAACATGTTAAGACAAGAGCAGCGCGAATTTAAAATAGGAGGCTTATACCGACGATCGATACGAAGAAATGTCCCCCAGTTAAAACTCTCTGG
>CANLCJ010000097.1 GCA_947489085.1 uncultured Flavobacteriaceae bacterium
GAAGTAGCAGTAGACTTCCCGTTAGCCCAAGAGCTGGAAACAGCCACAGTATAAATAGAATACAATCACAAATAATCAAAAAACAAAAAAAGCGTAAAAGCTTAAAACATTAAAAAAAAAGATGAAAGCAATAATTTCAACATTAGTATTAGCATTAACATTCGTATTTACAACAAATGCACAAAATAAAGCAGTTAAAACAATAGCTTTAGAACAAACACCAGGAGAATTCACTCAAAAATCGGTAACAGTAAGTGAAGGCACCTATGTTTTCGAAATAACAAATAATAATGTAGACAGAGAAGTAGGTTTAGTTTTAGTGCCAAAAGGTAAAGACGCCAGCGACGCAAAAAACCATATAGCAACAGCCTATGTAAATAAAGTAGTAGCAAAAGGCAAAACAGAGCAAACAAAAGCCACAAAATTAAAAAAAGGTGAGTACGTATATTTCTGCCCACTTAACCCCACACCACAATACGCATTAATAGTGGAGTAAACATGTCATAGTATTTGCGTAAGTT
>CANLCJ010000098.1 GCA_947489085.1 uncultured Flavobacteriaceae bacterium
GTTAGTTAGTTTAGTTTTAAAAAGCAACACCATTTCTCTTCATGTTATGGTGTTGCTTTTTTTACGCCTATTATCTTTTTGATGCTGATAGTTACTTTTCAAAAATCTCCATTACAATTCAATACACACGCTGTTACAAAATTTTGTTAAGGCGTTAGTTTTCAAATAGCAATGCGACCTATACTGTATAGTTTAAAAGTTTAGTTAGTTAGTTTAGTTTTAAAAAGCAACACCATTTCTCTTCATGTTATGGTGTTGCTTTTTTTACGCCTATTATCTTCTTGATGTTGATGATTACTTTTCAAAATCTCCATTACAATTCAATACATACGTTGTCACAAAATTTTGTTAAGGTGTTAGTTTTCAAATAGCAATGCGACCTATACTGTATAGTTTAAAAGTTTAGTTAGTTAGTTTAGTTTTAAAAAGCAACACCATTTCTCTTCATGTTATGGTGTTGCTTTTTTTATGCC
>CANLCJ010000099.1 GCA_947489085.1 uncultured Flavobacteriaceae bacterium
TCGGAGTACGTCCTATAGTGAAATATCAACATAAATTTGCCAATACTTATTTATGGGGAAGTTATTCTCCAATAAATGGAGATAGCTTTGTTTGGGAGATCAACGGAGTAGACTCTAGTATATTTGAAGCTTATTTACAGGAGTTCTCAAAACAAAACCCTAGGGAATATAAAATTGTTGTTATTGATAATGCTGGCTTTCATAATACTAAAAATATAGAAATTCCTGAAAATATTTATCTTCTTAGAATACCTCCATATACTCCTGAATTGAATCCTTGCGAACAAGTATGGCAGTACATTAAACAACGATTCAAAAACCAAGTATTTGAAGATATCAACAAGCTAAAAAAATGGCTAAATCAAATCGTTATAGGTATGGACAAAGACATTATCAAATCAATTGTAAGTAATCATAGATATTTGGATATCTTT
>CANLCJ010000100.1 GCA_947489085.1 uncultured Flavobacteriaceae bacterium
GAGCAGCGCGAATTTAAAATAGGAGGCTTATACCGACGATCGATACGAAGAAATGTCCCCCAGTTAAAACTCTCTGGAGCATGGATAGAGGCATTAGGTTTTGAGGTTGGAGATATGGTAAGTGTAATGATGCGAGATCGGTTGTTAATTATAGTACCCTTAGAGCAAAGTGAACCAGAGCAAGACTACAAAGCCGCCTTAAAAGAATTAAAAGAAACCCTAAAACACCTTGTAAAATGAAAGCAACATCGAGCAAAGATTTAGAAGAATTAGTAAGCTGTTATGGTGGTGCTTACCTCGCAGATGTTTACGACGAACTGATGCAAGTATGGGTAAGCTACAATGCTGAACAAGAGCAAGAAGGCTCAGGGGTGTACAAGAACATGCGGGAGTACTACCATATTTTACGCGCCACCCGAGATAT
>CANLCJ010000101.1 GCA_947489085.1 uncultured Flavobacteriaceae bacterium
GAGCAGCGCGAATTTAAAATAGGAGGCTTATACCGACGATCGATACGAAGAAATGTCCCCCAGTTAAAACTCTCTGGCGCATGGATAGAGGCATTAGGTTTTGAGGTTGGAGATATGGTAAGTGTAATGATGCGAGATCGATTGTTAATTATAGTACCCTTAGAGCAAAGTGAACCCGAGCAAGACTACAAAGCCGCCTTAAAAGAATTAAAAGAAACCCTAAAACACCTTGTAAAATGAAAGCAACATCGAGTAAAGACCTAGAAGAATTAGTAAGCTGTTATGGAGGTGCTTACCTCGCAGATGTTTACGACGAACTGATGCAAGTATGGGTAAGCTACAATGCCGAACAAGAGCAAGAAGGCTCAGGGGTGTACAAGAACATGCGGGAGTACTACCATATTTTACGCGCCACCCGAGATAT
>CANLCJ010000102.1 GCA_947489085.1 uncultured Flavobacteriaceae bacterium
AGGCATTATTGCTCTAAGCCCCATTACATCATAATAAAGTCGTTCTACTCGTTTATGGTTGATACTATAACCTTTGTCCATAGTTAACCAACTGTGCATACGTTTTGCACCTTTAAAAGGATAGTAGTTGTAATGTTCATCCATTAGTCGCATGAGTTTTAGATTAAGTGAGCTCTCTTGTTTAGGTTTATAATAGACTCCAGATCTATGGATACCCATAAGCTCGCATTGTTTGGCTATACTTAGTTTAGAATGACCCTTGCTTATCATTTGTCGTTTGACTTGTAATGGCTTTATTGCAAGGCGTTCTTTAAAAAATCAAGCTCCACTTTTTGTTGGCCTATTACTTTTAACAACCGATCTTCTTTTAGTTCTGCCTCACTCTTTTTTGAACTCTTTTGCTTCTCAAATACGGTTGAAG
>CANLCJ010000103.1 GCA_947489085.1 uncultured Flavobacteriaceae bacterium
ATAGTTGGAAAAAATTTGGGAATAGTCCTTTACGAACTAATACGAAATTTTTAGAACATATTAACGGATTACCAGCATCATGGAAGATTACCCATAATGGCGGTGTAACAAAAATCCTTGATGGCAATAGCAAAGAGTTGGCAGAGTTATCCGAAGGTCTTGTTAAAACCAAAGGTGGAACAAAAGCTAATGGGGATTGGAACAAGCTACTAAACAAACCACCAATGAAGAATCAGAAATACCAGATAGATGATTATCTGTATGAAACTGATGAATTAGGTAGGGTGAAAAATGTAAAAGGAGAACTGCAAGACATTGAAAGAGGGCGTTTAAACTCTCAGCAAACAGGTTCAGTAGCTTTAAAAGATGGTGTTTCAGGAGATGAAGGAGGTCACTTAATCGCTAATATATTAAAT
>CANLCJ010000104.1 GCA_947489085.1 uncultured Flavobacteriaceae bacterium
AGGATATTTATATTTTTGCTACCGAATTTCCAATTGGTTCTATCAATAGACAGGATTAAACCCTTTTTCTGAGGAAGTAAACTAAAAATAAGCTTCGCTACCCATATAGATGAGAAATCGACAAATGCCATAAAGCGTTGAATTCGTCTATAACTACTTGAAGCATCTGTTGATGTAGCAAAGCCAGCAGATATTTTAACAAAATTGACAGACTTAACTTTGCATAGCGCGTTTATAAATAAACAAATAAGACGGATTCTAGCTAAGTTTAGATCTCCTTTAAAATGGGCTTTAAAGAGTCTTAATAATTCTATATCTTTAACACTGGTACTGGAGTTCTTTTTTAAAGTCATTATGTGAGAATAACACTTTAATATACTGAATTCCAGTATTTTATACAACTAAATTAAT
>CANLCJ010000105.1 GCA_947489085.1 uncultured Flavobacteriaceae bacterium
CTGAAGCTCCATGCTATCAAATAAACAAGCCGTAATGCTTAAGCGTGAACCCGAAGTAGCTTCGATAAGTGTATCAGTAGATTTGGGGAGAGTTTTGACGGTCTCGAACCCTGCCATATTACAAGGATTAACAGTTGCTTGAATTGTAATAAACTACCGGAGTCATAGGGATGGCGTGCTTATAGATGGATGTGTGCTAAACGTGGGAGATCTCCAATAACAGCAATTGGCAATTGTAAATAATTGTATATAAGTATTACGAAGTTACAATTAGTTATTAGAGAAGTCGGAGGAGCTCATAGTACCAATAATGGTAGAGACAACAAAATGGACTACCCAATAAATTTGGTACTATTTTTTATGCTACTTTTTTATTGTTTATAATTCTTAATTCTAGTTCT
>CANLCJ010000106.1 GCA_947489085.1 uncultured Flavobacteriaceae bacterium
TTTTGGCACTAAAACTAAACCTACTTCTCTGTCTACATTATTATTTGTTATTTCGAAAACATAGGTGCCTTCACTTATTGTTATCGATTTTTGAGTGAATTCTCCTGGTGTTTGTTCTAAAGCTATTGTTTTAACTGCTTTACTTTGTGCATTTGTTGTAAATACGAATGTTAATGCTAATACTAATGTTGAAATTATTGCTTTCATTTTTTTTTAATTCTTTTAAGCTTTTACGCTTTTACGCTTTTTTTTGTTTTTTGATTATTTATGACTGTATTCTGTATTATACTGTGGCTGCTTCTAGCTCTTGGGCTAATGGGAAGTCTACTGCTACTTCGGTGGTGTTGTGCAGGTAATTTGATATTGTTTTTTCTCCTACTAACGAGATAACATC
>CANLCJ010000107.1 GCA_947489085.1 uncultured Flavobacteriaceae bacterium
TATTTTTTCATCAATAAAGTCTCCAATTTTATAACACCATACAAAAGCAATCATTACTAGGAGGATTAATTTCCGTAGTCTATCCCTATGAGTTAGATGAGTTTCTTCGAGATTGAATCCGCTAGATTTAAGACCTCTAAATAATGTTTCTATTTGCCATCTTTTAGCGTAGTACTCTAATGCTAGCTCTGGCTTGTTAAACGCAACAATTATACAGAAGTCTATTTTTCCATCTTTGATGTTTTTAATACCTGATATATAGCAATATTCTCCATGCATTTTGACAATTTTAGGATAGTGTCTCAATTCCCCAACTTTCATGTTATGAAATAAATGTTTAGCTGTAATTTCTCTTTGTTTTTTGGGGCAAAATATTTTGAAGTT
>CANLCJ010000108.1 GCA_947489085.1 uncultured Flavobacteriaceae bacterium
TCCCCAACTTTCATGTTATGAAATAAATGTTTAGCTGTAATTTCTCTTTGTTTTTTGGGGCAAAATATTTTGAAGTTATTACGTATTCGAATGAAGTATCGTATGTTGTTGTTATTTAGAAAATTGAGCCACTGCTCTCCGACAAACTCCCTGTCAGCTAACAGACAATCAATACAGTCCTTACCAAAGCAATCAACAAATTCTTGTACCAATGCAATACGTTCATTTGTATTTGAGTTCCCTCTTTTATCAAGCATTTTAAATAAAATAGGGAAAGCTACATTTTTATAACTAACCCCTAGCATAAGGATATTTATATTTTTGCTACCGAATTTCCAATTGGTTCTATCAATAGACAGGATTAAACCCTTTTTCTGAGGAAG
>CANLCJ010000109.1 GCA_947489085.1 uncultured Flavobacteriaceae bacterium
CAATACGCATTAATAGTGGAGTAAACATGTCATAGTATTTGCGTAAGTTTAAAAGGCTATTCTAATTCTAGAATAGCCTTTTTTTTGTTGCGAACTGGAGGAGCAGTATTCTTTTAGAGTGCCAAGCCATTTTATAGAGTACTTCGCATTAACTAGCATAAAAACAAGCAATTCTTACAAAAACAACAAACAGGGAATAATTGACAAGTTAAAGGGTGAATGCAACACGTTTCGATACGTACTGTGTATGTATCTTTGTAAAATATAATTAAAACCACGAAGCCATGCAGATAAAAAACAAATCAATATTCAATTTAATAGAGATATTCAGAGGTAGAGCAAAGCGTGTTATCAATAA
>CANLCJ010000110.1 GCA_947489085.1 uncultured Flavobacteriaceae bacterium
TACCTTGGGCTATACGTCTTAGATTTCTGCACTTGTAAAAGCTTACTTTTAAAATCAACATCACTTATGTCAAGCTGTAAGCCCTCTGAAGCTCTCAAGCCACAACCGTAATAAATGGCTAGCATTGCACGGTCTTTATACCCTTGTACACTTTGATCTGTTGCCCTGTAGAGCTGTTTTATTTCTTGTTGATTCAGTATTGTTTTTTGAGTTTCTACGTAGGGCGTTATGCGTAGTTTTGTAGTAATAATGGGGCTGTAACCGTAGCTTTCCAGATACTGATCTAAGAGCCGTAAACTACTCATGTATAATGCTATTGTAGTGCTTTT
>CANLCJ010000111.1 GCA_947489085.1 uncultured Flavobacteriaceae bacterium
GAAATTTACTCAAAAAAATATTCAAAAACAATAGTTTTATTGTAATTTATAGCGACTTTTTTGTGATAAATTCCCTATTGTAATACCATCAAATAATAACACAAGTTGCGTATAGTCTAAAATTAAACTCTTTACACAATCATCATATTTTGGAAGCTCAAAAGTGCCTTTTTCCAAACGTTTATAATACAAGACAAAACCACCTGTGCGCCATTGTAGCAACTTCATTTTATTATTTAAACGATTCACAAATATATAAACGGAACCATTGGTAGGAACTTGAGAGAGTTCACTTTTAACTATCCCACAAAGGCTATCAAAACTTTTG
>CANLCJ010000112.1 GCA_947489085.1 uncultured Flavobacteriaceae bacterium
CAATACGCATTAATAGTGGAGTAAACATGTCATAGTATTTGCGTAAGTTTAAAAGGCTATTCTAATTCTAGAATAGCTTTTTTTTGTTGCGAACTGGAGGAGTTTTACAGAATACTTCATGCTAACTAGCATAAAAACAAGCAATTCTTATAAAACAACAAATAGGGAATAATTGATAAGCTAAAGGGCGAATGTAGCATGTTTCGACACGTACTGTGTATGTATCTTTGTAAAATATAATTAAAACCACGAGGCCATGCAGATAAAAAACAAATCAATATTCAATTTAATAGAGATATTCAGAGGTAGAGCAAAGCGTGTTATCAA
>CANLCJ010000113.1 GCA_947489085.1 uncultured Flavobacteriaceae bacterium
AAGATGAATGGATTTACAGACGATCAAATTCTAGAATTAAGAGCAGGAGGCGCAAGTTTCGATGCAAAACTAGACGCCCTAGCCAAACTAGCAAAAAATATTACAGAACAACGTGGAAAGACCGATACAGAAGTTGTAGAAAACTTTTTAAGTGCAGGATACAGTAAAGGAAGTGTGGTAGATGTTATCTCGTTAGTAGGAGAAAAAACAATATCAAATTACCTGCACAACACCACCGAAGTAGCAGTAGACTTCCCGTTAGCCCAAGAGCTGGAAACAGCCACAGTATAAATAGAATACAATCACAAATAATC
>CANLCJ010000114.1 GCA_947489085.1 uncultured Flavobacteriaceae bacterium
AAGATGAATGGATTTACAGACGATCAAATTCTAGAATTAAGAGCAGGAGGCGCAAGTTTCGATGCAAAACTAGACGCTCTAGCCAAACTGGCAAAAAATATTACAGAACAACGTGGAAAGACCGATGCAGAAGTTGTAGAAAACTTTTTAAGTGCAGGATACAGTAAAGGGAGTGTGGTAGATGTTATCTCGTTAGTAGGAGAAAAAACAATATCAAATTACCTGCACAACACCACAGAAGTAGCAGTAGACTTCCCGTTAGCCCAAGAGCTGGAAACAGCCACAGTATAAATAGAATACAATCACAAATAATC
>CANLCJ010000115.1 GCA_947489085.1 uncultured Flavobacteriaceae bacterium
ATAGGTTAACTCAGTTGCTAATGAAATCTTCGAAATGCACAAGACCCCATTTTGTCGAGAGACTCAACCCCCAATTATTAAAAGATGGAAAATGAGTTAACAGCATTATTAATCAACTTTAAGCTGTGGCTAAATAGACTAGGTTATGCTAAAAGTACCATTAAAGGCAATAGCAGAAGGATCGAGTACTTTTTAGGGTATCTGCAAAACGAAGGCATTACCAAACTGGAAAGTGTTAGCCCTGAAATTATTAACCAGTACCAAAACCAATTAGAACAACTTCCTATAAAAAGCACTACAATAGCATTATA
>CANLCJ010000116.1 GCA_947489085.1 uncultured Flavobacteriaceae bacterium
GCAGGAGTTTTGTAGTCAAGTGAGGAATGTAACCTTTGATAATTATACCAATTTATATATTTACCAATTATACTTTCTGCTTGAAAAACACTTCTAAAATTATAGCGATTAGTGCATTCATACTTTAGGGTTTTAAAGAAACTTTCTGCTACTGCATTATCCCAGCAATTTCCTTTCCTACTCATAGATTGTGTTATTTTTTTGTTTTCATAAAATAAGCTAGTCATTAGGCTAGAAGCATATTGAATGCCCCGATCTGAATGAAAAATATGATCCTGTGTTATTTTTCTAATTTTACGAGCTTTGATC
>CANLCJ010000117.1 GCA_947489085.1 uncultured Flavobacteriaceae bacterium
CTGTCTTTCACGGAGAAGATGCTTACTGCCTTTTTTAAGATATCTCGTTCCATTTGAGCATCTTTAAGTTGCTTTTTTAAAAGTCTAATCTCTTTTTCATAAGCTAAAGTAGCTTCATCTTTGAAAGATCCTGTTTCGGTTTTAAATTCTTTTTTCCAACGATATACCGTAGCTTCTTTTAAATCGTACTCTTGGCAAACCGATTTTAGAGTTTGACCGTTTGCAATTAAATTGACAATAGTCGTTTTGAATTCTTTATCAAATTGGCGTTTTTTCATAATTTCTAATTTAAAGAAATTCT
>CANLCJ010000118.1 GCA_947489085.1 uncultured Flavobacteriaceae bacterium
TAAACTCTCCTTAATTTGTAATGTTTGGCGTAAACTCATATGCTAATATACGTCAAATTATTTTTAAAATGGTATAAGTTCCAAAAAAGAGGTAATATCCTCCGTTTTCGTTAAATAAAATGATTTGATACAGTTCTTCGTTTTCATTATTGTTGTTTTTAGCAAAAAGTTCAAATCCTTTCAAATTGTCAATTTCTATCTCATTAACTCCTTTACTTGGAATTATACCATTTCTAAGATAATATGATTTTTTTAAAGATATCCAAATATCTATGATTACTTACAATTGATTTGATAATGT
>CANLCJ010000119.1 GCA_947489085.1 uncultured Flavobacteriaceae bacterium
ATTTATTGGAGAATAACTTCCCCATAAATAAGTATTGGCAAATTTATGTTGATATTTCACTATAGGACGTACTCCGACAGAAGAAAGGCAATAACCAATAAAGGTTTTTAACCCATATCTAGATTCATCCTGAAAAAATAAATTAATACTATCAAACTTATTTTTATTTAGACTATTTCTAATGTCAGATAGTACACTAGGTAGTTTTAAAAAAATCAGCTTCCGCTTCCTTGTCTTTCTTTATATTACTCTTTCGAGGAATTTTAATACGTCCATCAA
>CANLCJ010000120.1 GCA_947489085.1 uncultured Flavobacteriaceae bacterium
TGCTGTAACCCAAATACGCCATGCCCCAATTCGTGGGCTATGGTCTTTGCTAGATTACTGGGGTTAAACACAAAGCCGTACTGTCGGCCTAGTGGCATAAACCCTTCTATGGCTTTAGATGGAGGCATGGTTTCACCTAGTACAAATATATAATAGCGCTTGTTATCGTAAGCGCGTTGGCTTTTGTAATATCTAAAAATGGCACGTTCTTCTTCGGTGTACTGTGCCAAGAGGCTGCTATCGCCTACACCTACAGTGTCGTTACCGTCTAAATC
>CANLCJ010000121.1 GCA_947489085.1 uncultured Flavobacteriaceae bacterium
TATGATAAGGCAGGCGCTCATTTTAATATTACCATAGCCCCACCTTTAGACATTAGCAAAGCCGATTGGGATTTAGATGGTAACAACACTTTAGGTGTAGGCGATAGCAGCCTCTTGGCACAGTACACCGAAGAAGAACGTGCCATATTTAGATATTACAAAAGCCAACGCCCTTACGATAACAAGCGCTATTATATATTTGTACTAGGTGAAACAATGTCTCCATCTAAAGCCATAGAAGGGTTTATGCCACTAGGCCGACAGTATGGCTT
>CANLCJ010000122.1 GCA_947489085.1 uncultured Flavobacteriaceae bacterium
TAGAATACGAGTTTAGTCTGGTAGAAATATGGGATAACGGGGTGCACCCCCAAACCGCATTTTTAAGCAGCCCACCATTATACCAAACCACCACCAGAGCCACCACCTTAGTATACGGCCCCGCCCAACCCCCACTATTAAACAACAAACGCTACGCCTGGCGCATACGTGCCAAAGCCCTGCAAGGCGCAGAAGAAATAGGGCTGTTTCGCAACAACGGCGAAAGCGAAATCTATTGGTTTAGTAAAACCGAAACCTGTGCCACACCCAC
>CANLCJ010000123.1 GCA_947489085.1 uncultured Flavobacteriaceae bacterium
TTGGCTTTTGTAATACCTAAATATGGCACGTTCTTCTTCGGTGTACTGTGCCAAGAGGCTGCTATCGCCTACACCTATAGTGTCGTTACCGTCTAAATCCCAATCGGCTTTGCTAATATCTAAAGGTGGGGCTATGGTAATATTAAAATGGGCGCCTGCTTTATCATATATGGTATTTATTTGGTTTACTAGACTATTGCCTAAGGCTTCGCGCTGTATAGGTACTAGGGTAACGTCTATGGCTTTTAACTCTTGGGCTGCCAGATGTAC
>CANLCJ010000124.1 GCA_947489085.1 uncultured Flavobacteriaceae bacterium
ATAACATGAAGAGAAATGGTGTTGCTTTTTAAAACTAAACTAACTAACTAAACTTTTAAACTATACAGTATAGGTCGTATTGCTATTTGAAAACTAACGCCTTAACAAAATTTTGTGACATCGTATGTATTGAATTGTAATGGAGATTTTGAAAAGTAACCATCAGCATCGAGAGGATAACAGGCATAAAAAAAGCAACACCATAACATGAAGAGAAATGGTGTTGCTTTTTAAAACTAAACTAACTAACTAAACTTTT
>CANLCJ010000125.1 GCA_947489085.1 uncultured Flavobacteriaceae bacterium
TGTACATCAGCTTTAAAAACAAAAGCTTTAATAAGCTCTTTAACGACTTTTTTCTTATCTGTAGACAATGTGTTTACCTTTTTAAATAGGGTAAGTAATTCTTTGTCGGCAATATTGTTGTCTGCAATATCATCACTAGAGCCGTTCATTAAGTAATCCGGAGTAGTGTCTTATACCAATTCGGAAATAACGTGATTTTTAATTAACTTTCCATCATGGGAAAAGTTTTAAATACACCGATTAAAGAAT
>CANLCJ010000126.1 GCA_947489085.1 uncultured Flavobacteriaceae bacterium
GCTACTAAACTCCAATCTCTTTGAACTACTTTATGAGTTGCTTTATTCAGCCACCTACGACGTTTAATGTGAAGCAATACTGTCTTTCCGCGTAATGGAAAATCTTGAATAGTAATTTGTTTATGAAAGCCGTGAGAAACAATTAATTCTTTAGAAAACTCTTCTGGAGGTTTAGGGCTTTCTTCAAAATACAAATGAAGTTTTGAATCTTGTAATTCATGTTTTAATAAATCAAAGTGTGTGACTA
>CANLCJ010000127.1 GCA_947489085.1 uncultured Flavobacteriaceae bacterium
AAGCGCAGTTGCACACGTAAGGGACTGTTTAGGGTGCTGGCATCGGCATAATTGTAGAGGTTTACAGGGGCGGGGGGGCTTACTGTGGGCACTACATTTATGGGGAAGCGCTGGGCTAAGGTTGCAAAACTTAAGAGCAGCAACACGAAAGTAATGTAGGATTTTTTCATGGCGTTATGAGAGCAGGTATTTTTTTGGGGCTATACCTACAGCTACAAACGTAGAGATTATAGGAATA
>CANLCJ010000128.1 GCA_947489085.1 uncultured Flavobacteriaceae bacterium
TAAAATCTATTGTGAGTAATAAACACTATTTGAATAGTTTTAATACGACATTTAATATTTAAATTGGTATAAAACTGTTGCATTAGCGTTTAACTCTATTTTGGTTACAACAGCACTAAATTTTTTGAAATAAGGCAAAAAAATTAGCTTAGACATAGTATAATTCCCCCTTTGTTTAGGACAATTTAGCAGTCTATTTAAGTTCAAATATCTAATTTTATGCTGCTATATTTA
>CANLCJ010000129.1 GCA_947489085.1 uncultured Flavobacteriaceae bacterium
GTGGGTGTGGCACAGGTTTCGGTTTTACTAAACCAATAGATTTCGCTTTCGCCATTGTTGCGAAACAGCCCTATTTCTTCTGCGCCTTGCAGGGCTTTGGCACGTATGCGCCAGGCGTAGCGTTTGTTGTTTAATAGTGGGGGTTGGGCGGGGCCGTATACTAAGGTGGTGGCTCTGGTGGTGGTTTGGTATAATGGTGGGCTGCTTAAAAATGCGGTTTGGGGGTGCAC
>CANLCJ010000130.1 GCA_947489085.1 uncultured Flavobacteriaceae bacterium
GCAAGTTTGGTGGTGGACATAAACACAAACGTTGCAAAAGGAATTAACGGAGATGGAGGTCTTACCCAAGACATCACGCTAGATTACGAAATAAAAGAGGTAAGCATTAACGAATTTGGAGCCATAGTGGTAAAAGGCACCAATGGCGAGGAAGATATCATCCCAGGCGGTAAAGACGTAACCATAACCGATAAAAACGGTACGCCTTGGACAGTTTCCGAAAA
>CANLCJ010000131.1 GCA_947489085.1 uncultured Flavobacteriaceae bacterium
TGCATTTGCTCCCAGTCCATATGGTTTAAAGCTGTACCATTGGTACTGTTATCCATAAGCCAATCGGTTTGGCCTGGTTCAAAATTGTAAGTATCCCACGGGTGCTGTAGCCCAAATACGCCATGCCCCAATTCGTGGGCTATGGTTTTTGCTAGATTACTGGGGTTAAACACAAAGCCATACTGTCGGCCTAGTGGCATAAACCCTTCTATGGCTTTAGATGG
>CANLCJ010000132.1 GCA_947489085.1 uncultured Flavobacteriaceae bacterium
TCTCTGTTCGGAATGGTAAGAGGTGAGCCCCATCGCTATAACCACCTTAAGTTTTTATCCTGAATTAGATTCAGGATCTTATATGTTAACATACTGAAATAAGATCATGAGCTTGTATAGTGGAAACACTATAATGTATAATTTGTGATTTTTTATAACTCCTATTTTAAAAAAACAGGCGTACAATAAGCTTATGGGTTATTAGTACTACTTGGCTATGACAT
>CANLCJ010000133.1 GCA_947489085.1 uncultured Flavobacteriaceae bacterium
TTCTTCGTGTCATATCAGTAAATTTAATGTTTTTTTTGAACTTAATTTACTGTCCTATTTTTGGGGGAATGATTAGTCCAAGCTACTATTTTTCTATCTGCTAAATCTAAAATAGTTGTTAGGTAATTCCACCCGCTTCATACTTTAATATAAGTAATATCTGAGACCCATTTTTCGCCTAATTGACTACTAGTAAAACCCCTATTTAATATATTTT
>CANLCJ010000134.1 GCA_947489085.1 uncultured Flavobacteriaceae bacterium
TATTTGAAGAAAGGGTTCAACTCTAAAAAAGTTAAACCCTCGATAAATTTTATTTACACACTTTACGGGATAGTGTCAAAAGTACATGCTAAACGTACAGATTTGATATGTTGAACCTTTGTAGTTTATAAAATAATGACTGGACTACCCAATAAATTTGGTACTATTTTTTATGCTACTTTTTTATTGTTTATAATTCTTAATTCTAGTTCTT
>CANLCJ010000135.1 GCA_947489085.1 uncultured Flavobacteriaceae bacterium
GAGTTCTTTTTTAAAGTCATTATGTGAGAATAACACTTTAATATACTGAATTCCAGTATTTTATACAACTAAATTAACACCTATTTGTTTGAAAATTAATGATTTATGTCATTTTTGTCATGTACTAAACTAATAATCATATTTTTCATTCAGATAGAGGTGTGCAATATGCATCTAATAAGATGATTAGTTTATTAAACCTAA